>NZ_BCSS01000016.1 GCF_001570985.1 Janibacter limosus NBRC 16128 | reverse complement strand
CCCGCCGATCTCGTCGGTGACGGCACGCTCGACATCGGCGGGGTCGAGCGTGATCAGGTCGAGGACCTGGGCGAAGCCGCCGGCGTCCAGCTCGAGGTCAGGCAGCCGCAGGACGATGCCGTCGTCACCGTGCATGGCCTGCACGTCGATGCCGAAGTGCTCGCGCATGCGGCCCGCGATGGCCAGCGCCCACGGGGCGTGCACCTGCGCACCGAAGGGGGAGTGCAGCGCGACCCGCCAGTCGCCGATCTCGTCGCGGAAGCGCTCGACCACGATCGTGCGGTCGTCGGGCAGGTGACCGGTGGCGGTGCGCTGCTCCTCGAGGTAGACGAGCAGGTTGTCGCGCGCCCACTGGTCGAGCCCGGCCTCCTCGAGACGCGCATGGGCTCCCTTGGCCGGCAGGGCGCCGACCTCACGGACGAAGGCGCCGACCGCGGCGCCCAGCTCGGCCGGGCGCCCCAGCTGGTCGCCGTGCCAGAAGGGCAGCCGGCCGGGCTGCCCGGGAGCGGGCGTGACGAGGACCTGGTCGTGGGTGATGTCCTCGATGCGCCAGCTGCTCGTGCCGAGGGTGAAGACGTCGCCGACGCGGGACTCGTAGACCATCTCCTCGTCGAGCTCACCGACCCGCCGTCCGGGACCGTCGCCGGAGGCGAGGAAGACGCCGTAGAGACCACGGTCGGGGATGGTGCCACCGCTCGTCACCGCGAGCCGCTGCGCCCCACGTCGGCCGACGATCGTGCCGGCCACCCGGTCCCACGTGATGCGTGGTCGCAGCTCCGCGAAGTCCTCCGACGGGTAGCGCCCGGCCAGCATGTCGAGGGTCGCGTGCAGGAGCGTGGTCGGCAAGGAGGCGAAGGGGGCCGCGCGCCGCACCAGCGCCTCCACCTCGTCGACCTGCCAGTCGTCGAGGGCGCACATCGCGACGACCTGCTGCGCGAGGACGTCGAGAGGGTTGGCCGGGACGTGCATGGCCTCGATCTCGCCGGCGCGCATGCGCTCGACGACGACGGCCGACTGGACGAGGTCGCCGCGGAATTTGGGCAGCACGACGCCGTGGCTCACGGCGCCGACCTGGTGCCCGGCGCGGCCGACCCGCTGCAGGCCGGAGGCGACCGACGGCGGTGACTCGATCTGGATGACGAGGTCGATCGCGCCCATGTCGATGCCGAGCTCCAGGCTCGACGTCGCGACGACGCAGGGCAGACGACCGGCCTTGAGGTCCTCCTCGATGAGCGCGCGCTGCTCCTTGCTCACGGAGCCGTGGTGCGCCCGGGCGAGGACGGGCGGAGCCCCGGCGGATGAGCCCGACTGGGCCATGACCTCGGCCGGCGGCCGGGTCGTGCCGGCGGGTTCGGTGGCCCACGGGTCCTCGGGCGGTGCCATCCGCTCGGCGTGGATCTCGTTGAGCCGGCCGGTCAGTCGCTCACCGAGGCGGCGGGAGTTGACGAATACGAGGGTCGAGCGGTGCTGCTCGACGAGGTCGACGACACGCTCCTCGACGTGCGGCCAGATCGAGGCGCGGCGCTCCTCGCCGGCAGCGGCGCCGGAGAGGTCGCCCGTGGGCTCGCCGAGCTCGGTGAGGTCCGCGACGGGGACGACGACGTCGAGCTGCCACTGCTTGGTCGAGGTCGGTTGGACGATCTCGACGGGCCGTCCGCCGGCGAGGAATCGGGCGACCTCGTCGACGGGGCGCACCGTCGCCGACAGCCCGATCCGCTGGGCGGGGGTCTCCAGCAGGGCATCGAGGCGCTCGAGGGACAGGGCCAGGTGCGCGCCGCGCTTGGTGCCGGCGAGGGCGTGGATCTCGTCGATGATGATCGTGTCGATCCCGCGCAGGGCGTCTCGCACCCCCGAGGTGAGCATGAGGAAGAGCGACTCGGGCGTCGTGATGAGGACATCGGTCGGTGCCTTGGCGAAGGCTCGGCGCTCGTTGGCCGGGGTGTCACCGGATCGGACGGAGACCGACACCTGCGGTGCCGTCAGGCCGAGCCGGTCGGCGGCGTGGCCGATGCCGACGAGGGGGGCGCGCAGGTTGCGCTCGACGTCGACGGCCAGCGCCTTGAGGGGGGAGATGTAGAGGACCCGGCACCGGGCGAGCTTGTCGGCCGGAGGCTCGCTCGCCGCGAGCCGGTCGAGGGCCGACAGGAAGGCCGACAAGGTCTTGCCCGAGCCGGTCGGAGCGACGACGAGCGCATGACTCCCGGCGCTGATCGCGCTCCACGCGCCCACCTGCGCCGGCGTGGGCGCGGCGAAGCTGTCCCGGAACCATGTCGCGGTCG
The DNA here is from genome assembly GCF_001570985.1 of Janibacter limosus NBRC 16128. Taxonomy (GTDB): domain Bacteria; phylum Actinomycetota; class Actinomycetes; order Actinomycetales; family Dermatophilaceae; genus Janibacter; species Janibacter limosus. The sequence goes on along the minus strand of NZ_BCSS01000016.1, from coordinate 69,129 downwards.
CGGGGGAGAAGCTGTCGAGGATGTCGTCGGTCATGAGCGAGTCACCCTGCAAGCCTGCCACCCACCCCTGACATCCGGCTCTCAGGGGCGACACCGTCAGCGGGCGAGTCCGGACGCCGTGGACAGCTCCTGGGTGAGCATCGCGCCGACCTTGACCAGGAGGACGGTCAGGCCGACGAGGAGCACCACGGCGGCGAGCGCATCCAGCGGGCGCGTCAGGACGAAGGTCGGGATCATCCGGTCGGGGACGGCAGCGAGAAGTCGCCGTCCCGGATGTCGCGGATCCAGTACGACGTGATCGCGATCCAGAGCATGAGGCCGGCCCAGACCCGGCCGAGCAGGACGTGGCGGGCGTCCCCCTTCGTCGGGCGGAAGAGCTGGTACCTGCCGAGGGAACGTGCGACGAGCGCGGCGACGAGGTGCGAGAGCAACAGCGGAGTCATGGCGACTCCTCCGTGATCGCGGTGAGGCGGGGCACGTGGTCGGCGATGACGGCAGGGTCCTGGCCGATGCCTCGGACGACGTCGTCGAATTCGGAACCCAACCGCTCGCCGGCCCGCGCGAGCAGGGCCAAGTAGCGCGCGTAAAAGATGCCGAAGGGGGCCAGCCGCGCCTCTGCTGACTGGTCAAGAGTCCGCACGAGTCGGTGCAGGTCGTGCGCGAGAGTGCTCATGAAGAGTTCCTTGCAGGCGCAAGTTGGGCGCGCAAGTATCTGTCGCTCAGCGGTGCTTGTCCGGCTCCAGCCGCAGAGTCATCAGGGTGGTCGCGAGCATGTCGTAGTGCCCGACGAGCAGGAGCAGCTCGATGGACTCACGCTCGGTGGTCACGCTGCGCAGCCGCTCCCACTGGGTGTCGTCGAGGTCCTTGGTCCGCACGAGCACCTGCGCGGACTCCCGCAGGACGCGCTCGCGGTCGCTCAGGCTGTCGACGACCGTGTCGGCCAGGATCCCCTCGATCTCGGCGGACGTCAGCCCGGCCCGCCGGCCCAGCAGACGGTGGTGCTCGCGCTCGTACTCGCAGCCCCGCTCGGTGGCGACGGTGAGGATGACCAACTCGGACTCTCGGCGCTCCAGGGATCCGAAGGGCATGAGCCGGCCGGCGAAGTGCAGCCACCCGGTGAACAGCCCCTTGGTCCGACCCAGCGTCGTGAAGATCGCCGGTGGTTCGGTCCCCGTCACCCGGCCGGCGGCGCGAGCGAAGCCCCAGCGGACCGGTCCGAGGTCCTTGATCCCACCCGGGGCGATGCGAGCGGTCATGACGAGCCCAGCGTCTTGGCGGTGCTCGTCGGCTGCTCGGTCGTGTACTCGACCTGCTCCTTGCGCGCGATCTCGAGGGACTCCACGAGGTGCGGCAGGGGCTTGAGCTCGATGACGCGCTGTGCCACGTGGCGCAGCGGGACCACCGGGCCGACCCAGGCCGGGGCCGTGATCCGACGGCTGCGCCGGGCGATGCCTCGCTCGAGCGCGCGCAGACCTGCCTCGATGGGCGCGACACCGCTGACGGTGCCGCCACCGGTCAGTCGCTTGCCGGCCGTGGTGGCGAAACCGCGGCTGGTCATGTCGGTCTCGAGCTCGGAGTAGTAGGCGACGCCGACCTTGGCTCCGCTGGGCTTGATCTCCTGGCGCAGGGTGTTGCCGATCGCCTCCACCGCAGCCTTGCTCGCGCTGTATGCCCCCAGCAGGGGGACGTGCACGGCGCCGCCGAGCGACGAGGTCGCCATGGCGTAGCCGCTGGGGTGCGAGATGTGGGGGCCCGTCGCGCGCAGGGTGTAGAAGACACCCAGGGTGTTGACCCGCAGGTGGGCCTCCATGACATCGGGCTGGCCGCCGATGATCGGCAGCTGCTTGGCCAGGCCCGCGTTGGCGATCACGACATCGAGGCCGCCGAGCTCGGCGACGAGCTCCTCCACGACCTGGTCGACCGCATCGGGGTCGGAGACATCGCACTCGCGCCACGGGGCGTTGTTGCGGGCAGCCACCTCGGCGAGCAGGTCGGGCTCGAGTCCGGCGAGGGCCACGCGAGCGCCATGGGCGGTCAGCAGGTCAGCGATCCCGGCTCCGATGCCGCGCGCCGCGCCTGTGATGAGGACGCGACGGCCGCGCAGGGCCGGGGTGTACTTGGGACGCGGAGAGAGGGTCATTACCAGACGGTAACAACGAACGTCTGCTTTCGCGACCCCTCAGATCTCGTCGCGCAGCCCGTGCACCAGCAGCGCCAGTGCCGCCGTGTAGGTCGAGAGGACCACGCCGGACGAGATCGCCCGCGCCCGTGGTGTTTTCGCGTACTGCTGCCCCACGATGATGGCCGCGTCCGACACAAGGAAGAGGGCACCCCCCAGAGCGATCGCGGGTCCATTGCGGGGGCTGCCCCCTTCGCCCATCGCCAGCGCAGACATCGAGCCGAGGAGCAGGCCGTACCCGGTGAGGACGGGGTCTGGCGCTCCGCCGTCACTGTCGAGCACCGCCAGGCCGGCGAGCGTGGTCGCTGCGATGGCTGAGGTCAGTGGCTTCGGCCGTGCTCCGTCGTGGACGAGCAGCCCGACGAGACCGAGCTGCTGGATGGCGAAGGCACTGGCACCCATGCGCATGTGGGAGCGGGACGCCTCGCCCGTGGCCCGGCTCGAGCGGTACATGGACCAGTCGCCGACGGTCGAGCCGGCGAGTGCCGCGAGCAATGTGCCGGTCCGCTTGGGGCAGCGCTGCGAGCGCGTCGCGAGGACGCCCGCGGCGAGGGTCGGCGCGAGAGCCACCTTGGTCGAGACGTGGGTCCGGTCGCGGCCGAGGACGTCCGCGACCGTCGTCGCCACGGCCAGCGGCAGGTACGCGAGCAGGTCTGCGCGAGAACGGATGGCGGACGAAATGCTCATGAGGACTCCGGTTGCTGCTGGGTGATGCAGTGGATGCCTCCACCGCGGGCGAAGAGCGGACGGGCGTCGACACCGATGACCTCGCGCCCCGGATAGACCTCGCGCAGCACCGCGAGCGCGCGCTCGTCGTGAGGGTCGTCGAAGACGCACGCGACGACCCCGCCGTTGCACACGAGGTGGTTGACATAGGACCAGTCGACCGGGCCCTCGTCGTCGGTCAGGGTCTGCGGCGCCGGGATGCGGGTGACCGTCAGGGGGCGTCCTGCGGAGTCCGTGGCGGCGAGCAGCACGGTCTCGATCTCCCGGCTGACCGCATGGTCGGGGTGGGACTCGTCCTCCTGCCAGTGGAGGAGGACATAGCCGGGCCGGGTGAAGGTGGCGACGATGTCCACGTGACCGCGGGTGCCGAACTCGCCGTAGTCACGGGTGAGCCCACGCGGCAGCCAGATGAAGGTGTTGACGCCGAGCAGGCGCCCCATCTCGGCCTCGATGTCCGTCTTCGTCGCGCCCGGGTTGCGTCCCGGGTCGAGCTGGACGGTCTCCGTGAGCAGGACGGTGCCCTCCCCGTCGACGTGCAGGCCGCCCCCTTCGCCGACGATGGACGAAGGGAGGTGGTGTGCGCCCGCGGCGTCGGCAACCTGCGAGGCGATCCGCGCGTCGAGCCCCCACGTGGCCCAGTCCTGCCCGCCCCAGCCGTTGAAGATCCAGTCCACGCCCCCGAGCTCACCCTCGGGGGACAGGACGAAGCTGGGTCCGATGTCGCGCATCCACGCGTCGTCGAGGTCGGCGATGACGATGTCGATCGGGTGGGGCGTGTCGTTGCGGATGTACTCGCGGCACAGGTGGATGTCGCCCGGCGGCACCACGAGCGTCACGGGCTCGAAGCGGGCCACGGCCCGCGCCACGGCTGCCCACGTCGTCCGTGCGCTCTCGACCTCTGCGTCGGAGCCGCCCAACGTGTACCCGTTGCTGGGCCAGGCCATCCACGTGCGCTCGTGGTCGGCCCACTCGGCGGGCATCCGCCACCGGGTCGTCGTGCCCATCGGGCGCCCTCCTTGGTCGTCGTGGCTGCAGTATGCCGTCCCTCGCCGGGTTGCGCGGCACCTAGACTGCGGGGCGTGCGAGTCAGCCGGTTCTGGACCCTCATGGAGGACGAGTTCGGGGAGGGCTATGCCCATACGCTCGCGCGCGGCCATGTGGTCCAGGCGCTCGGTGACCGCACCGTGTCGACGGCGCTGGACGACGGGGAGTCCCCGCGCCTGGTGTGGGAGACCCTCTGCGAGGACCTCGACATCCCGGACCACCGGCGCCTCGGGATCGACCGGGCGCCGATGGAGGTTCCGCCCGAGATCGCCAACGAGAGGCCCGAGTGAGCGAGCACGTGCTGCTGCAGGCTCGCGGCCTGACCAAGACCTTCGGTGACTTCACGGCGGTCGACGGCATCGACGTCGAGGTGACCCAGGGGGAGTCCTTCGGCTTCCTCGGGCCCAACGGCGCCGGCAAGTCCTCGACGATGAAGATGGTCGCCGCGACCTCCCCACCGAGCGGCGGTGACCTGCGCATCTTCGGGCTCGACCCGGTGACCGACGGTGCCGCCGTGCGCGCCCGCCTGGGCAACTGCCCCCAGCAGGACAACCTCGACGAGGAGATCACCGTCGAGGAGAACCTGCACGTCTACGGTCGCTACTTCGGCCTGCCGCGCAAGGTGATCCGCGAGCGCACCGACGAGCTGCTCGACTTCGCCCAACTGACCGAGCGCCGCAAGGACAAGGTCGAGCCGCTCTCCGGCGGGATGAAGCGGCGCCTGACGATCGCCCGGTCGCTGATCAACAACCCCGAGATCCTGCTCCTCGACGAGCCGACGACCGGTCTGGACCCGCAGGCGCGACACGTGCTGTGGGACCGGCTCTTCCGCCTCAAGCGGCAGGGCGTCACGCTCATCATCACCACGCACTACATGGACGAGGCCGAGCAGCTGTGCGACCGGCTCGTCGTGATGGACCACGGCCGTATCGTCGCCGAGGGTTCGCCGCGCTCGCTCATCGAGGCCCACTCCAGCCGTGAGGTGCTCGAGCTGCGCCTGCCCTTGGACGAGCGTGCGGACCACTCCGACGTGTCGCACTTGGTGGACGGCATCGGTCAGCGCGTGGAGGCGCTGCCCGACCGTCTGCTCGTCTACACCGACCACGGCGACTCCACCCTCGAGGCGGTCCACGCGCGCGGTCTGGAGCCGATCAGCTCGATCGTGCGCCGCTCGACCCTCGAGGACGTCTTCCTCCACCTCACCGGTCGCACGCTGGTCGACTGATGAGCGTCGTCTCGCGCCACGTCCACGGCGAGCGGACCCCCCTTCGTCCTGCGGAGCGGGTGCGGGCCGTCGCGGGCTACTTCCTCGTCGTCTACAAGCGCACCTGGCAGGGCTCGCTCTTCAGCCGCTTCGTCTCGCCGTTGCTCTTCCTGCTCGCGATGGGTCTGGGCCTCGGCTCGCTCGTCGACGGCTCGTCGGGGGGAGTGGACGGTGTGCCCTACCTGCTCTTCGTCGCGCCCGGGATGGTCGCCGTGCAGGCGATGATGACCGCGGTCAGCGAGTCGACCTACCCGGTCTACGGGCTCTTCACGTGGAACCGGATGTACCACTCGATGCTCGCGACGCCGCTGACCGTCAGCGACCTGCTGCTCGGTCACCTGAGCGTCGTCGCGGTCCAGGGCGCGATCGCGGCTGCGGCCTTCGTGCTCGTGGCGGCACTCTTCGGCAGCTTCACCTCCTGGTGGGTGCTGCTCGCGGTCCCGATCGGGGTGCTCGTGACGCTCGCCTTCGCGGTGCCGCTCTTCGGGTTCACGGCGCGGGCGAAGGGGGACTCCTCCTTCAACGTCGTCTACCGCCTCGTCATCACGCCGCTCATGCTCTTCTCCGGTGTCTTCTTCCCCGTCGACCGGCTGCCCCTCGTCCTCGAGGCGCTCGCCTGGGTGACGCCGCTGTGGCACGGCGTCGAGCTGGTGCGGTCCTCCGCGCACGGGAGCTTCACCCCCTTCGACCTGGTGCACCTGGTGGTGCTGATCGCCTTCGTGGCGCTCGGGTGGGTCTACGCCCGCACCGGGATGACCAAGAGGTTGGTCTCGTGAGCGTGAGTGGTGTCCTGACGCCCGGCCTGGCGATGTGGCGCACGGTCGTGGAGCGCAATGTCGTGAGCTTCCGGCGGCAGTGGGCGGCCTTCGTCACCGGCTTCGCCGAGCCGGTCTTCTACCTCTTCTCGCTCGGCATCGGCGTCGGGTCGCTGGTCCCCTTCGTCATGACGGACGGGGGATCACAGGTCACCTATGCGGCCTTCGTCGCGCCGGCCATGCTCGCCAGCTCCGCGATGAACGGCGCGGTCATGGACTCGACCTTCAATGTCTTCTTCAAGCTGAAGTACGCCCGCATCTACGACGCGATGCTCGCCACGCCACTGGGCCCGCGGGACATCGCCGTCGGCGAGGTGGTCTGGTCGTTGATCCGTGGCGGGGTCTATGCGCTCGTCTTCTACCTCGTCGCCCTCGCGGTCGGGGTCGTCGAGTCCTGGTGGTCGGTGCTCGCGGTGCCCGCGGCGGTCTTCATCGGGCTGGCCTTCTCCGCGGTCGGCATGTTTGCCACGACCTTCATGCGCTCGTGGGTCGACTTCGACTGGATCATGCTGGTCATCCAACCGCTCTTCCTGCTGTCCGCCACCTTCTTCCCGCTGGCGACCTACCCGGGCTGGGCCCAGCCGATCGTCATGGCGACGCCGCTGTACCACGGGGTCGCGCTGGAGCGCGGGCTGATGCTCGGCGAGGTCGGCTGGGGTCTGCTCTGGCACGTCGCCTACCTCGTCGTGCTGGGTGTCGTGGGGATCTGGGCGACCTCCCGGCGCATCGAGACGCTGCTGCGCTCCTGAGCGAGGACCGCGGCGAAGGGGGACTCGCGGCGTGTCGGCGCGCCGCTCCCGCCCTCGAACACGTGTTCGGGTAGCGTCTTCCACAGGTGCTCGGCCGACGACACCGGCGTCCACAGCCCCAGGGCAGTTGTGGACCGTTGTCGGTGGTGGCTCCTAGCGTCTGACCAGACAGCACGAGACGTCCCACTGTGCAGATCTGGTCGCCGGTGGACGCGCCCGACACGATGATTCAGGAAGGTGTGGCATGGCTGACGTCACCGCCATCGACAGCAAGCTCCAGGAGCAGAAGCTCAAGTCCCTCGACAATGTCATGGGCCAGATCGAGAAGGCCCACGGCAAGGGCGCGGTCATGCGCCTCGGCGACGACATCCGCCCTCCGATCGCGGTCATCCCCACCGGGTCGATCGCGTTGGACGTGGCCCTCGGCATCGGCGGGCTGCCCCGCGGTCGAGTCGTCGAGATCTACGGTCCGGAGTCCTCCGGCAAGACGACCGTCGCCCTGCACGCCGTCGCCAGCGCCCAGCGTGGCGGTGGCATCGCGGCCTTCATCGACGCCGAGCACGCGCTCGACCCTGACTACGCCAAGAAGCTGGGCGTCGACACCGACGCCCTCCTGGTCAGCCAGCCGGACACCGGTGAGCAGGCTCTCGAGATCGCCGACATGCTCATCCGTTCCGGTGCACTCGACATCATCGTCATCGACTCCGTCGCGGCACTCGTCCCCCGCGCCGAGATCGAGGGCGAGATGGGTGACAGCCACGTCGGTCTGCAGGCCCGCCTGATGAGCCAGGCCCTGCGCAAGATCACGGGTGCGCTGAGCACCTCGGGCACCACCGCGATCTTCATCAACCAGCTCCGCGAAAAGATCGGCGTCATGTTCGGCTCGCCCGAGACGACCACGGGTGGCAAGGCGCTGAAGTTCTACGCCTCGGTCCGTCTCGACGTGCGTCGCATCGAGACGCTCAAGGACGGCACCGACGCGGTCGGTAACCGCACCCGCGTCAAGGTCGTCAAGAACAAGGTCTCGCCGCCCTTCAAGCAGGCCGAGTTCGACATCCTCTACGGCCAGGGCATCTCGCGTGAGGGTGGCCTGATCGACATGGGCGTCGAGCACGGCTTCGTCCGCAAGGCGGGCGCCTGGTACACCTACGAGGGCGACCAGATGGGCCAGGGCAAGGAAAATGCCCGCAAGTTCCTCAAGGACAACCCGCTGCTCGGCGAGGAGATCGAGGCCAAGATCAAGACCAAGCTCGGCATCGGTGTCCGACCCGTCGAGGAGTCGGCCGACGAGCCGGCCGAGGTCCCGGTCGACTTCTGAGGCATCGGATGAGCACTGACGAGGCCGCCGCCGCACGCACGCTCGAAGGGCTGCGTGCGGCGGTCTCCGCTGTCGAGGCAGGCACGCCGGTGCCGGACCAGATCAGGGAAGACCAGGGCGCGCAGGCGCCACCCCCCGACCCGCAGACCAAGGACGCGGACGCCGACCCGTACGCCGTGGCCCGTGCCGTCGTCCTGCGACTGCTGACTGGGTCGCCCAAGTCGAGGTCCGAGCTGGAAAAGGCGCTGCGCCGCAAGGACTGCCCCGACGATGTCGCGGCCGAGGTGCTCGACCGCTTCGAGCAGGTGGGGCTGGTCGACGACGAGGCCTACGCGCAGGCCTTCGTCCGCTCCAAGCAGGCCGGGCGCGGCCTGGCCCGCCGGGCGTTGTCCCACGAGCTGCGCAAAAAGGGGGTCGACGAGGAGCTCGCCCAGGCGGTGCTCGACGAGGTCGACCCGGAGGACGAGCGGGCCCGCGCCCATGAGCTCGTCGCCAAAAAGCTGCGCTCCATGCATGGCCTGGACCGCACCGTCCAGACGCGTCGCCTCGCCGGGATGCTCGCGCGCAAGGGGTACGGCAGCGACGTGGCCAGGGTCGTCATCGCCGAGGCGCTCGACGCCCAGCCGGAGCATCAGCGGGACTGACCGGGGAGCACTCCCCATTCCCGCGAGGGGTCCGCGGCCCTAGTTTGTTGTCGAGGACCGGTGTCCGCTCCGGTCGACGACGACAGGGGAGCCCATGACCGCGCAGACCGGCGAGCCGCAGCGCTCGGCCAAGATCCGCCGGATGACGCAGGCAGCCTTCGACACCGCCGTCGGGGTCGCGACCAGTGAGGCAACGGCCGGCGCAGAGGATCCCGCCGTCTGGGCCGAGCTCGAGAGGGCAGGTCTCGCCGCAGGGAGAGCGCTGCTGCCCGCCTGGTCCGACGCCCTTGCCGCGTCCCCCGCAGCTCCCGTCCAGATCAAGATCGTGGCGCGCGAGGGTGAGGTCTCCTTCGAGTCCGAGATCTCGCTCCTGCCGGGTCTCGGACTGTGTCGCACCCAGCGCGTGGCGCTGCGGACGACGCCCACGGCCTACGAGCCGGTGTCCCGCGAGGAAGCGGTCGAGCTGGTCGCCTTCCCGCCCGAGGACCTGTGGTTGGCGGTGCGTCGGGTCCTGCCCCCACGCGATGCCCTCCGTGCCCCGCTGCACATCACGCCACCCTCGCGACAGAGAGACCTGAAGGTGACGCCGGAGGCCGTCGAGCAGCTCGCGCAGCGGCTCGAGGGCGACCCACTCGGTCGCACCCCCGCGGAGATCCTCGAGACCGCGCCCGAGCTCGACCCGGAGCTGCGCGCAGTGCTGGCCGGTGGGTCCGCGGAGGTTGCCCTGCTCGTGGGCGCCGTCACCGGCCCCGACGACGTGACACCCGTCGGCGCCTGCCGCTGGACGGTCGTGGGGGAGCAGCTGTACTCCCTGCGCTCCACGCCTGATGCCGTGGCGGTGGTCGCTGTGGAGGACGGGGACCTGGCAGCCGACCTCATCTGGTACGTCACGGGTGCGTACAACCTCGTGAGCGAGATCGCGACCGAGGCTGCGGGCCGATGAGTCTCAGCGAGGGGATGGACCTCGCCCGGGTCCGAGAGGTCGCCGGGCAGATCCGCACCTCTGCCCAGACCGCTGGTGATGTCCGTCAGCAGGGGGATGGCCAGCTGGCCATCCTGCGAGAGGCGTGGAGCGGGACGGACCTGGAGCAGTTCGACAAGGGGTGGACGTCTCAGTCGCCGGCGCTCGAGCGGATGGCCGAGGCCCTGCGCCGGGCGGCCGATGATCTGCTGGGGCAGGCCGAGCAGCAGGAGAGTGCATCTGGTGGTGCCGGCACCCCGGGCAACGGGGGGTGGACCGATCGCACGGCTGACGAGCCGTGGTGGACACGCTTCGCCGACAAGGACTTCGGCAAGGACATCCTGGACAGCGAGCCCGACGACGAGGACGAGGAAGAGGAGGAGGACGACGACGGCAACCTGTTCAGCAGGGCGAAGGACAAGGTCGGTGATGTCGTCGACGAGGTCAAGGACACGGCCGGGGATGTCAAGGACTTCGGTACGGACGTCATCGACACCGCCAAGGACACCGCCGGCGATGTCAAGGACGGACTCGACTGGCTCGGTGGCGAGGCCAAGGACGGGCTCGCCTGGTTGGGCGGGCAGGCCACGGAGGGGCTCAGCTGGATCGGCCAGCAGGCCAAGTCAGTGGCTGCCGACGTCGCCCAGTGGTTGGACGGCATCGGTGACGGCTTCATCCGCAACGTCGAGGCCCAGGTCAACCTGCTCGGTCAGTTCACGCAGATCTTCACGGAGGGGCGTCTGCCGCGGATCTCCGAGGTCGTCGCGAGCGTCCTGATGGTCGGCGGCACCGGTGTCGGTGTGCTCACCAACATCCTCACGGGCGCTGACCGCCACATCCTCGACGACGGCCACGGACGCGCAGGGGAGGTCACCGAGCTGGGAGACTCGCAGGTCAGCAATGACGCTGGCACGCACCCCGAGCTGCGTCCTCCGACCTCCCTCGACGAGATCCTGCGGAGCACCTCGGACGCCTACGAGGTCCGCGGCGAGGACGGCTCCGGCAGTGTCCGTGTCACCGAGGTGACCAAGGACGGCGAGACGTCCTACATCGTCAACGTCCCGGGAACCGAGCGGTGGTGGCCGCACACGGACGCCAACCCCTTGGACCTCACCGGCAACCTCGCCAGCATCTCCGGGGAGCAGACCGCTGCCATGCAGGCCGTGCAGGACGCCTTGACCGCGGCGGGCGTCGAGTCGGACGACCCGGTGATGCTCGTCGGCCACTCCCAGGGCGGGATCATCACCAACGCGCTGCTGTCCGACCCCGCCTTCACCGACGACTTCAACGTCACCCACTCGGTCACCTACGGGTCTCCGGTGGACGGCTTCGACATCCCCGATGACGTGCAGGCACTCAACCTCCAGCACCGCGGGGACGTCGTGCCGCGTCTGGACCTGGGCGACCACTACCTCGGCTTGCCCAATGTCCACCAGATGTTCACCGGCAACGGACCCGGCGAGACCCGCGTGGTGCTCGACAGCCCGGGGTGGGGGATCAACCCGATCGACAACCACAGCCACGCCCTGTACGCAAACTCGGTGCAGGCCTCGCACGACCCTGCCCTGCAGGCATACGAGGAGGGACTCGACAACTTCATCGTGGGTGAGCACGACGGCTCGCAGGTGTCCGGACGCGATGTCGAGCTGCGCAGGGAGTACGACGACTGAGCGCTCGGACGGTGGCTAGAGTCGACGCCATGCCGACGACCCGGAGAACGGTGTTGACCATGGGATTCATCTCCACAGTGCTCGCTGCTTGCGGTCGAGGCGGCCTCGATGCCGACCGGCTCAACGAGGTCGTTCGTGCAGTCGACGGGGTCGAGGGCAGTAACCTGACGATCGAGAAGCCCGGGGGCGGTAGTCGTTCCCTGCGTGGGGGAGTGCAGCTCCCGGACGACGAGGCGGCGGCGAAGCAGGTCTTTGACGCGGCACTGCGGGCACTGTCGGACGAAATCGGTGGTGACGCGGACGTCAATCTCATGATCTATGTGCACGGCGAGTACGCCGGCGGCCAGCTGAGTACGGCGGACGTCGGGGCCCCGCTCAACCCGAGTGCGTACGGCCTCTGGCAGCACTACAACGGCTGACCTCGCCGCTCGTCCGCCGTTGTGAGGTCCCGTCTGCGTAGTGTGGGCGCCGTGACTGACAGTGACTCTCTCTTCGGGACATACGCACGCGGTGCGGCATGGGACGAGATGCTGGACGAAGGGGGTGAACCCCGCCAGCCGTACAAGCCGATCCACCACACCCTTCGCTCCATGGAGCCGCAGGAGCTGAAGGATCGCGCGGACGCCCTCGCCCGGATGTTCTTCGAGCAGGGCGTGACCTTCGACCACGCCGGCGAGGAGCGTCCCTTCCCTCTGGACGCGGTCCCTCGCGTGATCGACGCGGAGGCCTGGCAGGACGTCGAGCTCGGTGTCGCCCAGCGGGTCAAGGTGCTCGAGGCCTTCCTCGATGACATCTACAGCCGCCCGAGTGGCCTCCCGCGGGCGGTCGAGGACGGCATCATCCCGTGGAAGCTCATCTCCACCTCCAGTCACTACCACCGCGCCGTGACCGGCCTGCGCCCACCCAATGGCGTGCGCGCACACGTCAGCGGCATCGACCTCATCCGCGACGAGGAGGGCACCTTCCGCGTCCTCGAGGACAATGTGCGGGTGCCGTCGGGCGTCTCGTACGTCATCGCCAATCGTCGCGCGATGACCAATGTCTTCCCCGAGGCCTTCGCCACCATGCGCATCCGGCCGGTGCACGACTACCCGCGGATGCTCCTGCAGGCACTGCGCGCCTCGGCGCCCGAAGGGAGGGCCGACCCGACGGTCGTCGTCCTCACCCCCGGCGTCTACAACAGCGCCTACTTCGAGCACACGCTCCTCGCCCGGATGATGGGCGTCGAGCTCGTCGAGGGCCGTGACCTCGTCGTCCGCGGTGGCGAGGTGCGGATGCGCACCACCCACGGGGAGGAGCGCGTCGACGTCATCTACCGACGCATCGATGACGACTTCCTCGACCCGGTGCACTTCCGCCGCGACTCGATGCTCGGCGTGACCGGACTGATCTCCGCGGTCCGCGCCGGCCGCGTTACCCTGGCCAATGCCATCGGCAACGGCGTGGCCGACGACAAGCTCGTCTACTCCTATGTGCCGGACCTGACCCGGTACTACCTCGACGAGGACCCGATCCTGCCCAATGTCGACACCTATCGCCTCCAGGAGCCAGAGGCCCTGCAGGAGGTCCTCGGGCGCTTGGACGAGATGGTCACCAAGCCGGTCGACGGCTCGGGTGGCAAGGGCCTGGTCATCGGCCCGGCAGCCAGCGGTGAGGAGCTCGACGCGCTGCGCACCAAGCTGCAGGAGGACCCCCGCGGGTGGATCGCCCAACCGGTGGTGCAGCTGTCGACGGTCCCCACCCTCATCGACGGCAAGCTGCGTCCGCGACACGTCGACCTGCGGCCCTTTGCGGTCAACGACGGCAACGACGTGCAGGTCCTGCCCGGCGGACTCACCCGCGTCGCGCTCCCCGAGGGGCAGCTCGTCGTCAACTCCAGCCAGGGAGGCGGGTCCAAGGACACCTGGGTCCTCGCCGGTCGCTACAACCGGCTGACCCCTGATGTCGACGAGCGTGAGGTCATCTTCCTCGGTACCGGCGCCGGGACGCACGAGCGTGATGCCGCGCCGGGAGCGACCCAGAGCCAGTCACAGTCGCAGTCGCAGGACCCCAGCGAGGAGGAGCTGTGATGCTCAGCAGGATCGCGGACTCACTCTTTTGGATCGGCCGCTATGTCGAGCGGGCCGACGGCACCGCCCGGATCGTCGACGTCCTGCGCCTGCAGCTGCTGGAGGACCCCGCAGCGGATGAGCAGACCGCCTGCACGATGGTGCTGCGCGGGATCATGGGCTACGAGGAGGTCGGCGAGGTCGACTACACCGGGACGAGCCGGATGCTCGTCTTCGATGCCAACAACCCCAACGCCGTCTCCGGGTCGTGGCACCAGGCCCGCGAAAATGCGCGGCGGGCCCGCGAGACGGTCTCCACCGAGATGTGGGAGGCGATCAACACGACCTACCACCGGTGGAATGCCTTCACCCCCGGGCGGGCCACCCAGCACCACCTCGGCTGGGTGCGGGAGCGTGCTGCGCTCCTCGACGGGCTGACGGACACGACGATGAGCCACGACGACGCATGGGACTTCCTCGTGCTCGGTCGCGCGCTGGAGCGTGCTGACATGACCGCCCGGCTCGTGGCGACGGGTGCCAGCGACTTCGGGCCCGGCTGGGGCTCGGTCCTGGCCAGCTGTGGCGCGCAGCAGGCCATGCTGCGCACCATGCGTGGAGTCGTCACCGACCGGACGGCCGCGGCCTTCCTCACGCTCGACCGGCGTTTCCCACGCTCGGTCATCGCCGCGCTGAAGGAGGCGGAGGACCGGTTGATCAACCTGTCGCCGGACAAGGACCGGGTGGGCTTCTCCGACGAGGCCCGTCGCATCCTCGGTCAGATCCGCACCTCGCTGGAGTTCAGCAACCCCGCCACGGTCCTGCACGACCTTCCCGAGCGGATGCAGCTGGTGCAGGACGCCGTCATGGCGGCATCGGACGCGATCGGCACGCGGTACTTCATGTCCGCGCCGGTCCAGGAGTGGACGGGAGAGATCGTATGAGCAGCAGGCGTCACCGGATCGTCCACCGCACGACCATGCGCTACGACGGAGAGGTCACGGCGGCACACAACGAGCTGCGGATGATCCCTGTCAGCGAGCCGGGCCAGGCCACCCTCGAGGCCCGTGTCCGGGTGCGTCCGCTCAGCTGGAGCAATGTCTACGAGGACCACTGGGGCACGCAGGTCATGGCGATGGAGTCCCAGACGCCCCACGGCGTCCTCGAGATCGAGGCCGTGAGCACCGTCGAGCGCTCTGAGCTGCCGGTCCAGGCGGATGCCGCAGGGTGGGACACCGTGCGTGACGAGGGGACGATCGACCGGCTCAGCGAGTACCTGGCGCAGACGGGGCGCACCGATCCTCCGGAGGAGGTGGCGGCGCTCGCCCGCGATCACGCGGACGCACCGACCCCGCGCGCCGCGGCCATCGCCATCGTCGGGCGGGTTCACGAGGCGCTGAGCTACGAGCAGGGCATCACCGGGTGGCAGGCCACGGCCGCCGAGGTCTGGGAGCGTCGCGGTGGGGTCTGCCAGGACTTCGCGCACCTGACCCTCGGCGCACTGCGGTCCATCGGGATCCCGGCCCGTTATGTCAGTGGCTATCTCACCGTCGAGGACGGCGAGGTCGAGCGTGGCACGACGGTCCAGGCGCGCAACCACGCGTGGATCGAGCTGTGGGACGGCGGGTGGCACCCGCTGGACCCCACCAACGTCGGTCCGGTCGGGCTCGACCACGTGGTGATCGGCCGCGGCCGCGACTATGACGACGTCTCTCCCTTCCGTGGCATGTTCGTCGGCCCGGAGGTCACCGACCTCGAGCTGGAGATCACCTACACCCGCATCGGGTGAGCGGACGTACCCTTGGTGGGCCATGACTGCATCGCCCAAGACCTATGACGTGCGCACCCACGGGTGCCAGATGAATGTCCACGACTCCGAGCGGCTGGCCGGTCTCCTCGAGACGGCCGGTTACGTGGACATCTCGAGCCTGCCCACCGACGACCGGGGTGAGGTGGCTGATGTCGTCGTCTTCAACACCTGCGCGGTGAGAGAAAACGCCGACAACAAGCTCTACGGCAACCTCGGGATGCTGCGTCCCTTCAAGCAGCGCAACCCCGACATGCAGATCGCTGTGGGCGGCTGCATGGCACAGAAGGACCGCGACACGATCGTCGATCGCGCGCCCTGGGTGGACGTCGTCTTCGGCACGCACAACATCGGCTCGCTGCCGGCGCTGCTGGATCGCGCGCGGCACAACGAGCAGGCGCAGGTCGAGATCCTCGAGTCCCTCGAGACCTTCCCCTCGACGCTGCCCACGCGGCGCGACTCGGCCTACTCGGGCTGGACCTCGATCTCGGTCGGCTGCAACAACACCTGCACCTTTTGCATCGTCCCGGCCCTGCGCGGCAAGGAAAAGGACCGCCGCCCCGGCGAGATCCTCGCGGAGCTCGAGGCGCTCGTGGCCCAGGGCGTCCTCGAGGTGACCCTGCTGGGGCAGAACGTCAACAGCTATGGCGTCGAGTTCGGCGACAAGCTGGCCTTCGGCAAGTTGCTGCGCGCCTGCGGTGACATCGAGGGGCTGGAGCGGGTGCGCTTCACCAGCCCCCACCCGGCGGCCTTCACCGATGACGTCATCGAGGCCATGGCCGAGACGCCCAATGTCATGCCGAGCCTGCACATGCCGCTGCAGTCCGGCTCCGACCGCGTGCTCAAGGCCATGCGGCGCAGCTATCGCTCGGAGCGCTTCTTGGGGATCATCGAGCGGGTGCGCGAGCGCATCCCGGACGCAGCGATCACGACCGACATCATCGTCGGGTTCCCGGGGGAGACCGAGGAGGACTTCGCCGAGACCCTGCGCGTGGTGCGCGAGTCGCGCTTCAGCTCCGCCTTCACCTTCCAGTACTCGATCCGCCCCGGCACGCCGGCGGCGACGATGGCCGACCAGGTGCCCAAGGAGGTCGTCCAGGAGCGCTACGAGCGTCTCATCGCGCTGCAGGAGGAGATCTCCTGGGCGGGCAACCGCGAGCAGGAGGGGCGGGAGCTCGAGGTCCTCGTCGCAGTGGGGGAGGGCCGCAAGGACCGAGCCACGGCGCGCCTCAGCGGTCGTGCGCCCGACAACCGTCTGGTCCACTTCGCGCTGCCCGAGGACCTGCCGGAGTCGGAGCGTCCGCGCCCCGGGGACATGGTCACCGTCGGCGTCACCTACGGGGCCCCGCACCACCTTGTCGCGGACTCCGCCCTCGACGGGGGGACCTTCTCGGTCCGTCGGACCACGGGCGGTGACGCGTGGGCAGCCTTGCAGGGCAAGGGTGCCGAGGGCGCGGTCGCCAAGCCGGGCGTCTCGCTCGGCATGCCGAGCATCGGCGCTCCCGACCCGGTGCAGGTCAGCGCACCCGCCTGCGGGGCCTGAGCGCACGCCCGAGCACGCTCCTCAGAGCACGACGAAGGGGGTCGGTCACCACAATGGTGACCGACCCCCTTCGTCATCAGGAGCGGAAGCTCACTCGCCGATCTTGCCGTCGAGGAACTCGCGACCCTGGTCGCTCTTCTCGGAGTCGAGGCCCTTGCCCTCAGCGAACTCGCCAGCCCTGTCGAGGCCCTGGTCGCTCACGCCCTCGACCTTGTCGCCGTGCTCACCGAGAGCGTCAGTGGCCTTGCCCTTGAGATCGTCGAATCCCATGGTGTTCTCCTTCTGTCGTCGGTTGCCCGGAAGGGCTGTGTCTCCACCCAAACACGACATTCCCTGCTCTTCAACCGCTGGCGGCGTATGGTGAAGGTGGTTGAAAAACCAATAGTTGACACAACAACCAAATACCTCTAATGTCGTACGTGTTCACCACACCACCTGATTCGCCCACAAGGAGCTCCACATGACCGATGTCGCCACCACCACCGCCCTGCAGGACCTCGCCGCCGGCACCTACGTCGTCGACGCCAGCCACAGCGAGGTCGGCTTCGTCGCCCGCCACGCGATGGTCACCAAGGTCCGCGGCTACTTCCGCGACCTCGAGGGCACGATCACCGTGGCCGACGACCTGTCCGCCTCCTCCGCGACCGCCACGATGAAGACCGCCTCGGTCGACACCGGCAGCGCAGACCGCGACGGTCACATCAAGTCCGCTGACTTCTTCGACGTCGACAACCACCCGGAGATCACCTTCGTCTCCACGGGCATCGCCAATGTCGAGGGCAACGAGTTCGACCTCAACGGTGACCTGACCATCATGGGCATCACCAAGCCGGTCACCCTCAAGGCCGAGTTCGAGGGCACCGCCCAGGACCCCTTCGGCAACGTGCGTGCGGGCTTCTCCGCGTCCACCGTCGTCGAGCGCGAGGACTGGAACCTCTCCTGGAACGCCCCCCTCGAGACCGGTGGCGTCCTCGTCTCCAAGAAGATCACGCTCAACCTCGAGATCTCGGCCATCAAGCAGGCCTGAGTCCCACCGCTCCCGACGAGCCCCGACGCCACCACGGCGTCGGGGCTCGTCCGCTGCGTGGCGACACAGGTGAGAAGATGCCGCCCATGACGATCCACCCCATCACCATCACGGGAGAGCCGGTCCTGCACACCCGTGCGGAGCCGGTCACCGAGTTCGACGCCCGGCTGCGCACGCTCGTCGAGGACATGTACGCAACGCAGGAGGCCGCCCACGGGGTCGGCCTGGCCGCGCCGCAGATCGGCCTCGGCCTGCGGATCTACACGTGGAGCATGGCCAACGACGACGGCGTCCCCACCCTGGGCCATGTCATCAACCCCTACGTCAAGGCGACGAAGCCAGCCGTCGGCGAGCCCGACCGCGACAACGAGTCCGAGGGCTGCCTGTCCGTGCCGGGGTACTCCTTCCCCCTTCGCCGTGGCGAGAGCGCCGCGGTCACGGGCTACGACTGGGACGGCAACGAGATCGCCTTCTCCGCGACCGGTTGGTTCGCCCGCTGCATGCAGCACGAGTACGACCACCTCAACGGCTTCCTCTACGTCGACCGGTTGGGCGACAAGTGGAAGAAGAAGGCCCGCAAGGCCGTCAAGGCTGAAGGCTGGGGCGTCCCCGGCCTGACCTGGATGCCGGGGGAGG
This sequence comes from Janibacter limosus NBRC 16128, assembly GCF_001570985.1. GTDB lineage: Bacteria > Actinomycetota > Actinomycetes > Actinomycetales > Dermatophilaceae > Janibacter > Janibacter limosus. The sequence continues at coordinate 50,701 of NZ_BCSS01000016.1, read as the reverse complement.
GGCCCGACCCCTTCGGCCACGACGACCCGGACCTTGACGACGAGGACCTCGACACCGAGTGATCCCCCAGGTCATCGCCGTCGTCGGCGCCACGGCGACCGGCAAGTCCGACCTCGCGCTCGACCTCGCCGAGGAGCTTGGTGGCGAGGTCGTCAACGCCGACGCCATGCAGCTCTACCGCGGCATGGACATCGGCACCAACAAGCTGCCGGTCGACCAGCGGCGCGGCATCCCGCACCACCTCTTCGACGTGCTCGAGGTGACCGACGAGGCGACGCTCGCCGACTACCAGTCGCGGGCCGAGGCGACGATCGCCGAGATCCTCGGGCGTGGTCACGTGCCGGTCCTCGCCGGTGGGTCGGGGCTCTATGTCCGCGCGGCCCTCGACCATCTCGAGATCCCGCCGACGGATCCCGCGGTCCGGGCACGTCTCGAGACCCAGGCGCAGGACGAAGGGGGGAGTGACGCCCTTCGTCATCGGTTGCGTGAGCTCGACCCGGCGGCAGCGGAGGCCATCGAGCCCAACAACATCCGACGGATCATCCGTGCGCTCGAGGTCGTCGAGATCACCGGTCGACCTTTTTCGGCCACGGCGCCGACCAAGCGCTACCGCCGCCCTTCGCTCGTCATCGGGCTGCGCGACGACTGGGACGCGCTGACGCAGCGGATCGAGCGCCGGGCTCGCGGGATGTGGGAGGGCGGGCTGCTCGACGAGGTGGCCCGCCTCGACGCAGCCGGTCTGCGCGGCGGGCGCACCGCCTCTCGAGCCATCGGATATGCCCAAGCGCTCGGTGAGCTCGACGGTCGATGGGGTCGCGAGGAGGCCATCGCCGACACCTCGCGCGCCACGCGACGCTACGCGCGCCGGCAGGAGTCGTGGTGGCGTCCCGACCCGCGGGTGGAGTGGCTGGACGCCGCAGGCGCCGACCTGCGTGCCGCGGCGCTGGACCTCACCCGACGTCCGACACAATGGACACCATGAACCTGCCTTTCACCAAGGGCCACGGCACGGAAAACGACTTCGTCCTCGTGCCCGACCTCGACGGCGAGCTCGACCTGACCCCCGCGCAGGTCGCCCTGCTCGCCGACCGCCAGGCCGGCATCGGCGGTGACGGCGTGATCCGCATCGTCCGCACGGCCAAGGCCGCCGAGGAGGACATCCGGGCACTGGCCGACGAGGCCGAGTGGTTCATGGACTACCACAACGCCGACGGGACGCTCGCCCAGATGTGCGGCAATGGCACCAGGGTCTTCGCGACCTGGCTGCGCCGTGAGGGGCTGGTGGGGGAGTCCTTCGCCATCGCCACCCGGGCCGGCATCCGGCAGATCCGCTTCGAGGGTGACGAGGTCGTGACCCACATGGGTACCTGGCGCTTCGTCGACGAGGCCAAGGCGCAGGCGCAGGGCTTCGACTCGCTCGTGCACGTCGAGGAGGCCGAGGACATCACCGAGCCGTACTCCGCGCTCTCGCTCGACCTGGGCAACCCGCACACCGTCGTGGCACTCCCCGAAAACGTGAACCTCAACGGCATCCGGCTCCGTCAACCTCCGATGGTCAACCCGGTGCCGCCGGAGGGCAGCAATGTCGAGTTCGTCAGGGTCCTCGGTCCCGGCCGCATCTCGATGCGGGTCCACGAGCGTGGGGTGGGAGAGACCCGTTCCTGCGGGACCGGCGTGTGCGCGGCGGCGATCGGCACGGCCTTCTGGTCGGGCGATGTCGATGCCACCGGCGAGATGACGGTCGAGGTCCCCGGCGGGACCTTGCGCGTGCGGCTGCTGGCCGGCCGTGAGGTCGAGCTGGCCGGGCCCGCGGTCTTGGTGGCCGACGGGACGACGACGCTCATCTGAGGTCCCCCCTTCGCCATGTCTCGCGGGGCCACCGCGGTCCCCGAGGCGGGGCCACCACCCGTGGGGCATGACCTGCCCAAGATGCCGGTGATGCGAGGCGGTGGCGGGGCGGTGGCCTCCGTCGATCCCATCGTCAGCCAGATCGGGATCGACATCCTCGACAGCGGCGGCAACGCGGCCGACGCAGCGATCGGCATGGCGGCTGCCGTTGGCGTCGTCGAGCCCTACACCTCCGGGCTCGGGGGTGGCGGCTTCTTCGTCCACTACGACGCCACGTCCGGTGAGGTCGAGACGATCGACGGACGCGAGACCGCACCCGGCAGCTTCCACGACAAGGTCTTCGTCGGGGCCGACGGCGCCGCGATGGACTTCGACACCGTGGTCAACTCCGGTCTGTCCGTGGGCGTCCCGGGGACCCCGGCCACGTGGGAGATGGCGGCTGATCGCTATGGCACGAAGTCGCTCAACACGCTGCTCAAGCCGGCTGAGATGGTCGCCCGCAAGGGCTTCGTCGTCGACCAGCCCTTCCACGAGGCCACGGTCGACAACGCCGACCGCTTCGCCAAGTTCCCTGACACTGCCAAGATCTATCTCCCCGGTGGCGAGCCGATCAAGACCGGGGCGATCCTGCGCAACCCCGACCTGGCCACGTCCTATCGGTTGATGCGCACGCACGGTGCCGACGCGATGCAGCGCGGTGACCTCGGCAAGGCCGTCGTCAAGACGGCGCGCAACCCGCGCACCGCCCCCGGGGTCTCCGTGCCGCGGGGCCAGATGACGATGGCCGACATGCGTTCCTACAAGGCTCTGGTCAAGGAGCCCACGCACAGCGAGCACCGAGGTCTGGACGTCTACGGGATGCCGACGCCGAGCTCGGGCGGCATCGCGGTCAGCGAGATCCTCAACCTCCTCGAGTCCTACGAGGAGCGGACCGGCAAGCAGACCGAGGACCTGTCCGAGGGGGAGTGGGCGCACTGGTTCGCCGAGGCCTCGGCCACCGCCTTCGCCGACCGCAACCGCTATGTCGGTGATGTGCCCGGCGTCCCGGCCAAGGAGCTTGTCTCCCAAGGGTTTGCGGACGAGCGGTCGTGCCTCTTCGACGCGGGCAAGGCGATGACACGCCCCGTCCCCTTCGGCTCGCCTGATGGCTCCTACGAGGACTGCCAGACGTCTGGAGAGACCACGCAGGTGGGGGCGCAGGACCAGCACACGACCTCGCTGACCGCTGTCGACAAGGACGGCAATGCCGTCACCTACACGCTGACGATCGAGCAGTACGGCGGCAGCGGCATGGTCGTCCCCGGCTACGGGTTCCTGCTCAACAACGAGCTGACGGACTTCAACTTCACGCCCGTGACCCAGGGTGTCCCCGACCCCAACCTCCCCGGGCCCGGCAAGCGACCGCGCTCCTCGATGGCACCGACCATCGTGCTCAAGGACGGCAATCCGTGGATGACGGCTGGCAGTCCCGGCGGCGCCACGATCATCACGACCGTCGCCCAGCTCGTCGCCGGCGTCACCGACCGCGGGATGCCGATCGGTGACTCCCTGGCCGCGCCACGGATCTCCTCGCGCAACGGGTCCTCGACCGAGCTGGAACCGTCGCTCGCCGACGGGACGGTCGGCGAGTACCTGGAGTCGCTGGGACACACGACCAGGAAGGTCGATCGCCTCGGCAATGCCACCGGCATCCGCGTGCACGACCGACGTGACCACGAGGCCGCGGCCGAGCCGACCCGAGCGGGCGGCGGGTCGGCGATGGTGGTCGACCCGGACTGGTGGCGGTACCTGAGCAAGCCGTGAGGGCGTCCTAGGCTCTCGATGTGGAGCTGATGACGGATGTGACGTGCGGTGACTGGCTGCTGGAGAGGGTCGGTGGCTGGGGGCGGGTCGGTGGGGTGGCTGGCGTGAGCTTCGAGGCGTACGCGCGGGTCCTGCACCCGGTGCCGGCGAGTCTGGAAGACCTCACGATCACCGATGAGTGGGGCATCCACCCGATGCTGCAGCAGACCACCTGGCGGTGGTCACACGTGGCTGAGCGTCAGGGGCTGACCATGCACCCGCTCGTCCAGTGGAACCGGCTTGCGGACATGCACCAGGGGGTGGACTTCGAGGACGGCTGGCAGGTGGGGCAGACCCGGGAGGGTCATCTCGACCAGCATCTGCTGGCGGCGCTCGCAGAGCACCTGGCAGGCGCGACCGCGACACCGCGAGACGTCGCGGCCGGCATCTGGAACGGCTGGGGTGAGCTGCCCGCCGAGGGTGTCACCTATGCCGACGTGCTGCCCCGCACCGTGCGGCAGTGGTGGGAGGGGCGTCGAGCGCGTCGTGCCAGGGCTGCTGCCGGGGGCGACTACTTCGCGTGGCCCGATCGGGAGATGCACCTCTTCGCGACATCGGTGGAGGAGCTCGCCGGCCACCCGGCCTTCGATGACGTCAGCCCGCAGATGATCTGGCCGGCAGACCACTCGTGGGTCGTCGCGAGCGAGATCGACTGGGACAGCACGATCGTCGCCGGGTCTCGGTCACTCGTCGACGCGGTGCTGGCGGACGGGCGCCTCGAGGCCTACGAGGTGGACGAAGACGCCGATCTGACCTGGGACGGCGACCTCGTCAACCCACCTCGGGCCGGCTGGCGCGCAGGACCCTGAAGCCCTTGCTCGTCGTGACGCGCTGCGTCGGCAGGCCGAGCTCGCTGGTGATCCACGAGGCGTAGCCGTCGGCTCCGAGGTTCTTGCCGATGACGAGGTGGGCGTCGGCCCCCTTCGCCAGACGGGGGAGCCACGTGCTCAGCAGCTCCTGTACGGCCGGCTTGCCGATGCGGATCGGCGGGTTGGACCAGATGGCGGCGAAGGGGAGGTCTGCCGGGACCTCGTCCGGCCGGGCAGTCCGCACGTTGTCGAGACCCAGCGACGCGGCATTGCGGCGGGTGAGGTCGAGAGCACGCTCGGTGACGTCCACGGCCCAGACGGTGGCCTCGGGGGAGTGCATCGCGAGAGTGAGAGCGATCGGCCCCCAACCACAGCCGATGTCGAGCAGGTCTCCGGCAGAAGGGGGCTCGGGCACCTCGTCGAGGAGGATCGCCGTCGCGCGGTCGAGACCACCGGGGGAGAAGATGCCGCCCGCGGTCTCGACGGTGACCTCGCGCCCGGCCAGCTCGACGACGTGGGAGCGCCGCTGCTTGTCGGTCGCTGCGGGGGAGTCGGTGAAGTAGTGGTCGGTCACGAGGTCACCCTAGATCCGTTGTCGGTGAGCGGTGGAACACTCGTGGTGTCGAGGAGGTCGTGGGCCGCAGCGATCTGAGCGACTTCGTCACAGAGTTGTCCCCACCCCCTTGCATTGTTCGAACAGGTGTTCGATAATGGGTGGAGCGAAGGGAGGCGCGATGACCGATCAGGTGGAGATCAGCAGCGCGGCGGATGGGTCGCCGGTGCGCGAGTCCTTGTCCGGTCGGCTGGCTGCCTCGCTGGAGGTGTTGTCCGCGGCTCGCGCGGAGGGTTTGTCCGAGGCGGAGCTGTTGGAGGTTGTCTCTGTGTTGGAGGCGACGAAGGGGGCGGCTGCGGCGTTGCAGGCTCGCGCGACGGCTCGTTTTATCGAGGATCGCGATGCTCGGGTGGCGCAGGACCGTGTGGATGAGGTGATCTCGGCGCGTGAGGCGTCGTGTCGCCGGCGTGGGGCGCGGGCGGAGCTGGCTCTGGCTCGGCGGTGCGCGCCGGGGCAGGCGGATCGGCACGTTGGCCTGGCGAAGGGTTTGGTGCATGACCTGCCGCACACGTTGGCGGCGTTGACGTGTGGTGAGTTGTGTGAGTGGCGGGCGACGATCGTGGCTCGTGAGACCGCGTGTCTCAGTCATGAGGACCGCCTCGAGGCTGACCGCAGGCTGGCGGGGTGCCTGACGACGGTCAGTGACAAGGAGCTGGCGGCTGCGGCGCATCGGGCAACGGTGGATCTGGACGCAGAGGCTCTGGTGCGTCGCCGTCGCAGGGCAGTCGCTTCGAGGAATGTGTCGGTGCGTCCGGCGCCGGATGGGATGGCGTGGTTGAGCATCCTGGGTCCGCTGACGGATGTGGTCGGGGCGTTTGCGGCGTTGAAGAAGGCTGAGCAGTCCCGGTGGGTCGCGACGGGTGACCCGGCGGTCGACGCGGCTCGGGTCGCGGATGAGCGGGGCCGGGGCGCCTGGATGGCTGACACGGCCCTGGAGCTGTTGTCCGGTCGCGCGGAGGGCCAGCCCCAGCCGGTCGAGGTCGCCTTGGTGATGCGCGAGGGCGCGGTCGTGCCCACGGACAGCGACACGGAGCCTGTACCGGGTGATGAGGTCGAGGTTCCGGGGTGGGGTGCGATGCCCGGCGTGATGGCTCGTGAGCACCTGCTGCGGTTGTGCGACACCGGGACCGCGACGTGGTTGCGGCGGTTGTGGACCGCTCCGGGCGGCCGGGACCTGGTGGCGATGGACTCCACCCGCAGGCTGTTCTCCGGGGTGTTGAGGCAGTTGGTCGAGCTACGGGACGCGACCTGCCGGGTGCCCTTCTGCGGCGCCCCGATCCGCGACATCGACCACGTGACCGGTCACGCCCGTGGTGGCGAGACGTCAGCGATCAATGCGATGGGTGAGTGTCAGCTGCACAACCTGGTCAAGGAAGCCCCCGGGTGGCGAGCCGAGGTCGTCTCGACCGGGTTGGATCCCGGCGGCGGACCGCACGAAGTCACCCTTACAACACCGACCGGCAAGGACTACTCCTGCGTCGCGCCACCCGTGCTCGGACACGGGCGACCGCAACCATCTGAACCAGAGCACTCACGCTGCGCCGATGGGGCTGATTTGCGGCATCAAGGCCGCGGCTTCGACATCCAGTACTCGCCCCTCGAGGTCCACCTCGCGGGCCTGACGGATGCGGCGTAGCCCGCCTTCGCCACAGCAGGTCAGGTGGACGCGACCAACCCGTGCAGGTGCATGGCGTGCCAGCCGTCAGCATGGAGCAAGGCACTGGCAGCAGTGCCCTCAGCGCGATAGCCGCATGCCTCGGCGACACGACATGACGCAGTGTTGGCTACGGAGTGACGCAGCTCGATGCGGTGCAGGCCGGCGCCGATCGCCCACTCGGTCAGCATTCCGACGGCGCTGACGGCATGGCCGTACCCTCGGGCTCGTGGGAGTGTCCAGTAGGCGATCTCGGCACAGCCCCCGCCCAAGGTCAGCCACCGGAATCCGACCCGGCCGACGACGTGGGCATCCACCTCGCCCGCCCAGTCCGCAGCCGACTCCTGCCGCCAGCTTTCGTCCTTCGTCAGGATCCACTCCCCGGCCTCCCGAAGCGTCATCGACCGGGAGTGCCACTGGCGGATGTCGGGATCCGCATGGGCCTCGACGAGCGCAGGAGCGTCCTGCGCCACCCACGGTCTCAGGATGCGTGAGCCCGACGACAGCACGGGCTGTCGTCGGCTGCCCCACGTACCGGGCGGCACCAACGGTTGAACGAGACGGGACACGCTGCTCAGACCACGTCCTCGTCCACCCAGTCGAGGGTTTTGCTGATCGCCTTGGTCCAGTTGCGGTGCAGCCGTGCCACCTCGTCCTCGTCCATCGACGGCGACCATCGCTCGTCCTCCGACCAGTTGTCGACGATCTCGTCGGTGGATCCCCAGTACCCGACGGCCAGGCCGGCAGCGTACGCGGCACCGAGGGCCGTGGTCTCGGCAATCTTCGGCCGGACGACATCGACCCCCAGCACGTCTGCCTGGAACTGCATGAGGGTCGCGTTGGCCACCATGCCGCCATCAACCTTGAGCTCGGTGAGGCGCCCACCGGCCCGCTCGGCGTCGTCCTGCATCGCGTCCAGGACGTCCTTGGTCTGGTAGGCCGTGGACTCCAGCGCCGCCCGGGCGATGTGGCCCTTGTTGGCGAAGCGGGTCAGCCCGAGGATCGCGCCGCGGGCATCCGGCCGCCAGTGCGGGGCAAAGAGCCCCGAGAAGGCTGGCACGAAGTACACCCCGCCGTTGTCCTCGACGCTGCTCGCGAGCTGCTCGACCTCGGGGGCCTCCTTGATGAAGCCCAAGTTGTCCCGCAGCCACTGGATGAGCGATCCCGTCACGGCGATCGACCCCTCGAGCGCGTACACCGCCGGCTCCTCGCCGAGCTGGTAGCAGACGGTCGTCAGCAGACCGCTGTCACTCGTGACGATCTCGGTCCCGGTGTTGAGCAGCATGAAGTTGCCGGTGCCGTAAGTGTTCTTCGCCGACCCTGGTGTCAGGCAGGCCTGGCCAAAGGTGGCCGACTGCTGGTCGCCCAGGATCCCGGCGATCGGCGTCCCGTTGAGCACGCCGGGCTTGCACTCGCCATAGACCTCGGACGACGAGCGGATCTCGGGCAGCAGCTGCATCGGCACCCCGATCGCCTCGCAGGTCTCCTCGTCCCACGCGAGCGTCTTCAGGTCCATCAGCATCGTGCGGGAGGCATTGGTGACGTCGGTGACGTGGACACCCTCGTTTTCCCCACCGCCGGTGAGGTTCCACAGCACCCAGGTGTCCATCGTCCCGGCGAGCAGCTCGCCGGCCTCGGCCCGCTCGCGCGCGCCCTCGACGTGGTCGAGGATCCAGGCGATCTTGGGTCCGGCGAAGTAGGTCGCCAACGGCAGCCCGCAGACCTCCTTGAAGCGGTCGAGCCCCCCATCCTGCGCCAGCTCGTCGACGAGCCCCTGGGTGCGCGTGTCCTGCCAGACGACGGCATTGTGGATCGGCCGCCCGTCGGCCTTGTCCCACACGACCGTCGTCTCGCGCTGGTTGGTGATGCCGACGGCTTCGATGTGGCCGCTGTTCAGGTTGGCCTTGCCCAGTGCGCCGCCGATGACGCGCCGCGTGTGGTCCCAGATCTCCAGGGCATCGTGCTCGACCCAGCCGGCCCTGGGGAAGATCTGCTCGTGCTCGATCTGGTCGCTCGCGATCACGGTGCCATCCCGGTCGAAGACCATCGCCCGGGTGCTCGTCGTCCCCTGGTCGATGGCCAGCACGTATGTCTTCGGTGCACTCATGTCCGGCATCTTGTCAGGTCGGCTTCACCGATGGAGGGGAGCGCGACTACCGTTGTGCCATGCCGAATCCCACCCCGCTTGACCCAACGCAGCGCGCCGCAGCCTGGCGTCGCATCGCCGAAGAGGACCTGGACGTCCTCGTCATCGGCGGTGGCGTGACCGGCGCCGGCGTCGCTCTCGACGCTGCCACCCGTGGTCTCAAGGTGGCTCTCGTCGAGCAGCGCGACTTCGCGTCGGGCACCTCTTCGCGCTCCAGCAAGCTCTTCCACGGCGGTGTGCGCTACCTCGAGCAGCTGAACTTCGGGCTCGTCCGCGAGGCGCTCAAGGAGCGCGAGCTGATGCTGACGCGCATCGCGCCCCACCTGGTCAAGCCGGTCTCCTTCCTGTATCCGCTCTCGCACCCGATCTGGGAGCGGCCGTACGTGACCGCAGGGCTGACGCTCTACGACACGATGGGCGGCGGCCGGTCGGTGCCCCGCACCAAGCAACTGACGAAGGGGGGAGTGCGGCGGATCGCGCCCGGCCTCAAGCCGTCGGTCCACCACGGTGGCCTGCTCTACCACGACGCCCAGTGCGACGACGCTCGTCACACCCTGACGGTCGTGCGTACCGCAGCCTCCTACGGAGCAACTGTCCTCAACTCCGCAAAGGTCACCGGTCTGCTGCACGCAGGTGAGCGGGTCGTGGGTGCGACGGTCCTCGATGTCGAGACGGGCGACGAGGTCGAGGTCAGGGCCTCGGTGGTCATCAACTGCACCGGTGTGTGGACTGATGACATCCAGCGGATGGCCGGCGGTCGCGGCCGGTTCCACGTCCGCGCGAGCAAGGGCGTGCACATCGTCGTGGCCCGTGACCGGGTCAACTCCGAGACGGGCCTGATCCTGCGGACGGAAAAATCCGTCCTCTTCTGCATCCCGTGGGGCACCCACTGGATCATTGGCACCACCGACACCGACTGGAACCTCTCGCGGGCACACCCGGCGGCGACGTCCGCGGACATCGATTACATCCTCGAGCAGATCAACGGCGTGCTCCTCACCCCGCTGACCCGTGAGGACATTCAGGGCGTCTACGCCGGTCTGCGACCGTTGCTGGCGGGAGAGTCAGAGGAGTCCTCGCAGCTCAGCCGGGAGCACGCGGTCGCCCGCCCCCAGCCGGGGCTCATCTCCATCGCCGGCGGCAAGTACACGACCTATCGCGTCATGGCACAGGATGCGGTCGACGCGGCCCGTGAGGACCTGTCCGCGGGTGTCCCCGACAGCGTCACCGAGCACATCCCTCTCATCGGTGCCGAGGGGTACCCGGCGCTCGTCAACCAGGTGGACACGCTCAGCCGCCGGCACGACCTGCCCGTCTGGCGGCTCACCCACCTGCTCGACCGCTACGGCTCCCTCTCGGTCGACCTCTTCGCGCTCATCGACGAGGACCGCTCTCTCGCAGAGCCGCTCACCGGTGCCGAGGAGTACCTGCGGGTCGAGGTCGTCTACGCGGCGCGGCACGAGGCGACGATCCACCTCAACGACCTGCTGACCCGCCGGACCCGGATCTCCATCGAGACCCCGGACCGGGGTGTGCTGGCCGCCCGGACGGCCGGCCCGATCCTCGCTGCCGAGCTCGGCTGGGACGAAGAGCGGACCAGCTCGGAGATCGAGCACTACGTGCGTCGGGTGCAGGCCGAGATCGAGAGCCAGCAGCTGACCGAGGACGAGCGGGCAGACGCCGAGCGCACCGAGGCGACCGACATCCGCACCCTGGCCAAGGGCTGAGGGGTCACTCCCCGCCGGCAGTGCCCGAGCGCTGATCGACGGTGTGGGGAGGGAGCACGATCGGCTCCCTCCCTTCGCCACGCACGCAGCCGAAGTACGCGGCGGTGAGGAGCAGAAGTGCCCCCGCCCCGACGTAGAACGCATTGCGACCTGCGTCGGTGGTGGCCAGCAGCACGATGACACCGACCATGAAGGCGATCGCGATGGTGTTGAGCACGGGGAAGAGGGGCATGGCGTAGCTCGTCGCCGCAGCGCCCTCGCGGGTCATGCGGGCCCGCATCCGCCAGTGGGCGAGCAGGATCATCAGCCAGGTGAAGACCGTGGCGAACGTGGCGATGGCTGCGACGTAGAAGAAGAGCCGGTCCTCGATGCTCAGGTAGAGCGCGATCCCGACCGCGCCGGTGACGAACATGCACAGGACGGGCACGACGGGGATGTGGCCGTGACGTGAGAGCCGCAGGAAGGACCGCGGCGCGTGCCCCTGCTCGGCGAGGCCGTACATCGTGCGGGAGCAGGCGTAGAAGATCGCGTTCATCGCCGACAGGGCAGCGGTGAGGACGACGAAATTCATGATGTGCTCGGCGGCCGGGATGTCCAGGGCGGCGAAGACCTCGACGAAGGGAGAGGTCTCGCCGGTCACCTCGCTCCACGGGATGATCGACATGATGACCGCGAGGGCCGCGACGTAGAAGAGCAGGATCCGGAAGGGCACCGTGTTGACCGCGCGAGCGATGGAACGGTCCGGGTCATCGGCCTCACCGGCGGTCATGCCCAGCGTCTCGATCCCGCCGAAGGAGAAGACGACGACACTCAGGCTCATGATGATCCCCCACAGGCCGAAGGGGGCGAAGCCGTCGTGGCTCCACAGGTTGGCGAAGTCGGGGGTGGTCCCGCCGACCTCCTTGCCCCAGAAGATGAGTACGAGGCCGCCGATGACGAGCGCGATGATCGCCAAGACCTTGATGAGGGAGAACCAGAACTCCATCTCGCCGAAGACCTGGACCGCCATGAGGTTGAGGCAGCCGATGAAGGCGATCGCGGCGACCATCCACGCCCACCCGGGCACGTCGGGGAACCACAGCCCCATGTAGGTGGCGACGGCCGTCATGTCGGCGATCGCGACGACGGCCAGCTCGAGCCAGAACACCCAGCCGGTGATGAAGCCGGCGAAGGGGCCGAGGAAGGACCCGGAGTACTGGGCGAAGGACCCGGCGACGGGGTGGCGCACGGCCATCTCACCGAGGGCCCGCATGACGATGAAGACCATCGCGCCGGCGACGAGGTAGGCCAGCAGGACCGCCGGGCCCGCGGCCTGGATCGTCTCGGAGGAGCCGAAGAACAGACCCGTGCCGATGGCGGTGCCGAGGGCGATGAACTGCACGTGGCGGGGGTTCAGTCCCCGCTCGAGGTGGTCCGTCGCGGGAGCCGGCTGCGCAGGTGTGGTGTGGGTGGACACGAGCGCCGACCTTACGCCGACGCCTCGAGCACGGCACATCGCGCTCACGCTCCAGGCCCCTGAAAGACTGGCTTGATGGGGATCTTCGACCGCTGGCGCAGGCCACCGCAACCACCACCGGTCGGAGGACACGAGGGGTCGGTGCTGCCGGCTCTGGACCCGCAGGCCGCTGACCGGCCCATGGCCGGCCCGCGCCAACCTGATCGAGCTGCCGCTCCCTGACCACGTGACGACCCTCCTCGACGAGGACGACCCGATGTCGCGCAGGGACGCGGCGGTCTGCTCGTCGCGATGCCGTGCCGCCACGTCCTGGCGGTGCACCCGGTCACAGGGCCCTGGTGCTCGCGATGAACTTCCTGGAGGTTTGCCGAGGGGGAGTACGAGAGCGAGCCCGGCCCCGTCAGCCCGCACGTCTACCACCTGGCCAGTGACGGCCGCACGAGCGGCGTCACGCGCCAGGCGAGTCCGGCAACGGCAACGCCGTCCTCATCGAGGGAGCTTTCCAGGAGGCCCTCATGGACGCGATCGGCGACGACGAGGACTAACCATTGGCCGAAGGGCGTTGCTGGGTGAGACCCTGAGGAGAACATGACAGAACCACTTCACGACCACGACGCGCCCAGCGACGACGCCATCGACGCCACGATCGACCGAGTCCTCTCGCGCCGCGCCCAGGCACTCGCCGAGGACGACGGCTTCATCGACGGCGGAGGCTATGACGGCGACCAGCTCGACCGCGAGGAGCGCTCCGCCCTGCGCCGTGTGCAGGGACTCTCGACGGAGATGGAGGACATCTCCGAGGTCGAGTACCGGCAGCTGCGCCTCGAGCGAGTCGTCCTGGCTGCCGTCTGGACGCAGGGCAGCGTCGAGGACGCCGAGAACTCGATGCGCGAGCTCGCCGCGCTCGCCGAGACGGCCGGCTCCGAGGTCCTCGAGGGGGTCCTGCAGAGGCGGCAAAATCCTGACCCCGGCACCTATCTCGGCTCCGGCAAGGCGCTCGAGCTGCGTGACATCGTGGTGGCGCAGGGCGCGGACACGGTCGTGTGCGACACCGAGCTGAGCCCGAGCCAGCGGCGTGCGCTCGAGGACGTCGTCAAGGTCAAGGTCATCGACCGCACGGCGCTGATCCTCGACATCTTCGCCCAGCACGCCCAGTCGCGTGAGGGTCGGGCGCAGGTCGAGCTGGCCCAGCTGCAGTACCTGCTGCCGCGTCTGCGCGGATGGGGCGAGTCGATGTCCCGTCAGGCCGGTGGCCAGGCGGCCGGTGGTCAGGGTATGGGCTCGCGTGGCCCCGGTGAGACGAAGATCGAGCTGGACCGTCGTCGCATCAACACGCGCATCGCCAAGCTCAAGCGCGACATCGCGGGGATGAAGACGCACCGCGACACCAAGCGCTCCTCACGCCGCAGCAATGGCACGCCCTCCGTCGCCATCGCCGGCTACACCAACGCCGGCAAGTCGACGCTGCTCAACCGCCTCACCCACGCCGGGGTGCTCGTCGACAACCAGCTCTTCGCGACCCTCGACACCACCGTGCGTCGCTCCGAGACGGTCGACGGACGCGAGTACACCCTCGCCGACACCGTCGGGTTCGTCCGCGAGCTGCCGCCGCAGCTCGTCGAGGCCTTCCGCTCCACGCTCGAGGAGGTGGGCGAGGCCGACCTGCTGCTGCACGTCGTCGACGGCTCGCACCCCGACCCCGAGGGGCAGATCTCCGCGGTGCGCAGCGTCCTGACGGATGTCGACGCGACCGATGTCAAGGAGGTCATCGTCATCAACAAGGCCGATGTCGCCGACCCCGAGGTCGTCGACCGCATCCTCCTGCACGAAAAGCACTCGATCGCCGTCTCCGCACGCACCGGCAAGGGCATCCCCGAGCTCCTGGCGCTCATCGCCGAGGAGCTGCCCAAGCCGGACATCGACGTCGAGGTCCTCGTGCCCTACGCGCGCGGCGACCTCGTCAGCCGACTGCACGACGAGGCGGAGATCCTCTCGGAGGACCACGTCGCCGACGGCACCCTGGTGCACGCCAGGGTCAACCCCGACCTCGCGTCCGAGCTGACCCCCTTCGCCGCTGTCGGCTGAGGCGGCTCACCTCGTGACGAGGAGGGCCGCCAGCCCGATCATCGTCACGCCGATGACGGCGTCGAGGACCCGCCAGGTCCCCGGACGAGCGAGGGGGCCCGCCAGGGCACGGGCCCCCAGGCCGAGAGCGGTGAACCAGATCGTGCTGCCGAGCATCGCGCCGCCGGCGAAGGCCCAGCGCTGCTCGCCGTGGCCGTTGGCGATCGAGCCGAGCATGAGGACCGTGTCGAGGTAGACGTGCGGGTTGAGGAAGGTGATCGCCAGCGTCGTCGCCACGACCGAGCCACGTGACGTCGCAGCCGAGGTGCTCAGCCCCTCCGGTCGGGCCGCTCGCCGCAGGGCGAGCAGCCCGTAGCCGATGAGATAGGCCGCGCCCAGCCAGGTGACGGCCCGCACGAGCCCGGGCTGCGCGCTCACCAGCGCGCCGACACCGGCGGTGCCGAGCCCGATGAGCAGCGCGTCTGCCGCGATGCAGATGAGGACGACGGGCGCGAGGTGCTCCCGGCGGATCCCCTGCCGCAGGACGAAGGCATTCTGGGCGCCGATGGCGACGATGAGGGTCAGGCCGGTGAGCAGACCGGCGAGCGTGGAGAGGGGCACGCGATGACACTAGATCGCTGCTGACGTGAAGACCAGCGAATGTTTTGATCGGATCATTAGCATGACTTCATGCACCTCGATCAGCTGCGCGCCCTCTTGGCGGTCCTCGACCACGGCACCTTCGAGGCGGCGGCGCGAGCGCTGCACCTCACCCCGTCGGCCGTCAGCCAGCGGATCAAGGCACTCGAGCGCGACACCGGGCGGGTCCTCGTCGAGCGCACGACTCCCTGCCGCGCGACCGCGGTGGGGGAGACCATCGTGCGGGCGGCGCGCCAGATGGTCCTCCTGGAGGAGGACGTGCGGGTGGCCCTCGGCGACGGGGGCGAAGGGGGTGCTGCCGCCGTCCACCTGCCCGTAGCCGTCAACGCCGATTCCCTCGCGACATGGTTCGTGCCGGTCCTCGCTGCGGCGGCCACGTGGGACGACACCTTGCTCCACCTGGAGGTCGAGGACGAGGAGTACAGCGCCGACCACCTGCGACGTGGCGGTGTGGTCGGGGCGGTGACGGCCGACCCTGTGCCGGTGGCGGGGTGCCGGACCGAGCCGCTCGGTGCGATGCGCTACCTGCCGGTGGCCTCGCCGGGGCTGGCTGAGCGGTTTGCTCGAGGACGTGGCTACGCGTGGGACCAGATGCCGGTGCTGCGCTTCAACGCCAAGGACGACCTGCAGCTCGGGGTCCTGCGGGACCTCGGCGTCGCGCAGCCGCCGCCGACCTCCCAGGTGCCGTCGTCCGAGGGTTTCGTCGCCGCGGTGCGGGCGGGGCTCGGCTGGGCGATGGTCCCCGAAACCCAGCTGGGTGATGACCTGGAGACCGGGGAGCTGGTGCTGCTGCGTCAGCGGGCGCACCGTGATGTCCCGCTCCACTGGCAGGTCTGGACCCTGCAGACGCCGCGGATCGCCCGCCTGACCACGGCCGTCCACGAGGCGGCGCGGGCGCTGCGGGCCGTCCGGCGCACGGATCTTCCGGCTGTCGGTGCCCGGCACTAGCGTCGGTGCATGGCATCGACACTCAACCCGTATCTCAACTTCGACGGCAACGCCCGCGAGGCGATGGAGTTCTACCAGTCGGTCCTCGGCGGTGAGCTGCTCGTCCACACCTTCGGTGAGTACATGCCCGACGCGGGCGACATCGGCGACCAGGTCATGCACGCCAGTCTCCAGACGGAGGCCGGCTACGCGATCTTCGCCAGCGACACCCCGCCCGGCATGCAGGCCTCGTCGGGCACGAGCATCACCGTGAGCATCAGCGGCGACGAGACCGAGCGTCTCCGCGGCTACTGGGCAGGCCTCACCGAGGGAGGCACCATCGAGGTGCCGCTCGAGGTGCAGATGTGGGGTGACGAGTACGGCTCCTTCACCGACCGCTTCGGCATCCCGTGGATGGTCAACATCGCGGTCAGCGAGAGTTGAGGACCTCAGCGCTGCTGACGATCTCGATCTGCGGGGCATAGAGCCCCATGACCTGCAGGGCGGCAGCGTGGTTGTCCTCACTCGAGCCGGCGCAGGCATCGGCGGCCACCACGACGGTGGCGCCGGCGTCGGCGGCAGGCAGGGCCGTCGAGATGACACAGCAGTCCGTCGACACCCCCGCGAGGACGAGCGTGGGCGTGGCGCCGGTGAGACGGGTCAGGCCCTCGCCCCACTTGCCGAAGGTCGAGACATCGACCGTGCCCCGGCTGCTCCACCCGTTGGCGGGGGAAACGAGGTCGAAGAGCGGATCGGTGTCGGGCTGGTCGGCGAAGGGCCACCGCTCGAAGTAGGGCCCCCACGAGCCAGCGCGCTCGGTGCCCGGCAGCCATCGGGTGACGATCGTGTGGTCCGCCCCGAAGCCCGAGCGCAGGCTCTTGATCGGACCGAGCGCGTCGTCAAACATGGGCGAGCCCCACTCGCTCCTGACGTCGGCGAAGATCTTTTGCGGGTCGATGATGACCAGCCAGGCATCGGTCAGGTCGGGGAGAGCGGGCTGCGACCCGCTCTCGGCATTCATGCCGCCTCCTGACGACGCACGACTGCGCGCCGTGCGACATAGGTGATGACGAAGGCCAGCACGAGTGCGGCCAGGACGCCGAGGTTGGCATAGGACCAGTCGCCGGCCCAGTAGTTGCCACCGGGGTCCTCGACGAGGTCGGTGCCCATGAAGGCCTTGAGCAGGTAGCCCTGCCAGTTGTTCCACGTCGAGTCGGGCATGGCATTGGTGACCAGACCCCACCCGATGACCGAGGTGAGCACCATCGTGCCGACCGAGATCCAGTCGACGGCGCCGTAGCGGCCCCGGGAGTCGAAGAGCGCCTCCTCGTCGTAGTCCTCACGGCGCAGTGCCAGGTCGGACAGGAAGATCCCCGCCCAGGCGGCCAGCGGGACGCCGAGGGTGATGAGGAAGGACTGGAAGGGCCCGAGGAAGTTCTCCGCGAAGAAGACGACGTAGATCGTGCCGAGGGTGAGCAGCAGCCCGTCGAGACCCGCGGCCGCGGGGCGGGGGATCCGTACGCCGAGGCTGAGCAGTGTCAGCCCGGAGGAGTAGATGCCCAGCACGGCGCCGGAGACCAGCGCCAGCACTGCGGCGACGCCGAAGATCACGAGGTACCAGGTCGGCAGGATCGTCGCGAGGGTGCCGACCGGGTCGGCGACGATGCCGGCGCGCAGGTCGGCGTCGGACCCGGCGAGGCCGATGCCGTAGACGACGAGCAGGGCGGGCGCGAGGGCGCCACCGAGCGTGTTCCACGCCACGATCGCGCCGGAGGAGGCCTCGCGGCTCTGGTAGCGCGACCAGTCGGCGGCGATGTTGATCCAGCCGAGCCCGAATCCGGTCATCACCATGATGAGCGCGCCGAGCAGCTGCTGGATCGACCCGCCCTCCATCGCGGTGAGGGTCGGGAAGTCGATGTGCCCGACGGTGAGGGCGACATAGACGATCGTCGCCACCCCGGTCAGCCAGGTGAGCAGGGACTGCATCCGCATGATCAGGTGGTAGCCCGCCACGGAGGCGGTGACGATGAGCGCGGCCACGACGAGCATCGCGATGACCTTGGTGGGCGTCCCACCGCCCCACCCGAGCTCGCGCATGACGGTGGCGGTGGCCAGGGTCGCCATGATCGCGAGGAAGGTCTCCCAGCCGATCGAGACGATCCAGGAGACGACACCCGGAAGCTTTTGCCCCTGCACACCGAAGGCCGCCCGCGAGATGACCATCGTCGGAGCCGATCCCCGCTTGCCCGCGACGGCGACGAGTCCGCACAGCAGGAAGGAGATGACGATCCCGATGACGGAGACGACGACGGCTTGGACGAAGGAGATCCCGAAGTCGAGGACGAAGCTGCCGTAGGAGATGCCGAAGACGGACACATTGGCCGCGAACCACGGCCAGAAGAGGTCCGCGGGCCTGGCCGTGCGGTCAGCCTCGTCGATGATCTCGATGCCGGTCGTCTCGACACCGGCACGACGGACGGAGTCGAGGGTGTCGCCTCTGCGGGAGTCAGCGCTCATTCGGGCAGACTGGCATACGTGGACACCCTCAGGAGCCGATGGCACGCCGATGTCATCGCACTGTGCCCGGCTGCGGACGGTCAGCTCGTCGCGGCCGAGGGGACGAGTCTGCTCGATCGCTGGCTCGAGGACCACCGCTCCTACCACGACGCGGTGCACCTGGCGGAGGTCCTCGCGGCACTCGACGAGCTGCACGAAGGGGGCGACCTCCCTGCCCGCGAGCGGCACCTCGCGGGTCTGGTCGCCTGGTATCACGACGCGGTCTACGACCCCGCGGCAGCACCCGGTGCCAACGAGGAGGCCTCTGCGGACGTGGCGCAGGAGCGTCTGACGGCGCTCGGTGCCGACCCGAGCGATGTCGCGGTCATCGTCCGCCTGATCCGTGAGTCAGCGACGCACGAGATGACGACGTCGGATGCGACGACGCGCGCCTTCCACGATGCCGACCTGTGGATCCTCTCGGCGGATGCCGAGCGCTTCGACGCCTACTGCCACCAGGTCCGCATCGAGTACGGGATGTTCGCCGCCGCGGACTATGCCCGTGGACGGATCGCGGTGCTGACCCCCTTCGTCGAGCGGGAGCGTCTCTACCTCACCGACCAGGCGCACGAGCGGTGGACCGAGCGGGCCCGGCTCAACCTGCGTCGGGAGATCGACCGTCTCGCTGGGCCTGCGTGACGCGCAGCCCGCTGCGGATGAGCCGCCGGATCAGCTCGGAGCCGGCGACCTCGGTGGCCCCGGCGGCGACGACCTCGTCGTAGCGCTCCACCGGCACGTCGTAGTGGTCCTCGTCGAAGAGCTTGCGCGGGATGCCCAGGCCTTCGGCGAAGGCATGCAGCTCCTCCAGCGAGGAGTCGGAGACCAGGTGGCTCCAGACCCGTCCCCAGCCGGGCCAGGTGGGTGGGTCGACGAGGATCATCGTCGGCTCACAGCGGGTCGAGGATGCGCTTGAGGAAGGCCTGGGTGCGGGCCTCCTGCGGCTCGAGGATGACCTGCTCCGGTGCGCCCCGCTCCACGACGACGCCACCGTCGATGAAGAGCACGTCGTCGGCCACCTCGCGGGCGAAGCGGATCTCGTGCGTGACGACCACCATGGTCCAGCTCTGCTCCGCGAGGTCACGCATGACGGTGAGGACCTCACCGACGGTCTCGGGGTCGAGCGCGGAGGTCGGCTCGTCGAAGAGCACGACCGCCGGCCGCAGGGCCAGGGCCCGGGCGATGCCGACCCGCTGCTGCTGACCGCCGGAGAGCTGGAAGGGGTACTTGTCGGCGTGCTCGGACAGGCCCACCTGCTCCAGCAGCGACTTCGCCCGCTCCCGGGCGGACTGCGGGTCCTCGCCCTGGACGACGATCGGTCCCTCGGTGATGTTGTCGAGGGTGGTCTTGTGGGCGAAGAGGTTGTGCCCCTGGAAGACGAAGCCGGTCTGCGCCGCGAGGGCGTCTGCCTGCTCGCGCTGGGCACGTGGGAGGCGACCGTGCCGGTTGGGGGTGAGGTCGGCGAAGTCGACGGTGGTGCCGCCGATGGTGATGACGCCGGCGTCGGGTCGCTCGAGCCCGCCGAGCGAGCGCAGCAGGGTCGTCTTGCCCGACCCGGAGGGGCCGAGGACGACGGTGACGCCGCCCTCGGGGACGTCGAAGGAGATGTCCCGCAGGACCTCCAAGCCAGCGAAGCTCTTGCGGACATTGCGCGCGGAGACCACGGGCGTGCTGGCACTGGTGGGTACCTCAGTGGGCGACATAGCGGCTGAACCTCTCCTCGGCGCGGTCCTGCACGAGCGATAGGACGGTGCAGATGATCCAGTAGTAGAGGGCGGCGAGACCGAACATCGGCATGTACTGGAAGGTCGGGGCGGCCGCGAACCTCGCCGCCTGCGTCAGCTCGACGACGAGGATGATCGAGGTGAGCGAGGTGTCCTTGAGCAACGAGATCAACGTGTTGGACAAAGGCGGGATCGCCGTGCGGGCAGCCTGTGGCAGCACGATCCGGCGCAGCGCAGTCGTCCGGCTCATGCCGATCGTCTGCGCCGCCTCCCACTGTCCCTTGGGGATCGACTCCACCGCCGAGCGGATCACCTCGGCCGCGTAGCCGCCCACGTTGAGCGACAGGGCGATCACCGCTGCGACGAAGGGCGGCAGATCGATCCCGATCTCGGGCAGCGCGTAGAAGATCAGGAACAGCTGTACGAGCAGTGGGGTCCCGCGGATGATCGAGATGTAACCGCGAGCCATGGCCCGGGGCAGGGGTGACGACGACATCCGGCCCAGAGCGGCGACCAGCGCGAGGACCAGACCGGCGAGGAAGGAGACCGCCGTGAGCGGGATCGTCACCTTGACAGCTGCCACGGCCATCGGCCAGGCATTGGCCTTGATGAGTTCCCAAGAGCTCGGGGCGGCGTTGTCGGCGGTGAAGTACGTGTCGTAGATCCGCTGGGTGGTGCCGTCCGCCTCCATCTCCGCCAGTGCCTTGTTGATCGCCGGCATGTAGCCGGAGCCCTTTTTCGCGGCGAAGACCGACTGGGCCTGCTCATCGGTCTCGGCGACGATCTTCACCCCGGGATCCGGGCTGGTGGCGATGTAGTTGCGGACGGCGAGCTTGTCGTTGACGATCGCGTCGACGCGGTGCTCCCTGAGGCTGGCCATCGCCTCGTTCATGCCGTCGACGCCGACGATGTCGGCGTCGTATTCCTTGGCCACCTCTGCCCAGCTGCTCGTGATGTTCTGCGCGGACTTCTTGCCCTTGAGATCGGTGAGCTCGGTGATGCCCTTCGGGTTGTCCTCGGCGACGACGAGGACACCAGCGGTGT
The DNA here is from genome assembly GCF_001570985.1 of Janibacter limosus NBRC 16128. Taxonomy (GTDB): domain Bacteria; phylum Actinomycetota; class Actinomycetes; order Actinomycetales; family Dermatophilaceae; genus Janibacter; species Janibacter limosus. Next base: position 29,634 of record NZ_BCSS01000016.1, on the reverse strand, counting down.
CGACGTACGGGTCGGACAGGTCGTAGAGCTGCTTGCGCTCAGGGTTGACGTTCACCTGGTTGGCGACGATGTCGAAGCGACCCGCCCCGAGGGCGGCAAACATCGAGTCCCACGGTGTCCCGACGAACTCGACCTCGACCCCGAGGCGCTCGCCGACGGCCTTGATCACCTCGACGTCGAAGCCGGTGAACTCGTCACCCTGCTTGATGGAGAAGGGCGCGTACACCCCTTCGGTCCCGACCCGCAGTGGGTTGGGGAGCTGGTCCGAGGCGGTTGACGGCGTGGTCGAGACCGCAGCGGGGGCCGCGGCAGCACCGGGTGCGGACAGCAGCGCGGGAGCCAGCGCGATCGCGAGGGCGAGCAGGAGGTGCGCGAGGCGCCGGGGGAGGGTGATCATCAGGCGCTCAGGATAGGCCCGATGTCACAGTCGTCGCAGGGCGGTCGCGAGGACGACGGCCTCCCCGATGCGGTCGGAGGCATCGAGGTCGACCTCGGCCTCGATGACCCAGTCGTGGTCGCCGGCGGGGTCGGCGAGCGTCTGGCGCACCCGCCACAGCCGCGCGTCGTCGACCTCGAGCGTGTCGCTGATGCCCGGCGGACGGCCGGTGGTCTCCTCAATGTGGAGGTGGTGCGGACCGCGTGCGTCCTGGTCGGTGCCGATGCGGTCGTGCTCCTCCCAGTAGTCGCCGAGGGCCGTGTCCCAGTCGTCGTAGCGCATGGCCGGCGCCCGGTCGTCGTCGGCCAGTTCCGCCGCGGCGGTCTCGATCGCGCTGAGGGCGGACAGGTCGTCGCGCGCGGCCTTGTCGACCCGCTGCCACAGGGCGCCGCGCACCATCGTGCGGAAGGGGCCGGTGCGGGCGGACAGGGGCCGCGGCGGCGGGGCGGCGTCGCGCCCTTCGGCGAGGGCTGCCGCAGACTCCGGGTCGGCGAGCGCCTCCCACTCGTCGAGCAGCGACGAGTCGGTCTGGCGCACGCTCTCGCCGAGCCAGTCGATGATCTCCTCGAGCTCGGGGGAGGAGTGCACATCGGGCACGGTGCGCATGAGCGTGCGGTAGGCGTCGGTGAGGTAGCGCAGCACGAGCCCCTCGCGCGGACCGAGGGTGAAGCGCCGCACGAAGTCGGCGAAGGACATCCCCTCCTCCCACATCAGCCGCACGATCGACTTCGGGATCAGTGCCTCCTCCGGCAGCCACGGATGGGTCTGCCGGTAGGTCTCGAAGGCTGCGGCCAGCTCCTCGGCGAGCGGTCGCGGCCAGGTGATCTCCTCGAGGAGCTTCATCCGCTCCTCGTACTCGATCCCGTCGGCCTTCATCTCGCCGATCGCCTCGCCACGGGCGGCGTGCTGCTGTGCCATGAGGATGGCGAAGGGGGCCTCCAGCACCGCCTCGATGGTGGAGACGACGTCGAGGGCGTGGGTGGGGGAGTCCGGGTCGAGCAGGTCCAGTGCCGCCAGCGCGAAGGGGGCCAGCGGCTGGTTGAGTGCGAAGTCGCGGGGCAGGTCGAGGGTGAGCGCCACGGTCCGCCCGGTCTCGTCCGGCTCCGGGAGGCGCTCCAGCACACCGGAGTCGAGCAGGCTGCGGCCCAGGCGGATGGTGCGCTGGGCCAGGCGGGTGCGTCCTCTCGCGTCCTCGTGGTTGTCCCGGGTGAGTCGGGAGAGCGCGGCGACCGGGTCGCCGGGACGGGCGACGAGGTTGAGGATCATCGAGTTGTCGACCTTCATCCGCGAGCGCAGCGTCTCGGGTGCGGCGGTCGTCAGCTTGGCGAAGGTCTCCTCGGTCCACACGACGAAGCCCTCCGGCGGCTTCTTGCGCTGGACCTTCTTGCGCTTCTTCTCGTCATCGCCGGCCTTGAGCAGCGCGCGGTGGTTGTCGATGACGTGCTCGGGGGCCTGGACGACGACATAGCCCTCGGTGTCGTAGCCGGCGCGACCCGCACGGCCGGCGATCTGGAGGAACTCCCGCACGCGCAGCACTCGGTGGCGGGAGCCGTCGAACTTGGTCAGGGAGGTGAAGAGCACGGTCCGGATCGGGACATTGATGCCGACGCCGAGGGTGTCGGTACCGCAGATGACCTTGAGCATCCCGGCCTGGGCGAGCTGCTCGACGAGGCGCCGGTAGCGCGGGAGCATGCCGGCGTGGTGCACGCCGACCCCGCGGCGCAGCATGCCGTTCAGCGTCCGGCCGAAGCCGGCGGAGAAGCGGAACCCGGCGAGCCGGTCGGCGATGGCCTGCTTCTCGTCGTTGTCGAGCAGCTTGAGGGTCTGCAGCAGTCGGGCGTGCTCGGCGGCGTTGGCCTGCGTCTGGTGGACGACGTAGACCGGCGCGCGGCGCCACTCGAGGATCTCCTCGATCGTCTCCTGGATCGGGGTGAGCGCCCACGAGAAGGTCAGGGGCACGGGCCGCTCGGCGTCCTTGACGACCACGACATCGCGGTCGGTGCGCTCGCGCAGGTCCTCTTCGATGGCGCGGGTGTCACCGAGCGTCGCGGACATCAGCAGCATCTGCGCCTGCGGCAGCTCCAGCAGCGGGACCTGCCAGGCCCAACCACGCTCGGGCTCGGCGTAGTAGTGGAACTCGTCCATGACGACGAGACCGACGTCGGCGTCACTCCCTTCGCGCAGGGCGAGGTTGGCGAGCACCTCTGCGGTGCAGACGATCACGGGGGCGTCGGCGTTGACCGAGGCATCGCCGGTGAGCATGCCGACGTTGTCCGCGCCGAAGGTCGCGCACAGGTCGAAGAACTTCTCGGAGACGAGGGCCTTGATGGGCGCTGTGTAGAAGGCGACCTCGTCCTTGGCCATCGCGTGCGCGATCGCGCCCGTCGCGACGAGGGACTTGCCGGAGCCGGTGGGGGTGGCCAGGACGACGTGGTCGTCACCGAGGAGGGCGAGGAGGGCCTCCTCCTGGTGGGGGTAGAGCGTGAGGTCGCGCCCGGCCGTCCAGGCCGAGAACCGCTCGAAGAGGTCGTCGGGTTCGGTGCCGACGGGGACGATGAGCGGATCTGCCATCCGCCCATCGTCCCAGCGGAGTTACCCGGGTGTCACCATGGGGTCCGTGACTGCACCACAGACGATCACCACCGACGCCATCTCCCTGCACCCGCCCGTCGACGACGACGCCCAGCTCGTGGCCGAGCTGATGGACGTGCCGGTCTCCGCCGACCGCCCCGCGCAGATCGTGCGCGGCTGGCGCGAGCACTGGGACGAGCACGGCTACGGCGCCTGGATCGTCCAGGACGCCGACGGACGCCGGGTCGGTTTCGTGGGCCTGCGGTCACACCCCGACTTCATCCGGGTGACCATCCGCGTCGTCGAGGGCGAAGGGGGTGACGACCTGGCCGCGCAGGCGCTGCGGCTGGTCGTCGGGCACTCCTTGGAGTGGCTGCCCGACCTGCCCCTGCGCATCCGTGTCGCCCCCGAGGACATCGCCACGCGCTTCGTCGCGGAGTCCGCGGGGCTGGTGCACGTGCCGGACCTGGACCACGTCGTCGACGGCGACGAGTGGCAGGTCCTCGAGCTCCCCTATGTCCGCATCGCCGACCGCATCCCGCCGCGGGCCCGCGAGGCGATGCTCACGATGTGGGTCGAGGTCAACGACGCGGGCGGCGCGGTGGGCTTCGTCCCCGGTGCCAGCGAGGAACAGGTGGCGGCCGTCCTCGACGGTTATGCCGCCAAGCTCGCTGACGGCAGCACGGTCTGCGTCGCGCTCAACTCGCCCCTCGGCGAGCTCCTCGGCTTCGGCTTCGTCGCGCGCGCGACCGGAGCCACCGTCGCCCACACCGCCAACCTCGAGCGGATCATGACCGACCCGGCGCGTCGGGGCACCAACCACGGCGCACTCCTCATGGCCGGTCTCCACCGCGGCGCTCGGGAGATGGGCGTCGAGCTGGTGACCCTCGACTACCGGGGCGGTACCGGGCTCGGCGAGTTCTACACCCGCTACGGCTACACCGAGGTCGGCCGCATCCCCGGTGGGGTGCGGGTCGCTCCCGGCGACGACCGGGACGGCGTGATCATGGCGCGCTCGCTGTGACGCACCTCGAGCCCTACGGGGACACGACGGCCTGGCTCGCGGTCCTGGACAGCTCCCAGGCCGAGGTCGCGGAGGCCCTCGGGCTGACCGGCGGCCGCACCGTCCCGGCGCCCGACGCCACCGGGGCCACGTCGGGGACCGGGCTGCTGCCTCCGGTGGCCGGGGTCGACGGTCGATGGACCCTCGCCGTCAGCACGGGGCTGGCCAGCATCTCGTCGAGGCGCCTGACCGCGCTCACCGCGCTCCTGGGCACACGGGTGCTCCTCTACGACACGATCAGCGATCCCGGCCGTCGGGACGACGTGCTCGCTCGTGCCGCGGCCGAGAGCGTCGACCCGAGGACCCTGTCCGGCGAGGTTCCCGGGCACGCGCTGCTCTTCGACGACCTCGACGAGGGCCTGCCGGCGGACGACCCGGTCGAGCTGCCTTCGCGCACACCGTGGCTGTGGTCCAAGCTCACTCGACGCTGACCTAGCATTCGGCGCATGACCCAGACCGATCAGGACACCGAGACCCGACCCCCCTTCGGCCTGGGGTGGCGCCTGCACGGCGACGGCCGCGAGGTCCTGCCCGGCGAGGTCGTCACCCCGGGGGAGCGGCTGTCGTGGCCGCGGACGATCGGTCTCGGGGCACAGCACGTCGTCGCGATGTTCGGCGCGACCTTCCTCGTCCCGCTCATCACCGGGCTGCCGCCCGCGACGACCCTCTTCTTCAGCGGCGTCGGCACGATGCTCTTCCTGCTCATCACGGCAGGGCGGGTCCCGAGCTATCTCGGCAGCTCCTTCGCCTTCATCGCGCCGCTCGCGGCTGCCTCGACGAGCCACGACATGCCGACCGCGCTCGGTGGTGTCGTCATGGCGGGCATCGCGCTGGCGCTGCTCGGCGTCGTCGTACAGCTCGCCGGTGACCGCTGGCTGCGCGCGATCATGCCGCCGACGGTCACGGGTGCGATCGTCGCGCTCATCGGACTCAACCTCGCACCGAGTGCCAAGACCAACTTCATCGTCTCGCCCGTCACCGCCCTGGTGACCGTCGCGGTCATCCTGCTGGTCACCGTCGCGACGCAGACCCTCTTCTCCCGCATCGCGATCCTCGTCGGCGTCGCGGCCGGGTACCTCACGGCGGTGCTGCGTGGCGAGGTCGACTTCGCCAAGGTGCAGGCGGCCGACTGGGTCGGGCTGCCGGCCTTCCACGCGCCCCACTTCGACATCGCTGTCGCTGGTCTCTTCATCCCGGTGGTCCTCGTCCTCGTGGCGGAAAACGTCGGGCACGTGCGATCGGTCGCCTCCATGACGGGTGAGGACCTCGACCCGATCACCGGGCGTGCGCTCATCGCCGACGGGCTGGCGACGACCCTCGCCGGGGCCGGTGGCGGGTCCGGCACGACGACCTACGCCGAGAACATCGGGGTCATGGCGGCCACCCGCGTCTACTCGACGGCGGCCTACTGGGTCGCGGCGGTCGTCGCCCTCCTGCTGTCCTTCTCGCCCAAGTTCGGCGAGGCGATCGCGACCGTCCCCCAGGGCGTGCTCGGCGGGGCGGGAGTCGTCCTGTACGGGATGATCGGCCTGCTGGGCGCCAAGATCTGGGTGGAGGCCAGGGTCGACTTCGGCAACCCGATCAACCTGATGACGGCCGCTGTCGCCCTGATCATCGGCGTCGCCGACTTCACGTGGCAGATCGGTGACCTGCAGTTCGCCGGCATCGCCCTCGGCACGGTCGCCGCGCTCGTCGGCTTCCACCTCATGCGGAGCATCAACCTCGTGACCCGGGCCGTGCCCGATCCGCTCACGCCGACCGACTGACCAGCCAGGATGAAGATCTCTTCATCCCACGCTCACGCAGGGCTCATCCCACCTGCCTAGGGTGACGGCCATGAAGCCCAGCCCACGCCGTCGCATCGGTCGCGACGGGATGCTCCTCGCGGTCATGCTCTGCGTGCCCTTGCTCGTCCTCCTCGGGTTCCGGGTCGCGGCGGCGCCGTCGGACCCGCCGCCCGTCGAGGAGCGACCGATCCAGCTGACGAGCGAGACCACGACACCGCGCCCGACCTCGACGTCGTCTGCGCCCACCTCCTCGAAGACGACCCCGAAGACCACCTCCAAGACCACGTCGACGACGAAGTCCTCGACGTCCACGAGGTCACGGACCTCCGCGCCGCGCTCGACGTCGACCCCGACTCGCACGCCGACCTGGACCTCCCGCACCCAGGCGCCGGCACCCTCGTACGGTGACGACGACGATGATGATGACGACGACGAGGCGGACGACGACGATGAGTGGGATGACGACTGAGCCCGCCCCCGCCCCCGGCCGGGCACGTCGTTCGCGTCCGCGGCTGGCCCGCGACACCATCGTCGGCTGGATGCTGCTCGTCCTGTGCGTCAGCCTGCTGAGCGTCGTCATCGTCGTGCGGGAGAGCCTGCACCTGTCGGTGGGTGAGCGGGCCAACGCTGCCGTGACCCAGGAGATCGAGGAGTTTCGCACCTTCACCCAGGAGGGCGTGGACCCGGAGACCTCCCGGCCCTTCACCACCGCTGACCGACTGCTCGAGGTCTACCTGTCACGGCAGAGCCCGAGCCACGGCGAGGTGATCGTCGGCTATGTCGGTCAGGAGGGGGTGGTGACCATCTCCCACGGACCGGGCGCTCCCTCGGTCGAGGAGTACGACCTGACCCGCGACTCCGCCCTGCTGCGAGCGGCGGAGCGATCGACGTCCGGTACGACGGACACCGCTGCCGGTGAGATGCGCTGGGCCCGCACGGTCGTCGACGTCGAGGGCGGTGACGACGCGATGCTCCTCGTGGCAGTGTTCACCGATGCTGATCGTGCCGAGGCCGATCGCATCGTGCGCACGCTGGCCCTCGTCTCGCTCGTCGCGCTGCTCTTTGCCGGCGTCGTCTCGTGGCTCGTCGCCGGTCGCCTGCTGTGGCCGGTGCGACTGGTCCAGACCGCGGCCGAGGAGATCACCGAGCAGGACCTCACTCGACGCATCGACGTCGGCGACGACGACGTGTCCGGGCTGGCCTCGACCTTCAACCGGATGCTCGACCGGCTCGAGGAGGCCTTCCGCGCGGAGCAGCGCTTCGTCGACGACGCCGGGCACGAGCTGCGCACACCGATCACCGTGATCCGTGGCCACCTCGAGCTGATGGATGACGACCCGGAGTCGCGCGCGGTCACCCTGCGGATCGTCACCCAGGAGCTGGACCGCATGGGACGGATCGTCACGGACCTGCTCGCCCTGGCCACGTCCGAGCGTCCCGACTTCATCCGCCCGACCGACGAGGTCGACCTGTCGATGCTGACCGTCTCGCTCGACGCCAAGATCTCCGCGCTGGCCGATCGACGCTGGGGGGTGAGCCAGGTGGCCGAGGGTACGGCCCGGCTGGACACCCAGCGGATCACCCAGGCCGTGCTCCAGCTCGCGCAGAACGCGGTGCAGCACACCGCCGACGGGGACGCCATCACGCTCTCCTCCGACCTCGTCGAGGACCCCGTCCTCGGGCGGGCGCTGACCATCTCGATCCAGGACACCGGACCGGGTGTCCCTGAGTCCGACCGTGAGCAGATCTTCCAGCGCTTCGCGCACGGCGACCTGCCCGACGGTCGGCGCCACAGCGGAGCGGGCCTCGGCCTGGCCATCGTGCGGGCGATCGCCGAGGGACACGGCGGTCGCGTCGACGTCGGCGGACGCCCCGGTCAGGGCGCCGTCTTCACCATTGTCGTCCCCGTCGCGGAGGACACCGGCCGAGCGCCGGACGAGCAGGAGGCACCATGAGCAGCATCCTCATCGCCGAGGACCACACGGAGATCTCGAGCTTCATCGACAAGGGGCTGCGGGCCAACGGATATCGCACGACGATCACGGAGGACGGCCGCCAAGCCTGGGCGCTGGCCGGCACGGGTGCCTTCGACCTGCTCGTGCTCGACGTCGGCCTGCCCGGGCTCGACGGCTTCGAGGTGCTGCGGCGCCTGCGTGGCGACGGCGTCGACATCCCGGTCATCATCCTCACGGCCCGGGACGGGATCGACGACACCGTCTCCGGTCTCGAGGGCGGGGCCAACGACTACATGACCAAGCCCTTCCAGTTCGCCGAGCTGCTCGCGCGGGTGCGCCTGCGTCTGCGCGAAGGGGGCGCCGCGCCCGCCGACGACGCCGGCCTCACCGCGGGTGACCTCAGCCTGGACATCCGCCGGCGCACGGTGCGCGTGGTCGACCGCGAGATCGAGCTCACTGCCCGTGAGTTCGCCCTGCTGGTGGCCTTCGTCGAGCATGCCGACCAGGTCCTCTCCCGCGAGCAGCTGCTCGGCATGGTGTGGGACATGGACTTCGACCCCGGGTCCAATGTCGTCGACGTCTTCGTGCGCAGCCTGCGGTCCAAGATCGGGGCCGACCGGATCCTCACCGTGCGCGGCGTCGGCTACCGCCTGCGCCCGCTCACCGGCTGATCCCGTCCACGATCCCGGCGGCTGTGGCACCGTGGTCCCGTGAGCGACGCGCAGCCGACCGCAGAGCACCAGCGACTCGCCGAGGCGCCCGGCACCGATGACGCGTGGCGCCTGTGGGGTCCCTATGTCGCCGGCCGCCAGTGGGGGACCGTCCGCGAGGACTACAGCCCCGACGGGGAGGCCTGGGCCCACTTCCCCTTCGACCAGGCCCACACCCGGGCCTACCGCTGGGGCGAGGACGGCATCGCCGGGCTCACCGACCGCTACGGCTTCCTCAACGTCGCCACGGCGATGTGGAACGGCCGTGACGACCGGCTCAAGGAGCGCCTCTTCGGTCTGAGCGGGCCGCAGGGCAACCACGGCGAGGACGCCAAGGAGTACTGGTGGCATCTGGACGCCACCCCGACCCACTCCTTCGGCGAGTATCTCTACCGCTACCCGCAGGCCGCCTTCCCCTACGCGGACCTCATCGCCCGCAACGCCGAGCGCGGTCACGGGGACGACGAGTACGAGCTGAGCGACACCGGGGTGCTCGAGCAGGACCGCTTCTTCGACATCGTCACCCGGCACGCCAAGGCGAGCGAGCGCGATGTCGTCATCGAGATCGAGGCGACCAACCACGGCCCCGACCCCGCGCCGCTCGACCTGCTCCCGCAGGTGTGGTTCCGCAACACCTGGTCCTGGGGCCGGGACGACCGGCGCCCCTCGATCACTGCGCAGGACGAAGGGGGGACCCGCCTGGTCCTCGAGCACGGCTGGCTCGGCCGCTACGTCCTGCACGCCGAGGGCAGCCCCGAGATCCTGCTGTGCGACAACGAGACCAACGAGGCTGCCACCTTCGGTTCTGCCGGCGACGACGCGTCACCGCACCCCAAGGATGCGGTCGACGCGGCGATCGTCCACGGCGACCGGTCGCTGCTCGCGCCGCCGCAGCACCGCGCGACCAAGGCTGCCCTGCGCTACCACTACGACGCCGTCGCGCCGGGGGAGAGCGTGCGGGTGCGCCTGCGGCTCGTGCAGGTGACCGAGGACGAAGGGGGCGCCCCCGCACCCTTCGCCGATGTGGACGAGATCATCGCGAGCCGCCGCAGCGAGGCCGACGAGTTCTACGCCGCGGTGATCCCGGAGCACGCCGGCGAGGAGGACCGCTTCATCGCGCGGCGGGCCTTCGCGGGGCTCAACTGGTGCAAGCAGGTCTATCGCTACGACGTGCGCGAGTGGCTCGAGGGCGATCCCGCACAGCCGCCCGCGCCGGAGAGTCGGCGGGCACCGCAGCCGCAGGGCCGCAACACCGACTGGACCCACCTCGCGCTCGCCGATGTCATCTCGATGCCGGACGAGTGGGAGTACCCGTGGTTCGCGACCTGGGACTCCGCCTTCCACGCGGTGGGGATGGCGCACATGGACCCGGCCTTCGCCAAGGAGCAGCTTGTCCTGCTGTGCCGCGAGTGGGCGATGCACCCCAACGGACAGATGGCCGCCTACGAGTGGAACTTCTCCGACGTCAACCCGCCCGTCCACGCCTGGGCGGCCTGGCAGGTCTACGCCCTCGAGGGAGCCCACGACCCGGGATTCCTCGTACGGATCTTCACCAAGCTGGCCCTCAACTTCGGCTGGTGGGTGGGCCGCAAGGACTCCGACGGGTCCTACCTCTTCGAGGGCGGCTTCCTCGGGATGGACAACATCGGGCCCTTCGACCGGTCGGAGCCGCTGCCGGACGGGCAGCGGCTCGAGCAGTCCGATGCGACGAGCTGGATGGCCTTCTTCTGCCTCAACATGCTGCGCATCGCGTGGGAGCTGGCCCGCTCCGACCATGCGTGGGACGAGGTCGCGACCAAGTTCCTCGAGCACTTCCTGCACATCGCCGAGGCTGTGGAGCACTTCGGGACCGATGACGTGCACCTGTGGGACGAGCAGGACGGCTTCTTCTACGACGTGGTGGTCGACGCGGGCGGCGGCGCCACCCCCATCCGGGTGCGCTCGATGGTCGGGCTGCTGCCGATCATGGCCGTGGCCAACGAGCCGGACTGGGTGCCTCGGGAGCTGACCGACTTCACCGCTCGCCTGGCATGGCTGCGCAGGCACCGCCCCGACCTCACCGACGCGCTCCTGCAGGTGAGCCGGGGTGAGGAGCAGGACACGACCCTGGCCCTCGTCGACCCGGAGCGGCTGCAGCGACTGCTCACCCGGCTGCTGGACGAAGGGGAGTTCCTCTCACCCCACGGGTTGCGCAGCCTGTCGGCCGGCCACCGCGACGGGGTGCACGTGGCCCTCGACGGACGCGATCTGTCGCTGCGCTATGTCCCCGGTGAGTCCGACACCGGGATGTTTGGTGGCAACTCCAACTGGCGCGGTCCCGTGTGGTTCCCCGTCAATGTCCTGCTCACCGATGCGCTGCGCACGCACGCGGTCGACGCCCACGAGCAGCTCACCGTCGAGATGCCCACGGGATCGGGCCGGCACATCTCGCTGCGTCAGGTGGCGCTCGAGCTCGAGGACCGGCTCGTCGACCTCTTCCGGCTCGGAGAGGACGGGCGCCGTCCCGCCGACCCGATCCATGTGCCGACCGGTGACCTGTGGGGGCGGGCGCACCCGACCTTTTCGGAGTACTTCCACGGCGACACCGGGCGCGGGCTCGGTGCCTCCCACCAGCTCGGCTGGACCGGCATGGTCGCGCACCTGGTCTGCACGAGCCGACGTGATGTGCACACCGAGCGCAACCGTGGGCGGAGCCGCTGAGCGTCAGCCGATCAGTCCGTCCTCACGGGCGCGGGCGACCGCGGCCGTCCGCGAGTCGACGTCGAGCTTGGTGAAGACGTGCACGAGGTGGGTCTTGACGGTCGCCTCGGAGATGAAGAGCGTGCGGGCGATCTGCTTGTTGCCCAGCCCTTGGGCGACGGCCGTGAGGATCTCGACCTCGCGGGCCGACAGGTCTGCCTGCTGCCGGCCCATCCGGGCGACGACGCGCTGGGCGAGGGCGGGGGAGAGGACGGACTCCCCGCGCGCTGCTGCGACGACCGCTCCGACGATGTCGGCCGGGTCCGCGTCCTTGAGCAGGTAGCCGGCGGCTCCGGCCTCGACCGCCCGGACGATGTCGCGGTCGGTGTCGTAGGTGGTCAGGACGAGCACGGCCGGCGCGCCGCGCATGGCACGCACCGCGCTCGTCACCCCCACGCCGTCCATCCCGTCGCCCAGGCGCAGGTCGGTGACGACGACATCGGGGCGCTCGGTCTCGACGACTGCGAGAGCCTCCTCGCCGGTGCCGGCCTGACCGACGACGGACAGGCGCTCGTCCTGCCCGAGGAGGGCCACGATGCCCATCCGGGTGACCGGGTGGTCCTCGACGACGACGACCCGGACGGTGCTGGTGCTCATGTGCGCTCCTTGGCGGTGTGCGACAACGGGATCCACGCCGACAACGCAGTACCCTCTCCGGGGGCGGACTCGATGGCCAACCCGCCACCGAGCTCGCGCAGCCGTGCTCGGGTGGCGCGCAGGCCGTAGCCCCCGTCGCGGGGGGACCCGGGAGTCGTGGCCGTCCAGAGGACGGTGTCGAAGCCGCGACCGTCGTCGACGACGTCGACCCGGACGGAGTCCTGCGTCTCGTCGAGGCTGACGACGACCTGCTGGGCGTCGGCGTGGGTGCGGACATTGGCGAGGGCGCCCTGCACGCAGCGCAGCAGGGTGACCTCGGCGGTGGTGGGCAGTGAGCTGAGCTGCCCGGAGACGGAGACCCGCGCGGCGACACCGGACTCCTGGGCGAAGCGCTCGGTGACCCGGCGGACGGCGCCGGTGAGGCTCCCTTCGTCCAGGTCTGCGGGAGCGAGGGCCCCGACGACGCGCCGTGACTCCTCGAGGCCCTCGGCGGCGCCGGACTCGACATGGCGCAGGATCTCGCGCAGCCGGTCGGGATCCTGCTCGGCCAGCGCGGCGCGGGCGAGCAGCAGGATCGAGGAGAAGCCTTGGGCGATCCCGTCGTGGATGTCGCGGGACAGGCGCGTGCGCTCGCTCGAGGCTCCCTCCGCGCGCTGCACCCGGGCGAGCTCGTCGGTCAGTGCCGCGGACTCCTCCTGGGCCGCGTAGAGCGAGGTGATCAGTCGCTGACGCTCCATGCCGTCGCGCACGAGGGCCTGCTGGGCCTTGGCCACGCCCAGCGCCACGACCATGCCGATGAAGGGGCCGATGATCGCGGCGAAGGTGGCCTCACCGGTGGCTCTGACGGGCTCGAGGGCCACGACGACGAAGACGACGAGGGAGACGATCACGGCGGGCAGGAGGGGCAGGACGTGGCCGGCGAGCAGCCAGAGGGAGAAGGCGAGCCAGACATTTTCGGGGGAGACGACGACGAGCACCGCCCACAGCAGGGTCAGCCCGACGAACCACACCGTGCCGCCGCGGCCCTCCCTGGCCAACCTCGGGCCGGCGGCGTACCAGCCGACGAAGACGGCGAGGGCGCCGATCTCGGCCAGCGGGTGCGCGCCGTCGGCGATGGCCCGCAGCCCGCAGACGAGGGCCAGCACGCCGAGGAGGGCGTGCTGGCCCAGGCGCAGCCAGCGGCTGGTGCCCGTCCGGTCGATGGTCTCGCTCACCGACGTGACGCTACCCGGCCCGGCCACCAGAAGCGGTCGCCGATGAGTGCCGTCGCGGCGGGCACGACGACCGTGCGCACGAGCAGGGTGTCGAGCAGGACACCGAGCCCCACGATGAGACCGAGCTGGCCGAGGACGACCAGGGGCAGGACCCCGAGGGCGGCGAAGACGGCCGCCAGGACGATCCCTGCGCTGGTGATGACGCCGCCGGTGCGGGCGACGGCGCGGGCGACCCCTTCCCTCGTCCCGTGCTCGGCGGACTCCGCCCTGGCGCGGTGCATGAGGAAGATCGTGTAGTCGATCCCCAGGGCGACGAGGAAGAGGAAGGCCACGAGCGGCACCTGCACGTCGAGTGCGGGATGGCCCAGCAGGTGCTCGTCGAGCCACGCCCCGAGGCCGATGGCAGCCAGGGCGCTGGCGGCGTTGAGCGCCAGGAGCACGACCGGTCCGATGACGGCGCGCAGCAGCAGGACGAGGACGGCGAAGCTCACCAGGAGGATGAGCGGTGCCACGGTCCTCAGGTCGCTCTCGGCTGCGGTGCGCGCGTCGAGCAGCTGCGCGGAGCCCCCGCCGACCAAGGCATCGGCACCGGGGACCTCGTGGGCCACGGCGCGCAGGTCACGGGCGAGGTCGAGGCTGGCGGGCGTCCCGGGGGAGGGCTCGCCGATGACGGTGAGACGGGCCAGGCCGGCGCCGTCCGTCCCTGACGGGATGACCGCGGTGACGCCGTCGACGGACTCGAGGGCGGACGCGGTCGCGGCGGTGCTCCCTTCGCTCGTCGTGACCGCGAAGGGGGCGGCGGACCCGGCGGGGAAGTGCTCGCCGACCGTGACGAGACCGTCGGCGGACTCGGAGGCGGTGCGGAAGGAGTCGGTCTGGCTCAGACCGACGCTCGCGCCCAGCAGCCCCGAGGCGAGGACGGCCAGGACGGCCAGGCCGCCGACGAGGTGGGCGCCCGGGCGCGCCACGACGCGGCGCGCGATCCCGGCCCAGAGGCCTTCGTGGCTCAGCTCCTCACCGGGGCGCGGGACGAAGGGCCAGAAGACCGTGCGACCGACGAGGGCCAGGGCCGCGGGCAGGACGAGGACGACGGCCAGCAGGGCGATGACCAGGCCGACGGCGGAGGCGAGCCCGAGGCCACGGGTCCCGGGGACGCTCGCGAGGAGCAGGGTGCCCAGGGCGAGGACGACGGTGGCATTGCTCGCGAGGATCGCGAGGACGGTGGCCCGCCAGGCCGCAGCGAGCGCGATGCGGTGGTCGTCGTGCTCGTGCAGCTCCTCGCGGTAGCGCGAGATGAGCAGCAGCGCGTAGTTGGCGCCGGCGCCGAAGACGAGGACGGACACGATCCCGGCGTCGAAGGGCAGGCCGCTCCAGTCGCCGACGGCCGCGGTGACCGTGCCGGCGAGCTGGTCGGCGATGCCGACGACCGCGAGCGGGACGAGCCACAGCACGGGGGAGCGGTAGGTGAGCAGCAGCAGGATCGCCACGACGCCGATGGTCACGGCGAGCAGGGTGAAGTTGGCGCCGTCGAAGGAGGAGGCGATGTCCGCGCCGAAGGCGGGTCCACCGGTGACCTGGACGGTGAGGTCGTCCGGTGCTTGGTCGGCGACGTCGGCGCGCAGGTCCTCGATGGTTTGGACCTGGGTGTCGCTGTCCTCGCTCGTGCGTACCGGGACGGTGACCGTCGCGGCCCGGCCGTCCTCGCTGACCTGCGCGTGGGCGGTGCTCGCACCGAGCTGCTCGGCGAGGGCGGTGAGGGAGGAGGTGTCGGCGCTGGTGAGGTCGGCGTCCCCCTTCGTCGCGACGAGGACGACGGGGGCGGTGTCGCTGCCGGGGAAGGTCTCCAGCTGGTCGGCGACGACGGCCGACTCGGCGGTGGCCGCGTACCCGTCACCGCGGGCCGGCGCCTCGGCGGAGCCGAGGAGCGTGCTCGCCAGCCCGACGAGCAGGACGGCCAGGACGAGCACGAGGGCGGCTGCGCGGCGCCCGGTCAGGCGCTGCGCGACGGTCGGGCGGGGGGCTCGAGGTGGTGAGCCGGGGGGGTGGGGGCGCAGGGTCGCTGTCATGACATCCAGTCCACCGCCGAAGGGGGTGCCGGCACATCGCGCGGGAGGTTGGTCCTGGGGTCAACCTTTTGATGGACCCTGTGGATGGCTGCATGGGGCTGTCGCTCTGGGGACTTAGGGTGGTCGCGTGTCCTCGACTGTCGAATCCCTGCTCGCCGCCGCCGTCGGGGGACTCGGTGGCTCCACCCGTGAGGGTCAGGTCGAGATGGCCGTGGCCGTCGCCCGGGCCATCGACACGCAGGAGCACCTGCTCGTCCAGGCCGGCACCGGTACCGGCAAGTCGCTGGCCTACCTCGTCCCCGCCGTCGAGCACGCCCAGCGGGTCGGCAAGCCCGCCGTCGTCGCCACGGCGACCCTCGCGCTGCAGGGCCAGATCGTCGACCGCGACATGCCTCGGCTCGCTGATGCCCTGGCCGGCCACCTGAAGCGTCGCCCGACCTACGCGATCGTCAAGGGACGGCGCAACTACGTCTGCAAGCACAAGACGGATGGCGGTTTCCCCGATGACGAGGACGGGCTCTTCGACGTCGGCGAGGCCGACGCCCAGGCCGGGTGGCTGGGCAAGGAGGTCGTGCGCGTGCGCGAGTGGGCCGGCGAGACCGAGTCCGGTGACCGCGACGAGCTCGTGCCCGGTGTCTCGGAGAAGGCCTGGCGTCAGGTCTCCGTCTCCGCGCAGGAGTGCCTGGGCTCCAAGTGCCCGATGGTCGGTGAGTGCTTCGTCGAGCGCTCCCGCGAGGCGGCCAAGGACGTCGACGTCATCGTCACCAACCACTCCTTCATGGCCATCGACGCCTTCGAGGGGCGCCCGATGCTCCCGGATCACGACGTCCTCGTCATCGACGAGGCGCACGAGCTCGTCGACCGGGTGACTTCGACGGTCACCGACGAGCTGGCGCCGGGAGGCGTGCGGGCCGCGGCCAAGCGTGCGCGCAAGTTCGCCGAGTCCTCCGACGCGCTCGACGACCTGGCCACGGACCTCGAGGCCGTGCTCGAGGAGGCGCCCGAGGGGCGCCTGACGACCGGGATCCCCGACGCCCTGGCCACGGTGCTCGGGCGCTGCCGCGAGGTCAGCCGCAATCTGCTCACCGAGATGAAGCCACCCAAGGGCGAGCAGGTCGATGGCGCACGCCAGATCGCGCTCGCGTCCGTCGACGAGGTGCACGAGACCGCTGGCCGGATGCTCCAGGAGCACGAGCTGGACGTCATCTGGGTCAGTCGGGACATGCGCCGTGGGCCGCTGCTGCGGGTGGCCCCGATGAGCGTGGCGATGCGGATGCGCGAGCGGATCTTCGGCACCGGCGCGACCGACGAGGACGAGGCGGTGCGCGACCGCACGGTCATCCTCACCTCCGCGACGCTCGAGCTGGGGGGCACGTTCGACGCCGTCGCCGGCACCCTCGGTCTGCGCGGACCGGGCGCCCCGGAGTGGACCGGGCTGGACGTCGGGTCGCCCTTCGACTACCAGCAGCAGGGCATCGCCTACGTCGCCGAGCACCTGCCCGCACCCGGCCGGGACGGGCTCGCGTCGCAGACCCTCGACGAGATCGAGGCCCTCGTCCGGGCCGCCGGTGGGCGCACCCTCGGTCTCTTCTCCTCCATGCGCGCGGCCAAGGAGGCCTCCGAGGCGATGCGCGAGCGGCTCGACGACGACTACACCGTCCTGTGCCAGGGCGAGGACATGATCGGCACGCTCGTGCGCGACTTCGCGCGCGACCCCAAGACGATCCTCTTCGGCACGCTCACCCTGTGGCAGGGCGTCGACGTGCCCGGCAGCAGCTGCCAGCTCGTGCTCATCGACCGCATCCCCTTCCCCCGCCCGGACGACCCGCTGTCCTCCGCGCGCACGCAGGAGATCGCTCGGCGCGGTGGCAACGGCTTCATGGCCGTGTCGGCGACGCATGCCGCGCTGCGGCTCGCGCAGGGAGCCGGGCGCCTCATCCGACGGGGTGACGACCGGGGCGTGGTCGCCTTCCTCGACAACCGGATGATCAAGGCGCGCTACGCCGGCTTCCTGCAGCGCTCCCTTCCTCCCTTCTGGCCGACGACCGATCGTGACCTCGTCCTCGGGGCTCTGCGACGACTCGACGAGATCGCCCCAGAGGTGCTGCCGGTCGCTGATCCCGTCAAGCGCGGCCTCACCGGCACGGTCGCTGATCCCGGCACGGCGGGCAGCGTGCGCACCGCCGTGGTGCTGGGCGATGGCTGGTCCGCGCAGGACGACGACGAGCTGCGTGACGGGGCCGATCTCGGACTGCCGCTCGAGGAGCTGGCCGCCTCGCTGGACCGAGACGAGTCCGCGGTCGTGGCCAGGGCCGAGGCGCTCGGGCTGGTTGTCCCGACCCGCGGCTAGCCTGTCGACCCATGGAACTTCGTCGCCTCGGTCACTCCGGTCTGTCCGTCTCCGTCGTCGGCCTCGGCTGCAACAACCTCGGGCGCCGTGGTGCGGTCACGCAGACCCAGGAGGGCACGGACGCGATCATCCACGCGGCGCTCGATGCCGGCGTGACTCTCTTCGACACCGCGGACACCTACGGCGCCGAGCCGGGGCTGTCCGAGACGATGCTCGGCAAGGCGCTGGGCAGTCGGCGTGACGAGATCGTGCTCGCGACCAAGTTCGGCATGGACCTGTCCGGGGCCAATGGCCCTGACTTCGGGGCGCGCGGCTCGCGGCGCTACATCACGACCGCTGTCGAGGCCTCGCTGCGGCGCCTGGGCACCGACCACATCGACCTGTACCAGCTGCACACCCCCGACCCGCTGACCCCGATCGAGGAGACCCTCGACGCTCTGGACGACCTCGTCCGCTCGGGCAAGGTGCGCTACATCGGTCACTCCAACCGGGCCGGCTGGCAGATCGCGGAGGCCGAGTTCGTCGCCCGTGCCCGCGGAGGTGCCCGCTTCATCTCGAGCCAGAGCCACTACAACCTGCTCGACCGCCGGGCCGAGCTCGAGGTCGTGCCGGCCGCTGAGGCTTACGGACTGGGGGTGCTGCCGTACTTCCCGCTGGCCAGCGGACTGCTCACCGGCAAGTACTCCTCCGGCGCGGCACCCGAGGGCAGCCGGCTGACCCACTCGCGGCAGTACCTGCTGCAGGAGGCCGACCTCGACCAGCTGCGAGCCTTCGGTGACTTCGCCCGCGAGCGCGGTCTCACCGAGCTGCAGGTGGCCTTCTCCTGGCTGGCCTCCCGGCCGCGCGTCGACAGTGTCATCGCCGGCGCCACCCGGCCCGAGCAGATCCAGCACAATGCCGAGGCGGTGTGCTGGGTTCCGACCCCCGAGGACGAGGCCGCGCTCGAGGAGATCTTCCCGGCGGCGCCCAAGGTCGCGCTCTTTTGAGCACCTCGCCGCTCGTCCTGGTCCAGGGTCCCGAGGCGGTCCTCGCCGATCGCGCGATCGACCAGGTCATCGCCGACGTCAAGGTCACCGCTCCGGAGCTCGAGGTCATCACGCTGAGGGCCGAGGGCTACGAGGAGGGCGAGCTGAGCGTCCATGCCAGCCCGTCCCTCTTCGGTGAGGACAAGCTGATCGTGGTGCGTGACCTGCACCAGGCGCCCGATGCCCTCCAGGTCGACCTGCTGGACTACCTCGCCGACCCGGCGGACTCGGTGACGTTGGTCGTCACCCACGCCTCGGGCAACAGGGGCAAAAAGGTCCTCGACACCCTCAAGAAGGCGAAGGCGCTCATCCTCGAGGCGCCTGCCATCAAGAGCGACCGCGACAAGGCGGACTTCGTGTCCAACGAGTTCCGCCGCGCCCGCCGCAAGGCGGCGCCCGAAGCGATCCAGGCGCTCGTCGAGGCCGTGGGCAAGGACGTGCGCGAGCTAGCCTCGGCCTGCCAGCAGCTCGTCGACGACACGACAGGCGTCATCGACGCCGATGTCGTGGAGCGCTATCACGGTGGTCGTGTCGAGGCGACGGGCTTCAAGGTCGCCGATGCCGCGGTGGCGGGTCAGACCGGGGAGGCACTGCGTCTGCTGCGGCACGCGGTCAATGTCGGCGTGGACCCCGTGCCGATCGTCGCGGTCCTGGCCCAGCAGCTGCGCCAGCTGGCCAGGGTCGGGGGAGCGGGGCGTGGCCGCAGCGCCGACCTCGCCCGCGAGCTCGGCATGGCGCCGTGGCAGGTGGACAAGGCACGCCGCTCCCTCCAGGGCTGGGGCGGTGACGCCCTCGGGCGCAGCATCCAGGCGGTCGCGGCAGCCGACTTCGAGGTCAAGGGTGGCGGGCGCGACCCCGTCTATGCGGTGGAGAAGGCGGTCCTGACGATCACCCGGGAGCGCAACGGCGGCTGACGTGATGGCCACCGCCGTCCGCGGTTTTGGTGAGGGTGCCTGACCGCTGCTAGATTGATCCTTCGCGTGCGCGCATGGTCGTGCGCGCATCGCAAGCAGCATCCAGGGCGACTCTCCCACGGTATCCCCACGCCGGTCCCGAGCCGCCTTGCCGCCCTCTAACGGCAAAATTTTCGACGACCAAGAGAGACATTTCCTGTGGCAAACATCAAGTCCCAGATCAAGCGCGTCAAGACCAACGCCGCCCGGACCGAGCGCAACCGCGCCGCCAAGTCCGAGCTGCGCACGTGGATCCGCAAGGTCCGCACGGCTGTCGACGCCGGTGACGCCGAGGCGGCCAAGGCCGCGCTCGTGACCGCCAGCACCAAGCTGGACAAGGCCGTCACCAAGGGCGTCCTGCACGCCAACCAGGCGGCCAACAAGAAGTCGCGTCTGGCCAAGCGCGTCAACGCTCTCTGAGCCGACGCCAGCCAGACCTCGAAGGGGGCCGGTCACCATCACGGTGACCGGCCCCCTTCGTCATGCCGTGGGGGAATGCGCATCTCCCTGAGGTCGTGCGGTCACACGGGGTCGTCGTCGTAGCTGCGTCCCTCGGCGACCGCGCGCACCGCGTCGGTGACCGCGGTGAAGACCTGCTCGTCGAGCACCGCGCCGTCCCGACGGACCGCAGCCGGGTCCACCCGCAGCACGCGGTTGATCCGGGCCTCGCTGCGCCGGCCCTTGCTGTCCCAGGCGCCGGAGCCGATGTCGATCCACCGTCGGCCCGCCCGGGCCTCCTGCTCGGCATCCAGGTCGTGGTCCGAGCTGGTCAGCTGCAGCCCGAGGAGCCACTCGCCGTCCGTGCCGATGAGCAGGACCGGGCGATCCTTGCCCTGGCTGTGGTCCTCCTCGTAGGGGACCCAGGCCCACACGACCTCGCCGGGTGAGGGCGTCGGGTCGTCGGGCGTCGGGGCCCACTGCAGCTCGGGGGTGCCGGCGAAGTCGCCGGGGTAGGTGTCGTCCATGTCGTCCACGCTAACCACGCCAGGGGGCAAGTGGCCCGGTGCGCGGCGGGGATTCCGGGCGGGACGCCTCCTCATGGGAGGATGGTCGAAGCCCTGTCCCGTCGAAACCGAGGTCCGCCACCCGTGTCACCCCAGGCCCGTGAGGCCCTCCAGCCCAACGCGACTCCGCCGGAGCAGATCCGCAACTTCTGCATCATCGCGCACATCGACCACGGCAAGTCCACGCTCGCCGACCGGATGCTGCAGATCACCGGAGTCGTCGAGGCGCGGGCGATGCGCGCGCAGTACCTCGACCGCATGGACATCGAGCGCGAGCGCGGGATCACGATCAAGTCCCAGGCCGTCCGCATCCCCTGGGAGCAGGACGGTCAGACCTACTGCCTCAACATGATCGACACCCCGGGGCACGTCGACTTCACCTACGAGGTCTCCCGGTCACTCGCCGCGTGCGAGGGTGCCGTCCTGCTCGTCGACGCCGCACAGGGGATCGAGGCGCAGACCCTCGCCAACCTCTACCTGGCGATGGAAAACAACCTGACGATCATCCCGGTGCTCAACAAGATCGACCTGCCGGCCGCCCAGCCGGAGAAGTACGCGGAGGAGATCGCCGGACTCATCGGGTGCGAGCCCGAGGACGTCCTGCGGGTCAGCGGCAAGACGGGCGACGGGGTCGAGGAGCTCATCGACGAGATCGTCGCCAAGCTGCCGCCGCCGGTCGGCGACCCCGATGCGCCCGCCCGAGCGATGATCTTCGACTCCGTCTACGACAACTACCGCGGTGTCGTCACCTATGTGCGGGTCGTCGACGGTGACCTCAACCCCCGCGAAAAGATCGTCATGATGTCGACGAGGGCCACCCACGAGCTCCTCGAGATCGGTGTCAGCTCCCCGGAGATGCACGCGAGCAAGGGCCTGGGGGTCGGCGAGGTCGGCTACCTCATCACGGGTGTCAAGGACGTGCGTCAGTCCAAGGTCGGTGACACCGTCACCAATGCGGGCAAGCCCGCGGAGAGCGCGATCGGTGGCTACAAGGACCCCAAGCCGATGGTCTTCTCTGGGCTCTACCCGCTCGACGGCAGCGACTACCCGACCCTGCGGGATGCTCTCGACAAGCTGAAGCTCAACGACGCCGCCCTGGTCTACGAGCCGGAGACCTCCGTCGCCCTCGGGTTCGGCTTCCGCTGTGGCTTTCTGGGTCTGCTGCACCTGGAGATCGTGCGTGAGCGCCTCGAGCGCGAGTTCAACCTCGACCTCATCTCGACCCAGCCCAATGTGGTCTACGAGGTGACGATGGACGACGGCTCCGAGATCATCGTGACCAACCCCAGCGAGTTTCCCTACGGCAAGGTCTCCGAGGTCCGTGAGCCGGTCGTCAAGGCCACGATCCTCGCGCCGAGCGAGTTCATCGGCGCCATCATGGAGCTGTGCCAGTCCAAGCGTGGCCAGCTCGGCGGCATGGACTACCTGTCCGAGGACCGGGTGGAGCTGCGCTACACGCTGCCTCTTGCCGAGATCGTCTTCGGATTCTTCGACCAGCTGAAGTCCAAGACCCGCGGCTATGCGTCGCTGGACTACCAGGAGTCCGGTGACCAGGTCGCCGACCTGGTCAAGGTCGACATCCTCCTGCAGGGCGAGGCCGTCGACGCCTTCAGCGCCGTCGTCCACAAGGACAGGGCCTATGCCTATGGCAACATGATGGCCGGCAAGCTCAAGGAGCTCATCCCGAGGCAGCAGTTCGAGGTGCCGATCCAGGCCGCCATCGGCGCCCGGATCATCGCCCGCGAGACCATCCGCGCCATCCGCAAGGACGTGCTCGCCAAGTGCTACGGCGGTGACATCTCCCGCAAGCGCAAGCTGCTCGAGAAGCAGAAGGAGGGCAAGAAGCGGATGAAGAACATCGGCACCGTCGAGGTCCCGCAGGAGGCCTTCATCGCTGCTCTCTCGGCCGACGACGACGCGGTGGACAAGGCCAAGAAGTAGGCCTGCCTCAGCTCGCCCGGGAGTAGCGTGGCGGGCATGGTGCAGTTCGTCGAGGCATCCCTCCCCGGTGGCCTGACCCCCTTCGTCGAGTCGATGGTCGGGTACCGCATCACGGGCGCGCGACCGGGCACGCAGATCGGGATGCCCTCGGACACGATCACCCTCGTGCTCTCGCTCGACGCCCCGCTCGACCTCGTCGACGCGGACGGCCGCGAGGGGCGTCATGACGCGATGGTGGCCGGGCTGCACGCTGGTCCGGCGCTGCTCCTCGGCGGCCCTGCCGGCGAGCTGGCCGGCACGTCCGTCGACCTCGACGTCCTCGTGGGCCCGACGGCCCGCCGGCTGCACGAGCAGCTGTCCGGGACCGAAGGGTGGGAGTCCCGGTTCGCCCTCGTCGTCGAGGCGCTCTTCGCCCGCCGTGAGGTGACGCGGCGGCCGCGCCCCGAGGTCGAGCACGCCTGGCGCCTGCTGCGGCGCAGCCACGGGCGGGCACCGATCCGCGAGATCGCCGCCGAGGTCGGGTGGTCCACGCGGCACCTGAGCACCCAGTTCCGTCAGGAGTACGGCCACGCACCCAAGACGACGGCCCGCGTCATGAGGTTCCAGGAGAGTCGGCACCTGATCGGTCAGGGGCGGCAGCTCGCCGACCCGGTGGATCCAGGACGATGAGATCGCATTCGTCCAAGACGCGCTGGGCGCGGACGCGTCATCCTGAGGTCATGGACACCGCGACCGAGACCACACCCCGCGCCGACCACAACATCTGGAGCGGCCCGCGATCCGCTGGCCCTGAGGGCATGGCTGCTCTCGCTCGGGTTCGCCGAGGGCATCCTCGTGGACGGTGAGGGCGGGATCGTGCAGCACAGCGAGATGCTCTGGCCCGAAGGGGGCCGGGTCATGATCTCCAGCGCGCGTCCCGACGACCCGCACTTCACGATGCCGGTCGGTGGCGCGATGCTCTACGTCGTCACCGACGAGCCGGATGCCGTGCACGCCCGTGCCGAGGCGGAGGGAGTCACCTTCACCCGGCCGATGGAGGACAGCGACTACGGGTCGCGCGGCTTCAGCATCCTCGACCCCGAGGGCAACTCCTGGAGCTTCGGCACCTACGCGGGGTAGCCCTGCGTGACGCAGCCGACGTCGTGTGGGCTTCCAGCGCAAGGGTGCCCGAGCCTAGGGTGCGACACATGGCCCAGCAGACCTTCGACCTCTACCAGCGCATCGCCAAGCTCCCGGCGGGCAAGCGCATCTTTTCCCTCCTCTACAGCGTCAAGGCGCCGTACTTCGCGACCGTGCGTCCCGTCGTGCGCGAGGTGCGACCCAACTACGCCGAGCTGTCGATCCGCAATCGCAAGCGGGTGCACAACCACATCGGCACCCTGCACGCCATCGCGGTGTGCAACGGGCTGGAGGCCGCGATGGGCCTGGTCGCCGAGGCGACCTGCCCGGCCGACAAGCGCTGGCTGCCCCGCGGCCTGCAGGTCAGCTACCTCGCGAAGTCGACGACCGACCTGCTCTGCGTCGCCGAGACCGACCCCAAGCAGTGGGCAGCGACTCCGGGCGATGTGGACATCAAGGTCAAGGCCGTGCGCACCGACGGTGTGGTCGTCGTGGAGGGCGTCATCCCGGTCTACGTCACCGAGAAGCCGAAGAAGGCCTGAGGCTCAGACCGTCAGGCGCACGCGCAGCGCCTCGACATCGGCCTCGGTCCACCCGCTGGCCGTGAGCCAGCCGACCGTGCCGCCGTACCCCTCGTCGAGGTGGGTGAGGACTGACTCCATCGACTCCGCGCGGGGCAGCTGCTCGTCGAGGGTGTGGCTGGGCAGTGAGCGCTTGTACGGCTCGACCTCGATGAGCCGCCCCATGATCCGCTCCAGCCGCTCGGCCGTGCGGACGTAGTCGGAGATGATCTCTTCCTCCGGGACCCCGGCGACGGACAGGGCCATCCCGACGACCGTCCCGGTGCGGTCCTTGCCCGCAGCGCAGTGGACGACGGCACCGCCCGCGCTGTCGCGGACCGCGGCCAGGGCCGCAGCGACGGAGTCGGGCCGCTTGGTGAGGTAGCCGGTGTAGTGACGCCCCCAGAAGTCGCCATCGCGTGGAGCCGACTCCTCCCGTCCCCAGCGCAGTGCGAGGGCCTCCTCGACGGTCCGGTCAGGGTCCTCGTCCTCGGCGAGGAGGCTGAAGTGGTGGTGCGTCAGCGGAGTGGCCCGCAACGGGCCCTGCCCGGTGACCTCGTACTCGACATTGCTGCGCAGGTCGACCACGTCACTCACGCCGACCTCCTCGATGAGGCGACGGACGTCCCCTTCGCTCAGGTCCTGCAGGTTGTCGCTGCGGATCAACCGCCCCTCTCGCGTACCGCGCCCATCGCGGGTGGGCAGGCCACCGAGGTCACGCATGTTGACGACGCCATCGAGCTCGATCCATCGGGTCATGAGCCCACCGTAGCCACCGGGTGGGAGGATGGCCGCGTGCGTCCCCCCTTCGGCATCTACCTCCACGTGCCCTTCTGCACGGTCCGTTGCGGGTACTGCGACTTCAACACCTACACCGCTACTGAGCTCGGCCCCGTGGGCGGTGCGCAGGGTGCGAGCGTCGCGACCTTCGTCGACGCCGCGATCCTCGAGCTGGACCTGGCGGCCACCACGCTGCCGGACGCGCCACCGGTCTCGACGGTCTTCGTCGGCGGTGGCACGCCGACCCTCCTGCCGCCGCAGGACCTCGTGCGCTTCCTCGACGCGGTGCGCGAGCGCTGGGGGCTGGCCGACGACGTCGAGGTGACCACCGAGGCCAACCCCGACAGCGTGACCGAGGAGTCGCTGCGGACTCTGGCTGACGGCGGGTTCACCCGGGTGAGCATCGGCATGCAGTCGGCGGTGCCGCAGGTGCTCGCCACGCTCGACCGCACGCACGACCCGGCCAATGTCTCCCGCGCGCTGACGGCAGCCCGCGCCGCTGGTCTCGCCGTGAGCCTCGACCTCATCTACGGCACGCCGGGGGAGAGCCTGGACCAGTGGCGCACCTCGCTCGAGACGGCCATCGCCCTGCAGCCCGACCACCTCTCCGCCTATGCCCTCACCGTCGAGGAAGGCACCAAGATGGCCGTCCGCGTGCGCCGCGGCGAGCTGCCGATGCCCACGGGTGACGACGAGGCCGACAAGTACGAGCTCGCCGACCAGCTGCTCGCGGACGCCGGGTACGACTGGTACGAGATCAGCAACTGGGCGCGCACCGGCGCCGACCACTGCCGGCACAACGAGGCCTACTGGCGCAGCCACGACTGGTGGGGAGTGGGTCCCGGCGCCCACAGCCACGTCGACGGCGCGCGCTGGTGGAACCGCAAGCACCCCGCGACCTGGGCCAAGGGCCTCGCCGAGGGCCACCCGGAGGCCGAGCGCGAGGAGCTGACGGCCGAGCAGCGAGCCGACGAGGAGATCCTGCTCGGGGTGCGGTTGCGCGAGGGGCTCCCGACCGGTCTCCTGACGGCGCAGGGGCGAAGGGCGGTCGCCGGGCTCGTCGCGGACGGTCTCGTCGATGGTCGCGCGGCCATCGCCGGTCGGGTCGTCCTGACTCGTCGTGGCCGCCTCCTCGCGGACACGGTCGTCCACCAGCTCATCGCCGGTGAGCCCGACCCCGTGGTGGTCAGCGGTGCCTGATGTGCCGCAGATCCCGGACCTCATCGCCTTCTTCGACCTGCTGGGGGTCCTGGCCAACGGACTGCTGGGTGGCGCCGTCGCGCGCCGCTACCAGCTCGACCCGGTCGGCTTCACCGTGCTCGCCGTCGTCTCGGCCCTCGGCGGTGGGGCGATCCGCGATGTGCTGCTCAATGTGCAGCCGGTGGCACTGACCGACCTGCGCTATCTCACGGTCGCGCTCGCCGCCGCCGCCATCGCCTATCTCGTCAGGCTCGAGGGGCGACGCTGGCGACAGGTCTTCCCCTGGGTGGATGCCGTCGCGCTGGGGACCTGGGCGGTCGTCGGCACGCAGAAGGCGCTGCTCCACGACATCCACTGGCTGCCGGCGATCCTGCTGGGCGTGCTGACCGCCTGTGGTGGTGGCGTCGTGCGCGACATGATGCTCGGCAATGTGCCGGTGATCCTGCAGCGCTCTGAGCTCTACGCCACGGCGGCCTTTGCCGGGGGAGTGACCCTGGTGCTGCTCCACCTGGTGACCACCGGTCCGCTGGCCTCGCTCGGTGCGCTCCTCGTCGGCGGCGGGGTCTGCCTGCTCTCCCGCAAGCGCGGGTGGATGCTGCCGACCGAACCCAGGTGGAAGCCGAGCCGGATCCACTGCCGATGACCGGTCCTCGGACTGGGGTGTGACTCGCGGGTATCCGTGACGCACGATGAGGGTATGACCACGACTCGTACTGCCATCGTCACCGGAGCCGCCCGCGGGATCGGCCGGGCCATCGCCCTGCGCCTCGCAGAGGAGGGCCACCACATCGCCGTGCTCGACCTCGACGAGTCGGCCTGTCAGGTCGTCGTCGACGAGATCACCGAGGGCGGCGGCACCGCCCTCGCCGTCGGCGTCGACGTGTCCGACCCCGAGCAGGTCGAGGCCGGCGTCGCCCGGGTCGCCGAGGAGCTCGGCGCCCCCACGCTGCTCGTCAACAACGCCGGGATCATCCGCGACAACATGCTCTTCAAGATGTCCGTCGACGACTGGGACTCCGTCATGGCGGTGCACCTGCGTGGCGCCTTCCTCATGACCAAGGCTGCCCAGGCGCACATGACGCAGGAGAAGTACGGCCGCATCGTCAACCTGTCCTCGACCTCCGCCCTGGGCAACCGCGGGCAGGTCAACTACTCCGCGGCCAAGGCCGGCATGCAGGGATTCACCAAGACCCTGGCGATCGAGCTCGGCAAGTTCGGTGTGACGGCCAACGCGATCGCGCCCGGATTCATCCAGACGGACATGACGGCTGCGACGGCCGAGCGGATGGGTGTGCCCTTCGAGGACTTCCTCGCCTACGCGGCCAAGGAGACCCCGGTCGGCCGGGTCGGCCAGCCCGAGGACATCGCCGCCACCGCGGCCTTCTTGCTCTCCGAAGAGGCCGGCTTCGTCTCCGGTCAGGTCATCTACGTGGCGGGCGGTCCGCGCGACTGATCGCCTCGCGCGTAACATCCTGAGCCGACCAGGGCCTGAGCGTGCGGACGGGTTACTGGGGCGCAGTGACGAAGTCGATGAGCTCCTCGACCCGACCGAGCAGGGCGGGCTCGAGGTCGGCGTAGGAGCGCACGGTCCCGAGGATCTGCTTCCACGCCCGCGCGATGTCGGTCTGCGAGTCGTGGGCCCAGCCCAGGTGGGCGCAGATCCCGCGCTTCCACTCCATGGAGCGGGGGATCGTCGGCCAGGCCTCCATGCCGAGGCGCTGGGGGCGCACCGACTGCCACACGTCGACATAGGGGTGCCCGACGACGAGCACGTGGTCGGGCGCCACCGTGTTGGCCTCGGCGACGATGCGCGATTCCTTGCTGCCGGGCACGAGGTGGTCGACGAGTACGCCCATCCGGCGGCCGCGGCCGGGGGAGAAGTCGCGGATCGCGGCGGCCAGGTCGTCGACCCCGTCGAGCGGCTCGACGACGATGCCCTCGACGCGCAGATCGTGGCCCCAGACCTTCTCGACGAGCTCGGCATCGTGGCGACCCTCGACGAAGATCCTGGATGCGAGGGCGACCTTGGCCTTGCCGTCGTGGACGGCCACCGATCCGCTCGCGGTGCGCGAGGACTGCTGCTGGACCGTGGCGAGGGCCGCGCGCTGGGCCCCCTTCGGCGCGGTGAGCGTGACCGGGCGCCCGTCGACGTGGAAGCCGGGACCGAGGGGGAAGGCCTTGACCTTGCCGCGGCGGTCCTCCAGGTGGACGACGTGCACGCCGCCGGCCTTCTCGACCGAGACGACGGCGCCGACCCAGCCGGTCTCGACGTCCTCGACGACGGTTCCGCGGGTGGCCTCCAGGGCCTGGGACGTTGGGCGTGACAACCTCCCCGTGGACTTCCAGTCACCGGAGAGGACATCCTTGCCATATCGATCGCTCACGCTGGGACCGTAGGCGCAAGAGACCGGCCTCGCGGTGGCGGCACGCCGGATTCCGGGGAATGCCTGCCACGGTCGTAGACTTGGCACTCAGGTGGACCGAGTGCCAGCGGTCCGATCGGGTGTGTCGAAGGGAGGTCAGGATGAGTCAGGAGCATCGCCGCATGGCCGTGCTGAGCGCCATCGTCGAGGACTACGTGCAGACCTCCGAGCCCGTCGGCTCCAAGGCACTGCTCGACCGCCACCAGCTCAATGTCTCGGCAGCGACCGTGCGCAACGACATGGCGGCACTCGAGGACGAGGGCCTGATCGCCGCCCCGCACACCTCTGCCGGACGCATTCCCACCGATGCCGGCTACCGCCTCTTCGTCGACCGTCTGGCGGCCGTGCGGCCCATGTCCCGCGGCGAGCGCGCCGCGATCACCGACTACCTCGAGGGTTCTGACGATCTCGACGTCGTCCTCGATCGCACCGTGCGCCTGCTGTCGACCCTGACCCGTCAGGTCGCGGTCGTGCAGTACCCGTCCCTGACCCGCAGCACGGTCAAGCACATCGAGCTCGTGCCCATGAGCGAGACCCGGCTCATGGTCGTCGTCATCATGGGCAGCGGCCGGGTGGAGCAGCGGGTCGTGCCGATCGGCGTCGACTACATGACCGCTGACGGCGCCGCCACCCTGGCCAGCGCCCGGGCCCGGATCAATGCCGCGACCCGGGACCGCCGGTTGGCCGACGCGCTCGCCTCGCTGGGGACCCTGCACGACGAGGACGCCGACACCGAGGACGCACTCACCGCGGGTGTCCTCGCCTCGATCGAGGAGGCCCTGGCCGAGGAGCGCGCGACCAAGGTGACGCTCGCCGGCACCGCCAACCTCGCGCGCAGCTCCAGCGACTTCCCGATGACGCTCGAGCCGGTGCTCGACGTCCTCGAGCAACATGTCGTCCTGCTCCGGCTCCTCAGCGCCGAGGCCACGCAGGACATCTCGGGTGTCTCGGTGCGCATCGGCTCGGAGAACCCCGTCTCCGGTCTGCAGAGCACCTCGCTCATCACCTCCGGTTACGGGTCCGGCGACGAGCAGGTGGGCGCCGTCGGGGTGCTCGGGCCGACCCGCATGGACTATCCGGCGACGATGGCGCAGGTACGTGCCGTCGCCGCCTATCTCTCGCGGATCGTGGACGCCTGACC
>NZ_BCSS01000015.1 GCF_001570985.1 Janibacter limosus NBRC 16128 | reverse complement strand
GTGGTGCTGCGTACTCGCGAGTACGCAGCACCACGCCACCACCTGATGGGTCGTGCGAAGGGCTCAGACGTTTTCGCGGTTGTTGTACGTGCTGGGGACGGTGCCGAAGGGGAGGTACTTCATCGACCGGCGGTACGGCAGGAGGCCCTGCTGGGTGGTCATGCCGGCAGAGTCGGCGGCGTCGTAGAAGTCCCACTTCGCCTCGCCTGGCTCCTGACGCAGCCACCGGGCCGCGACCAAGTGGTCCGACGGGTTGTTGTCGAGGAAGCCGTCGACCGGGCAGGGGACCGACGCCCCCGGCAGGAGGACCTCGGTGAGCTCGATCTTGTACATCCAGCGCGATGTGCGGTTACCACTCAGGGAGCTACCGTCGCGGACCGGCCAGAGGAGCCTGACGATGGACCAGTCGGGGTTGTGCAGGTCCATCGTGGCGCGCTGCGCGGCCGTGAGGGGATTGAGCGTGATGGTCGTCGTGAAGGCCGACAGGCCACCGCCCTGCGTGTCGTTCTCCGCTGCGGCCGTGGAGCCGACGATGGGGCCGAGGGTGAAGAGGTTGTTGGTGTCGGCGTCCCCGCCGTTCCACGTGGGCAGGTTGCCCGGCTCGTCAGTCGCACGGGTGAAGACCTCGTGCGCGGTGATGGTCCACGTCATCTTGGGCAGCGCAGCGGTCGGGTTGCCGAGGTTGTAGTCGACGCGCCAGATGTCGTCGGACTTGATGCCCGTGGTAGTGGCGGTGTCCTCGAGGCGCACCTGGATGTTGCCGGCCCACGTGCAGTCGAGGGGCTCCAAGGCGGAGGCGGCCAGGCTCGGCGCGGCAGCGGCGATGCTCACAGCGGGGATGGTCCACGCAGCGCCCTTGGCCAGGGTGCGGCGGGAGACCGGTGAGGAGGTGTTCATGAGGCAGGTGCTCCTGGGTGATGTGCGAGTGAGGGTGGCGTGGGCACACAGGCTTCGCCGCGAGTATCGTTGCCCCCCAAGGCCGGTCGTCGCCATGGCCGGATGTGACAGGGATCGTGTGTCGAGTAGCACGTCATGACAGTCACCGCATCCCGAGAGCGCATGGCCATAATCTGGAGCCGGCGGGGGTACCTCCGAGAGCGCCGCAGATCGTGAGTACGGGTGCGGGTACGGGGAACGGGGACTGGGGAACATGAGTACGGGTGGGACGAACGGGATGGCTCGCCATCTCCTGGCCACCAACGAGCCAGAGCTGGCACAGCTGACCCCGCGCCTGGTCGCCGCGGTTGCCAAGGAGATCGGCGTGTCGCCGGTACCGCTCGACCACAAGTGGCCCGCCGACATCTTCGAAGTCGTTCGTGAGTTCCTCGCCTGCGTCGCCATGAACGACCTGGACCGCATCGGTCAGCCGGGCAGCATCTTCGAGCAGCTGGGGATCGAGTCCGCTCGCGGGGGAGTCGACGTCGAGCAACTTGCGACCGGGATCCGCGTGGCCGTCCATCGAACGCAGGCGCAGGTCCATCGCGCCGTGCTCGCCGGAGTCAACAGCGAGGACCCGGAGGCGGTGCTCGCGCTCCTGGGCCGGGTCGTGTCCGCAGGCGAGGTGGTCGTCGCTGCCGCGCGCCGTGGGTACGCAATCGCCGCTCTGGTCGGTGATGACGAGGACGACCTCCTCCGCCGCTTGGCGAACGCACTGATCCACGGACGTCGTAACGCCGCCGAGCTCGCCACGGCAGCGTGGCGAGGGGCCGAGTCTCTTGCCTGCGCGATCGTCATCTCCAACGACTCCGCAGCCCGCATCCGCCGCCAGTCCGACCGCCGGGTCGCCTACCACCCCCGGGAGCGCGACGTCGTGCTCATCCACCCGATCGAGGCAGGCAGGCTGGCCACCACCCTGCGACCCCTCCTCGGAGACGACACCTGCGCGGTCGGGCCCGCGGTGCCGTTGACCGAGCTGCCCAACTCGTTGGATCTGGCCCAGCGAACGCTCGCGCTCGCCGGGCCGGACCGGGGCCCCGTCTTCGCCGACGACTTCCTCCTCGAGCTGGCCTGCAGTGCGGACGGCTCGGTCACGCAATCGTTGCGCCGCAAGCATTTTGCCGACATCGACCTGCTCCCGGATGACCAGCGGTCGGTCCTGCTGTCCACCTTGCGTGAGTGGCTCCTGCAGTGGGGGCACCGCCCGGGCATCGCCGAGACTCTGGGTGTCCACCCGCAGACGGTGAGCGGGCGGATCAACCGGCTCAAGGACCTGCTCGCCGACGACCTCGAGGACCCTACCGTGCGCGCAGAGCTGCTCGTGCTGCTCACTGCGGAGGGGGCCAGCTGAGCTGCCCTTCGA
Source organism: Janibacter limosus NBRC 16128 (assembly GCF_001570985.1). Classification (GTDB taxonomy): domain Bacteria; phylum Actinomycetota; class Actinomycetes; order Actinomycetales; family Dermatophilaceae; genus Janibacter; species Janibacter limosus. The sequence goes on along the minus strand of NZ_BCSS01000015.1, from coordinate 75,401 downwards.
GTCGCTTGCTGCACAAGCTCCTCAGGGAGCGGGGGTTTTGTCGGGGGATCGGCGTGGCGTACGCCACATTTGTCTCGGATGCTGGAGCATGCTGGAGTTCAACAAACGACCAGGAGCGTGAGCATGTCCAGCACCGAGGCCACGGTGGCCACCAAGAGAGAAGGCTTCTCCTCGCGAAAGGTCTTCATCTTCGCCGCGATCGGCTCAGCCGTCGGGCTGGGCAACATCTGGCGATTCCCCTACGTGGCCTACGAAGGGGGTGGTGGTGCCTTCATCATCCCGTACCTGTGCGCGCTGCTCTTCGCAGGTATCCCGCTGCTCTACCTCGACTACGCGATCGGCCACCGCTTCCGCGGGTCGGCTCCACTCTCCCTTCGTCGGCTGCACCGGGGGGCGGAGTGGCTGGGCTGGTGGCAGGTGCTCATCTGCGTCGTCATCGCCATCTACTACGCCGCGATCCTCGCCTGGGCGGGCAAGTACACGCTGCTGTCCTTCACCAAGGGCTGGGGCGATGACCCGGAGGCCTACTTCTTCGGTGACTACCTGCAGGCCGCGGCCACGCCCGGTCCGACCTTCGACTTCGTCCCCGGGATCCTCCTCACGATGATCCTCGTCTGGGTCGTGACGATCGCCGTGCTCGCCATGGGCGTGCAGACCGGCATCGGCCGTACCGCGGTCATCTTCATCCCCGTGCTCGTGCTCGCCTTCGTCGTCCTCGTGATCCAGGCGCTCACCCTCGACGGCGCGATGGACGGGCTCAACGCCCTCTTCACACCCAACTGGAGTGCCTTGGCGGACGGCGGCGTGTGGATCTCGGCCGTGGGCCAGATCTTCTTCAGCCTGTCGGTCGGCTTCGGCATCATGATCACCTACTCCAGCTATGTCGACCGCAAGACCGACATGACCGGCTCGGGTGCCGTCGTCGCCTTCTCCAACTCCGGCTTCGAGCTGCTCGCCGGCATCGGTGTCTTCGCGGCACTTGGCTTCATGGCCCAGGCCGCGGGCAAGGAGGTCAGCGAGGTCGTCGCCAACGGCATCGGCCTGGCCTTCGTCGCCTTCCCGGCGATCATCAACGAGGCACCCGGAGGCGTCGTCATCGGCGTGCTCTTCTTCGTCTCGCTGCTGCTGGCCGGCCTGACCTCGCTCATCTCGATCGTCGAGGTCGTCATCGGCGCCATCCGCGACAAGATGGGCATCTCCCGCAGGACGGCGACCTTCGCCGTCGGCGTGCCGATGGCCGTGGTCAGCATCCTGATGTTCTCCACGACCGGCGGCATCTACGTGCTCGACACGATGGACGCCTTCGTCAACAGCTTCGGCATCATCGCCGTGGCCGCCGTGATGATGCTCGCGATCACCTACGCCTTCCGCAAGCTCGGCGTGCTGCGTGCCCACCTCGACGCCCGCAGCTCGATCAAGCTCAAGGGCTGGTGGCCGGCGCTCATCGCAGTCGTCATCCCGCTGCTGCTGATCGTCATGCTCTGGCAGGAGCTCAAGGCCAAGATCGACGTCCCCTACGAGGAGTACCCGGCCGATCTGCTCAATGTCTTCGGCTGGGGCATGGTCATCGCCCTGCCGATCCTGGCGATCCTGCTCTCGCTCCTGCCGTGGCGGGGCGATGTCTCCCTCGAAGACGCACCCGACGTACACGACGAGCTCGTCGACGGAGGTGAAAACTCATGACCACGACAGCCATCGTCATGATGCTCATCGCGATCCTCGTCATCTGGGGCGGTCTCGTCGTCGCGATCGTCAACCTGCTCAAGCGCGGTGACGCCGCGGTGGGGGACATCCGCGAGATCGAGTTCCACCGGGACCTCTAACCAGACCGGGACGTGGGGGTGGGTTGGCCGACAGGGCCGACCCACCCCCTTCGTCATCCGGCTCCAACGCATCGGTGGAGGTAGACGCGCTGACGAAATGTCGGCGCGTATACCTTCACCCGCGCGTTGCCGTCCGTGAGTGGATGCGCACTCGCGGGGGATTCGTCCGCGCGTTTACCTCCACCCGCGAAGGGGGCGGACGCGCGGAAGGCGCGGGCGCGGGACCCCGGCATGCCGAAGGGCCGCCAGCAGATACTGACGGCCCTTCGGAAAAACGTGCCCCCGGCAGGAATCGAACCTGCGACCCCTGGTACCGGAAACCAGTGCTCTATCCCCTGAGCTACGGAGGCGGGATGTGCCCGGTGAGATTAGCACCGGCAGCGCTCGTCCCGAGAATCGACCGCCGCTACGGGCATGGCGCCACTCGGACCTAGACTTGCGGCCGTGACCCCCGAAGAGCTTTCAGCAGCGATCCGTGCCGCCCTCACCGCCGCCGTCGAGGCCGGCGAGTTGACCGTCGAGGTGCCCGCCGAGATCCGCGTCGAGCGACCCAAGCAAAAGGGCCACGGTGACTGGACGAGCAACCTGTCCATGCAGCTGGCCAAGCCGGCCGGGATGAAGCCGCGCGAGGTCGCCGCGATCCTCGCCGAGCGGCTGGGCGCCACCGAGGGCATCGCCAGCCTCGAGATCGCCGGGCCCGGGTTCATCAACATCACCCTCGACGCCGCGTCCGCCGGCGCGCTCGCGCAGGCCATCGTCGAGGCCGGCGCCGACTACGGCCGCAATGACGCGATGGCCGGCCACGTCGTCAACCTCGAGTTCATCTCCGCCAACCCCACCGGGCCGCTGCACATCGGCCACACCCGCTGGGCCGCGCTCGGCGACTCGATGCGCCGCCTGCTCACCGCGGCCGGCGCGAGCGTCACCGCCGAGTACTACATCAACGACGCGGGCGCCCAGATGGACACCTTCGGTGCGTCCGTCCTCGCCCGGGCCAAGGGCGAGCCGATCCCTGAGGGCGGCTACCCGGGGGCCTATGTCGACGAGCTCGCGCAGACCGCGCTCGCCGCGCGCCCCGACCTGCTCGAGCTGCCGGCCGAGGAGGCCCTGGCCACCGCCCGTCAGCTCGGCTACGAGGCCCAGCTCGCGGACATCCGCTCCACGCTCGAGGACTTCGGCGTCTTCTTCGACGTCTGGTTCTCGGAGCAGACCCTGCACGCTGGGGGTGCCGTCGACTCCGCGATCACCCGCCTGCGCGAGCAGGGCCATGTCGATGACCGCGACGGCGCGGTCTGGCTGCGCACCACCGACTTCGGCGACGACAAGGACCGCGTCCTCATCCGCACCGACGGCGTGCCCACCTACTTCGCCGCCGACGCCGCGTACTACCTGAGCAAGAAGGACCGCGGCTTCCCCGAAAAGATCTACCTCCTCGGCGCCGACCACCACGGCTATGTCTCCCGCCTCAAGGCGATCGCTGCCTGCGCGGGTGATGACCCCGAGACCAACATCGAGATCCGCATCGGCCAGCTGGTCAACCTCGGCGGCGCCAAGCTGTCCAAGCGCGCCGGCAACATCATCGAGCTGCGCGACCTCGTCTCGTGGATCGGCACCGACGCCGTGCGCTACTCGCTGGCCCGCTACCCCGCAGACAGCCCGATCAGCCTCGACGGCGAGGAGCTGCGCAAGCAGACCAACGACAACCCCGTCTTCTACGTGCAGTACGCCCACGCGCGCACCGCCAATGTCGCGCGTCTGGCGGCCGAGGACGGCGTCGACCGGTCCGCAGGGTTCGACCCGGGCCTGCTGTCCGACCCGGCCGAGGCGACCCTGCTCGCGGCGCTCGGCGACTTCCCGCGGATCGTGGCCCACGCCGCCGAGCTGCGTGAGCCGCACCGCGTGGCGCGCTACCTCGAGGATCTCGCCGGCCACTTCCACAAGTGGTACGACACCTGCCGCGTGCGCCCGCGCTCCGACGAGGAGACCACCGACCTGCACCGCACCCGCCTGTGGCTCAACGACGCCACCCGCCAGGTGCTGGCCAACGGTCTCGACCTGCTCGGCGTCTCCGCGCCCGAGCGGATGTGAGGTAGCGATGGCGATCAACATGAGGGCCCACGAGGCCGGCATCCTGCACGCCGAGGGCTACGGTGCCGCGCCCCAGTGGTTGCCCTTCCCGCAGGACGTCATGGAGCTGCTGCCGCAGCTGTGGCCGAACAATGTCGCCCGGGACCCCTCGGGCGTCCTGTCCGTCGCCGGCGTCCCGGTGACCGACATCGCCCGCGACTTCGGCACGGCCGCCTATGTCGTCGACGAGGCCGACTTCCGCGCTCGGGCCCGGGCCTTCCGCGACGACTTCACCGCTCCCTTCGCCGCAGTGGCCGGCGCCGACGTCTACTACGCCGGCAAGGCCTTCCTGTGCACCGCGGTCGCCCGCTGGATCATGGAGGAGGGTCTCAACCTCGACACCTGCAGCGGCGGCGAGCTCGCCGTGGCGCAGCGCGTCGGGTTCCCCGGTGAGCGGATCGCGTTGCACGGCAACAACAAGTCGCTCGCCGAGCTGCGTCAGGCGCTCGAGTACGGCATCGGCCGCATCGTCGTCGACTCCTTCGAGGAGATCGACCGGGTCGCGCAGGTGGCCAGCGAGCTCGGCATCACCGCGCCGGTCATGGTCCGTGTCACCGTCGGCGTCGAGGCGCACACCCATGAGTTCATCGCCACCGCGCACGAGGACCAGAAGTTCGGCTTCTCCCTCGCCGGCGGCCAGGCCCGCGCCGCGATCGACGCCATCGTGGCGAAGGGGGACTCCCTGCGCCTCCTCGGTCTGCACAGCCACATCGGCAGCCAGATCTTCGACACGTCCGGTTTTGAGATCGCGGCCCGGCGCCTCATCGCGCTGCACACCGAGGTCGCCGACGAGCACGGCATCGCCATGCCGGAGATGGACCTCGGTGGCGGCTACGGCATCGCCTACACCTCCGAGCACGAGCCGCTCACTCCCGGACAGCTCGGCACGCAGATGGCCGAGCTGGTCGAGCGTGAGCTCAAGGAGTTCCACGACGGGCACCCGCAGGCGGCCCTGCCTCGGATCTCGATCGAGCCGGGTCGCGCCATCGCCGGGCCGAGCGCCTTCACCCTCTACGAGATCGGCACGGTCAAGGACGTCGAGGTCAGCTCCGGCGTGCTGCGCTCCTACGTGAGCGTCGACGGGGGGATGAGCGACAACGTGCGCACCGCCCTCTACGGCGCCGACTACTCGTGCACCCTGGCCGGCCGTCGCTCCACCGCCGAGCCGCGCCTCGTGCGCGTCGTCGGGCGTCACTGCGAGAGTGGCGACATCGTCGTCATGGACGAGTACCTGCCGGGCGACATCGTCCCCGGCGACCTCATCGCGGTCCCCGGCACCGGTGCCTACTGCCGCAGCCTGTCCAACCAGTACAACCACACCCCACGTCCGCCGGTCCTGGCGGTCCGCGACGGGGTCGCGCGGGTCATCGTCCGTCGAGAGACGATCGATGACCTGCTCGCCCTCGACGTGGACGAGCCCAGCCCGTCACAGGAGGTCCGATGACCACCGCTCCAGCCCAGCAGACCCCCCTTCGCGTCGCACTGCTCGGTGGGGGAGTCGTCGGCGGCAGCGTCGCCCGCCTGCTCACCGCGCAGGCAGATGACCTGGCCCAGCGCATCGGCCGGCCGCTCGAGATCGTCGGTGTCGCCGTGCGGCGCGCCGGGCGTGATCGCGGGGACCTCGGCCTCGACGAGTCGGTCTTCACGACCGACGCGGAGGAGCTGGTCACCCGCGCCGACATCGTCGTCGAGGTCATCGGTGGCATCGAGCCGGCCCGCAGCCTGATCCTGTCGGCGATGGAGCACGGCGCCTCGGTCGTCACGGCCAACAAGGCGCTGCTCGCCGAGGACGGTCCGGCGCTCTACGCCGCGGCCGCCGAGCACGGTGTCGACCTCTACTACGAGGCTGCTGTGGCCGGTGCCATCCCGATCCTGCGCCCGATCCGCGACTCGCTCGCCGGTGACTCGATCCGCCGCGTCATCGGGATCGTCAACGGCACGACCAACTTCGTCCTCGACGCCATGGACACCACGGGGGCGGGCTTCGCCGAGACCGTCGAGCGCGCCCAGGCCCTGGGCTACGCCGAGGCGGACCCGACCGCTGACGTCGAAGGCTTCGACGCCGCAGCCAAGGCCGCGATCCTGTCCTCGTTGGCCTTCCACTCCCGCGTCTCCATCGCCGACGTGCACCGCGAGGGCATCACCGAGGTGAGCGCCCGCGACATCGCCGCGGCGCAGGAGATGGACTGCACCGTCAAGCTGCTCGCGATCTGCGAGCGGGTCGTGGGAGCCGACGGGCAGGAGGGCATCTCCGCCCGCGTGCACCCGGCGCTCATCCCGCTCAGCCACCCGCTGGCCTCCGTGCGCGGGGCCTACAACGCGGTCTTCGTCGAGGCCGAGGGCGCCGGCGACCTGATGTTCTACGGCCAGGGCGCCGGTGGCGACCCGACCGCCAGCGCCGTCCTGGGTGACCTCGTCGCCGTCGCCCGCGCGCGGGTCACCGGCGGTCGCGGACCGGGGGAGAGCGCCTACGCCGACCTGCCGTTGCTGCCCATCGGCCAGGCCATCACCCGCTACCACGTGAGCCTCGACGTGGCCGACAAGTCGGGTGTCCTCGCCTCTGTCGCAACGGTCTTCGCAGACCATGACGTCTCCATCGAGACCGTCCGCCAGCAGGTCATGACCGATGACGACGGCGCCTCCCGGGCGATGCTCATCATCGTCACCCACGCGGCGAGCGATGCCGCACTCTCGACGACGGTCAACGAGCTGGCTCGGCTCGACACGGTCAACGAGGTCACCTCCGTCATGCGTGTTGAAGGGAACTGAACATGGTCCACCAGTGGCGCGGCGTCATCACCGAGTACGCCGACCGGCTCCCGATGCTCGCGGGCGCACCGACCATCACCCTGCGCGAAGGGGGGACCCCCCTCATCCCCGCCGAGCACCTCAGCGAGCTCGTCGGCGCGCAGGTCCACGTCAAGTACGAGGGCCTGAACCCCACCGGCTCCTTCAAGGACCGCGGCATGACGGCGGCCATGACGATGGCTGCGGGCAAGGGCGCCAAGGCGGTCATCTGCGCCTCCACCGGCAACACCTCCGCGTCCGCCGCGGCGTACGCGACCAAGGCCGGCATGACCTGTGCGGTCCTCGTGCCCGCGGGCAAGATCGCGATGGGCAAGCTGTCCCAGGCCATCGCGCACGGAGCGACGCTGCTGCAGGTCGACGGCAACTTCGACCACTGTCTCGACGTGGCCCGCAAGCTGGCCGAGGCCTATCCGGTCGAGCTGGTCAACTCGGTCAACCCGGCGCGCATCGAGGGGCAGAAGACGGCCTCCTTCGAGATCGTCGACGCGCTCGGGGATGCACCCGACATCCACTGCCTGCCGGTCGGCAACGCCGGCAACATCACCGCCTACTGGCGCGGGTACCAGGAGTACGCGACGGCGACCGAGGGTGTCTCCGGCACGCTCGCCGCGGTCTCGACCCGCACCCCCCAGATGTGGGGATTCCAGGCGGCCGGCTCCGCGCCGATCGTCCTCGGGCACCCTGTCGACGAGCCCGACACGATCGCCACCGCGATCCGCATCGGCAACCCCGCCTCGTGGCAGCAGGCCGAGGCAGCCCGTGACGAGTCGGGTGGCCGCATCGAGGCCGTCACCGACGAGGAGATCCTCGACGCGCACCGGATCCTCTCCTCACGCGAGGGCATCTTCGTCGAACCGGCCTCGGCCGCCTCGGTCGCCGGTCTGCTCAAGGCATCGGCCGCCGGCCTGGTGCCCAAGGACGCGACGATCGTGTGCACCGTGACCGGTCACGGTCTGAAGGACCCGCAGTGGGCGCTGAAGAACGCCGACGGCAGCGACATCGCTCCGGTGAGCGTGCCCGCAGAGGCCTACGCGATCGCCAGCGAGCTCCGTCTGCAGGGCTGAGGGTGACCATCCCCGTCGGGACGACGGTCACCCTGCGGGTGCCCGCGTCCAGTGCCAACCTCGGCCCCGGGTTCGACTGCGTCGGACTGGCGCTCGGCGTCTGGGACGAGTGCACCGTCACCGTCACGCAGGAGCCGGGCCTGGTCGTCGACGTCGCCGGCTCCGGCGCAGGCTCGGTCCCTCGGGACGAGAGCCACCTCGTCGTGCGCACGATGGCGACGACCTGGCAGCGACTGGGCGTGCCTGCACCCGCCGGCCTGCACCTGAGCGCGACCAATGCCGTGCCGCACGGTCGGGGGATGGGCTCGTCGGCGACGGCCATCGTCAGCGGGGTCGCCGCCGCCCACGCGCTCGCCGTGCGTGGGGGAGCCCTCGCTGCCGCGGAGCTCGAGCTCACGACGATCAACACGATCGCCAGTGCCCTCGAAGGCCACCCGGACAATGCCTCGGCCAGCGTCTTCGGCGGTGCGACGCTCTCGGTGACCGAGGCCGGCCAGCCGCTGCCGCGGACCCGGACCGTCCCCCTTCGCCTCCACCCGCAGGTCGAAGCCGTCGTCCTCGTGCCCGAGACGACCCTGAGCACGCACACGGCCCGCTCGGTGCTGCCCGAGGTCGTGCCATTGTCCACCGCGGCGGCCAACTCCGCGCGGACCGGGCTGCTCGTCCACGCCCTGACGACTGACCCCGAGCTGCTGCACATGGCGACCACCGATCTCCTGCACCAGGAGGCACGCCGACCCAGCTATCCGCACAGCATGGAGCTCGTCGACGCGCTGCGTGGTGCGGGTCTGGCCGCCACGATCTCCGGGGCAGGACCATCGGTCCTCGTGCTCACCACGGGCGACCGCTCGGCGCAGGTGCGTCAGATCGCGGACGGGACCTCCACCGACTGGCAGGTCCTCACCCCCGGCGTCCCCGAGCACGGCGTCCAGCTCGTCTGACCGCTCGTCCCGGCGTCGCCCGTGTCGCGAGTGCGGCCGGGCCGGGGTGCAGTGATACATTGACAGTGCTCCAGTGAGCCCGGTGCATCGACAGACCAGTTGAGTCGCACATGAGGGCAGGGGCTTCCCCCCACGTGAGCGTCTCGCTCGTCACGGGTGCGACGCACGGTCGTGGGGTACTCACCAAAATTCCCGCTCTTGACGGGACTCATCAGGCCTGCCCCTGTGGCAGGCCCTACGAGGGAAAGGGTCCTTCGTGACCGACACCACCACTGGCGACACCGCTGCCACCTCCGAGCAGCCTCGCCGATCCGGCGCACTGAGCGCCATGCGCCTCGCCCAGCTCCAGCAGCTCGCTTCGAGCATGGGGATCACGGGCACGGCCAAGATGCGCAAGAGCGACCTCGTCACCGCCATCCGGGCCAAGCAGTCGGGCGCATCCGCTCCTGCCGCCACGTCGCCGGCCAAGGCTGCGACCAAGGCCCCGGCCGAGAGCGCGCCCGCTGACCAGCCCGCACAGTCTGCCGGTGCGGACAGGTCCGTCCGTGCGGACAAGGCTGCCGACCAGAACGCTGACAAGGGCGCCGAGCGTCCCGCGCGCGCCGAGAGCGATGAGCGCTCCACCGGTCGCGAGCAGTCCCGTCGCGAGCGTGGCGATGACCGCGAGGCTCGCTCCGACGAGCGCAACCAGGGTGGCGGCAATGACCGCAACCAGGGTGGCGAGCGCAACCAGGGTGGTCGCAACAACGACCAGCAGGGTGGCAACCGCAACGACCGCAACCAGGGTGGTCGCAACAACGACCAGCAGGGCGGCAGCCGCAACGACCGCAACCAGGGTGGCGGCAATGACCGCAGCCAGGGTGGCGAGCGCAACCAGGGTGGTCGCAACAACGACCAGCAGGGTGGCAACCGCAATGACCGCAACCAGGGCGGCGGCAACGACCGCAACCAGGGTGGCAACCGCAGCCAGGGTGGCGGCAACGACCAGTACGGCGATGACGAGCGGGGCGGCCGTCGCAGCCGTAACCGCAATCGCAACCGCAACCGTGACAAGCGTCGTGGTGGCGGTCAGCAGTACGACGACACCGAGCAGCAGATCCACGAGGACGACGTGCTCGTGCCCGTGGCCGGCATCCTCGACGTCCTCGACAACTACGCCTTCGTGCGCACCTCCGGCTACCTGCCCGGGTCGACCGATGTCTACGTGCCGCTCAACATGGTCAAGCGCAATGGCCTGCGCAAGGGTGACGCGGTCACCGGTCAGGTCAAGGCCGCCCGCGAGGGCGAGGAGCCGCAGCAGCAGACCATCAACACCAAGGGTCAGCGCGGCAAGTTCAACTCGCTCGCCAAGCTGGAGACCGTCAACGGCATGTCGGCGGAGGACGCCAAGCGTCGCGTGGAGTTCGGCAAGCTGACGCCGCTCTACCCGCAGGACCGGCTGCGTCTCGAGACCGAGTCCAATGTCCTGACCACGCGCATGATCGACCTCGTCGCCCCCATCGGCAAGGGCCAGCGCGGTCTGATCGTCGCTCCGGCCAAGGCCGGCAAGACGATGGTCATGCAGTCCCTCGCCAACGCGATCTCGACCAACAACCCTGAGTGCCACCTCATGGTCGTCCTCGTCGACGAGCGTCCCGAGGAGGTCACCGACATGCAGCGCGCGGTCAAGGGTGAGGTCATCGCCTCCACCTTTGACCGTCCGGCCGAGGACCACACCACGGTCGCCGAGCTGGCCATCGAGCGCGCCAAGCGCCTGGTCGAGATGGGCCACGACGTCGTCGTGCTCCTCGACTCGATCACCAAGCTCGGTCGCGCCTACAACCTCGCCGCCCCGGCGAGCGGGCGCATCCTCTCCGGTGGTGTCGACTCCGCGGCGCTGTACCCGCCGAAGAAGTTCTTCGGTGCGGCCCGCAACATCGAAAATGGTGGCTCGCTCACCATCCTCGCCACCGCGCTCGTCGAGACCGGCTCGCGCATGGACGAGGTGATCTTCGAGGAGTTCAAGGGCACCGGCAACATGGAGCTCAAGCTCGACCGTGGCCTGGCCAACCGTCGGATCTTCCCCGCGGTCGACGTCAACGCCTCCGGTACGCGTCGCGAGGAGATCCTCTTGGCGCCCGAGGAGCTGCGGATCATGTGGAAGCTGCGTCGCGTCCTCGCCGCGCTCGACACCCAGCAGGGTGTGGAGCTGCTGCTGGACCGGCTGCGCAAGACCAAGACGAACTACGAGTTCCTCTCGCAGGTCGCAGCGACCAGCTCGATCAAGCTCGGCGACGAGGACGAGAGCGCCTGACGGCTCTCCTCCCCAGCATGACGAAGGGGGTCGACGTGCACGCCGCACGTCGACCCCCTTCGCCGTGGGCCGACCATCCACATAGGCTGAACCGACGCGGGCGTCGAAACGAAGGAGTGTCATGGGCCAGGGGACTGTCGTGGTCGCGGACGACGACGTGGACATCAGGGACCTCGTGGCCTTCAAGCTCGACAGTGCCGGGTACACGGTCGTGCCCGCCGCCGATGGCGACGAGGCGCTGCGTCTGATCACCGAGCACCGTCCTGACGTGGCGGTCCTCGACGTGATGATGCCGGGGCAGTCCGGGCTCGACGTGCTGCGCAGCATCCGCGCCGACGACCAGCTGGCCCACACACGGGTCATCCTGCTCACTGCTCGAGCCCGCGATGTCGACGTCGACGCCGGCTTCAGCACCGGGGCCGACGACTACCTCACCAAGCCCTTCAGCCCACGTGAGCTGGTCCACCGGGTCGCCGCCCTGATCGGGCGCGGCTGACCACGTGGGAGAGGTCGTCGTCCAGCCCTGGCTCCTGCGCCTGAGCCTGTGGATCATGCTCGCGACCTTCGTCGTGCTCACCGCCACCATCATCGCGGCCCGGGTGACGCGCAGCCGTCGCGAACGGGCGCTCGTCCGCCGTGTCGGACCCCTGCGCGAGGACGTGCTCACCCTCGTCTCGGGCGAGGACGAGGGTGGCTCCGCGACGCGTCTGAGTGAGCTGCGGGGCCAGTCCGTCGCCCTCGTCACCCCCATGCTCGTCGGGTACCTCAGCAAGATCCGGGGGACCCCGGCCCAGCGGGTCGTCGACGTCCTCGTCGCCCACGGCCTCGTGCGTCGTGCCCGAGCGGGCGTCACCTCGTGGTCCGGGACCCGCCGGGCCCGGTCGGTCTGGGCCCTGGGGGTCATGCGCATCCGCGATGCCGCCGCCGATGTCGTCCCACGTCTGCAGGACCGCGATCGCGGCGTCGCAGTGACGAGCGCCAGGTCCCTCGGCATGCTCGGCGACGCCGCCGCCGCGGAGGCGTTGCTCGCCGCCGTCGCTCCCGGCCGACGCGGCCGGGGCGAGCTGCCCGTCTGGGTGGTCGTCGAGGCCCTCGTCGGGCTGGGGCCGCAGGCGGCGGACACGGTCGGTCGTGCGCTCGAGGGCGAGGACGCCTCCACCCGCGCAGTCGCCGCGATGACCATCGGACGTGCTCAGCACCTGTCGCAGACGACCCGCCTGCGAGAGCTCGCCGGGCGCGAGGAGGACCCCACGGTGCTCGCAGCCCTCGCCGAGGCCATCGGCGAGCTCGGTCAGCCGGCGGACACCGTCGTGCTCACCACCCTCACGGAGCGGGACCAGCCACGCTCGGTCCGCCTCGCCGCTGTCCGGGCGCTCGGGGAGCTGGCGGACCCGGGTGCGATCAGCGCGCTGGGAGCTCTGCTCGGCGACACCGATCCCAGGATCGGCGAGCTGGCCGCCGACGTCCTCGTCGCCCTGGGTCCCGCCGGCCTGGCCGAGGTCGAGGGCCACACCGGCGGCGACGCGGCGGCAGCCGCCGACTACGGGCTGGCCATGCACGCGCTTCGCCATCCGGTCGGGGGGAGGGGCTGATGGACGACGTCCTCGAGCCGGTGACGCCAGTCGTCGAGGCGATCTTCGCGGGCATCGCGCTCCCGGTCCTCGTCTACTTCCTCATCATCAACTCCTCCTACCTCGTGCTCGTCGTCGCCGCCGCCCTGGACTTTCGCCGCTCGACCCGGCAGCTCCCCTTCGCGGGGAGGGAGGAGCTCCTCGGCTCCGGCATGGTGCCCGGGGTCAGCGTCGTCACCGCGATGTTCAACGAGGAGGCGGGGATCAAGGTCGCGACGCAGGCGATGCTCGCGCTGCACTACCCACGCCATGAGGTGATCGTCGTCGACGACGGCAGCAGCGACGACGGGTTCGAGGTGCTGCGTGAGGCCTTCGACCTGGTCGAGGTGCCGCGACGGATGCCGCAGGACCTGCAGGTGAGCGAGGCCGCGACCTCCGTCCACGTGCCGCGCAACGGCCGCACCCGGCTCACCGTCGTCCGCAAGGCCAACTCGGGTCGGTCGGACTCGCTCAACGTCGGGGTCAACTTCGCGACCCAGGACCTCGTCGTCTTCGTCGACTCCGACTCGGTGCTCGACCCCGACGCCCTGCTCGCCATCGTGCGGCCCTTCGCCGAGGACCCCGTCCGGGTGGTGGCGGGGGGTGGCGTGATCCGTGCGGTCAACGGCTGCGTCGTGCGCGGTGGACGGGTCACCGAGGTGCGCATGTCGCGCAACTGGTTGGCGCGCATCCAGGTCGTCGAGTACCTGCGAGCCTTCCACCTGGGTCGCGCCGGCTGGTCCCGGCTGAAGTCGCTCATCCTCATCAGTGGTGCCTTCGGCATCTTCCGCAGGGACGTGCTCGTCGAGGTGGGCGGGCTCGACCCGACGAGCATCGGGGAGGACTTCGAGCTCGTGCTGAGGGTGCACAAGCACATGCGTCGCCTGAAGCGTGACTACCGCGTGCAGTTCGTCTCCGAGCCCATCTGCTGGACCGAGGTCCCCGAGACGGCGGGCGTGCTGCGCAAGCAACGACGGCGGTGGCACCGCGGGCTGTGGGAGACCTTGTGGGCCTACCGCTCGATGCTGCTCAACCCTCGCTACGGCTCGATCGGGATGGTCGCCATCCCGTACTACTGGCTCTTCGAGCTCCTCGCGCCGCTGCTCGAGCTCTTCGGTCTCGTGCTCGTCGTCCTCGGCACCCTGCTCGGGGTCGTCGACGTCGGGTACTTCCTGCTCTTCATGGCTGTCGCCTACGGCTACGCGATCCTCGTGACGCTCGCCGCGATGACCGTCGAGGAGCTCAGCTTCCACAAGTACCCACGGTGGCGTGACCTGCTCAGCACGCTGGCGGCCGCCGTGGTCGAAAACATCGGATACCGGCAGGCCACCGCGATCTGGCGCCTCGAGGGATGGTGGCAGAGCCTCACCGGTCGCAAGCAGGAGTGGGGCACGATGACTCGCACCGGGTTCGACACCAGCGAGGAGGAGCGGCCGTGAGCCCCCGCAACACCGTGGCCCACGTGCTCGAGCGGCTCGTCCTCGTGCTGTCCGTGATCATCCTGCTCATGTCGGTCATGTCCGTCGTCTCGATGATCACCGTCCAGCGGGAAGCCCGTCAGACCACCCGCACCATCAGCCCGCTCAACGAGCAGAGCGGTCAGATGCGCATCACGATCGCCAACGCCCAGGGCAGCCTCCGCGCATACCTACTCACGGGGGAGGAGAGCTTCCGCAGGGCCTACGTCGCGTCGCGCTCGCAGTTCGACACGGGCGAGGACGTCCTGCTGACCCGGGCTGCCGATGCAGGGATGGACGAGCGCGCGGTCGACGAGTTCATCGACGCGTCGCAGGAGTGGTTCCGGCTCGCCGACGCGGAGATGGCCTCCAGCGAGGACGCGACCCTGGGCCTCACCGGCCCGGCCTTCCGCGAGGTCGAACGCGAGCACGGCGAGCTGACCGCGGAGATCGCCGACGTCCGTCAGGAGTGGCGCGACCGCTACAACCTCTACATGAACGGCGCGATCGCGCTCATGGGTGTGGCGACCCTCATCGCCATCTTCGTGACCTTCTCGCAGGCGCGACGCGCGCTCGACCGACTGGCGCGCCCGCTCCAGGCACTGCACCGGGTCGTGTCACGGCACGAGCCGGGGACCACGCCGGTCAGGGCCGATGTGCACGACGGGGCAGACGAGGTCATCGCGCTCGCCGATGCCTTCAAGGCGCTCGCTGAGTCCAATGCGTCGATGCAGCGCGATCGTGAGCGCCGTCTCGGCCTCCACCGACTCACCGGGAGCGTGCCCAGCATGCTCACGGCACGTGACGGTGGGTGGGATCGGGCCTGCGAGGTCGTCGGGCAGGGACTGCAGGCCGACGCGACATCGGTCTACCGGCTCGCCGGTGAGGAGTCGGTCGCCCTCATGGGCTCCTGGCACTCGTCGGGCGCGGACTTCCCGGCGCTGCTCCAGGACGTCACGATCCCCGGGGTGGCGCAGATGCTCGTCGACACGCCCAATCTCAGGGCCAGCAGCGCCGCCGACATCGACGCGACCTTCCCCGAGGCCCTGGCGCGCGTGGCCGAGGAGCAGTCCCTGCAGGGATGGGCGCTGCACCCGCTGTGCTTCGGTGACGAGGCGGTCGGGGTGCTGTCCGTCGCCACGCTGCAGCCGCACCAGTGGGACGAGGGCGAGCTGCAGGCCATGGAGCGGGTGGCGGAATATGCCGCTCACACGCTCGTCGAGCACCGCTATGTCACCTCCCTCGAGGATCTCGACCGGCAGAAGTCCGACTTCACGGCGACGACGAGCCACGAGCTGCGGACCCCGCTCACCTCCATCGCCGGGTACCTCGAGCTGCTCACCGACGGCGACTTCGGTGACCTCGAGCCCGCCCAGACGCGGGCGCTGGACGTCGTCGCCCGCAATGTCGACCGGCTGCGCTCGCTCATCGATGACCTGCTGCTGCTCAACCGGCTCGACAGCGGCCAGGCGGACACCGCCCGTACCCGCCACGACGTGCGCAGCGGTCCGGTCCGGGTCGTCGAGCAGCTCACCCCGATCGCCGGCAGCGCACAGGTGCAGCTCGAGCTGGAGCAGGACGACCAACCGATCCACGTGTGGGGCGACGCCCAGCAGATCGAGCGGGCCGTCGGCAACCTGGCGAGCAATGCCGTGAAGTTCACCCCCGCAGGCGGCAGCGTCCGGCTGACGACCACCCGGGTGGGCGACGAGGTGCGTATCACCTGCACCGACACGGGCATGGGGATCCCCGCACAGGACCGGGAGCGTCTCTTCACCCGGTTCTTCCGGGCGTCCAACGCGCAGGCGGAGCACGTGCCCGGGACCGGGCTGGGTCTGGTCATCGTGCTCACGATCGCCGAGGCGCACGGCGGGCACGTCGAGCTGGAGAGCGCCGAGGGGGAGGGCACCACGGTGACGCTCACCCTGCCGGCCTGCGACTGACACGTGTCCCCCTTCGTCATGGGCGGGGGAGTCAGGTGGTCACTTCGTGCTCTGTACTCGCGGCGGGTATGCCGCACGACGCGCCCACCTGACTCGGGCGTCTGACGCGAGACCGCCCAGGCGAAGGGGGAGGAGCCCTCAGTCCTCGTCGGGCTCGACCGCGCGCTCCAGCCGCAACCGCATCTCGGGGAAGGTCGAGGCGACGAAGCCGAAGTTGTCGTAGATGTCGCGTCCGGCCTCGGTGGCATTGAGGGTGATGACCTCGACATCGGTCTCCTGCTCGAACCACCCGAGCAGCGACTCCAGGACGGCGTGGGTGAAGCCGAGTCGACGGTGCCGGGGGAAGGTCGCGATGTTGGTCACGAGGCCGCCACCACGGGCGCGGGTCGGCGAGGGCATCAGGTCGAGGACCTGGCCGATCGCGCACGAGACGACCGTGCCGTTGGCTTCGGCGACGACGACGTGGACGCGCTCGTCGGCGAGGTGCAGCTGCAGCCAGCGGGAGGCTTCCTGCTGCCAGCCGATGTCGGAGATCGCCTCGGCCGAGGTGCCCATCGCCTCGAACATCAGCGCCCGCAGCGCGATGATCGTCGCGGTGTCACCGGCCACGGCCGGGCGGATGACCGAGCCCTCGACGGGGCCGGGCGTGGGTTCCCTGCCGTGGTCGCGAGGGGTCCGGCGGGGCAGGCGGCGGGGACGTGGTGCCATGTCCCCATCCTGCCGCACGGGCGGGCCTCGGCCGCAGGGGAACAACCGCCCCCGATCGCGTGTTTGGACCCCTGTGCCACGTCTGGCACAATCCATAGGCGGTCCGGTTCACGGCATGCGGCACAGATACCGCGGTTGTCGGCCCACAGGGGCACAACGCCGACCCGGACGACTCAGACCCAAGGAGCACCACGTGAAGAAGGACATCCACCCCACGTACGAGACGACCACCGTCACGTGCACCTGCGGCAGCACCTTCACCACCCGCAGCACCAAGCCGGGCCAGCAGATCAAGGCTGAGGTGTGCAGCCAGTGCCACCCGTTCTACACGGGCAAGCAGAAGATCATGGACACCGGTGGTCGCGTGGCCCGCTTCCAGAAGCGCTACGCCAAGAAGTCCGAGAGCAACTAGTTCTCCCGATGCGCCGGTCAGCCCCTCGAGGGTTGACCGGCGCATCTGTGTTTTCTCCCGCAGCTCCGCTCCCAGCCTGACCCGCCCCACCTCCGGAGGTCCCCGTGCTCGATTCCGTCGAGACCCTGCTCGCCGAGCACGCACAGCTGGAGGCCTCGCTCGCCGACCCGACCGTCATCGGCGACCCGGACCGGCTGCGCGCCATCAACCGTCGCTACTCCGAACTGACCCCGGTGGTCACGGCGCAGCGCGAGCTCGACGAGGCGAGTGGTGACCTGCAGGCGGCCCGCGAGCTGGCCGCCGAGGACGCCGCCTTCGCCGCGGAGGTGCCGGAGCTGGAGGCCGCCGTGAGCGACCTCGAGGCCCGGATCCTGCGCCTGCTCATCCCGCGCGATCCCGACGACGACCTCGACGTGATCCTCGAGATCAAGGCGGGCGAAGGGGGCGAGGAGTCGGCTCTCTTCGCCGGTGACCTGCTGCGCATGTACCTGCGTCACGCCGAGAAGCGCGGGTGGAAGACCCGGCTGCTCGACTCCACCGAGTCCGACCTGGGCGGCTACAAGGACGTGCGTGTGGCCGTCTCTGCCAAGGGCAGTGTCGAGCCGGGCTCCGCGCCGTGGGCCCGCCTGAAGTACGAGGGAGGCGTCCACCGCGTCCAGCGCGTGCCGGTGACCGAGAGCCAGGGCCGCATCCACACCTCCGCCGCGGGCGTGTGGGTCATGCCTGATGTCGAGGACACCACCGAGGTCGTGCTCGACCCCAACGACCTCAAGATCGACGTCTACCGCTCCTCGGGCCCGGGCGGCCAGTCGGTCAACACCACCGACTCCGCGGTGCGCATCACCCACCTGCCGACGGGCACGGTCGTCTCCTGCCAGAACGAGAAGTCCCAGCTGCAGAACAAGGAGTCGGCGATGCGCGTGCTGCGCGCCCGGCTGCACCAGATGGCGATGGACGAGGCAGCAGCCGAGGCCAAGGAGGCGCGCGCCTCCCAGGTGCGCACCGTCGACCGCTCCGAGCGGATCCGCACCTACAACTACCCGGAGAACCGGATCAGCGACCACCGCACCGGCTACAAGGCCAACCGGCTGGACGCCGTCCTCGACGGTGACCTCGACGCCGTCGTCGACTCCGCGGTGCACGCCGACGAGGAGGCCCGGCTCGCGGCTCTCGCGGGAGACGAGGCGTGACCTCCCTTCGCTCGCAGGTGGATGCGGCCACCGCCACGCTGGACGAAGGGGGGATCCCCACCCCTCGCATCGATGCCCTCCTCCTCGCAGCCCATGCACTGCGGTGCGACCGTGGTGAGGTGGAGCGCCGGATGATCCTGGGAGGCGAGCTCGACGCCGGCTTCACCGAGCGCTATGCGGCGCTCGTGCAGGAGCGCGCCACCCGGGTGCCGCTGCAGCACCTGACCGGCACCGCTCCCTTCCGCCGACTGGAGCTGCACGTCGGGCCGGGCGTCTTCGTCCCGCGCCCGGAGACCGAGCAGGCGGTCGACCACGTGCTCACCGCGCTCGAGGGCGTCGATGCGCCACGCGTCGTGGACCTGTGCACCGGCTCCGGGGCACTCGCGCTCGCGGTCGCCGACGAGGCCCCGGCCGCTGACGTGACCGCCGTCGAGGTCAGTGACCTCGCGCTCGCCTGGGCCGCGCGCAACATCGAGACCACCGGCCTGCCCGTCACCCTCGTGGCCGCGGACGCGACGGCTGACCCGGCGACGGTCGCGGAGCTCGCCGACCTCGTCGGGCTCGTCGACGTCGTCGTGAGCAACCCGCCCTATGTCCCGGTCGGGATGGTGCCGCTCGAGCCCGAGGTGGCCGAGCACGACCCGGACCTGGCGCTCTACGGCGGCAGCGTGGACGGCCTGCGCATCCCGCTCGCTGTCGCCTCCGCGGCGGCCCGGCTGCTGCGCCCCGGCGGCAGGCTCGTCATGGAGCATGCCGACAGTCAGGGCCAGACCCTGCCCCGGGCCCTCGCCGCCACCGGTGACTGGACCGAGGTCGCCGACCACGCAGACCTCACCGGACGGGCTCGGACCACGACGGCCACCCGGGCCTGAGCGCACGACGACGAGGGGGCCCGGCCGAGTCGGCCGGGCCCCCTCCATCGGTGTGATCGTCCTCAGAGGATGAACATGAGCAGGGCGATGATCAGCAGGACACCGACGATCGTCCAAATGAGGCTGGAACCACGCATGACTTCCTCCTTGGTGCAGGTGATGACTGGTCCGTCCCCACCCTTCTACCCCGCAGGAGGGTGCGCATGCATGGTCACCCATGAGCCGCGCCGGCCCGCGACATATGGTGGACGCCATGAGCCCTGTCGTCGATGCGACCACTGAAGACCGTGCGGAGAGCATCGCTGCCACCGTCGACGCCGTCCGGCGCGGGGAGGTCGTCGTCATCCCCACCGACACCGTCTACGGGATCGGGGCCGATGCCTTCGACGCGTCGGCCGTCGCCCAGGTGCTGGCCGCCAAGGGCAGGGGCCGCGACATGCCGCCGCCCGTCCTCGTCCCGGACGTGCGCACCGTCGACGGGCTGGCCCGCGCCGTGCCCGACTGGGCCCGACGGCTCATCGAGGAGCTGTGGCCCGGTCCGCTGACACTCGTCCTGCTGGCCCAGCCCTCCCTGCACTGGGACCTCGGCGAGACCGCCGGCACCGTCGCACTGCGCATGCCCGACGACCAGGTCGCGCTCGAGGTGCTGCGCGAGACCGGCCCGATGGCCGTCACGAGCGCCAACCGCACCGGGGAGCCCGCCGCGACGACGATCACCGACGCGGCCGTCCAGCTCGGACCTGCCGTCACCGTCTACCTCGACGGGGGAGCGCGCACCTCCCAGGAGCCCTCCACGATCATCGACTGCACGGGGGAGACCCCGGTCGTCCTGCGCGAGGGGGCGATCGGGCGCGACCGCCTGGAGGAGATCCTCGGCGCCGGCTTCGACGAGCCCGAGGGCCAACGCACGACGCAGGAGGAGACGACCACCGCTGCCGGCGACGACGAGCAGTGGCAGGATCTCCCTTCGAGCAGTGACACCCCGGACGACCCGTCCACCGACCCCACCCCCGACACGGAGGACCCGCGATGACCGACGACACCTTCTACGGCTCTGACTTCGGCGCCCTGAGCGCCTTCGACCCGGAGATCGCGGGTGTGCTCACCAGCGAGCTCGACCGCATCCGCGGCGGCCTGCAGCTCATCGCGAGCGAAAACATCTCCTCGCCGGAGGTCCTGACCCCGCTCGGCTCGACCCTGAGCAACAAGTACGCCGAGGGGTACCCGGGCCGCCGCTACTACGGCGGCTGCTCCGAGGTCGACAAGGCCGAGATCCTGGCGATCGATCGGGCCAAGAGCCTCCTGGGCGCCGAGCACGCCAATGTCCAGGCCCACTCCGGCGCGAGCGCCAACCAGGCCGTCTACGGCGCCTTCCTCACGCCCGGCGAAAAGATCCTGGCGATGTCCCTGCCGCACGGCGGGCACCTGACCCACGGCACCAAGGTCTCCTTCTCCGGCAAGTGGTTCGACGCCGTCCACTACGGCGTCCACCCCGAGACCGAGGACGTCGACTACGACGAGATGGAGCGCCTGGCCAAGGAGCACCGCCCCAAGGTCATCTGCTCCGGCGGGTCGGCCATCCCGCGCCTGATCGACTTCGAGCGCATCCGGGCCATCTGCGACGAGGTCGGCGCGATCATGTGGGTCGACGCGGCGCACTTCATCGGCCTCGTCGCCGGCAAGGCGATCCCGAGCCCGGTCCCGTATGCGGACGTCGTCACCTTCACCACGCACAAGGTGCTGCGTGGCCCCCGCTCCGGTGCCCTCGTGTGCAAGGAGGAGCACGCCAAGGCCCTGGACAAGGCGATCTTCCCGATGATGCAGGGCGGTCCGCAGATGCACACCATCGCGGCCAAGGCGGTCAACTTCAAGGAGTGCGCGACCCCCGAGTACCAGCAGTACGCCCAGGACGTCATCGCCAACGCCAAGGTGCTGGCCGAGGAGCTGCTCCAGCGGGGGATCCGCCCCACGACCGGCGGTACCGACACCCACCTGGCGCTCCTGGACCTCCAGGGCGTCGGCGTCACCGGCGTCGACGCGGAGGCCCGCTGCGACGCGGCCGGCATCACGCTCAACAAGAACGCCATCCCCAACGACCCGCAGAAGCCCTCGATCGCCTCGGGCATCCGCGTGGGCACGCCGTGCGTCACGACCCAGGGCATGGGCACCGACGAGATGGTCACGATCGCCGAGCTCATCCACACGGCCGTGACGACGGGCGACGCCGACCCGGAGCACGAGGTCTCCCGCGAGGTGCGCGCTCAGGTGAGCGACCTGGTCACCCGCTTCCCCGCCTACCCCCGCTGATCCTGCAGGGACCCGGGGGAGACGCGCGATGAGGGAGTACGTCTTCGTCTTCCTCGTCGCGCTCGTGACGACCTATCTGCTCGTACCGCTGGTGCGGACCGTGGCGATCCGGGTCGGCGCCTTCACCGAGGTCCGCGAGCGGGATGTGCACGTCGTGCCCATCCCACGGCTCGGCGGTGTGGCCATGTTCCTCGGCTACGCCGCCGCCACGCTCGCCGCGTGGCGGATGCCCTTCCTCCGGCAGGTCTTCGAGTCGGGGGAGCTCATCGGGATCCTCATCGGGGCGGGTGTCGTCTGCCTCGTCGGAGCGATCGACGACATCCGCGAGCTCGATGCCCTGACCAAGCTCGGCGGTCAGCTCGTCGCGGCGGCCGTCATCGCCTTCGCCGGTGTGCAGTTCTTCTCGCTGCCGCTGGGTGTCGTCACCGTGCTGCCGGCACCCCTGCTCGTCCTGATGACGATCTTCATCGTCGTGCTGTGCATCAACGCGGTGAACTTCATCGACGGCCTCGACGGCCTCGCCGCGGGACTCGTGACCATCGCCGCCGTGGCCTTCTTCATCTACAGCTACGCCATCTCGGCGAGCTATGCGCCGCCCAACGTCTTCTCGTCCTCGACCTTCGTCTCCGCGGCGCTCGCCGGCTCCTGCCTGGGCTTCCTGCCGCACAATGTCTTCCCGGCGAAGCTCTTCATGGGCGACTCCGGGGCGCTCACCCTCGGTCTGCTGCTCGCGGCAGCAGCGATCCTCAATGTCGGGCAGATCAACCCCGCGCAGGTCAGCACCAACCAGCTCGCGGCAACGATCCTGCCGCTGCTCATCCCGATCTCGATCATGTTGTTGCCGCTGCTCGACGTCATGTGGGCGGTGGTGCGGCGCACTGCCCGAGGCCAGCGTCCCTGGCAGGCCGACAGCCAGCACCTGCACCA
This sequence comes from Janibacter limosus NBRC 16128, assembly GCF_001570985.1. Classification (GTDB taxonomy): domain Bacteria; phylum Actinomycetota; class Actinomycetes; order Actinomycetales; family Dermatophilaceae; genus Janibacter; species Janibacter limosus. The sequence goes on along the minus strand of NZ_BCSS01000015.1, from coordinate 52,919 downwards.
CAGGATGCTCCGGATCGGCCACGGCCACCGTCGCGCGGTGCTCCTGCTCTGGTTGTGGGGTGGCGTGGCCGCGCTGGGCTCGGTGAGCTTCGTCGTCGTGCCGTCGTCCGCCTGGGCGGGCATCGGGGTGGTGCTCATGTTGGCGCTCGCGGCGGCACTGACGGCATGGCTGCCGAGGTTTTCCGCACCGGGGCACCGGCCCAAGAAGTACGACACCCAGGGCCAGCGCATCGACGGCTGAGGGGTCTCGAGGCTCCTTCGTCGCACCTCGACCAGCGTGGGGTGAGCGGATTGGTGGCGCTCCCGGCGCTTGTGTAAACTTTCACAAGCGCCCCGGACCGCCAGGTCCGACCCGTAGAGCACCTCGTGCTCCCGTCCCCGAAGTGAGCCGATGTCGACGACCTCCCGCCGCAGCCCCGTGCAGGGCATGCGCCGAGGCGTCCTCGTTGCCGGACTCGTCGGGACCGCGCTCCTGACCATCGGCGGGGCCGTGACGGCGGGGGAGGACGGAGCGCTCAGCGCGCTGGCCGGTTCCCTCTTGGCGTTCTTCGTCGTCGTCACCGGACTGGTCGCGATCTCACTCATCGTGGCTGGTGATGTGGGCACGTCGATGGCCGGTGCCGGAGTCGTCTACCTCGGCCAGCTGATCATTCTCTTCGCCGCCGTCGCAGTGCTGCGAGAGATGCCGTGGCTCGACGGACGCACCGCAGCGCTGTCGGCCATCGTCTCGACGGTCGTCCTGCAGGCCGGTGTCGTCGCGGGCTATGTCCGCGGACGTCACCTGATCCACCCGTCCGGGGCCAGCGCATGAGCGCGCTCGCTCGACGGCACCCGGGGGATGGTCCCCGCCTGGTGACCAAGGCGCTCCCGAGCGCACAAGAGTCCGCGGCCCACGCTGCGCGCTACCAGCCGGACCCCACGGCCCCTCATCCCGCTGCGGCGTCGGATGCGATGGCGGCCACGGTCCTCGCACACCTGATCACCGGACCGATCCTCTACGGAGCCATCGGCTGGCTGCTCGACCGTTGGCTGGGGACATCCGTCCTCGTCGTGGTCGGGATCGTCGGCGGCATGGCTCTGTCGCTGTACGTGATCTGGCTCCGGTACGGTACGTCCCAGGCACCCCCCACCGACCGCGCCACAGCGTCGACGCTCGGTGCCCAGCCACACAACGAGGAGAACCAGTGATCCTGACTGCGCCCGCGCTGCCTGCCGCCGGTGGAGGCGAGTTCCAATCACCCGGCCCAGAGATCTTCTGGCAGCCGCTCTTCGAGGTCGGCGGCATCGTCGTCACCAACCAGATGGCCTGGGCGGCGATCGTCACGGGGATCGTCTGTGTCGTCCTGGTGGCACTCAGCCGCAAGGCGGCCGTCCTTCCGAGCAAGGGCCAGTGGCTCCTCGAGGGCTTCTACAACTTCCCGCGCAACAGCGTGGCCCGGGACATGATCGGCACCAAGGAGTTCCGCCGCTTCGTGCCGCTCATCGTGACGCTCTTCACGATGGTCCTCTTCTACAACCTGATGGGGATCTTCCCCCTCGCGATGAACCCGGTGACCGGCAAGGTCGCCTTCCCGATCGCCCTGACGCTCGTCGTCTACGTGGTCTACCACTGGGTCGGCTTCCAGAAGATGGGCTTCATCGGCTACTTCAAGCACATGGTCCCCGAGGGACTGCCCACGTGGATCGTGCCCGTGGTCTTCCTGCTCGAGCTGGTCACGTACTTCGTCACCCGCCCGCTGACGCTCGCCCTGCGACTCTTCGGCAACATGTTCGCCGGCCACATGGTCATCTACCTCTTCGTCTCGGCCGGCGCCTACTTCCTGCTCGACGGTGGAGTCGTCCTGAAGCTCCTGTCGCTGCCGACCTTCCTGATGGCTGGTGTCATGGTCCTCTTCGAGGCCCTGGTCCAGTTCCTCCAGGCCTTCGTCTTCGTCCTGCTCACCTCCAGCTACATCGCAGGCGCACTGGCCGACGACCACTGAGTCGGCCCCACCCACCCACAACTGCATAGCTCGACAACCCAGCACTTCCCCGCGGGACAGACCCCGCGGAGGATCACAAGAACACGAAAGAGGAATCATCGTGGAAATCACCGGCAACCTCTCCCTCATCGGGTACGGCCTGTCCGCCATCGGCCCGGCCATCGCCGTCGGCCTGATCTTCGCCGCCTACATCAACGGTGTCGCCCGCCAGCCCGAGGCCCGCGGCCTCCTGCAGCCGATCGCCATCCTCGGCTTCGCCCTCGCCGAGGCCCTCGCCATCTTCGGTCTGGTGCTCTTCTTCCTCTGAGCCTGCCGGCAACGGCCATCCGTCATCGGCACCAGTAACTAGGAGTACCCGTGCACATCACCGCAACCGCCTCGTCGGTCGTGGGTCTCGCCGCGGCCGACGGGGAGAGCATGCCGCTCATCCCGCACATCCCGGAGCTCGTCTTCGGGCTCGTCATGTTCGCGATCCTCTACTTCGTTGTCGCGAAGTACGTGGCCCCGAACCTCGAGAAGGCCTACACCGAGCGCCACGCCGCGATCGAGGGTGGCATCGCCCAGGCTGAAAACGCCCAGGCCGAGGCCGAGGCCGCCAAGGCCCAGTACGAGTCGCAGCTGGCCGAGGCTCGTGCCGAGGCCGCAAAGATCCGCGAGGACGCACGCGCCGAGGGCGCTGCCATCGTTGCGGAGATGCGCGGGCAGGCTCAGGACGAGTCCAACCGCATCACCGAGTCCGCTCACAAGCAGATCGAGGCCGAGCGCCAGCAGGCGTCCGTCTCGCTGCGCGGTGAGGTCGGTCGTCTGTCGACCGACCTGGCCGGCCGCATCGTCGGCCACGAGCTGCAGGACTCCTCGAGCCGCCAGGGTCTGATCGACCGGTTCCTGGCCGAGCTCGAGTCGGGTCAGGTCCAGCCGGAAAAGGTCGGTGCCGCCGCTTCGGCAGCCGCGACCTCGCCCGAGCAGGGTCAGCTCGACCTCGGCGACGCAGGTCGTGACGCCTGATGCGAGGTTCTTCCCGAGCTGCCGTGATCGAGGGACGTACGTCCTTCGAGTCGGCGCTGATGTCCGGTGACCCGGCCGTCGTGGCGGACGAGCTCTTCGCCGTGACCGGGCTGCTCGACGACAACGCGACCCTGCGTCGCGGCGTCGCCGACCCCTCGCGAGAGGGCAAGGACAAGTCCGAGCTGATCACCCGGCTGCTCCAGGGCAAGGTCTCCAACGAGTCCGTGGGCATCGCCTCGGTCCTCGTGGCCCAGCGCTGGGCGCAGGAGCGCGACCTCACCGACACCCTCGAGCGGTTCGCCGTCGAGGCCTCCCTCAAGGGGGCCGAGAACAGCGGAGCGATCGATCAGGTCGAGGACGAGCTCTTCCGCTTCGAGCGCCTCGTGGCCGGCAACCCCGAGCTGCGTGACGCCCTGGGCAACCGCCTCGGGGACAACGTCGGCAAGGCGGACCTGGTCAGCACCCTCCTCGAGGGCAAGACGCGACCGGAGACGCTGCGCCTGGCCCGCCAGGCGGTGCTCGCCCCTCGGGGTCGACGGTTCGACCGGACGATCGAGGCCTTCCTCGACATCGCCGCCGAGCGTCGTCAGCAGCTGACCGCCGTCGTGACCACAGCGGTCGACCTCACGCAGGAGCAGCGCACCCGCCTCTCGGGCGCCCTGCAGAAGATCTACAGCAAGCCCGTCCTGCTGCAGGTCATCCACGACGAGGACGTCATCGGCGGGATCCGGGTCCAGATCGGCGACGAGGTCGTCGACGGGACCATCCTGCGACGTCTCGACGAGGCGAAGCGCCACCTGGCCAGCTGAGCCCCGCTCAGACACCCCATGCAGACCACATATTCGGCCCGTAGTGCGGCCGGCAACGAGGAGAAGACAACATGACGGAGCTTTCGATCCGTCCGGAGGAGATCCGGGACGCCCTGGACGGCTACGTGCAGTCCTACAACCCCGGCGCGGCCTCCCGCGAAGAGGTCGGCCGCGTCACCGACGCCGGTGACGGCATCGCCCACGTCGAGGGACTCCCTTCGGCCATGACCAACGAGCTGCTCGAGTTCGAGGACGGCACCCTCGGCCTCGCGCTCAACCTCGACGTCCACGAGATCGGTGTCGTCGTGCTCGGCGACTTCTCCAAGATCGAGGAGGGGCAGGAGGTCAAGCGCACCGGCGAGGTCCTCTCGGTCCCGGTCGGTGACAACTTCCTCGGCCGCGTCGTCAACCCGCTCGGTCAGCCGATCGACGGCCTCGGCGACATCGAGTCCGCCGAGCGCCGCGCGCTCGAGCTCCAGGCCCCCAGCGTCGTCGACCGCAAGTCGGTCCACGAGCCCCTGCAGACCGGTCTGAAGTCGGTCGACGCCATGACCCCGATCGGCCGTGGCCAGCGTCAGCTGATCATCGGTGACCGCCAGACCGGCAAGACCACGGTCGCGGTCGACACGATCATCAACCAGAAGCAGTTCTGGGAGACCGGCGACCCGCAGAAGCAGGTGCGGTGCATCTACGTCGCCATCGGCCAGAAGGGTTCCACGATCGCGTCCGTCAAGGGCACGCTCGAGGAGGCCGGCGCCATGGAGTACACGACGATCGTCGCGGCCCCCGCGTCCGACGCCGCCGGCTTCAAGTACCTCGCCCCCTTCACCGGTTCGGCCATCGGCCAGCACTGGATGTACCAGGGCAAGCACGTCCTCATCGTCTTCGATGACCTGAGCAAGCAGGCCGAGGCCTACCGCTCGATGTCGCTGCTGCTGCGTCGTCCGCCGGGCCGCGAGGCCTACCCGGGTGACGTCTTCTACCTGCACTCACGCATGCTCGAGCGGTGCGCCAAGCTCTCCGACGAGCTCGGTGCCGGCTCCATGACGGGTCTGCCGATCATCGAGACCAAGGCCGGTGACGTCTCCGCGTACATCCCGACCAACGTCATCTCGATCACCGACGGTCAGATCTACCTGCAGGCCGACCTCTTCAACTCCGATGTCCGTCCGGCCATCGACGTGGGTGTCTCCGTCTCCCGTGTCGGTTCCGCCGCGCAGACCAAGGCGATGAAGTCGGTCTCCGGTCGACTCAAGCTGGATCTCGCGCAGTACCGCTCGCTCGAGGCCTTCGCCATGTTCGCCTCGGACCTGGACCCCGCGTCCAAGCAGCAGCTGGCCCGAGGCGCGCGTCTCGTCGAGATCCTCAAGCAGAAGCAGGCCGACCCCTACCCCGTCCCGGAGCAGGTCGTCACGATCTGGGCCGGCACGACGGGTGAGCTCGACCCGATCGCGGTCGAGGACATCAAGCGGTTCGAGGCCGAGTTCCTCGACCACCTGCGTCGCAACAAGCAGGACCTGTTGGACGGCATCCAGGAGACCGGCAAGTTCGAGGACTCCACGATCGCGGCGCTCGAGACCGAGATCGCCTCCTTCCGCGACGCCTTCGTCCCGACCAACCAGGACGATGTCCCGGTCGGCAACGAGGAGACCGGCGAGGACGCCCAGGAGTCCGAGCAGGTCCAGATCGTCAAGCAGAAGCGCTGATCCACCACCGGTGGGGCGTCGGCGACGACGCCCCACCGGGGAGCAGCACCGCAGCATCCGACCAGGCGGAGGCACCGGCCCAGCGCCGATGACCACCAGCCGACCACGACCCACCAGAGAGGCGGCAGCACATGGGAGCACAGATCCGTGTGTACCGACAGCGCATCCGGTCCGTCACTGCGACCAAGAAGATCACGCGCGCCATGGAGCTCATGGCGGCCTCGCGGGTCGTCAAGGCCCAGCAGGCAGTGCGTGAGTCCACGCCGTACGCCCGTGCGTTGACCCGCGCGGCCTCGGCCGTTGCCACGTACTCGGACGAGGACCACCCGCTGACCACCGAGCCCGAGAATGTCAAGCGCGCTGCGCTCGTCGTCGTCGCGGCCGACCGTGGTCTGGCCGGCGGTTACAACTCGAATGTCCTCAAGGAGGGGGAGCGGGTCTCCGCTGCCCTCCAGGCCGAGGGCAAGGAGGTCGTGCCCTACCTCGTCGGTCGCCGCGCGGTCTCCTTCTACTCCTTCCGCAAGCGTGAGTTCGCGGCGGAGTGGACCGGCAGCTCCGAGAAGCCGAGCTTCGAGAATGCCCGCGAGATCGGCGAGCGGCTGGTCGCGGACTTCATCAAGCCCACGGAGGAGGGCGGCGTGGACGAGGTCCACATCGTCTCCACCCGCTTCGTCTCGATGGTCAACCAGGAGGCCGAGGTCATCCGCCTGCTGCCCCTGGAGGTCGTCGAGGGCGTCGAGGCGCCAGAGGACGAGAGCGAGCTGTACCCGCTCTACGAGTTCGAGCCCAACCCCGAAGAGCTGCTGGACACGCTGCTGCCGCGCTATGTCAACGCCCGCATCTTCAACGCCCTGCTGTCGGCGGCGGCCTCTGAGCTCGCAGCGCGTCAGCGCGCCATGAAGTCGGCGACGGACAACGCCGAGGAGCTCATCAAGAAGTACACCCGGCTGGCCAACCAGGCCCGCCAGGCCGAGATCACCCAGGAAATCTCCGAGATCGTCGGTGGCGCCAGCGCCCTCGCCGATGCCAAGTGAGAAGGTAGAGAGAACAGATGACTGCCACCGTCACCGAAGACACCACCACCACAGCAGGCGGGGTCGGACGCATCTCCCGCGTCATCGGCCCGGTCGTCGACGTCGAGTTCGGCGTCGACACCATGCCCGAGCAGTACAACCTGCTCACCACCGAGGTCACCCTGGACGGGGTCGCCCGCAATCTGAACCTCGAGGTCGCCCAGCACATCGGCGACAACATGGTCCGCGCGATCTCCCTGCAGCCCACCGACGGCCTCGTCCGCGGTGCGGCGGTCCAGGACACCGGCGGCCCGATCAGCGTGCCCGTCGGTGATGTCACCCTCGGCAAGGTCTTCAACGCGACCGGCGACTGCCTCAACCTCGAGGAGGGCCAGACCCTCGAGGTCACCGAGCGTTGGGGCATCCACCGTCAGGCGCCGCCCTTCGACCAGCTCGAGTCGAAGACCGCCATGTTCGAGACCGGCATCAAGGTCATCGATCTCCTGACGCCCTACGTCATGGGTGGCAAGATCGGCCTCTTCGGTGGTGCCGGTGTCGGCAAGACCGTGCTCATCCAGGAGATGATCGCGCGTGTCGCCCGCAACCACGGTGGTGTCTCCGTCTTCGCCGGTGTCGGCGAGCGCACCCGTGAGGGCAACGACCTCATGGTCGAGATGGAAGAGGCCGGAGTCCTTGGCCAGACCGCCTTGGTGTTCGGCCAGATGGACGAGCCGCCGGGCACGCGTCTGCGCGTGGCCCTGTCCGCTCTGACCATGGCGGAGTACTTCCGCGATGTGCAGGGCCAGGACGTGCTGCTCTTCATCGACAACATCTTCCGCTTCACGCAGGCCGGTTCCGAGGTCTCCACGCTGCTGGGCCGCATGCCCTCCGCAGTGGGCTACCAGCCGACCCTCGCCGACGAGATGGGCACCCTGCAGGAGCGCATCACCTCGACGCGTGGCCACTCGATCACCTCGATGCAGGCCATCTACGTCCCCGCCGACGACTACACCGACCCGGCTCCGGCGACGACCTTCGCCCACCTCGACGCGACGACCGAGCTCAACCGTGAGATCGCGTCCATGGGTATCTACCCGGCCGTGGACCCGCTCACCTCGACGAGCCGGATCCTCGACCGTCGGTACATCGCGGAGGACCACTACACCACCGCGGTGCGCGTCAAGCAGATCCTTCAGAAGAACAAGGAGCTGCAGGACATCATCGCGATCCTCGGTATCGACGAGCTGTCCGAAGAGGACAAGATCCTCGTCAACCGCGCCCGTCGCATCCAGCGCTTCCTGTCGCAGAACACCTACGTCGCCAAGCAGTTCACCGGCATCGAGGGTTCGACCGTGTCCTTGGCGGACACCATCGAGGCGTTCACCAAGATCTGCGACGGCGAGTACGACCACGTCGCCGAGCAGGCCTTCTACATGTGCGGTGGCCTCGACGACGTCGAGCGCCAGTGGGCGGAGATCCAGAAGAACCTCTGACCTCACGTTCAGTGCACGGCTGCGGCCGCTCCCTTCGTTGCGAAGGGGGCGGCCGCAGCCGTTGTCGGACGGCATTGGGGGAGCGAGCCATGCGCCTCTACACTGGCGCCATGACGAATTCTGGCGAGCAGTACAACCAGCCCGGGTCCACCCCGCCGCCCCCTCCCGGGCAGCCGCAGGGCGCTCCGCAGCAGGGCCAGCAGGGCGGTTACCCGCAGGGCGGGCACCAGCAGGCCCCCCAGGGCGGCTACCAGCAGGCTCCCCAGGCCCCGCAGGTCCAGGCTCCCGCCAGCGGCAAGTACCAGCTCAACGTCATGGGTCAGGAGTACGGCCCCTACGGTGTCGCCGAGCTCGCTGGGATGGCGGTCAACGGCCAGCTCAAGGGTGACACCCCGGTGCGTGGTGAGGGCCAGTCCAACTGGTACCCCGCATCGCAGGTCCCCGGCCTCTTCTCCAGCCGCGAGTGGATGACCACCCTGCTGCTGTCGATCTTCGTCGGCCAGTTCGGTGTCGACCGCTTCTACCTCGGCCAGACCGGCTTGGGCGTCCTGAAGCTCATCACCTGTGGCGGTATGGGCATCTGGACCATCATCGATGTCATCTTCGTCGTCATGCGCAAGATGGTCGACGTCGACGGGCGTCCGCTGCGGTGACCGCCCCGTCAGCGCCTCCGGCACAGCGCCGGGTCCACCTCACCCGCGGCTTGAGCATCGGCCAGCGGGCCGTCGTGCCGGTCCTCGCGTTGATCAGCCTTGTCGGGCTGATCATCGCTCGGGTGTGGCCGGTGCAGTCCGTGGTCTCGGGCGATGCGACCTGCATCATGCGCATCCTCACCGGACTGCCCTGTCCGGGGTGCGGGATGACGCGCTCGTGGGTCCACATGGCGCACGGGGACGTGCTGACGGCCTTCGAGTACAACGTCTTCGGGCCGCTTGCCATGGCTGCTGCGGCCGGACTGGTCATCTACACGGTCGTGGCCCTCGTGCGCCGACGACCGACTGAACGCCTCTTCGACCAGCTCAACCCGAAGTTCCTCATGGTCGCCATGGGCCTGTGGTTGGGCTACTCCGTCGTGCGGATGGTCAGCATCGGGATCGGCCAGGACTATTTCGCGCTCGTCGTCGCCTGAGGCGCGCGCAGACACACCGGAGCGGCGGGATACGATGACTGCCTGCCGCCATATCGAGACGAAGGACCCCGTCAGTGAGCTCCCTCAATGTTGAACTCGTCGCCGCCGACCGCAAGGTCTGGTCTGGTGAGGCCACGATGGTTCGTGCCCGCAGCACCGAGGGCGAGATCGGAATCCTGCCCGGCCACACCCCGATGCTCGGTGTCCTGATCGAGGGCGACGTCGTCATCCACTCCCCGGAGGGTGACCAGACCGCGACCATCGACGGCGGGTTCTTGTCGGTCGATCACGACAACGTGACGATCGTCGCCGAGACCGTCCAGGCCCTGGCCAAGGGCTGACTCGCATGTCGACCCTGCAAGTGGTGGAGGTAATCCTCCTTGCAGGGTGTCTTGTCATCGGGCTCTGGCTGGTCCTGCTGTGGTTGCGCCGCCGTGCGCTCGCTGCCCACGGGCCTGTGAGTCCCTGTGCCGTCCGCCTTCCCGGGTCGCCTCGCTGGCGGCTCGGGTTGCTGCGTCTGAGCTCCGGTCAGCTCGACTGGTTCAGTGTCAGCGGAATGACGACGAGCCCGACGATGTCGTGGACCCGAGAGGGCCTGGACATCTCCACACCGTCGTCCGAGACGGTCTCCATACCGGGACTGCTCTCGGCGGTGTCCCTGACGCTCTCCGACGAGTCCGCCGGTGACCTGGCCGACCTCGCCCTCGAGCCGAAGATCTACCCCGCGGTCCGTTCCTGGCTGGAGTCGGCACCTCCCGGCCGTGGGGTCAACGTCACCTGATCGCCCTTCGCCCGCATCACCTCAGCGGCGTGCGGGCTTCTGCGGCTTGTCCTCGCGGCCGCCGCCCGGCTGCCAGAGCACGTCGCCGCCCACCGAGAGGTTGGCGACCCGGGCGAGGATGAAGAGCAGGTCGGAGAGCCGGTTGAGGTAGGTGGTCGTCAGCGGGTTGACGCCACCGACACCCCGCTCGTCCGCGACCTCGGTCCCGTAGTCCTCCCGAGCAGCCCACGCCGAGCGCTCCGCACGGCGCACCACGGTGGTCGCGTGGTGCAGGTGGGCGGAGCCGGCAGAGCCGCCGGGCAGGATGAAGGAGCGCAGCGTGTCCACCCGGGTGAGGTACTCGTCGCAGTCCGCCTCGAGCTCGTCGATCCACTCCTGCTTGACCCGCAGCGGCGGGTACTCAGGGTTGGCGAGAAGGGGGGTGCACAGGTCCGCGCCCACGTCGAAGAGGTCGTTCTGCACCCGTGTCAGGGTGACGGCGACGTCCTCGTCCAGGTCGCCCGCGGCGATGGCCACCCCGATGACCGCATTGGCCTCGTTGGTGTCGGCGTAGGCCTGCAGGCGGGAGTCGGTCTTGGACGTCCGGCTGAAGTCCCCGAGAGCGGTCGTGCCCTCGTCGCCGGTGCGCGTGTAGATCTTCGTGAGGTTGACCATGGGCCCATCGTGTCAGAGCGCGGGATGACCCCCCGGTGGCTGGTCCATGACCCGGTGCTGGTAATGGCGTGATCACATCGTGATTGCCGAGTACGTGCGAGCGGCAGTCACGCACGTCACACTGGATGCCATCGGACACAGCATCAGGGGAAGGCAGGTGACCGTCATGAGCGCGATGACAGCGCTGACGCCGGTGGGTGGCTCAGGGACCACCCGAGTGCGAGTGCACGTGCCCTTCGACCTGCGGCACAGCGCAGATCTCCGGCAGGGCTTCGTCACCGCGATCCGCGAGGGCCATGAGCTCCTCGTCGACATCTCGGACTCGACCGTCGTCGACCAGCTCGGCTTCGCGACGCTCGTGGGGGCGCATGCCCGGGCGGCCCGTGCGGGTCGCAGACTGCGTTTCACCGGGGCCGACGAGCGCACCACCCGCCTGCTGCGGCGTGCCGGGCTCATCCGTCTGCTCGAGGACGCGCCCACGACGAGCGTCGTGCGTCGCCGCGCCCACCTGGCGGTCTGAGTCACGCCCCTCGCCCTAGACTCCGGCCGAGGACGAGGACCGGAGGCGACATGACGCAGCAGAGCGAGGCAGTAGGCCATGCGGGCACCGAGCGAGCCCGCATCACTGCCTACCCGTGGGACACCGGACGTGATCCCGCGGTCGACCTGCTGCGGGGAGTGGCCGTCGTCTGCATGATCATCGCGCATGTACGGGTGTGGGCCCCGACCGATGCCGTCCCGGTGAAGCTCACCCTCCTCATGGTCAACAACGTCGCCTCGCCGCTCTTCGCCCTCGTCATGGGCGTCTCCGCCGGCATCGTGCTCACCAGGCGGCGCCACCGGGCGGCCGGCGCCACCTTCGTCGTGCGCAATGTGGTCCGCGGCCTGATCCTCATCGCCCTCGGTGTGCTGCTGCAGCAGCTCGGGACCTTCGTCGCGATCGTCCTGATGTCTCTCGGCGCGACGCTCGTGGTCGCCTCGCCGCTGGCGCTGCTGCCCGTGCCGATCCTGGCCGTGACCACCGTCGCCACCTTCGCCATCGGGCCCTGGGTCAACGCTGCCGCGCGTGCCGGTCTCGACCCGGCTCGTGTGTACGGCACCGCATGGGTCGATCAGGTGCTCCAGTGGCTCGTGCTGTCCACCCACTACCGGGTGGTGAGCCTGCTCCCCTTCGTCCTGGCAGGTGTGCTGCTCGCCCGGTACCGGCTCACCGTCCGCACGGCCCTGACCAGCATCGGCGTCGGAGTGCTCGCCGGTGCGGCAGTCATCGTCCTGCGCCTGCTCGGACACGGCCACGGGGTCAGCGAGATCGTCTCGGGAGGCGTGCCCGACGCCCTCCTCGACGTCGCGCTCGCAGGCACAGCGCTCGGCGTCATCGTGCTGCTCGCGCGGTGGGCGCCCATGGCACCCGCCGTCACGGTGCTGATGCCCGTGCGTGCGGTGGGTGCCATGGCGCTCACCGCGTATGTGTTGCACGTCTGCCTCATCGCCTTGGCTCAGCGCTCGGTGCTCGTCGAGGACCCGAGGGCCCCCTACGAGCACTGGCTGCTCTATGGCGGTGGGATCCTCGTCATCACCGTGCTGGCCTGCTGGGCGTGGTGGCGGCTGCTTGGCAAGGGACCCATCGAAAGGGCCATGGGGCTGGTCACCGATCGGATCGGGTGAACGGCCACGCGGAGTGTGGCCGTATTCACCGCGGACAGGCCTGTGGCGCACGGCCGCGCGAGGGTAACTTGCCACCATGGCCGACAGCACTGATGCCCCCACCCCTGCAGCCGAGGCAGCACGCCCCGAGCGTGACCGCCCCTGGGTGATGCGCACCTACGCCGGACACTCCAGTGCCGCGGCGTCCAACGAGCTCTATCGACGCAACCTGGCCAAGGGCCAGACCGGTCTGTCCGTGGCCTTCGACCTGCCGACCCAGACTGGCTACGACCCCGACCACGTGCTCAGCCGTGGTGAGGTGGGCAAGGTCGGCGTGCCGATCAGCCACATCGGTGACATGCGACGGCTCTTCGACCAGATCCCGCTGGACGAGATGAACACCTCGATGACGATCAACGCGGTCGCGATGTACATGCTCGCCATGTACCAGGTCGCAGCCGAGGAGCAGGCCGAGGCCGCTGGCCAGGACCCCGCCGAGGTGCGCGCTCGGCTCGCCGGCACGACGCAGAACGACATCATCAAGGAGTACCTGAGCCGCGGGACCTATGTCTTCCCGCCGGCTCCCTCGATGCGGTTGATCACCGACATGGTCACCTACACGGTGAACGAGATCCCGAAGTGGAACCCCATCAACATCTGCAGCTACCACCTGCAGGAGGCCGGGGCGACCCCCGTCCAGGAGATCGCCTACTCGATGTCGACCGCGCTCGCGGTCCTCGACGCCGTGCGTGACTCCGGCCGCGTGCCGGAGGAGGACTTCGGCAAGGTCGTCGCCCGCATCTCCTTCTTCGTCAACGCCGGCGTGCGCTTCGTCGAGGAGATGTGCAAGATGCGCGCCTTCGTCGAGCTGTGGGACGAGATCTGCCGGGAGCGCTACGGCGTCACCGATGCCAAGCAGCGCCGCTTCCGCTACGGCGTCCAGGTCAACAGCCTGGGCCTGACCGAGGCGCAGCCGGAGAACAATGTCCAGCGGATCGTCCTCGAGATGCTCGCGGTCACGCTGAGCAAGGACGCCCGCGCCCGCGCTGTGCAGCTGCCGGCGTGGAACGAAGCCCTCGGCCTACCGCGTCCGTGGGACCAGCAGTGGGCGCTGCGCCTGCAGCAGGTCCTCGCCTTCGAGTCCGACCTGCTCGAGTACGACGACCTCTTCGCCGGCTCTCCCGTCGTGGAGAAGAAGGTGGCCGAGCTCGTCGAGGGCGCCAAGGCCGAGATCGAGCGCATCCAGGACATGGGCGGTGCCGTCCCGGCCGTCGAGTCCGGGTACATGAAGAACGCCCTCGTCGCGAGCCACTCCCTGCGACGCCAGCGCATCGAGGCGGGTCAGGACATCGTCGTGGGTGTCAACAAGTTCGAGACCACCGAGCCCAACCCGCTCACCGCCGACCTCGACACCGCGATCCAGACCGTCGACGCCGACGTCGAGGCCAAGGCCATCGAGGCCATCCGCGCCTGGCGCACCCAGCGCGATGCCGACCCCGCCGGCGCCAAGGCGGCGACGGACTCGCTGGAGCGCCTGAAGGAGATCGCGGCGACCGACGACAACCTCTTCGAGGCCTCCATGGTCTGCGCGCGCGCCGGTGTCACCGTCGGTGAGTGGGCGCAGGCCCTGCGTGAGGTCTTCGGCGAGTTCCGCGCGCCCACCGGTGTCTCCGGATCCGTCGGTGTCGCCTCGGGTGGCTCGGCCGACCTGGCCGCTGTCCGCGACCGCGTCCGGGCCACGAGCGAGGAGCTCGGCGGCTCGCTGCGCGTCCTCGTCGGCAAGCCGGGGCTGGACGGTCACTCCAACGGCGCCGAGCAGATCGCCGTCCGCGCGCGTGACGCCGGCTTCGAGGTCATCTACCAGGGCATCCGCCTGACCCCCGACCAGATCGTCTCCGCGGCCGTGGCCGAGGACGTCGACCTCGTCGGTGTCTCGATCCTCTCCGGCTCGCACATGGAGCTCGTCCCCGACGTGATCGAGGGGCTCAAGGCCCAGGGCGCCGGTGACATCCCGGTCATCGTCGGCGGGATCATCCCCGAGTCCGACGCGGCGAAGCTGCGCGAGATGGGCGTGGCGGCCGTCTTCACGCCCAAGGACTTCGGGCTCAACGAGATCATGGGCCGGTTCCTCGACATCATCCGCGACAACCGGGGCCTGCCGGCGCTCGAGACCACCGACGCGTGAGCCGTCTGGGCCGGCAGCTCTCCTGGATCCACGTGGTCGAGTCGGTGCCGGTCGCGGCGATCGCCTGGGTCGTGCTTGCTGGCGCGCTGACGCTGGCGCTCGCGGACATGGCCCTCAGCCTGGTGTGAGACCGCGGGTCTAGTCTCGAGGCATGGCCCTGCACTGCCCGGCGATCCTGCTGGTCGCCGCCTCACCCCGTGATCCGAAGGGGGCCGACGAGCTCGTCGCAGCCCTCGCCGGAGAGCGGGTGCTGGCTGTCGTGCGGGCACCCACGGATGATGCCGGTGGTCGGCTGGCGCAGACGCTCGACGTGCCGTTGGAGGACGAGCCCGGGCTGGCAGCGCCCGGGCCGGGCAGGGCCGTGCTTGGGGAGATCGCCGACCTGCACCGGGGGGAGACGGTGCTCGTCCTGACCTGCGAGGGGGCGGGGGAGACTCCCTTCGCCCGCATGGAGCTCGACTGAGACCGCTCTCGCTAGAAGAGGCGGTGCATGCTCGTGTCGATGCCCTTGAGCTCGTCGTAGTCGAGGGTGACGCAGCGGATGCCGCGGTCCTCGGCGAGGGTGCGGGCCTGGGGCTTGATGACCTGGGCGGCGAAGACTCCGGTGACCGGCCGCAGCGCGGGGTCCCGGTTCATCAGCTCGAGATAGCGGGTCAGCTGCTCGACACCGTCGATCTCGCCGCGGCGCTTGATCTCGATGGCGACGGAGACGCCCTTGGCGTCCTTGGCGAGGATGTCGACCGGACCGATGGCGGTCATGTACTCGCGGCGCACGAGCGTGTAGCCGTCGCCCAGGGTCTCGATGTGCTCGGCGAGCAGCTTTTGCAGGTGGGCCTCGACGCCGTCCTTGACCAGCCCGGGGTCGATGCCCAGCTCATGGGCCGAGTCGTGGTGGATCTCGTGGAGCTTCACCCGCAGGCGGTCCTCGTTCTTGGCGTGCTGCACATTCCACACTGCGGTCACCCCCTCGGTGACCTCTGTCTCGTCCGGCTCGATCTCGGCCATGGAGCACGGGGGTGCCATCCAGTTCAGCGGCTTGTAGGAGCCGCCGTCACTGTGGATCAGCACCGATCCGTCCGCCTTGACGATGAGCAGACGGGTCGCCAGGGGCAGGTGGGCGTTCAGCCGCCCCTCGTAATCGACGCTGCAGGTCGCAATCACCACTCGCACCCCGCAGACCCTACGCGCACAACGGAATCGTGTCGTGATCGTCCTGTGCGGACCGTCACGCTGCCAACCCCTACCGACGGGTCATCGCGGCTGAGATGCTGCCTGTCATGTCTGACTCCCGCGCCCTGGCCGACGCCCTCGTCTTCCCGTACCTGAACCACGCCGCCTCGATGTTCGAGGAGAAGTACGCGTCCCGTGAGGACGTCGACAACGGCATGCGGTTCGGCTGCGGGCTGCCCAAGGGACCCCTCACCGTCATCGACGAGCTCGGCCTCGAGACCGTCCGTGACGCGCTCGCCGCTCGTTTCGCTGAGAGCGGTGACCCGCGCCACCAGCCCAACCCCGCCATCGAGCGCCTCGTCTCCGAGGGGCGCACCGGCAAGGCTGCCGGCAAGGGCTTCTACACCTACGAGGGTGACGAGGTCGTCGCCGACGAGCTCACCCCCTCCCATGTCGGTCAGGGCGCTGCCCGCCCGATCAAGGCCGTCGGTGTCGTCGGCTCCGGCACGATGGCGACCGGCATGATCGAGGTCTTCGCCGTCAACGGGTTCCCCGTCACCTACATCGCGCGCAGCCAGGACAAGATCGACGCCGTCGCCGCCACGATCGCCAAGAACCTCGGCCGTCAGGTCACCAAGGGCCGGCTCGAGCAGGGCGACGCCGACGCGATCCTCGGTCGCCTCACCGGCTCCACCGAGCGCGAGGCGCTCGGCGACGTCGACATCGTCGTCGAGGCGATCGCCGAGGAGATGAGCATCAAGAACCAGCTCTTCGCCGACCTCGACCGCATCTGCAAGCCCGGCGCCGTGCTCGCCACGACCACCTCCTCGCTCTCCATCTCCGACCTCGCCGCGCAGACCAAGCGCCCGCAGGACGTCGTCGGCATGCACTTCTTCAACCCTGCACCGGTCATGAAGCTCGTCGAGATCATCGACCACCCGAGCACCGGTCAGGACGTCCTCGACACCGTCCAGGACCTGTGCCGCAGCACGCGCAAGGTCGCCGTCCGCTGCTCCGACCGCTCCGGCTTCATCGTCAACGCGCTGCTCTTCCCGTACCTCAACGACGCCATCAAGGCGCACGAGGACGGCGCCGAGCTCGACGTCATCGACGGCGCGATCACCGAGCACTACGGCTACCCGATGGGGCCCTTCGCCCTGCTCGACGTCGTCGGCAACGACGTGGCCCTGGCCATCGAGGAGGAGCTCCTCGCGGAGTTCGAGCACGAGTCCCTGACCCCCGCGCCGCTGCTGCGCGAGGTCGTCGCTGCGGGCAAGCTCGGCCGCAAGACCGGTGAGGGGTTCCGCACCTACTGAGCCCACCCCCTTCGCTCACCTGAGCCCCGGACCGCCTTGGTCCGGGGCTCAGAGCGTCCTCGGGTGCGGAAGCGAGATGGGTCGACGCTGGGCCGAAGTCCTTCGTCCTCGTGTGGTCACCTCTCGTTCTCGACGTCGGCCTGAGTCGCGTCGACCCACCTCCCTTCCTTCCCCGTGCGCTGAGTTTGGGACACTGCTGGCATGGGTCGATCCAACCGCCGCAGACGAGACGAGCACCGTCCGCTCGCGTTGGGTCGGGCGCCCCAGACGCGGGAGACCTGGATGGGTCGCGCCTGGATCGTGCGACAGCTGAGCGGTCAGACCTCGACCCGCAGCTATGTCTGCCCGGGGTGCACCCACCAGATCGCGCCGGGCACCGCGCACGTCGTCGTCTGGCCCGACGACGGACTCGGGGGAGTGGACGACCGCCGGCACTGGCACAACGCCTGCTGGAAGGCCCGCGACCAGGGTCGATACGGGCGCTGACCCCCCTTCGAGATGGCTGCGGGCGGCCTCCGCAGGGGTCGGGGGAACCTGGTTGGGCAAAAGCCTGCACGGTGCAACAATCATCCGGTGCTCCTACGCCTCGTCCGCCGCCACCTGAGCGGCACCGGCGGCCGGGTCGCGGCCCTGCTCGTCCTCCAGCTGGCTGCCACCCTCGCCTCCCTCTACCTGCCCAGCCTCAACGGCGAGATCATCGACAACGGTGTCGCGACCGGTGACACCGGCTACATCGTCCGCCACGGCGGGGTGATGCTCGCGGTGTCGGTCCTGCAGATCGTCACCACCATCGCCGCGACCTGGATCGGTGCCGGGCTGTCCGCGACGATGGCTGCCCGGCTGAGGGCGGCGGTCTTCTCCCGGGTCGGCAGCTTCAGCGCGCAGGAGGTCGCCCGCTTCGGCGCGCCGACACTCATCTCGCGCACGACCAATGACGTCACCCAGGTGCAGCTGGTCACCAACATGGCGCTGACGATGATGGTCACCGCGCCGATGATGATGATCGGCGGCGTCATCATGGCGCTGCGCGAGGACATCGGACTGAGCTGGTTGGTGGCGGTCGCCGTGCCCCTGCTCGCCGTGTCCGTGGGGCTGGTCATCCGCGCGATGGTCCCCAACTTCCGACGCATGCAGACCAGCGTCGACACGGTCAACCGGATCCTGCGTGAGCAGATCACCGGCGTGCGCGTGGTCCGGGCCTTCGTGCGCGAAGGGAGCGAACGCGAGCGCTTCGGGGTGGCCAACACCGAGTACACGGGTTCGGCCATCGCCGTCGGCCGCCTGATGTCGCTCGCCTTCCCGATCGTCATGGTCATCCTCAATGCCTCGACCGTGGCGGTCCTGTGGTTCGGCGCCCAGCGCATCGACAGCGGCCAGATGCAGATCGGCGCCCTGACG
The DNA here is from genome assembly GCF_001570985.1 of Janibacter limosus NBRC 16128. GTDB lineage: Bacteria > Actinomycetota > Actinomycetes > Actinomycetales > Dermatophilaceae > Janibacter > Janibacter limosus. The sequence goes on along the minus strand of NZ_BCSS01000015.1, from coordinate 34,634 downwards.
GCCTTCATGACCTATCTCATGCAGATCCTCATGTCGGTGATGATGGCGACCTTCATGTCGATGATGATCCCGCGTGCCGCGGTCTCGGCCGGTCGCATCGACGAGGTGCTCTCGACCGAGTCCAGCGTCGTGCCGCCGACCGACCCGCGGCCGATGACGCAGGAGCGTCCGTCGGTCGTCCTCGAGGGCGTGGAGTTCTCCTATCCCGGCGCGGACTCGCCGGTCCTGTGCGATGTGGACGTGCGGGCCGAGCCGGGGAGGACCACGGCGATCATCGGGTCCACCGGCGCGGGCAAGAGCACCCTGCTCGACCTCGTGCCGCGCCTGCACGACGCGACCGGGGGGCGGGTCCTCGTGGGTGGCGTCGACGTGCGCGAGCTCGACCCTGACGCCTTGTGGCGCAGCATCGCCGTCGTCCCGCAGAAGCCCTTCCTCTTCACCGGCACCATCGCCACCAACCTGCGGCAGGGCCGGCCCGAGGCGAGTGACGAGGAGCTGTGGGAGGCCCTGCGGATCGCCCAGGCGGAGGGCTTCGTGCAGGACCTCGAGCAGGGGCTCGACTCACCGATCGCCCAGGGCGGGACCAACCTGTCCGGAGGCCAACGCCAGCGGCTGTCCATCGCTCGGGCCCTCGTGCGTCGCCCGGCGATCTACCTGCTCGACGACGCCTTCTCCGCGCTCGACCTGACGACGGACGCCCGGCTGAGGGCCGCCCTGCGTCCGGCCGTCACCGACAGCGTCGTCCTCGTCGTCGCCCAACGCGTCTCCTCGATCATCGACGCCGACCACATCGTCGTCCTCGACGACGGGAGGGTCGTCGGCGACGGCACCCACGAGGAGCTGCTCGCGAGCTGCCCGACCTATGTCGAGATCGTCGAGAGCCAGGCAGCGCGGGAGGAGGCAGCATGAGCGAGGTTCCCACCGCAGAGGAGAAGGCGGCCCAGGCACGCCGAGGGCCCGGCGCCGGTGCGCGTCGGGGCCCGATGTCCGCCGCGACACCGGGGGAGAAGTCGAAGAACTTCCTGCCCTCGGCCAAGCGACTCGTCGGTCGGCTGCGGCCCGAGCGGGCGCGCGTCCTCATGGCCATCGGCCTGACGGTCGTCTCCGTCAGCCTGAGCGCCGTCGGCCCGCTGATCCTGGCCCGGGCCACCGACCACATCTTTGCCGGATGGATCGGCTCGAAGCTGCCCGACGGCGTCCCACTGGCGAGCATCGTCGAGCAGCTGCGCGCCTCGGGTGAGGGGCAGCGGGCCGACATGATCGCCTCGATGCCCTATCTCGTGCCCGGGCAGGGCATGGACTTCGGTGCCATCGGCCAGATCCTGTTGCTCGCGCTCAGTCTGTACGTCGTCGCCGCGGTGCTGTCGTGGGTGCAGGGGCGGGTCATCGTCCACGCGGTCAACCAGGTCGTCTTCGACCTCCGCGCCCAGGTCGAGGCCAAGCTGCACCGGCTGCCGTTGCCCTACTTCGACCAGCAGCCGCGCGGCGAGCTGCTCAGTCGCGTCACCAATGACATCGACAATGTCGCGCAATCGCTGCAGCAGACGCTCAGCCAGCTGCTCACCAGCCTCATCACGGTCGTGGCGATGGTCTCGATGATGGTGTGGATCTCGCCGCTGCTCGCGGTGATCGCCCTCGTGAGCATCCCGATCTCGATCGCGTTGACGGCATTCATCGGCAAGCGCAGCCAGCGCCACTTCGTCCAGCAGTGGAAGTCCACCGGCGAGCTCAGCTCGGTCATCGAGGAGACCTACACGGGCCACTCGCTCGTCAAGGTCTTCGGTCGTCAGGCCGAGGTCGACGCAACCTTCGCCGAGCGCAACGACGAGCTGCGGGCGGCGGGCTTCGGCGCGCAGTTCGTCAGCGGCATCATCATGCCGGCGATGATGTTCGTGGGGAACCTCAACTACGTCATCATCGCCGTCATCGGCGGCCTGCGCGTGGCCTCCGGGACGATGACGCTGGGCGAGGTCCAGGCCTTCATCCAGTACTCGCGCCAGTTCACCCAGCCGCTGACGCAGGTCGCCTCGATGGCCAACCTCATGCAGTCCGGCGTCGCCTCCGCGGAGCGGGTCTTCGAGGTGCTCGACGCCCCTGAGCAGGTCGCGGACCCGAGCGGCCCGGCGGGCGTCGGCGAGGGCCACGGCCGGGTCGCCTTCGAGGATGTCTCCTTCCGCTACGACCCCGCCCGGCCGCTCATCCAAGGCCTCAACCTCGTCGTCGAGCCGGGTCAGATGGTCGCCATCGTCGGCCCGACGGGCGCGGGCAAGACCACCTTGGTCAACCTCATCATGCGCTTCTACGAGCTGGACTCGGGCCGGATCACGATCGACGGCGTCGACATCACGCAGATGTCCCGGGCGGACCTGCGCTCACGCACCGGGATGGTCCTGCAGGACACCTGGCTCTTCGCCGGCACGATCGGCGACAACATCGCCTACGGCCGCCCGGGGGCGACGCCCGAGGAGGTGCGCGCGGCGGCTGAGGCGACCTATGTCGACCGCTTCGTGCACTCCCTGCCCCACGGGTACGACACCCACCTCGACGACGAAGGGGGCAACATCTCGGCTGGCGAGAAGCAGCTGGTGACCATCGCCCGCGCCTTCCTCGCCGACCCGAGCCTGCTGATCCTCGACGAGGCGACCAGCTCCGTCGACACCCGCACGGAGCGGCTCGTCCAGCAGGCGATGGCTGCGCTGCGCGGCGACCGGACGAGCTTTGTCATCGCGCACCGCCTCTCGACGATCCGCGACGCCGACCTCATCGTCGTCATGGAGGACGGGCACATCGCCGAGCAGGGCACGCACGAGGGCCTGCTCGCCGCGGACGGGGCCTACGCGCGTCTGTACCGCAGTCAGTTCACCGCCGCGGTCAACGAGCTGGACACCTCGGTCAACCTGGCCTGACCCAGAGGGACTGCAGGTCGTGAACCGGCGACGGGCCGGGGCCCGGAATCCCGGGCCCCGGCCCGTCGGCCGAGCGTGAGTTGCAGTCCTTGTGAGCCTCAGCTGTCGCGGAAGCGGTTGATCTGCTTCTCGAACTTCGCGCGCTTCTCCGGGTTGGTCACGCCGAGTCCGGCCTCAGGGGCGAGGGTGAGGACGCCGACCTTGCCCTGGTGCTTGTTGTGGTGCACGTCGAGCGTGGCCTGGCCGACCTCTTCGAGCGTGTACGTGCGGCTCAGGGTCGGGTGGACGAGACCGCGGTTGATCAGCTCGTTGGCCTCCCAGGACTCGCGGTAGTTGGCGAAGTGGCTGGAGATGATGCGCTTGAGGTTCATCCACAGGTAGCGGTTGTCGTACTCGTGCATGTAGCCCGAGGTCGACGCGCAGGTGACGATCTTGCCGCCCTTGCGGGTGACGTAGACCGAGGCGCCGAAGGTCTCGCGACCCGGGTGCTCGAAGACCATGTCGACGTCGTGGCCGCCGGTCAGCTCACGGATCTTGGCGCCGAGGCGCTTCCACTCCTTGGGGTTCTGCTCGGTGTTGTCCTCGTTCCAGAACTTGTAGTCCTCGGCGCGGCGGTCGATGATCAGCTCGGCGCCCATGGCGCGGCAGATCTCGGCCTTCTCGGGGGAGGAGACGACGCAGATCGGGGTGGCGCCGGCCGCGAGGGCCATCTGCGTGGCGTAGGAGCCCAGGCCGCCCGAGGCACCCCAGATCAGGACGCGGTCACCGAGCTTGAGGGCGCCGCCGTTCTTGGAGATCAGCTGGCGGTAGGCGGTGGAGTTGACCAGACCGGGGGAGGCGGACTCCTCCCAGGTGAGGTGGTCCGGCTTCGGCATGAGCTGGTTGGCCTTGACGATGGCCAGCTCGGCGAGTCCGCCGAAGTTGGTCTCGAAACCCCAGATGCGCTGCTGCGGGTCCATCATCGTGTCGTCGTGACCGTCGGCGTCCTCGAGCTCGACGGACAGGCAGTGCGCGACGACCTCGGTGCCGGGCTTCCACTTCGACACGTGCTCACCGGTGCGCAGGACGACGCCGGAGAGGTCGGAGCCGACGATGTGGTACGGCAGATCGTGACGCTTGGAGTACTTGTTGAGGCGGCCGTAGCGCTCGAGGAAGCCGAAGGTGGAGACGGGCTCGAAGATCGAGGTCCACACGGTGTTGAAGTTGATCGCGCTGGCCATGACGGCGACGAGCGCCTCGTCGGGGGCCAGCTCCGGGATCGGCACGTCGTCCAGGTGCAGGGACTTGCGCGGGTCCTTGTCGCGGCTGGCCATCCCCTTGAACATCTCGACCTCGTCCTTGTGGACGGTGGTCGCGCGGTAGGTGTCCGGCAGGGGGATGTTGGTGTAGGTCTCTTCGCTGCGGTCTCCGGAGAGGATCGCGTCGCGGATCTGGTCGATTGCCATTGAAGGGGCTCCTCGGCCTCGTGGGGATGGGTCAGGTGGTGCGTCTGCGTGCAACCTAGGTCGTCATGGCGCCGAGAGGAACGGGGTCATGACTGAGTTCACACGCCGGATCGTGGTGCCCGCCCACACATGCAGGACGGGCGAAGGGGGTCAGTGCGCGGCGTCCGCAGCGGGCTCGACGAGCTCCACGAGGATGCCACGGGCGTCCTTGGGGTGGATGAAGTTCACGCGCGAGTTGCTCGTGCCCCGCTTGGGGGTGTCGTAGAGCAGGCGCAGACCGCGCTCGCGCAGGGTGGCGCAGACCGCGTCGATGTCCTCGACCCGGTAGGCGAGCTGCTGCATGCCCTGGCCGCTGCGGTCGAGGAACTTCGCGATCGTCGACTCGGGGGTGAGGGGGGCGAGCAGCTGGATGCAGGAGCCGGAGTCGCCGACGCGCATCATGGCCTCGCGCACGCCCTGCTCCTCGTTGGTCTCCTCGTGGGCGAGCTCCATGCCGTAGGAGTCGCGGTAGAAGGCAATGGCCTCGTCGAGGTCGGGCACGGCGACACCGACGTGGTCGATGGCGGTGAAGAGATCAGTCATGACCGCAGACTACGGAGGCGAAGGGAGCGCGCGCGCCCCCTTCGCCTGTGGTCCTGAACACCCGGTGCCGCCGGGTCGGCTCACAACCCCCTGCCCGTCCGGGACGGGGTTGTGGCGTCCACCACGAAGGAAGGCACTGCCCTCCCTTCGATCGCGTCGCTAGGGTGAGCCGCAAGAGACGCGACGTCCTGCCGGGCGCGCGCACACCACGAATGTTGGAGGAATCCACATGTCTGACCGTCCCGTGTCCGTCATCGTCGCCGGGGCCCGCACCCCGATGGGCCGCATGAGCGGCTCCCTCAAGGGCTTCTCCGGATCCGACCTCGGCGGTTTCGCCATCAAGGGCGCGCTGGAGAAGGCGGGCGTCAAGGGTGAGGACGTCGACTACGTGATCATGGGTCAGGTCCTCACCGCGGGCGAGGGCCAGATCCCCGCGCGCCAGGCCGCGATCAAGGGCGGCATCCCCAAGAATGTCCCCGCGCTGACGGTCAACAAGGTCTGCCTCTCGGGCATCGACGCGATCGCCCTGGCCGACCAGTTGATCCGTGCCGGCGAGTTCGACATCGTCGTCGCCGGTGGCCAGGAGTCGATGACCAACGCTCCCCACCTGCTCCCCAAGAGCCGCGAGGGCATCAAGTACGGCGACACCAAGCTCAAGGACTCGATGGCCCACGACGGCCTGTACGACATCATCACAGACCAGGCGATGGGCTCGTTGACCGAGGCCAAGAACGCCGAGAACTCCGAGTTCACGCGCGAGGAGCAGGACGCCTTCGCCGCCGCGAGCCACCAGAAGGCCGCCAAGGCCTGGGCCGACGGCACGTTCGCCGACGAGGTCGTCCCGGTCGAGGTCCCGCAGCGCAAGGGCGACCCGGTCGTCTTCGCCACCGACGAGGGCGTGCGTGGCGACACCACGGCCGAGTCCCTCGGCAAGCTGCGTCCGGCCTTCGCCAAGGACGGCACCATCACCGCCGGCTCCGCCTCGCAGATCTCCGACGGTGCCGCCGCGGTCGTCGTCATGAGCAAGGCCAAGGCAGAGGCGCTCGGCCTGACCTGGCTCGCCGAGATCGGTGCCCACGGCGTCGTCGCCGGCCCGGACTCGACCCTGCAGGCCCAGCCGGCCAATGCCATCGAGGCTGCGGTCAAGAAGGAGGGCATCTCCGTGTCCGATCTCGACGTCGTCGAGATCAACGAAGCCTTCGCGGCCGTCGGCCTGGCCTCGGCCAAGCAGCTCGGCCTGTCCGACGAGCAGGTCAACCCCAACGGTGGCGCGATCGCCATGGGGCACCCCCTCGGCATGTCGGGCGCCCGCATCACCCTCGCCCTCGCGCACGAGCTCAAGCGTCGCGGTGGTGGCATCGGCGCAGCGGCCCTGTGCGGCGGTGGCGGCCAGGGCGACGCCCTGATCGTCCGCGTGCCGAGCGCCTGAGCTTGACCCGCACTGTCGACGTCCCCGTCCTGGTCGAAGAGGCCAGGGCGGGGACGTCTCGCGCTGTCGGGCGACTCATCTCGCTCGTCGACGACCAGCACCCGGCGCTGCCGGAGCTGATGGCCGCGCTCGCGCCGCACACGGGTGGCGCGCACGTCATCGGCCTCACCGGGTCACCCGGCGTCGGCAAGTCGACGACGACCAATGCCCTCATCCGCGCCCTGCGCGACCAGGACCAGCGGGTGGCCGTCCTCGCGGTCGACCCGTCATCCCCCTTCTCCGGAGGGGCGCTGCTCGGTGACCGCATCCGGATGAACGAGTCCGCGAGCGATCCGGGCGTCTACATCCGCTCCCTCGCCAGCCGGGGGCACCTCGGTGGCCTGTCGGTCTCCACACCGCAGGCGATCAGGGTGCTCGACGCGGCCGGCTTCGACTCGATCATCGTCGAGACCGTGGGCGTCGGTCAGTCAGAGGTCGAGATCGCCGGTGCTGCCGACACGACGCTCGTGCTCCTGGCCCCGGGGATGGGCGACGGCATCCAGGCCGCCAAGGCGGGCATCCTCGAGATCGGGGACGTCTTCGTCGTCAACAAGGCCGACCGGGACGGCGCCGACTCGACGGTGCGCGACCTGCGGCACATGATCCAGCTGGGCGAGGGCACTGCCCCCGGCCGGTGGCGCCGACCGGTCATCAAGGCCTCGGCGCTCGACGGCACCGGGATCGACGAGCTCGCTGCCGCGATCGCGGATCACCTGGGCTGGCTCGCGTCGAGCGGTGCACTGCGACAACGCCGTACGGCCCGAGCGCGCGACGAGATCACCGCGCTGGTGATCGCCCGGCTGCGCGCACGCATGGGTGACCTCGGCTCCGGTGGCGCCCTCGACGCGCTGGCGGCCCGGGTGGTCGACGGTGGGAGTGATCCGCACACCGCGGCCGAGGAGCTGCTCTCCGGCCTCGGGGTCTGACCAGACCTGCCAGACCCGCACGCACGAGCGCCGCCGACCCCGAGGGGCCGGCGGCGCTCGTCGTGCGTGGGGTCAGTAGCCCTCGGCGACGCGGATCTCGTCCGCGTCATCGATGTCGAAGATCGCACCGATGCAGGTGGGGGAGTAGTCCGACTGCCCGGCGTCGAGGAAGTCCGTGTTGCAGGTGACGTCGTCGATGACGTCACCGTCCTTCATGAAGTAGAAGGTCAGGTAGAAGGAGTCACTCGATCCGCTGTCGTTGCGCACCGTCAGACCGTTGATGTCGTCAGAGCTGACGCTCCAGCCGGACTGGATCGAGGCGCCGTCGACGACCACGGAGCCGCCCTCGCTGACCACGAGCGCACTGGCTGCATCGGCGTTCTTGGACGCATTGGCGGAGGAGCTGATGCTCGAGATGCCGTCGCTGGCCTCGTTGGCGATGAAGATGAAGAAGCCGGCGATGCCGCAGCAGCACAGCAGGACGACACCGGCGATGATCCCGAGGATCCACCAGAGCGTGTTGTCCTTCTTGGGCGGCGTGCCCATCTGCCCACCAGAGCCATAGGGCGCACCCTGGTACGGGTTGGGGCTACCGGCGCCACCGGGCGGCGGCGGGGCTGGATACGACATGGGTGGGTCCCCCTGCAAGACGTGGCGATGGAGCGGGCGACCGCCCGCGGGGGCAGTCTACGTCCCGGCATCAAGGGTGAGCATCTACGCTGGCGGTGACATGACTGATGACACAACCCCCGGGCTGATCGGCGACCGCTACGAGACCGTGCGGCCGATCGGCCGTGGCGGGATGGGCATCGTCTGGTTGGCTCGCGACACCGTCCTCGGCCGTCAGGTCGCGATCAAGCAGATCGGCGACTTCCCGGGCGAGAGCGAGGGCGAGACCCGCCGCGCGATGCGTGAGGCGCGGGCCGCGGCGGCCCTCAACCACCCCAATGTCGTGGCCGTCTACGACGTGACGGAGCACGAGGGCACCCCGTGGCTCGTCATGGAGTACGTGGCGGGGCCCACGCTGGCCTCCGCCATCCGCGAGCGCGGCCCCATGACGCCGAAGGGGGCTGCCGACCTCGGCGCGCAGCTTGCCGGGGCCCTGGCAGCGGCACACCGGGCCGGGATCGTGCACCGCGACGTCAAGCCCGCCAATGTCCTCATCGGCGGTGGTCGGCCCAAGCTCGGCGACTTCGGCATCGCGCGTGCGGGGGCCGACGACCAGCTGACTCAGACGGGGCTCGTGACCGGCACCCCGAGCTACATGGCACCCGAGGTTGCCGTCGGCGATGACCACGGCGAGGCCGCCGACGTGTGGGCGCTCGGGGCGACCATCTATTTCGCGGTCGAGGGCCAGGACGCCTATCCGCCCCAGGGCAATGCGCTGGCGACCTTGCGCAGCATCGCCGCTCATCCTCCTCGTCGTCCGGAGCGCGCCGGCCCGCTCGAGCCGGTGCTCGCCGACATGCTCTCGCGCGATGTGTCCCGTCGCGGCTCGATGACGCAGGTGCTGCGGCGCCTCGAGAGCATCGCTGCCGGTGGGCACGGCGTGGCGCCCGTGGCCGCCACGTCCACGATGGCGCCACCGCACACCCCCGGGATGGCCCAGCCCGGTAGGGGCCCGCAGGGGCCTGCGCCTCGTCGTGGGGGCGGCTGGCTGTGGGCCCTGCTGGCTGCCGGTTTGGTGGCACTCCTCGTCGGGGGCATCGCCTTTGCGATGACCCGGGGTGACGGTTCCGACGGCTCCGCGGGCGCCTCCGGCGCGACCGGGGGCGACCGGACCACCGCAAGCCGGACGACGACGACCAGCGAGCCGAAGACGACCACCGAGACCACGACGCAGACGGAGACCGCCAGTCCGAGCTCGAGCTCCTCGACGTCCTCGAGCGAGACCTCCGACGAGGGGATCACCGAGGCCGAAGGCCGTGCCTTCGTCGAGGACTACTTCTCCACCGTCACCTCGGACCGGGACGCCGCCTGGGACATGCTCGCTCCGGAGCGTCAGGCCGACCGGTCCGGCTACGACGACTTCTGGAGCGGCATCACCTCGGTCACGACGAGCGACATCACCGTCGACGAGGACTCCGGCGCGGTCACCGTGACCCTCACCTACCACCCCAAGGACCGTGACAAGACCGTGGAGCAGCACACCTACGCGCTGACCCGCATCGACGGCCAGATCCGCATGACCAAGTGACCTCGGAGGTCCCCGTGCTCCTCGCCTTTTCGATCGCCCCGGCCTCACCGGATGCCCAGGGTTCCTACGCTGAGGCCGTGGCCGCGGCGCTACGGATCGTCCGCGACAGCGGCCTGCCCCATGACTTGGGCTCGATGTTCACGACGCTCGAGGGGGAGTGGGACGAGGTGATGACGGTGGTCAAGGGCTGCGTCGACGCGATGGAGCCCTTCGGTGACCGCGTCAGCCTCGTCATGAAGGCCGACATCCGCGCGGGACGCACGGGCCAGATGAGCGCCAAGGTCGAGCGCGTGGAGGGCCTCCTCGCCGACGGATGAGTGACCCGGCATCCGTGACCGATTTGTGACATTCGGGCAACCTTTGTCATGGTGGGACGTCCGCTGCAGCGGCGGGCACCCTCTTGTTCTCCCACGGAAAGCACTGATGTGAGCACGCTCATCCAGCGCGTCGCCGGCGTGGCCCTGGCCCTCGTCGGCCTCGGCGCAGCCATCGTCGGTGGTTGGTTCCTCGCCAACCTCGGCACCTCCGGCACGGCGACCTTCACCGCCGACCCCGGCCAGCGCGTCGTGGTCCTCGACCCCGATGTCCTCAACCGGGTGGACCACCCGGTCACGGTGACCGCCACCGGCGACGGCGATCTGTGGGCCGGCACCGCCCGCCCGTCAGACGCCGAGGCACTCCTCCGCGACGGGTCGCGCACGCAGGTCACCGGCGTCGACGTCGGCGACTGGGCCCTGACCACGTCAGCCGCCGGCAAGGGCGAGGCGATCGATCCCGGTGGGCTCGACATCTGGCAGGAGTCGACGACCGGCTCCGACGAGGTCAAGCGCACGATCGACCAGGCCGACGCACCGCAGTCGCTCGTCATCGCGGCCCCCGAGGGCGCCGAGGTCGAGCACCTGACCATGACGGTCGAGGACGGCGGCTGGGGCACCACGGCACTGACGACGCTCATCGTGGGCATCGTGCTCTTCGTCATCGGCCTGGCACTGCTCGTCCGTACCGGGGCGCTTGCCGCCATTCGCTCGCGGGTCTCCCGCACCACCCGTGAGGAGTCTGCAGCATGAGCCGCCGCCCCACCCCCTTCGTCGCCACCGTGGTGGCCCTGCCCGTCCTCCTCGGAGGCTGTGGCATCGGCTCCTCGCTGGCGGGTGTCCACGACGCCCCCACCGAACGCACCGACGGGGCGTCGATCTCCTCCGACACCGCGGGCGAGGTGAGCGAGCGAGTGATCGCTGACGCCGCCTCGGTCTCCCGCAAGAGCGGCAAGGCCCACGACGCGCAGCGCAAGGAGGTCCTCTCCGGACCCGCGCTGCGCCAGGTCGAGGCCGCGGTCGCGAGCCGGGACCGCACCAACCGCTCGGGCACGTCCGTCGATGATCTCAAGGTGCTGGGTGTCAGCCGCGGCATCGAGTGGCCGCGCGCCGTGCTCGCCACCTCGCGGACCAAGGACGTGCAGTACCTCCACGTGCTCGTCGCCAGGTCCGCGGACCAGCCGTACACGCTCTTCGCCGATGTGCCGATGGCCGCCGGGGCGAGCGTGCCCGCGCTGGCGCCCCTGGAGGAAGGCGCCCCGGTCAAGCTGTCGAAGGCGCCCTCGCAGAAGGTCACCACGGCGGCCGACTCCTGGGCGAAGGGAGTGGCCTTCCCCGCGGCCAAGAAGGCACCCAAGGACGTCTCGGTGAGCGACGGCTTCTCCGCTGCGCTGAAGAAGAATGCCAAGCGCACCGACCGTGAGCTCGGCAAGCTGGCCGACTACCGACAGAGCCAGGCGATCGCCAAGGGCGAGAGCGTCGAGTTCGAGCTCGCCGAGGGCGGGTCGCTCACCTTTGTGCCGATGACGCGCACGGACACGATCACCGCGACCAACAAGCTCAAGGAGCTCAAGATCGAGCAGCCTGCGCTCAAGCACCTGCTCGATGCCTCCAAGGTCACCACGTCGTTGTCGGTCCGGCACGCGGAGACGGTCGTCTTCGTCACGCCCGCCAAGGGCAAGTCCCGGGTCGTCGCCGCGAGCGAGGTGCTGGCGTCGGCCAAGGGGCGTTGAGGCACGGCCCCGGCGGTGAGAGACAATGGGGTCATGAGTGATCCGACCCGACCCCTGCGCGGAGCCGTCGATCTGTCCGGCCTCGGCGGCCCTGCCCGCCCCGCGTCCGCCCCTGCTGCCCAGGCCCCGGCCGGCGGCGCGAGTCCCGCAGCCGGCGGTCCGGCGTCGCAGGACCCCGGCGCGATCGATGGCCCCGTCGTCGAGGCGACCGACGCGACCTTCAACCAGATCGTCGGACGCACGAGCATCGTGCCCGCGGTGGCCGTCGTCTGGTCCTCGCAGCAGCCGCAGAGCCGGGCACTGCTCGAGGACGCGATCGACATCGCTGCCGGTCTCGACGGGCGCGTGCAGGTCGTCGGCATCGACATCGCGACCAACCCCGGCATCATGCAGGCAGTCCAGCCCCCGGAGGTGCCACTCGCTCTCGGGCTCGTGAGTGGCCAGCCGGTGCCGCTCTTCAGCGGGTTGGTCGACAAGGAGCAGTTCCGCGCGGTGCTCGACCAGCTCCTCCAGGTCGCTGTGCAGCACGGTGTCACCGGACGGGTCAACGCGAGCGACGCTCCGGCGGAGTCGCAGGACGAGCTCCCGCCGCTGCACCAGGAGGCCTACGACGCCATCGAGCGCGACGACCTCGACGCGGCGTCAGCTGCCTACGAGCAGGCCATCGCCGCCAACCCCAAGGACACCGACGCCCAGCTGGGTCTGGCCCAGGTCGCCCTGATGAAGCGCACTCGGGGCGTCGACCTGCAGGCCGCCCGTGAGGCCGCCGCCAGTGACCCCTCGGATGTCGACGCGGCCCTGCTCATCGCCGACCTGGACGTCCTGGGTGGGCACGTCGAGGATGCCTTCGTGCGTCTCATCGATCTCGTGCGGGTCACCGCCGACGATGACCGTGAGCGCGTCAAGGCTCACCTGCTCGACCTCTTCGCTGTCGTGGGCAACCAGGACGAGCGTGTGCGCAAGGGCCGGACGAGCCTGATGAGCGCCCTCTTCTGACCCGAGACGCGCACGTCCCTCACGCCCGGACGAACTGAAACGCGCATCTGCCACCGCAGATGCGCGTTTCAGTCGTGCGAGCTCGGCATCACGCCTCGGCAGATGCGGGGGTGAGGTAGACGGCGCTCAGGGCGGCGACGCGGACCTCCACGGACCACGGCTGGTCCTGCCAGGGCTCGGGGCGGGCCTCCAGCACGACTCCGGCCTGGCTCGGTGATCCGGCCGCGTCATAGCCCGAGGTGTCGAGGCAGACCTCCCAGCGACCCCCCTGCGGCACCCCGATGCGCAGGGGTGCGCGGTCCGTGCCACCGAAGTTGACGACCACGGCGACCATGTCGTCGTGCTGCTCGGCCTGACGGAGGAAGGCGACGGTGTTGCCCTCGTTGTCGTCGGCATCGAGCCAGCGAAAGCCTGCCGGGTCGGCGTCGAGCGCCCACATCGCGGGGTGGCGCTGCGCGAAGGCGTTGAGCTGGGTCACGAGATCGGCGGTGCGCCGGTGGACCGCGTGGTCCAGCAGGTGCCAGTCCAGCGACCGGCCGTCGGCCCACTCGCTCGTCTGCCCGAACTCGGTGCCCATGAAGATCAGCTGCTTGCCGGGGAAGGCCCACTGGTAGGCGAAGAAGGCCCGCAGCGTGGCGAAGCGCTCCTCCTGCTCACCCGGGACCTTGTAGGGCATCGATCCCTTGCCGTGGACGACCTCGTCGTGGCTGATCGGCAGGAGGTAGTTCTCCGCGTAGGCGTACATCATCGCGAAGCTGAGGAGCGTGTGGTGGTACTGCCGATTGACCGGGTCCTCGCCGATGTAGCGCAGGGCGTCGTTCATCCAGCCCATGTTCCACTTCAGGCCGAAGCCCAGCCCCCCGGCGTCGGTGGGGCGGGTGACGCCGGGCCACGCGGTCGACTCCTCGGCGATCATGACGATGCCGGGAGAGCGTCGGTAGGCCGTGGAGTTGACCTCCTGGATCAGGGCGACGGCCTCGAGGTTCTCCCGGCCACCGTGGACATTGGGGACCCAGTCCCCGGCCTCACGCGAGTAGTCGAGATAGAGCATCGAGGCGACACCGTCGACACGCAGCCCGTCGATGTGGAAGTCCTCGAGCCAGTACAGGGCATTGGCGACGAGGAAGTTGCGCACCTCGGGCCGACCGAAGTCGAAGACATAGCTGCCCCAGTCGGGCTGCCACCCGCGCCGCGGGTCGGGGTGCTCGTAGAGCGGCAGTCCGTCGAAGCGCACCAGTGCCCACTCGTCCGTCGCGAAGTGTCCCGGCACCCAGTCGAGGAGGACGCCGATGCCCGCGCGGTGGAAGGCGTCGACGAGATGACGGAAGTCGTCGGGTGAGCCGAAGCGCGAGTTGGGCGCGAAGTAGCTCGTCACGTGGTATCCCCACGAGGGCGGGTAGGGGTGGTCCATGACGGGCATGAGCTCGACATGGGTGAAGCCGTGGCGCACGACGTACTCGACGAGCTCGGTGGCCATCTCCCGCCAGCCGAGCCCTTGACGCCAGGACCCGGGATGCACCTCGTAGATGCTCATCCGAGCCGTGTGCGGGTCGCTCGCGGCGCGCTGCTCCAGCCAGGCCTCGTCCTGCCAGACGTGGGCGCTGCTCGTGACGACGGATCCGGTCGCGGGTGCGGTCTCGGCCAGCCGCGCCAGCGGGTCGGCCTTGTGCCGTAGGACGTCATCGGCGCCGCGCACCGCGAACTTGTAGACATCACCCGCGGCGGCTGCGGGCACGAAGAGCTCCCAGACGCCCGAGCTGCCGAGGAGGCGCATGGGGTGCGCTCGATCGTCCCAGCCGTTGAAGTCGCCGATGACGTGGACGGCCTTGGCGCGCGGCGCCCACACGGCGAAGGAGACACCGTCGACGGGGCCCATCGGCCCCTCGTAGGAGCGGGTGTGCGCGCCGAGCACGGTCCACAGCTGCTCGTGCCGGCCCTCGTTGATCAGGTGGCGGTCGACCTCACCGATGGTGGGGGCGAAGCGATACGGGTCGTCGCCGAGGTGCTCGACGCCGTCCTCCCAGGTCGTGAGCACCCGGTAGTCCATCGCCCGGGTGGCGCCGGCGCGGACGCCCGAGAAGATGCCCTCGCCCTCGTGCTCGAGCGTGATGACCACGTCGTCCTCGAAGCGCACGCGCACCCGGGTGGCGAGCGGTCGTCGCACGCGCACGCGCAGACCGGTCTCCTCGAGGTGCTGGCCAAGGATGTCGTGGGGTTGCGCCGTGCGGCCGTGGGCGAGGGCCCACAGGGCGCCGGTCAGGTCGGGCGGAGGGGTGGATGTCACGAGCGTTCCTCCTGCAGGAGTCGGTCGATCGCGGTCGTGGGCAGCGAGAGCCACCCGGGTCGGTGGCGCGCTTCGTAGACAACCTCGTAGAGGGCCTTGTCGAGGACGAATGCGGTGAGCAGCGCGGGCTGCTGGCGAGGGTCCGGCCCGATCTCGGCGTAGCCGTCGAGGAAGGCGTCCTGGGCGGCCGTGCACCATGCACGGGCGTCGACAGGACGGTCGGAGCGCTCCAGCGTCCCGGCGACGTAGTCGAGCGAGCGCAGGATCCCGGCGACATCGCGAAGGGGGCAGTCCAGGTCATTGCGCTCGGCCAGGGAGCGCAGTGGCTCACCTTCGAAGTCGATGAGGAACCACCCGCGGTCCGCCACGTCGAGCACCTGTCCCAGGTGCAGGTCGCCGTGGATCCGCTGCAGGGCGGGCCAGTCGGATGCGCTGGCGGCGTCGAGGACGGCGGCCACCCGGGCGTCGTGCGCGGACAGCGCCGGGACCTCGTTCGTCGCCAGTGCGGCCCGACGCCGCATCGCGGCGACCCGTCGCTCGATGTCGGCCGCGTCCGGGGCGCGCGTGGGCAGGGCACGGGCGAGGCTCTCGTGGACATGGGCCAGGACGCGCCCGAGCTCTCGGGCGCGCTCGCCGAGGTCGGTACCGGTCGCGGCCAGCTGCAGCGAGGTGCGCCAGGCATCGGTCGCGCCCTCGAGGTACTCCTGCGCGAAGGCGAGCTGGCCGAGGTCCCTCGCCTCGCCGTCGGGCCGCAGCCAGGCGCCGGCGACGTGCCCCACGCTCGCGGGGACGAAGGGGGAGCGGGACGCCGCGAGTGCGCCCTGGAGGGTGATGTCGGGGTTCTCGCCGGGGGAGAGGGTGCGGAAGACCTTGAGGATGATCGGTGCCCCCGTCCCGGGGGCGGGGGTGATGATGATCGAGGTGTTGGACTGCTCGCCGGCCAGGACGCGGCTCGAGGCCACGACCGGGTCGCTCGGCCATGCGGGGTGCGGAGCGCCGACGATGTCCGGGTCGGGGGTGTCCGACGTCGAGCCGGCCTGCGCGGTGACGCGCCCGCAGAGCAGCTCGAGCAGCTGGGTGACGTAGACCGGATCGTGCGGGGCGTCGTAGACCCAGCGGTGGCCGAGGACGGAGTGCTCCATCTCGCCGACGAGCGCGGCCTCGGCCCCCTCGAGAGGGGCGCCCCGGTAGGTGAGTGGGACCTGGTAGACGACGGGCGTCGTACCGGCCTCGTCGAGGACGACGATGGTCTCGATGCCGACCTCGTCCTGCGGGTCGTCCAGACGCCACGAGTCGAGCCTGCGCAGCCGCGGTCGCCGGCCGGCGCCGACGTACCAGCGCTGCCCGCCCATCCACTCGGTGAGCAGCTCGAGCTTGGAGGGGTGCAGCTCGGCCCGGTGGATCTGTGCCATCACGACCACCCAGCCATCAGCGGTGCCGCACGGAGACGATGTGCACGGGCTCGGTCTCGACACCGACACGCACATAGGTGGCCTCGCCCCAGACCCACTGGGCGCCGGTGACGAGGTCCTCGACGTGGAGCTGGTCGCCCCAGTCGAAGCCGAGCGACTCCATGTCCAGCCGCAGCGTCGACTCGCGCGTCGAGTGCGGGTCGACATTGGCGACGACGATGACCGTGTCGGTCGTGCCGTCGGCGAGGGCGCGCGACTTGGAGTAGGCGAGCAGGTTCTCGTCGTCGACGTGGTGGAAGGTCAGGTTGCGCAGGAGCTGCAGGCTGGGGTGCTCGCGCCGCACCCGGTTGAGCATCGTCAGCCAGTCGATGAGCGACCCGCCTGCCTCGGCGACCTCGTCCCAGCGACGGTCCTTGAGCTCGTACTTCTCGTTGTCGATCTGCTCCTCGGCGCCGGGGCGGGCGACGTGCTCCATCAGCTCGTAGCCGGCGTACACGCCCCAGGTCGGCACCATCGTCGCGGCGATCGCAGCGCGCACCTTCCACGCTGCGGGGCCGCCGAACTGCATGTAGGGCGTGAGGATGTCGTGGGTCGTCGGCCAGAAGCTGGGCCGCATGTAGGCCGCCGCCTCGCCGCTGATCTCGGTGCCGTACTCGACGAGCTCGGGCACGGTGTTGCGCCAGGCGTAGTACGTGTAGCTCTGCTGGAAGCCGACCTTGGCCAGCGCGTGCATCATGGCGGGCCGGGTGAAGGCCTCGGCGAGCCAGATGACATCGGGATGCGTCGCCGCGACATCACTGATCAGCCACTGCCAGAACTCGACCGGCTTGGTGTGGGGGTTGTCCACGCGGAAGATCTTCACCCCGTGGTCGATCCACACCTGCACGACGCGACGCACCTCGGCGTAGATGCCGGCCGGGTCGTTGTCGAAGTTGACCGGGTAGATGTCCTGGTACTTCTTCGGCGGGTTCTCCGCGTAGGCGATGCTCCCGTCGGCGCGCGTGGTGAACCACTCCGGGTGCTCGATGACCCACGGGTGGTCGGGGGAGCACTGCAGGGCCAGGTCGAGCGCGACCTCGAGACCCAGTCGCGTGGCGTCCGCGACGAAGGCGTCGAAGTCCTCGAAGGTCCCGAGGTCCGGGTGGATCGCGTCGTGACCGCCGTCGGGGGAGCCGATGGCGTAGGGGGATCCGGGGTCGTCCGGGCCGGCCTCCAGCGTGTTGTTGGGCCCCTTGCGCGCCGTCGTGCCGATGGGGTGGATCGGCGTCAGGTAGACGACGTCGAAGCCCATCCCGGCGATGGCCGGCAGTCGCTGGGCAGCCGTGCGCAGCGTGCCGGTGACCCAGCGCCCGGTGACCGGGTCGATGTGGGCGCCCTCGCTGCGGGGGAAGATCTCGTACCAGGAGCCGAAGAGGGCCAGCTCCCGCTCGACGAGCAGGGGCAGGTCCGCGCTCGGGCTGACCAGCTCACGGTGGGGAGTGGTCGCCAGCTCGACGGCGGCGGTGCCGGTCGTCACGAGGTGCAGGGCCGCGGTGGCCTGGTGGCCCTGCTCGTCGCGCAGCACGGCGGCGGCGGAGCGAAGGGCGGAGCGCCCCCCTTCGTCCCGGTCGGGGTCGGTGGCTGCCCGGTCGAGCACGATCGCCCCCTCGGCGCGCATGAGGGAGGCGTCGATGTCGGCGGGGATCTTGATCGACGCGTCGTGCACCCAGGTGGCCCACGGGTCGGACCAGCCCTCCACACGGTAGGTCCACAGCCCTTCGCGGTCGGCGACGACCTCGGCCGCCCAGGTGCTCAGGCCGGAGTTGGTGCAGGTCATCGGCAGGTGGCGCTCGACGCCGTCCGGATCGGTGAGCACGATCGTGGCGTTGACCGCGTCGTGGCCCTCTCGGAAGACCTCGGCGGTCACGGTGAAGGGCTCGTCGACGACGGACCTGGCCGGCCGCGCGCCGTGGTCGACGCATGGCTGCACGTCCAGGACCGGGATGCGGCCGAGGGGTTGCTGCGGCGGTGCCGAGACGGGAACCGCGCTCAGGGGGGAGGGGGCAACGGTGAAATCGGTGCTCACCACCGCAACGTTACCCGCGGCGACACCCGTGAGGACTTGGCGCGCCCCCTCCGGATCCCCCAAGATGGGCGGGGTGAAGGCCATTCGACGTTTCAGCGTCCGCACTGCCCTGCCCGAGCCGATCGCCGCACTCGGGGACCTCGCGATGAACCTGCGGTGGAGCTGGCACTCGCCCACGCGGGAGCTCTTCGCGGGGCTCGACCCGCAGCGCTGGGAGGAGGCCGACCACGACCCGGTGCGCCTGCTCGCTGCATTCTCCGGCAGCGAGCTGGAGGAGCTGGCCGCGGACGAGGACCTCGTCGCCCGCGTCCGCGCGGCCAAGGCCGGCCTCGACGAGTACCTGACCTCCCGCCGGTGGTACCAGGACGCAGGGGAGAGCCTCCCGTCGTCGATCGCCTACTTCAGCCCCGAGTACGGGATCACCGAGGTGCTCCCGCAGTACTCCGGAGGCCTCGGGATCCTCGCCGGCGACCACCTCAAGGCGGCGTCCGACCTCGGCGTCCCGATCGTGGGCGTGGGCCTCTTCTACACGACCGGCTACTTCAAGCAGAGCCTCGACGCCGATGGCTGGCAGCAGGAGAACTACCCGGTCCTCGACCCGCAGGGACTGCCGCTCACCCTGCTGCGCGAGGACGACGAGACCCCGTGCGTCATCACCGTCGGTATGCCCGGCGGTGCCGAGCTGCGAGCGCACGTCTGGCGGGCTCAGGTCGGCCGCGTGCCGCTGCTGCTCCTCGACTCCGATGTCCCGGGCAATGACGACGCCATGCGCGCGGTCACCGAGCGCCTCTACGGCGGCGCCGGCGAGCAACGGCTCCAGCAGGAGATGCTGCTCGGCATCGGCGGCGTGCGCGCACTGCGTCTCTGGTCGCGCCTCACCGGAGCCCCCGAGCCGGAGGTCTTCCACACCAACGAGGGGCATGCCGGGTTCCTCGGCATCGAGCGGATCAGCGAGTTCACCCAATCCGCGGGGATGAGCTTCGAGGAGGCGATGGAGGCCGCCCGCGCCGGCACCGTCTTCACCACGCACACGCCCGTGCCCGCAGGCATCGACCGCTTCGACGTGGCCCTGCTCGAGCGCTACTTCGGTGGCGCGCAGGAGCTGCCCGGGGTCCCTCTGGACAAGTTGCGCGCGCTCGGTGCCGAGACCTACGAGGGCGGCTCCGAGGGCATCTTCAACATGGCGGTCATGGGGCTGCGGCTGGCCGAGCGGGCCAATGGCGTCTCCCGGCTGCACGGGGTCGTCTCCCGGGGGATGTTCGACGGCCTGTGGCCCGGCTTCGACGACTCCGAGGTGCCGATCACCTCGATCACCAACGGCGTCCACGCCCCGACCTGGGTCGACGACTCGGTCTACGACATCGCCGCCCAGTACCTCGGCGGCCGTGACGTCGAGGCCTCCGACCGGTGGAGCGAGATCCCGGACGTGCCGGGGGAGTCGATCTGGTCGGCCAAGGCGCAGATGCGCTCGCGGCTCGTCGAGGACGTGCGCGCCCGGCTGCGCTCCAGCTGGGGCAAGCGCGGGGCGAGCGACGCCGAGCTCGGCTGGACCGACTCGGTCCTCGACCCCGAGGTGCTGACGATCGGCTTCGCCCGCCGCGTGCCGACCTACAAGCGACTGACCCTGATGCTGCGCGACCCCGAGCGGCTCAAGGCACTGCTGCTCCACCCCGAGCGTCCGATCCAGCTGGTCATCGCCGGCAAGTCGCACCCGGCGGACGAGACCGGCAAGCAGCTCATCCAGCAGATGGTCCGCTTCGCCGACCAGCAGGACGTGCGCCACCGCATCGTCTTCCTGCCCAACTACGACATCGCGATGGCCCGCACGCTCTACCCCGGCTGCGATGTCTGGCTCAACAACCCGCTGCGTCCCTTCGAGGCGTGCGGGACCTCCGGCATGAAGGCAGCCCTCAACGGCGGCCTCAACCTGTCGATCCTCGACGGCTGGTGGGACGAGTGGTTCGACGGTGACAACGGGTGGGCGATCCCGACCGCTGACGGCGTCGAGGACGAGTCCCGCCGCGACGACATCGAGGCCGCGGCCCTCTACGACCTCATCGAGACCCAGGTCGCCCCGCGCTTCTACGACGTCGACGAGGCCGGCCTGCCGCAGCACTGGCTCTCGATGCTGCGCCA
Organism: Janibacter limosus NBRC 16128; assembly: GCF_001570985.1. Lineage (GTDB taxonomy): Bacteria > Actinomycetota > Actinomycetes > Actinomycetales > Dermatophilaceae > Janibacter > Janibacter limosus. The sequence continues at coordinate 14,170 of NZ_BCSS01000015.1, read as the reverse complement.
CACCCTCACGACCCTCGGGCCCAAGGTCCTGGCCACCCGCATGGTGCGCGACTACACCGAGCGTCTCTACGCCCCCGCGGCCGCCCACAACGCCCGGGTCAACGCCGACGACCACGCCGGCGCCAAGGAGCTCGCGGACTACAAGGCCCGCGCTCGCGCCGGCTGGCCGTCCGTGCACGTCGACCATGTCGAAGGCTCCGGCGTCTCCGACAGCCCGATCGTCGGGGAGTCGCTCAGCGTCGACGCCTATGTCGCCCTCGACGGCCTCGCCCCGGACGAGGTCGACGTCCAGGTCGTCGCCGGTCGCGTCGCGCTGGGCACCGATGACCTCGTCGAGTGGGACGCGACCTCGCTGTCCTTCGTCGAGGGCTACGAGGACGGCAAGGCAAGGTTCGGCGGGCAGGTCCCCATCGAGCGCACCGGCCAGTTCGGCTGGACCGTGCGGGTGCTGCCCAAGCACGAGCTGATGGCCTTCCCGGCCAGTCTGGGGCTGGTCGCGAACGCCTGACCGGGACGACGAGGACTGTCCGCTCGGTCGGGTTGATCTGGACGGCGCAGGGACGTGGCGCTGGGGAAAAGTCCGGACTGCTCTCCCTGCACCGTGCGGGTTCTTGTCAGTCCGGACTTTTCCTTGAGTCGCGCCACGCCCCTCCGCCGTCCGGCGCTTTGCCTCCCGCGTCCGCCCCGCTCCCGATTGTTACTTGCGGGTACGACGTGCACCTGTGGCGAGCTGAGCGGGTGGGGTCCCGGATATTCGCGGGTTGGTCATCTCTAGTTGTGGGTGGTGCACGTCGTACCCGCAGGTAACAAGAACCGCCGCCCAGCATCGGCGGCCCGGGCCGCCGATGTCGGGCGCTCTGGGCGCGGCTCAGCTCGTGTAGAGCCGCACGCTGAGGGGGGTGAGGGTCTCGACGCCACGCTCGCCGGGGGCTGATCCCGGCCCAGCCGGCCGCTCCCACGCACTGTCCCACCGCAGGCGCAGCGGCCCGACGTCGGGGAGCGTCACGTCGACGGGGCCGAGGCCGCCGTGCAGGACGAGCAGGGCCGAGGGTTCTCCGGCCAGGTGCAGCTGGAGGGTGCGGCGATCGTCCTGCTCCCAGGTCTCGTCGCGCATGGGCGCACCGGTCTCGTCGTACCAGCCGATCACCGACTCGTCGTGGTCGCGCAGCACCGGGATCTCACGGCGCAGGGCGGTCAGGTGCGCGACCGTCGCCCGCAGGTCCTCCTGCGCCGGGTCGAGCTCCCAGTCCAGCCAGGTCATCTCGTTGTCCTGGCAGTAGGGGTTGTTGTTGCCGCCCGTCGTCCGCCCGATCTCGTCGCCCGAGGCGATCATCGGGATCCCCGACGACAGCAGGAGGGTGCCGAGCAGGTTGCGGACCGAGCGCCGCCGAGCGAGCTGGATGACCGCGTCGTCCGTCGCGCCCTCTGCGCCGTGGTTCCACGAGCGGTTGTGGTCATTGCCGTCGCGGTTGTCCTCGCCGTTGGCCTCGTTGTGCTTGGTGTCGTAGGCGGCCAGGTCGGCCATGGTGAAGCCGTCGTGCGCGGTGACGAAGCCGACCGAGGACAGGGGGGTGCGCTCGCCGAAGAGGTCCCGGCTGCCGACGAGCCGGGTGGCGATCTCACGCACGCCGTCACCACTCACCTCACCGCGCGACAGCGCGCCGGCGTCGGCCAGCCAGAAGTCGCGCGCGGCATCGCGGAAGCGGTCATTCCACTCCGCCCACGCCCCGGGGAACTGGCCGGTCCGCCAGCCGTCCGGTCCCAGGTCCCACGGCTCGGCGACGTGCAGCACCTGTGACAGGACCGGGTCCTCGAGCACCGCCACGAGGAAGGGGTGGTCCGCGTCGTACCCGAGGTCCTCGCCACGGCCCAGCGCCACGGCCAGGTCGTAGCGGAAGCCGTCGACGTGGCACTCGTTCACCCAGTAGCGCAGCGAGTCCAGGACCATCTCGAGGACGACCGGGTCGGTGAGGTCGAGGGTGTTGCCGCAGCCGGTCACGTCGACGTCGTTGCCCTGCTCGTCCAGCCGGTACCAGGTCGGCGCGCCGAGTCCCCGCCACGAGACGGTGGCGCCGCCGATGCTCTGCTCGGCCGTGTGGTTGTAGACGACGTCGAGCAGCACCTCGATCCCGGCGGCGTGCAGGAGCTTGACCATGCCCTTGAACTCGCGCAGCACCTCGTGCGGGTCCTGGTTGCTCGCGTACGGCGCGTGCGGCGCGAAGAACCCGAGCGTGTTGTAGCCCCAGTGGTTGGTCAGGCCCCGGTGCGCGAGGTGTGGCTCATCGGCGAAGGCGTGCACCGGCAGCAGCTCCACCGTCGTCACACCGAGCGCCTTGAGGTGCTCGATCGTCGCCGGGTGGCACAGGCCCGCGTAGGTACCGCGCAGGTGCTCGGGCACCCCGGGCAGCCGCATCGTCATCTCGCGCACGTGCACCTCGTAGACGACCCGCTCGTCACGAGGGTGGGCCGGTCGCGCGTCCTCGCCCCAGTCAAAGGCGGTGTCCAGCACCACGCACCGCGGGACGAAGGGGGCGGAGTCCAGCTCGGAGCGAACGCTGGGGTCCCCTTCGCCGGACTCGTCGACCACGTGCCCGTAGACGGCCGGCTCGTAGGAGAGGTCGCCCTCGACGGAGCGGGCCCACGGGTCGAGCAGCAGTTTCGCGGGGTTGTACCGGTGGCCCGCAGCGGGTTCCCACGGGCCGTAGGCCCGCAGCCCGTAGCGCGTGCCCGGCTGGACGTCCGGGACGAAGCCGGCCCACCACCCGTCGTCGGCGGCAGGCAGCGCGACGCGGGTCTCGCACCCCTTCGAGGCTCCTCCGTCGCGCCTCAGGACATCGCCTTCGTCGTCGAAGGTGCATAGCCATACGGCGCTGGCCGCCGCGGCGTGGATCGCGACCTCGATGCCGCCGTCGACAGGGCGCACGCCCGGAGTCGGAAGGTGGGGGAGTGCCTGCGCGGAAGTGGTCGACATGGCTCACAGGGTAAGCAGTCGGTACGTTGAGGGCATGAGTGATCCGACCGCCCTCCCGAACTTTGGCCCCACTCCCACCAACGGTGGTGCCCAGCCCGAACAAGAAACCCCCCTGAGCGACCGCGTGCAGGAGGCCCTGCGCGAGCTGGGCCTCGAGCCCACCGTCGACGACGAGGGCGACGTGGCCTTCCTCTTCTCCGAGCAGCAGATGTTCGTCCGCTGCCAGGACGACGAGTCCAATGTCCTGCGCGTCTTCGGCCAGTGGGCCCTCGAGGACCCGGTGCCCACCGACCCGATGGAGCGCCTGCAGGTCAGCAATGACCTCAACGTCGCCTTCAACCTCGTCAAGGCCGCGGTCGCCGGCGACACCCTCCTCGTGACCAGCGAGCACATCCTCCCGCGGGGCGCCGACGTGCGCGGCCTGCTCGGCCTGGCCCTCCCGCTCGTCCTCCAGGGCGTGCAGCTGTGGCACCAGCGCGCCACCGGCCAGGACCCCGACGAGCAGGGCGCTCCCGACGCCGGCGAGCCGCAGGCATGAGCGAGATCGTCCGCCTGGAGGTCGCCGACGGCATCGGCACGATCGTCCTGGACCGCCCGAAGATGAACGCTCTCGACGCCGACATGCAGCGTCGCCTCGTCGACGTGGCCCAGGAGGCCACCGACCGCGATGACGTCAAGGCCGTCATCGTCTGGGGTGGCGAGCGGGTCTTCGCCGCCGGCGCCGACGTCAAGGAGATGGCGGAGATGTCGTACACCGACATGGCTGCCCACGTGCGCCTGCTGCAGCGTTTCTCCCGCGCGCTCGCCGCGATCCCCAAGCCGACCGTCGCCGCCATTACCGGCTTCGCGCTCGGTGGCGGGCTCGAGACGGCGCTGTGCTGCGACTTCCGTGTCGTCGCCGACAATGCCAAGCTCGGCCTGCCGGAGATCACCCTCGGGATCATCCCCGGCGCCGGTGGCACCCAGCGGCTGCCGCGCCTCGTCGGTCCGGCCAAGGCCAAGGAGATGATCTTCACCGGTCGCTTCGTCGGCGCCGCAGAGGCCCTCGAGATCGGGCTGGCCGACAAGGTCGTCCCGGCGGCCGAGGTGCTCGCGACGGCCCAGGCGCTCGTCGCCCCCTTCGTCACCGGTCCGACCCAGGCGCTGCGTGCGGCCAAGGAGGCCGTCGACAAGGGCCTGGAGACCGACCTGGGTACGGGTCTGGAGATCGAGGCGCAACTGTTCTCCGCGCTCTTCGCGACCCGGGACCAGAAGGCCGGGATGCGCAGCTTCGTCGACAACGGCCCCGGCAAGGCCACCTTCGAAGGCATCTGATGACGACGACCGGCGCCGCGAGCGCTGAGGAGGTCGAGCAGGCTTGGGCGGACAACAAGCTCGCCCAGGTGCTCTACCACGACTGGGAAGCCCAGACCTACGACGAGAAGTGGGCGATCAGCTTCGACGACCGGTGCACCAGCGTCGTGCGCGATCGCTTCCTGCACGTCCTGGAGTCCACGCGTCGCCCCTGTGAGTCGCTGCCCTACGGCAGGACCCTGGAGCTCGGCGCCGGCACCGGCTTCTTCTCCCTCAACCTCAAGCTCGCGGGCCTGGTCGACGAGGTCCACGTCAGCGACCTGTCCCCGGGCATGGTCGAGGCCGCCCAGCAGAATGCCCAGCGGCTGGGCTTCGAGATCGACGGCCGGGTCGCGGACGCCGAGGCGCTGCCCTACGAGGACGACAGCTTCGACCTCGTCGTCGGCCACGCGGTCATCCACCACATCCCCGATGTCGAGGGCGCGCTGCGCGAGGTCGTGCGGGTGCTCAAGCCGGGCGGCCGCTTCGTCATCGCCGGTGAGCCGACGAGGATCGGGCACTGGTACGCACGGCAGATCTCCCGCGCCACGTGGGAGACGGCCATCCGGGTCAGCAAGCTGCCCCCCTTCCGCACGAAGTGGGCGCGCGCGCAGGCCGAGCTCGACGAGTCCTCGCGCGCCGCGGCGCTCGAGGCCGTCGTCGACCTGCACACCTTCGACCCGGGGGAGCTCGCCGCGATCGCGCGTCACGCCGGCGCCGCCGACGTCGGAACGGCGACCGAGGAGCTGCTCTCCGCCTTCGCCGGCTGGCCGATCCGCACCTTCGAGTACGCGGTCGCCGAGGACGCGCTCGGCTTCGGCTGGGCGACCTTCGCCCACAGCTCGTGGAAGCGCCTGATGAAGGTCGACGCACTCCTCGGGCGGGTCGTGCCCCAGCGGTTCTTCTACAACGTCGGCGTCACGGGCACCAAGCCCCTTCGGTGAGGTGCTCGCGCTGATGGCCGCCTCTCGCTTCACGTGGTGGCACTGGGCCCGGTGGGTCATCGCCAACCGGGCCTGGAGCCACCACCACGTCCTGGGGTACCTGCGGATGGTCCGCGCCCGGGCCACCACCCCGGGGCTCGTCTTCGAGGGTCCGTGCTTCATCGGGCCGGGCGTGCAGTTCCAGGTCACCCCGGGCACCGGTCGACTCATCGTCGGCGCCTACACGCACATCGGCGGCGGCTCTGCCTTGCGTGCGCACGAGGGCACGCTGCGCATCGGCGCCAAGACCATCATCGGGATCCGCAACACCTTCAACACCTGGCTCGACATCGAGGTCGGTGAGGCCTGCCTCTTCGCCGACGACGTCTACGTGTGCGACTTCGACCATGTCACCGATGACCTCGAGGTGCCGATCAAGGACCAGGGGATCATCAAGTCGCCCGTGCGCCTCGGCGACGACGTGTGGGTCGCGACCAAGTGCGTCATCACCCGCGGCACCGACATCGGTGCCCACTCGGTCGTCGGTGCCGGCGCCGTCGTCCGGGGGAGCCATCCCCCCTTCGTCGTCATCGGTGGGGTTCCGGCCAGGGTGCTCAAGCACCGCCAACAGGTCGCCGTGACCGATGACGACCTCGACCTGCCTGCGGGGTGGTGACGTGAGCGAGCCGCTCGACGTCCTCGTCGCGCACATCCCGGCCACGCACACCGACGAGGTCCTCGCGGCGCTCTTCGCCGTCGGAGCCGGGGCGGTGGGGGAGTACCGCGAGTGCGCCTTCGTCCAGCGAGGCGAAGGGAGGTTTCGCCCCGTGGGAGCCGCCAACCCCACCATCGGGACCGTCGGTGAGCTCGAGCACGTCGTCGAGGACCGGGTGGAGGTCACCTTCCCCAGGTCGCGACGCGCGGTGGTGGTCAAGGCGCTTCGCGCGGCGCACCCCTACGAGGAGCCCTCCTTCCACGTCCTCGTCAACGCGGCTGACCACGCTCCCTGAGGAGCGTGCGCAGCACGCGTCTCGAAGGGTGTGTCCAAGGGCACCCCCGGCCGCCTTGGTGGTCCACCACCCCGGTGGATAGCGTGAGCGGACTGGGACCCTCCCCACAGTTCGTGCCCACAACGCGCGTCTGCTGAGAGGATCGCCCGGTACCCAGCCCCCTCACCCAGGAAGAGGACGATTCACCGATGAATATCGTCGTCTGCGTGAAGTACGTTCCGGACGCACAGTCCGACCGCGGATTCAACGAGGACAACACGACCGACCGCGAAGGCGTGGACGGTCTGCTGTCCGAGCTCGACGAGTACGCCGTCGAGCAGGCCCTCCAGATCGCCGAGGCCGGAGAGGGCGAGGTCACTGTGTTGACCATCGGTCCCGCCGACGCCGCCGAGGCCGTCAAGAAGTCGCTCCAGATGGGTGCCGACAAGGGCGTGCACATCTGCGACGACGCGATTGCCGGCTCTGACGCCCTCGCGACCTCGCTCGTCCTCGCCGAGGCCATCAAGAAGATCGGTACCCCGGACATCGTCCTCACGGGTATGGCATCCACCGACGGCACCATGGGTGTCGTTCCGGCGATGCTCGCCGAGCGTCTGGGCCTCCCGCAGGTCACCTACGCCTCGGAGCTGTCCGTCGATGGTGGCGTCGCCACGATCCGTCGTGACGGCGACACCGCGAGCGAGACCGTCGAGGCCTCCCTCCCGGCCTTGATCTCGGTCACCGACCAGATCAACGAGCCGCGTTACCCCTCCTTCAAGGGGATCATGGCCGCCAAGAAGAAGCCGGTCGAGGAGTGGACCCTCGCCGACCTCGGCGTCGACGCCGGCCAGGTCGGTCTCGCCAATGCGGCGACCGCCGTCGAGTCGACCACGAAGCGTCCCCCGCGCGAGCAGGGCACCATCGTCACCGATGAGGGTGACGGCGGCACCAAGCTCGCCGAGTTCCTGACCACCAACAAGTTCGTCTGAGTGACGACTCCGGACATCAAGGAGCAACAACATGGCTGAAGTCCTCGTCCTCATCGACCACGCAAACGGTGAGGTGAAGAAGCCCGCCGCGGAGATGCTGACCATCGCTCGCCGCCTCGGTGAGCCCTCCGCCGTCTTCATCGGCCCCGGTGCCGAGACCGCCAAGGACCTGCTCGCGCGCTACGGCGCCGACAAGATCTACGCCGTCTCCGACCCGGCCGCTCTCGAGAACCTCGTCGCCCCGCAGGCCGAGATCCTCGCGCAGCTGGTCCAGGAGAAGCAGCCCGCGGCAGTGCTCATCCCGAGCAACGCCGGCGGCAAGGAGATCGGTGCGCGTCTGGCCGTCAAGACGGAGTCGGGTCTGATCACCGACGCCGTCGACGTGCAGGCCGGTCCGGTCACCACGCAGTCCGTCTTCGCCGGTAGCTACACCGTCCAGGCGAAGGTCACCAAGGGCACCCCGCTCATCTGCGTCAAGCCCAACTCCGCTGCGCCGGAGCAGGCCAATGGCGCCGGTGCCTTCGAGGAGCTCACCGTCGAGATCTCCGACGGTGCGAAGTCCGCCAAGATCACGGCGTCCGAGCCGCGGAAGGCCTCTGGTCGTCCCGAGCTCACCGAGGCGGCCATCGTGGTCTCCGGCGGTCGTGGCACCGGTGGCGACTTCAGCCCGGTCGAGGCATTCGCGGACACGCTGGGGGCCGCTGTCGGCGCCTCGCGCGCCGCGGTGGACGCCGGCTGGTACCCGCACACCTCGCAGGTCGGGCAGACCGGTAAGCAGGTCTCCCCGCAGCTGTACGTCGCCGCGGGCATCTCCGGTGCGATCCAGCACCGCGCCGGTATGCAGACGTCCAAGACGATCGTCGCGATCAACAAGGACGAGGAGGCCCCGATCTTCGAACTCGTCGACTTCGGTGTCGTCGGTGACCTCTTCACCGTCCTGCCGCAGGCCACGGAGGCCGTCAAGGGCAAGTGACCTCGAGTCACTCCTGACGAAGGGGGGTCACGCACCATCTCGGTGCGTGACCCCCCTTCGCGCGTCCCCGCGCACAGCTCCGCCAGGGGAGCGTGGGCGAGGTCTCCACAGGTCGCCTTTACCAAAACGTGACTTTGGGGTGGGGTTCTCGCTATGGTGTGCGTGGCCGTGAGGCCGTCCGTGTTTTCAACGCTTTGAGGTCTCGCGTGAGTTCGTCCCGATATGTCAGCCGCCACGGCTCCCGCCGTCGCAGCCCGCTCGCCCGCCTGGGGGGCCTGCCCTCGTCGGTCGGTTCCCACGGAGCCCGCGCGGCGGTCAAGACCGTCGCCGGTGTCGGCATCGTCCTGGGCTCCGGTGCCTTCGTCATCGCCCCGAGCTCGGCCGCTGGCACCCCGGCCTCGACCGACCTCGCGTCGATCAGCGCCGACACCGACACCGCCTCGGTCACCGAGCTCCTCGGTGAGCGCGCGGCCGACCCCGCCGCATCGAGGTCGGCCAACCGCACCGCGACGGCCGTCACCGCCCCCACCGGGTCCACGGCCAAGGACGTGCACGACAGCGTCGGTGTCCTGGCTCTCGACCCGGTCGTGAAGCCGAAGCCCAAGCCCAAGCCGAAGCCGGTCGAGGAGCCGCAGGAGCAGACGGACCAGGAGCAGACGGGCGAGGACGCCGAGCAGGCGCAGGCTGGCGAGGACCAGGCCTCCACCGAGACCGCCCGCAGCCCCGAGCAGGCCGAGACCCCGTCGAGCGGGTCGGTCGACACGGGCGGCTACGCCTCGCAGGGGGCTGCCCTGGGCCTGGGCGCCAACGCGCAGGCGGTCTACTCGGCCGTGCGCACGCAGTTCCCCGACATGAGCAACATCGGTGGCTTCCGCGCCGGTGACCCGGGCGACCACGGCAGCGGCAACGCCGTCGACATCATGGTCACCGGTGCCCGCGGCGACCAGGTCTCCGCTTGGCTGCAGGCCCACGCCGGTGAGCTCAACATCAAGTACGTCATCTGGCAGCAGCAGATCTGGATGCCCGGCAGCGGCTGGAAGGGCATGTCCGACCGGGGCAGCCCGACGCAGAACCACTACGACCACGTGCACGTGTCGGTCAACTGACACCTGCCGCACCAGACCCCGTCGCGCACTCGCGCGGCGGGGCCTGCGTCGTCAGCGGCGACGCTCGCGCTGGTCCTTGATCGCCACGGCGAGCGCCACGAGGACGACCACGAGGATCACGCCGAAGCTCACGGCCATCGCGACCGCCCAGCTGCTCACGGCGAGGGTGGCAAAGGCGACCGAGGTGATGACCGCGATGCCGATCGAGGTGCCGATGCGCTGACCCGTCTGCATCACGGCGCCCGAGCTGCCGGCGTAGGCCAGCGGGACCTCCTCCAGGGCCAGCGCCTGGTTGGGGCTGATCACCGCCCCCTGGGCCGCGCCGACGAAGGCGAGGGTGAGCAGCAGCCACCACTCGCTCACGTGACCACCCTCCTGCAGGAGCACGACGCCGATGCTCGACGCGACGCCGATGAAGGCGAGGACGAGGCCGCCGATGATGATCGTGTGGCCGTACCGCGGCACATTGCGTCCGGCCCAGCCGGAGGCCAGCGCGGCGAGGATCGCTGACGGGACCCCGACGAGCCCGGCCTGCAGGGCGCTCTTGCCCGTGCCGTCCTGCAGGTACAGCGCCACGAGCACCCAGATGCTCGTCATCCCGAGGAAGTAGAGCAGCGCGATGATGCTGCCCTGGGTGAAGCTGCGGATCGAGAAGATCCCGAGGTCGACCATGGGGATGCCACCGGTGGCCCGGTGGTGACGCTCCCAGCGCACCCACGCCCACGCCAGGACGAGCCCGGCGGGCAGGGTGAGCCAGAAGAGCGGTGAGGAGCCCCCTTCGACGAAGGGCAGCATGGTCGCCAGCACCGCGAGGCCGAGGAGGAGAGAGCCCACGGGGTCGAGCGAGCGCCAGATCCCGGGAGCGGCGCGTCCGTCGGTCGCGCGTGGCCGACTCAGCAGCGGCCTGGGGAACCAGAGGAAGGCGAGCACGATGCACAGCACGCCCACCGGCACGTTGACGAGGAAGGTGAGCCGCCAGCCGATCTGCGTCCCGCCGAGCTCGATGAGCAGCCCACCGATGACGGGCCCGATCCCCACGGCGACGCCGACGACGCTGCCGAAGGCCCCGAAGGCTCGGGCGCGCTCGGCTCCCCGGAAGTACTGCTGGATCATCCCGACGCCCTGCGGGTTGAGCAGCCCGGACCCGACGCCCTGCACGAAGCGGGCGGCGTTGAGGGAGGTGGCGCCCGGAGCGAAGCCTGCGGCGACAGAGGCGAGGGTGAAGATCGTCGCACCGATGATGAAGAGGCCGCCGCGCCCGAGGAGGTCACCGGCGCGGCCACCGGCGACGAGGACGACACCGAAGGTCAGTGCGTACCCGGACAGGACCCACTGGACATCGGAGTCGCTGGCGTCGAGGCCGTGCTGGATCGAGGGGATGGCGACGTTGACGATGCTCACGCCGACGAGGGACATGAAGATCGCGACGAGCAGGACCGCGAGGATTCGCCAACGCTGGGCGCTCGCGATCGCGTCATCGGGACCTGCGACCGCGTCGCCCTGACCCGCCACCCGTGACCTCCCGAAGCTCATGCATGCATCCTGCAGACGAACGCCAGCGACGGCGCCGTCATTCCCACCACCGACGAAGGGGGGAATATCCACCGTCGTCGGTCCGTAGACTCCTGATGATGACCACCTACCTCGATCACGCGGCGACCACGCCCATGACCCCGGCTGCCCGGGAGGCGATGGTCGAGCAGCTCGGGATCACCGGCAACGCATCCAGCGTGCACGGCCCCGGCCGCGATGCGCGCCGGGTCGTCGAGGAGTCACGCGAGCGGATCGCCGCCGCGCTGGGAGCACGGCCGAGCGAGATCGTCTTCACCTCCGGCGGTACCGAGTCCGACAACCTCGCCATCACCGGCAGCCTGCGGGCCGCGCGGGCGACCGACCCCCTTCGCTCCCGCATCGTCGTCAGCGGCGTGGAGCACCACGCGGTCCTCGACGTCGTCGACCACGCGGTCGAGCACGAGGGCGCGCAGGCGACCTTCGTCCCACCGGGGGAGTGCGGCACCGTCCACCCCGACGCCGTGCGCACGGCGATCGAGGAGGACCCGGACAGCGTCGGCCTCATCTCGGTCATGTGGGCCAACAACGAGGTCGGGACCGTCCAGGACGTCGCGTCGATGGCGGCGATCGCGCACGAGCACGGGCTCGCCTTCCACACCGACGCCGTGCAGGCGGCCGGTCACCTGGCCGTGGACTTCGCCGCGAGCGGTGTCGACCTGATGAGCGTCAGCGCCCACAAGCTCGGCGGACCGATCGGCATCGGCGCGCTGGTGGCCAAGCGCGACGCCCGGCTCGTCGCCCTCAGCCACGGTGGTGGGCAGGAGCGTGGCATCCGTTCCGGCACCCTCGACGTGCCGGCCATCCGTGCCTTCGCCGTCGCTCTCGGGGAGGCCGTCGACCACCGCGAGGCCGAGGCCGCCCGCATCGGCGCGCTGCGCGACATGTTCCTCGCCGGCACCCAGACACTCGACCTCGGGATCCGCGTCACCGGCTGCTGGGAGGCCGGCGACATCACGACCCGGCTCCCGGGCAATGCCCACATCACCATCCCCGGGTGCGAGGGCGACTCCATGCTCTACCTCCTCGACGCCGCTGACGTGGCCGTCTCGACCGGCTCCGCCTGCCAGGCCGGGATCCCGCAGCCCTCCCACGTCGTGCTGGCCATGGGTCGGTCCGAGGAGGAGGCCAGGGGCTCCCTGCGGGTCTCCTTCGGTTGGACGTCCACCGAGGCCGACGTCGATGCCGTGCTCGCCGCCCTCCCCGAGGCCGTCACCCGGGCCCGGCGGGCCAGCGGGGCCGCCTGATGCGCGTCGTCGCAGCCATGAGCGGTGGGGTCGACTCCGCGGTCGCCGCCTCGCGGATGATCGAGGCCGGGCACGAGGTCGTCGGGGTGCACCTCGCCCTGGCCAAGAATGCCAAGACCCTGCGCGAGGGCGCCCGCGGCTGCTGCACCATCGAGGACGCCGGTGACGCCCGTCGGGTCGCCGACACGCTCGGCATCCCGTTCTACGTCTGGGACATGGCCACCCCCTTCGCCCGGGACGTCGTCGAGGACTTCGTCGCCGAGTACGAGGCGGGCCGCACCCCCAACCCCTGCTTGCGCTGCAACGAGAAGATCAAGTTCGCGGCGCTGCTCGACAAGGCGCTGGCGCTCGGCTTCGACGCCGTCGCGACCGGCCACTACGCGCAGATCGTCGACGGGCCCGATGGGCGTGAGCTGCACCGCGCGGTCGACATGGCCAAGGACCAGTCCTATGTCCTCGGCGTGCTCGACGAGGAGCAGCTCGCCCGTGCCTTCTTCCCCCTCGGTGACACGACCAAGCCGCAGATCCGCGAGGAGGCTGCCGAGCGCGGCTTCGCCGTGGCCAAGAAGCCCGACTCCCACGACATCTGCTTCATCTCCGACGGCGACACCCGAGGCTGGCTGACCCGACGCCTGGGCGAGCAGGAGGGCGAGATCGTCGACGAGGGATCCGGCGAGGTCGTCGGTGAGCACCGCGGTGCCTATGGGTTCACCGTCGGGCAACGTCGCGGTCTGGGTCTGGACCGCTCGGGCCTGGACGGCGAGCCCCGATATGTCACGAGGGTCGAGGCCGAGAGCAACCGCGTCTTCATCGGCACGGCCGACCTGCTCGGCGCCGACGAGATCGAGGCCGACCACGTCCGCTGGTGCGGTCCAGCAGCCTCCGGTCGCCACCGTCTGGGTGCGCAGATCCGTGCGCACGGCGAGGAGATCCCGGCCCTGGCCGAGGTCGGGGGCGAAGGGGAGGACACCCGCCTGGTCGTCCGCCTGGACAGCGCCGTGCGCGGCGCCGCTCCGGGCCAGTCGATCGTCCTCTACGACGGCACCCGCGTCGTCGGGTCCGGGACCATCGCGCGGGCCTACCGCGCCTCCGCCTCCCACTCCCCGGGTGGAGGTGTACGCGCCGGCGAATCACCAGCGCCTACACCTTCACCCGGCGGGAGGTCGGCGTGACCCGCGCGTCCGGGATCGGGTCGTGGCCCGGCACGCGATCGCGGGAGGCCGTCGTCGCCGTGCGCGACCTGCTGGGTGACGGCATCCCTCACCTGCCGGAGCTCCCCGCACGCGGTGTCGGTGCCGACATGGTCGGCCGCACGGCAGCGCTGCTCACTGAGCTGCACGTCGAGACCCAGCCCTACGGATGGCGCTTCGTCGATCGGCCGGGCAAGGACGAAGGGCGGGCCCGCGCCTTCCTGCGCGAGGACCTCGATGAGCTGGCCGAGGCCTACGACGGCTGGACCGGACCGCTCAAGCTGCAGGTCACCGGACCGTGGACCCTCGCCGCGAGCATCGAGCTCACCCGCGGCGAACGCGCGGTGTCCGACCCCGGCGCCCGCCGGGACATCGCCGCAGCCCTCGCCGACGGGCTCGCCCACCACCTGGGCGAGGTCCAGCGACTCGTCCCCGGTGCCCAGCTGACCGTCCAGATCGATGAGCCAGGCCTGCCGGCGGTCCTCGAAGGGCGTCTGCCCACGCAGTCCGGCTATGGACGACTGCGCCCGGTCGGGCGCAACGAGCTCCGTGACGGGCTGCGGACCGTGCTCGACGGCGCCGGTGAGGCACCGACCGTCGTGCACTGCTGTGCCGGTGATGTCCCCGTCGACCTGTTGCGCGAGAGCGGCGCCCACGCGATCTCGCTCGACACCTCACTGCTCGACGACCCGCGCTGGGAGCAGGTGGCGACGGCCGTGGAGGCCGGGACCGTCCTGTGGGCCGGGGCGGTCCCGACGTCGGGGGCCGCCGACTGGCGCTCCGCCCGTGATCGGGTCGTGGGCGCCTGGCAGCGGGTCGGCCTGCCGCTCGCCGCCCTCGAAGCCGTCGTCGTGACCCCCGCCTGCGGGCTGGCGGGTGCG
>NZ_BCSS01000014.1 GCF_001570985.1 Janibacter limosus NBRC 16128 | reverse complement strand
CCCCGCCACCCCGGACAGGGCGAGCCTCAGACGTCGGTGACCTGGTGCTCGCCCCGTCGGCGCAGCATCGCCCACGGCCCGCGCGGACCGGCGCGGCGGCCGCTGACCTCGGCCGGCCCGACCTCGGTGCCGGGGGAGGACGCGGCGCGCTCAGCCGCGTCATCGAGAGCCCCGATGCCCTCACCGAGACCCACCTCGGGCTCGGTGTCCGCCTCCGCGCCCTCGGGCCAGGCATCGACCTCGGCCGCGACGGAGGGCAGCAGCGCGGACGCGACCCGGGCATAGCCGGCCGGCGAGGGGTGGAAGCGGTCCTGGCTGAACATGATCTTGGGGCTGGCAGCGAACTCGGGCCCGAGCAGGTCGGCCAGCGACACCGTGCGGGCTCCGGCCTCGACCGCGGCGACCGTCTGGGCGGTGGCGAGCTCTCGGCTCCACTGCCGCAGCAGCTTGTTGAGTGGGAAGGGCACCGGCTCCACCGTGCCGAGGTCGGGGCAGGTGCCGACGACGACGGGGATGTCGAGGGTGCGCAGGTACCGCACGGTCCGCTGCAGGTGCTGGACGGAGACCGCCCGGTCGATCTTGTGGGTGACGTCGTTGGCTCCGACGAGGATGACCGCGACATCAGGGCGGTCCACGCGGGCGAGGGCTCGGGAGAGCTGGGCGCTCAGGTCGGAGGACTCTGCGCCGACGACCGCCTCATTGGTCAGCTCGACCGGGCGTCCCATGATCGCGGCGAGACCGGTGGAGAGGATCGCGCCGATCGTCTGATAGCGGTTGTCCGCGCCCATGCCGGCCGCCGTCGAGTCCCCGAGGACGAGCAGCTGGACCGGGTCGCCCGGTGCGGCACCGTAGACGCCGTCGTCATCAGGTGCCCCGTCGAAGGGGTTGCCCACGATGCGCCGGGTGATCTTGGCCTCTGCCTGGATGAGCCCGTAGCCCAGACCGGCGATGGTGACACCCGCCGCGGCGGTGCCGGCTGCGCCCATCGCGGCGCGCCCCAACGCGCGTCCCAGCTCTGCCATGGCTCTCCTCACATCGGCCTTGTCGTCGCCCAACCTTGTCATCCCTGCGGGACAATGCCAACGAGCGCTGTGGACCTGCCCGCCCACATGGGTACGGTCGGCGCGAGAG
The DNA here is from genome assembly GCF_001570985.1 of Janibacter limosus NBRC 16128. Classification (GTDB taxonomy): domain Bacteria; phylum Actinomycetota; class Actinomycetes; order Actinomycetales; family Dermatophilaceae; genus Janibacter; species Janibacter limosus. The sequence continues at coordinate 81,663 of NZ_BCSS01000014.1, read as the reverse complement.
CCGATGCCTGACCGAGGATGACGATGACCCAGTACCCGCACCTCTTCACGCCCCTTGACCTGGGCTTCACCACCTTGCGCAACCGCACGATCATGGGGTCGATGCACACGGGTCTGGAGGACCGGTCGAGCAACTTCGAGCGCTTGGCCGCCTTCTACTCCGAGCGGGCGAAGGGGGGAGCCGGCCTCATCGTCACGGGCGGCTTCGCGCCCAACATCGAGGGCAGCTTCTACCCCTTCGCGTCCAAGCTGACCACCCGCCGGGAGGCGCGCCGCCACCAGCAGGTCACCGACGCCGTCCACCGCGAGGGCGGCAAGATCGCCCTCCAGATCCTCCACGCGGGCCGCTACTCCTACCACCCGTACTCGGTCTCGGCCTCGAGCGGCAAGTCGCCGATCACCCCCTTCGCCGCTCGTGGTCTGAGCGAGGGTGGGGTGCGCCGCCAGATCCGTGCCTTCGCCCGGGCCGCGGAGCTCGCCCGGTCCGCGGGGTACGACGGGGTGGAGGTGATGGGCTCCGAGGGCTACTTCATCAACCAGTTCCTCGCGCCGCGCACCAATCGCCGCACCGACGGGTGGGGTGGCACCCCGGCCAACCGGCGGCGCATCGCGACCGAGATCGTGCGCGCGGTGCGCGCAGCGGTCGGGGAGGACTTCATCGTCATCTACCGCCTGTCGATCCTCGATCTCGTCGAGGGCGGGCAGACGTGGGAGGAGATCCTCGCTCTGGCCGCGGAGATCGAGGCTGCCGGGGCGACGATCCTGTCGACCGGGATCGGCTGGCACGAGGCGCGCGTCCCGACGATCGTCACCTCCGTGCCGCGCATGGCCTTCACCGAGGTCGCCGAGCGGCTGCGTCCGCACGTGGGCATCCCCGTGGTGACGAGCAACCGGATCAACATGCCCGACCAGGCCGAGCGGGCGCTCGCGGACGGTCAGGCCGACCTGGTGCAGATGGCCCGACCCTGGCTCGCGGACCCGCAGTGGGGCACCAAGGCGGCCGCTGGTCAGAGCGATCGGATCAACACCTGCATCGCCTGCAACCAGGCCTGTCTGGACCACACCTTCCAGCGCAAGGTGGCCTCGTGCCTGGTCAACCCGCGCGCCGGCCACGAGACGCAGCTCGTCCTCTCGCCGACCACCAGGCGCAAGCGGGTGGCCGTGGTGGGCGGCGGCCCTGCGGGCCTGTCCGCCGCCGTCTCGGCCGCGGAGCGAGGCCACGAGGTCGACCTCTTCGAGGCCGGCGAGGACATCGGCGGGCAGTTCGCGCTCGCGATGCGCATCCCCGGCAAGGAAGAGTTCGCCGAGACGATCCGCTACTACCGCGGCGAGCTCGACCGCCGCGGGGTCTCGCTGCACCTGGGCACGCGGGTCGGCGCGGAGGACCTGGCCGGCTTCGACGAGGTCGTCCTGGCGACCGGTGTCACTCCGCGCGTACCCGAGATCGAGGGCATCGACCACCCGATGGTCGTCACCTACCCGGAGGCGGTCCTCGGCACCCGCGAGGTGGGGGAGCGCGTCGCGGTCGTCGGTGCCGGTGGCATCGGCATCGATGTCACCGAGCTGCTGACGACGGTCGAGTCGCCGACGCTCGACATCAAGGAGTGGCAGGACGAGTGGGGTGTCGATCCCTTGTCCGTCGAGCGTGGAGGTCTCAAGGAGGCGCACCCGGCGCCGTCGCCGCGCACCGTGTACCTCGTCCAGCGCAAGGAGAGCAAGATCGGGGCCGGGCTGGGCAAGACGACCGGCTGGGTCCACCGGGCCGCGATCAAGGCGAAGGGCGTCCACCGGATCACCGGGGCGGCGTACGAGCGGATCGACGATGACGGACTCCACATCACCGTCGACGGCAAGCCGCGCACGCTCGCGGTCGACACCGTCGTCGTGTGCACCGGACAGGAGTCCGTGCGGGACCTCGTCGAGCCCCTCCGGGCGAAGGGGGTCGCGGTGCACATCATCGGTGGCGCCGACGTCGCGGCCGAGCTGGACGCCAAGCGCGCGATCCGTCAGGGCACCGAGCTCGCGACCACCTTGTGACGGTGCGTCGTCTCGCGGTCCTGCTCGCCCTCGCCCTGGCCGTCGTCTCCGGGTGCGGGGTGGGCGGTGACGACACGCCGGGCCCGCGCAAGGTGGTCGACGAGCGCGGCCTGCGGACCGACCTCGCACCGCTGACCAAGCGCTTCCCACGCATCGGGGAGCCCGAGTCGGCGCAGTGGCAGTCGGGCACGCTCGGCGACGCCCGCACCGCGCCGGGCCCGTCGACCCACTGGATCGACGGGGTGGTCGAGCTCGCCCCCCAGATGGCCAGTCGGTTGCGGCTGGACGCCGGCCCGCCTGCCGGGGCGCTACCCGATCTGGCCCCGGACGTCGCTGACCTGGTGCCCGGGGGCCGCCTCGCGCCCGTGGGCGGGATCGGTCAGGGCGACGGGTACGAGGGGTGGACGTCGCAGGCGTGGCTCGTCGAGGGCACCGACACCCTGGTCATCTCCGCGCTGGACGACTGACAGGGGAGCCCTGCCCTGCCCGTCAGGTGGAGCGAGGCGGTCGGTCGCATCTAGACTCGGCACAGTTTGCCGAGGGGCTTCGTGACGACACAGGGGATGACATGACACGTGCGGTGGGACTCATGAGCGGGGCGGTCGCCGTCCTGCTCCTCGTCGGGTGCGGGGGAGACGGTGGCGACACCGAGGGGTCGTCGACCACGTCCTCGTCGTCGACCACGTCGAGCCCCACCTCGTCGGAGCCCAGCACTCCGGCCCCCACCGCGGACCAGAGCACGTCCACGGGCGCGGTGGTCGCCTTCATCGAGATGAGCGACGAGATGGGCGGGTCGTTCACAGGCGACCTGTCGGACCTGTCCAACGTGTCCCGGGGCGAGGCCCGCGAGGACAAGGTGGAGACGCTGAAGATCTACCGCTCCAAGCAGTGGCGGTCCACAGGCAGCACCGGCCTGGACGACCTGCGCGAGACCTCGTCGAGCAAGGACGGGGCCAAGGTGTCCGTCTGTGTCGACTACTCGGACGTGGACATCCTCGACGCCAAGGGCAGGTCCGTGGTCAATGACGATCGGCAGGAGCGCGTCCTGCATCAGTACACCGTCGTCCACGACGAGCAGGCTGACAAGTGGTTCGTCAGCGCCCTCAAGGACGGCGGCCCGACGTGCTGACCCTGCGCTCCAGAGTCGGGGCGCTCGCCCTGTCCGTCCTCGTCGTCCTGCCGCTCGCTGGGTTCTCCCTCACCGGCGAGCCCGAGTGCGAGAAGTACGACGAGGCCTCCGGTGAGTGTCTCGTGACCGTCCCTGCGCCGGCGCCCAGTGACCCGCCGCCGGGCGACACCACGGACCCCGCCCCCGGTGACGGCGGCGGCGGCGCAGCCGAGCCGTGCGTGAACTTCCTGGACGAGGTCAAGCCCTGCACCGACGGGGACTCGTGGTGGAGCAACGAGCTCAACTGCTACATCAGCGAGACGATGTACGACTTCCCCAAGGGCCACCCGATCTGGGAGGGCAACACCACGGGCGCCATCTATGACTGCTACGACCCCGACATCATCGGGACACGGATGGGCACCTTCTGGTCGCAGAACCCACCCGCCGGACCGGCAGCGCCGCCGGATCCCCGCGTCCTGGCCCAGGAGGCCCTGGCCAAGATGAATCTGCGCGCGCCCAAGATCGGCATCGCGCCGAAGGACGAAGCCGGCTCGGTCGGTCTCGTCGGGCTTCCGGTATGGATGTGGGTCGCAGATGCCGGGGCCCGCACGTGGGGCCCCAACACCACGTCGGCCAGCGCGGGCGGGCACACGGTGACGGCCACCGGCACGGTCGACAAGGTCGTCTGGACGATGGGCGACGGCAACAAGGTCACGTGCACCGCCAAGGGCACGCCCTTCACCCCCGACCTCGGAGTGCGCAAGTCCCCGGACTGCGGCCACACGTACTCGACGATGGGTGAGTACACCGTGACGGCCACGGCCCACTGGACGGTCGCGTGGTCGGGCATGGGCCAGTCGGGTGAGATCCCGATGACTCTCGACCGCTCGACGACGATCCGCATCGGTGAGGCTCAGGCGGTCAAGACGGGCTGACGGAGCCCTCGATCAGCGTGGCGGGACGATGTCCTGCTGCGCGGGGAGCTCGTCCTGACGCAGGATCCCGACCTGGCAGGTCAGCCCGTTGGGGCCGTGGTTGCAGTACCCGCCGGGATTCTTGTGCAGGTACTGCTGGTGGTAGTCCTCGGCGTACCAGAACTGCCCGACCTCGCTGGCCGGCCGCATCTCCGTGGCGATGGAGGGCAGCTGGTGACGAGCGAGCTCCTCGCCGAAGGTCGCAGCGGTCGCCTCGACGGCAGCCCGCTGGCCATCGGTCGTCCAGTAGATCGCGGAGCGGTACTGGGTGCCCATGTCATTGCCCTGACGGTTGGGCGTCGTGGGGTCGTGGTTCTCCCAGAAGGCCTTGAGCAGCTCCTCCGCCCGGGTCTGAGCCGGGTCGTAGGCGACCAGCACGCTCTCGGTGTGCCCGGTCATCCCGCTGCAGGTCTCTTCGTAGGTCGGGTTGGGGGTGAAACCGCCCATGTAGCCCGCCGCCGTCGTCACCACTCCCGGGAGCTGCCAGAAGATGCGCTCGGCGCCCCAGAAGCAGCCCATCGCAATGTGCATGACCTCGGTGCCCTCGGGCCAGGGACCCTCGAGCGGGGTCCCGAGCACCTCGTGCCGCTCCGGCAGGTTGAAGGGCCGCTGCTGACGACCGGGCAGCGCCGTCTCGGCAGTGGGCATGGGGGGCAACTGGCGACCAAACATGTCTCCAGTCTCTCAGTTGCCTGACGAAGGGGGAGTCCTCCCCATCGTGGGGTCCGGCGGGCCTCTCTAGGCTGGGGTCAGGACCTCAGAGAAGGACGGCACATGGCCAAGCACTTCAGTCACGGGGCGGACGTCGAGCAGCTCGACGACATCGCGGTCGGACTGCGACGTCAGAGCGAGCGGATCGCCGACGCCGGTGGGCGGGGAGCCGTCATGCTCGAAAAGCTCCGCGCCGTGTGGGAGGGCCCGGACTTCGAGAATTTCGCTGGGAGCTGGCGCACCGCACACCGGGACCTCGACGATGCCGAGGCCGCGGTGCGCACGTACAGCCGCAAGCTGTTGGAGGAGTCGGAGTCGCAGCGACACGCGTCCGGGATGCCCTCGGGTGGGGGCGGCGGTCACGGCGGCGGCGGGGGAGGCCCGGCCTTCGAGCGAGTCATCCCTGCGGACAACGGGGCGCTCTTCCTGGACGAGCCCATCCCCTTCGAGGTGGGCGGGCCCTTCGGGTACCTCGACATCGCGGAGCGCGCGGGTGCAGCTGCTCCCTTCGTGACCGGTGGACCGGCGGTGCTCCTGGGCCAGGTGCCCAGTGGGGGAGAGGAGCTGGTCTACCAGCTCCCCGGGGGTCCGGAGGCACATGTCCCCGTGGCAGACCTCCCCTTCGTCGGTGAGCTGACCCCGGTCCTGCCCGGTCTTCCGGGGGGCGAGGACCTGCCACTGCTCGAGGGCGGCGTCGCCACGGAGCCGGCATACCCTTGGACCGGAGGGCAGATTCCCTCCGGTGACGGCGGTGGCTCGGACGCGCCGGACCAGGTGCCCACGACCGAGGGCGCCCACCTGACGACCGGCGCCGACTCGGCAGGGCAGCGCAGCGTGGCCTTCGACCCGATGATCGCGGCCCTGAGCGGTGGATTCGCGGCGGACGGTTCGCAGATGGCCGGTTGGCTGGGTGAGGGCCCGGACCTGCTGCCCTGGAACCGCTGACATGACGAAGGGCGGTCACGACCCGTGGTCGTGACCGCCCTGATGTCGACGGGTGCGTCAGACGGAGTAGGGCTTCGCCGAGAGGATCTTGACCTCGATGACATTGCCGTTGGGGGCCTTGTAGGTGGCGGTCTCGCCGACCTTCTTGCCGTTGATGCCGCCGCCGAGGGGCGACTGCTCCGAGTACACCTGGATGGTGTCGCTGCCATCGGCGATCTCGCGCGAGCCGAGCAGGAAGGTCTCCTCCTCGTCGAACATCTCCACGGTGATGACCATGCCGGGCTCGACGACACCGTCGTCCGGCGGGGCCTCTCCGACCGTCGCGGTGGTGAGGATCTGCTTGAGCTGGCGGATGCGGGCCTCCATCTTGCCCTGCTCCTCCTTGGCGGCGTGGTACCCGCCGTTTTCCTTCAGGTCACCCTCCTCGCGGGCGTACTCGATCCGCTTGGCGATCTCGACCCGACCCGGGCCCGAGAGCTCGCGCAACTCGGCCTGGAGCCGGTCGAAGGCCTCCTGGGTCAGGTACGACGCGTTGGACGCAGTCTGGGGCACGGGAACTCCTTGCATCAGGTCGTGCGAGGCCGCGTCTCGGCCTCTCACAGACGGTGAACCGCGATGCATCCCGGACGTCGGACGATGCACAAAGGTCTGGACCGATCGGTCCAGACCCACGGTTGCGTGTAAGGGACCAGTGTAACGCCCTCTCGCCCCGGGTGTGGGCGTCAGTCCACCACTGCGCACTCCGGCACCGTGGCGGTGACAGCCGTGGTCGTGGTGCGGACGGCCGCCCTCACCCGGGTGGTGCGTTCATCGCTCGCCGGGACCGCTTGCGCCTTGGTCCCCACCCGCGCGTAGTTGTCGTCCATCGCGGTCACGGTGCAGGACAAGGCAGTGCCCGTGGGGCGGGTGACGTCGAAGATCATGACGATCTCGCGCTCGCCGTTGCGCTCGAAGCCGATGTCGGTGGTCGTCACTGCGCCCTCGGTGGCCGACACGCCATACCAGACGGTCATGGCCGCCGCGATGACGACGAGGAGGCCGCCGAGGACCCACCAGCGGCGTTGTCCGCGGTCAGGGTTGGCCTCCGCCTCTGCCTCCTCGCGCTCCGGGTCCCAGTCGGGCTCGGTCTGCGGGGCACCGGAGGTCATGGAGGCTCCTGGGGAGAAGGGAGGGCAGCCGACTGTCGTCGAGAGCGCCGGCGCGCGGTGAGAGGATGGACTCCATTGTCCGTGACACCAGACCGCTGCGGCACACCGGGCCGCGCGGCGCACCCTCCCCGGGAGGACCCCGTAGTGGAAGCACTCAGGCTCATGGCCGTCCATGCCCACCCCGACGACGAGTCGAGCAAGGGCGCGGCGACCTCCGCTCGTTATGTCGACGAGGGCGCGGAGGTCCTCGTCGTCACCTGCACCGGGGGTGAGCGCGGCGACGTGCTCAATCCCGCGCTGAAGGATGACTCGCGCATCCTGCGGGACATCGTGCAGGTGCGTCGTGAGGAGATGGCCAAGGCGGCCGCCTTCCTCGGGGTGCAGCACACCTGGCTGGGCTTCGTCGACTCAGGTCTGCCCGAGGGGGACCCGCTACCGCCGTTGCCGGTCGGGTGCTTCTACCTCGAGCCGCTGGAGGTGACCACCGAGGCCCTCGTGCGCGAGATCCGTCGCTTCCGTCCGCACGTCGTCACGACCTACGACGAAAACGGTGGCTATCCGCACCCGGACCACGTCATGACCAACCGGGTCTCCGAGGCGGCCTTCGCGGCGGCCGGCGACCCGGACGCCTACCCCCACGCGGGCGAGCCGTGGCAGCCGCTGAAGCTCTACTACATCGGCGGCTTCAGCATCGACCGGATCCGTACCTTCCACGAGGCGCTCGTCGCCCAGGGGACGGACTCTCCCTTCGCTGAGTGGATGGAGCGCGCAGGCAGCCGGCCGCAGCGTCACCTGACCACGTGGGTGCCGTGCTCGGACCACTTCGACGCGCGTGACAACGCACTGCGCTCGCACGCCACCCAGATCGACCCCAACGGCTTCTTCTTCGCCGTGTCCAACGACGTCCAGGCCGACCTGTGGCCGACCGAGGAGTACGAGCTCGCGGTCAGCCATGTCGAGACGAGCGAGCCGGAGGACGACCTCTTCGCCGGCATCCCGTCGAGCCTCGTCGAGGCAGATGCGCTGGCTCGGCGCACCGGTGGGGCCGAGCCCGTCCTGGATCGCCGTGCCCCATCGACCGTCAAGGAGTGGAAGTGAACACGCCCAACAGCGAGGTCAGCCCCGGGATCCTGGCCTTCGCCGCATTCTTTCTCCTCGCCATCGCCCTGTGGTTGCTCATGCGCAACATGTTCACGCGACTGCGCCGCATGAACCTTGCCGAGCGCGTGGAGCAGGAGCGCCGTGCGGAGGAGGAGCGGGCGCGCCAGGAGATGGCCGAGCGGGCCCGGGAGATCGACCTCGCCGATCCGGACCGGTCAGCTGGCCTGGGCGATGGGCCCGAAGAGGGCCAAGGTCGCCGCGACGAAGTGTGAGATGAAGGCCAGCACCGTCAGCGCGTGGAAGATCTCATGGAAGCCGAACCAGCGCGGTGACGGATTGGGACGCTTGAACCCGTAGACGAGGGCCCCGGCCGTGTAGAGCGCTCCACCGGCGATCACGAAGGCGAGGATCGTCCAGCCGCCGTGGGTCAGCAGGGGCTTGATGTAGAAGACGGCGACGAAGCCGAGCGCGACGTAGACCGGGACGTACAGCCAGCGCGGCGCACCGATCCACAGGACGCGGAAGAGCACACCCATGATGGCGCCGCTCCAGACGGTGACGAGCAGGGTGATGGCCTGCCCGCGCGGCAGCATCAGGGCGAAGGGGGTGTAGCTCCCCGCGATGATGAGGAAGATGTTGGCGTGGTCCCACCGCCGCAGCGCGCCCGCCATCCGACCGCCCCACCTGCCCCGGTGGTAGAGGGCGGAGGTGCCGAAGAGCAGTCCCGCGGTGATCGTGAAGACCATCGCCGCGATCCGGCCGCCCTGGGTCGGTGCGGTGGAGGTCAGGATCAGCCCGCCGATGAGGGCCAGCGGGGCCATCACGAGGTGCAGCCAGCCGCGCAGATGGGGCTTGACCGCCTCGACGAAGGCGTCGACGTGCCCGCCGACCTCGGTGGCCAGCTCCTTCATCTCCGTGCGGGGGGACTCCATGACATCGACGGTAACCTACGCGCCCGTAGGTTGGCCATGTCGTGGAGCACGTCGCAGTCCCTGCCGGAGGTGGTCCCGCCCCGGCGGTAGGTTGGGCCCACTGACCTCGCCCGAAGGGACCATCGCGAGTGCGCAACCTGCTCTACACCGCCTACGAGCGCCGGCTCGTGAGCCAGCTCGACCCTGACTCGGTGCCGCGACACGTGGGGATGATCGTCGACGGCAACCGCCGCTTCGCCAAGGCACGCGGGGGCAACGCCGATGACGGGCACCGCGCGGGTGCGGCCAATGTGGGCAGCTTCCTCGAGTGGTGCGAGGAGTCCGGTGTCGAGGTGGTCACCCTGTGGCTGCTCTCGACCGACAACCTGACCCGTCCTCCACAGGAGCTGGACCTCCTCCTGCGGATCATCGAGGGACTGGTCGCCGAGCTCGCCGCTGCGCAGCGGTGGCAGCTGCACGCCGCCGGAGCGCTCGACATGCTTCCCGTGCAGACGGCGGCGGCGCTACGTCGTGCGGAGGAGGAGACCGCCGACGTCGACGGGCTCATCGTCAACGTCGCCGTCGGGTACGGCGGACGCCAGGAGATCGCGGATGCCGTGCGTTCGCTCCTGCGCAACCGCGCGGAGGAGGGCGCCACCCTCGAGGAGGTCGCACGGGAGCTGACCGTCGAGGACATCAGCGGTCACCTCTACACCAAGGGTCAGCCCGATCCCGACCTCGTCATCCGCACCTCGGGGGAGCAGCGGCTCTCCGGGTTCCTCCTGTGGCAGTCGGCGCACAGCGAGTACTACTTCTGCGAGGTCTACTGGCCGGAGTTTCGCCGGGTCGACTTCCTGCGAGCACTGCGCGCCTACGCCGACCGGCACCGTCGCTTCGGTTCCTGACCCTCCCGTCGTCACCCTCCCGTCGTCCCGCTCCACGGGGCAGGAGTGGCCGGTGTGCCCAGTGGGGCGACTGGGAGGTGAACACCTCGTGCAGGTCCACGACACACCGCCGAAATTGCACCTGACCTGCGCTGGCGCGGGCCTACGGTGATCGGGACGGACTGCACCACGCAGGCCGTCCGGGAGGCCTCAGCCATGGAGCTCACGCTCACGAGAAGGGGCCGGACCCGGCCCCCGATCGCACGGTCGGCCCGGTCCCGGCACCAGCACCGAGAGTAGGCGCGCACGCGCCATCCGGCGCGGCGCCCGTGGAGGAGACCGACGTGGACGACCTGATGACCCAGACCGTCACCCCCTCAGGCACGCAGCCCGATGGCGCGCCCGACCCCGTGGACCTCCCGCCGCAGGACGAAGGGCCGCGCACCTATGTGCTCGACACCTCGGTGCTGCTGTCCGACCCGCGCGCGATGATGCGCTTCAAGGAGCACGAAGTCGTCCTGCCGGTCGTCGTCGTCTCCGAGCTCGAGGGCAAGCGTCATCACCCGGAGCTCGGCTACTTCGCCCGGGCAGCCCTGCGCCACCTCGACGACCTGCGCATCTCCGCCGGTCGGCTCGATGCTCCGGTCGCGGTCGGTGAGGACGGCGGCACCCTGCGCGTCGAGCTCAATCACACCGACCCACGCTCGCTGCCGTCCGGGTTCCAGCTGGGGGACAACGACACCCGCATCCTCGCCGTCGCCAAGAACCTCTCCCTCGAGGGCGCGGAGGTCACGATCGTCTCCAAGGACCTGCCGATGCGGGTCAAGGCGTCGGCGGTCGGTGTCGACGCACAGGAGTACCGCCACGAGCAGCGCCCGTCAGATTCGGGCTGGACCGGCATGGCCGAGCTGGACATGACGGCCGAGGACGTCGACCACCTCTACGAGACCGGTCGCGTCGAGCACCTGGCAGCGGCCGAGATGCCCTGCCACACCGGTCTGAAGATCCTCTCGCCCAAGGGCAGTGCCCTGGGTCGAGTCGGCGCCGACAAGCAGGTGCGACTCGTGCGGGGCGATCGCGACGCCTTCGGCCTCCACGGGCGTTCGGCCGAGCAGCGCATCGCCCTCGACCTGCTCCTCGACCCCGACGTGGGCATCGTCAGCCTGGGAGGCCGGGCCGGCACCGGCAAGAGCGCGTTGGCGATGTGTGCCGGCCTCGAGGCGGTCATGGAGCGCCGTCAGCACCGCAAGGTCATCGTCTTCCGGCCGCTCTACGCCGTCGGTGGCCAGGAGCTGGGCTACCTGCCCGGCAGCGAGTCCGAAAAGATGGGCCCGTGGGCACAGGCGGTGCATGACACCCTCGGCGCGGTGGTCTCCACGGAGGTCGTCGAGGAGATCATGGACCGCGACATGCTCGAGGTCCTGCCCCTGACACACATCCGCGGGAGGAGCCTGCACGATGCCTTCGTCATCGTCGACGAGGCACAGAGCCTGGAGCGCAATGTCCTGCTCACCGTGATGTCGCGCATCGGCCAGAACTCCAAGATCGTCCTCACCCACGATGTCGCCCAGCGTGACAACCTGCGGGTGGGCCGACACGACGGCGTCGCAGCCGTCATCGAGACGCTCAAGGGCCACCCGCTCTTCGCCCACGTCACGTTGACCCGCAGCGAGCGCAGCCCGATCGCGGCGCTCGTGACCGACCTGCTGGAGGGGCTGGAGGTCTGATCGCCGCCCACGCAGGGAGGTCTCGCACGTGATGGTGCGGGACCTCCCTGCGCGCGTGCGTGATCGTCCACACCCTCCTTTGCGTGTGCGGCAGCACATCCGTTAAGGTCTCAAACAGATAACGGCCGGCCGCCCCCCTTGATCGCGCCCGGCACACCAACAGCCACTCCTCGTGAGTGGCTGTCCCATGGAAGGAACTGGTGCCGTGAGCTCGAAGAACTACGCGCCCAGACACGGTGCCGCGCGCCACGCCCGCAAGCGTTCGCGACTCGTCACCGCCGTGCGTCGCCCCGTCGTGGGCGGAGCCATCGCCGTCGCGATGCTCGGATCGGTCGGAGCGACCGTCGCCATCGGTGACCCCTCGCACTCCTCCGACCAGACGACTGCCGCCATGGGTGCGCCTGACGCGGAGGCCTCGGCCCCGACGACCGAGTCGACGCAGGCCGACATGGCGCGACTGGCCGAGAGCCGCCGTGTCACCAATGTCTCCCGCAGCGCCTCGCGCGAGCAGGACCGCCTCTCCGCCATCGAGCGCAAGGACAAGGCGGCTGCGGCGAAGAAGGCCGCAGCCAAGCGCAAGGCCGCGGCGAAGAAGAAGGCCGAAGACAAGAAGAAGGCCGCCGAGAAGGCCAAGCCGGTGTCGCAGCGAAAGTTCACCGACGACCAGATCAAGCAGATCCAGGCCGACCCGGCGCCCTACGGCAAGGAGCTCGCCGGCGAGTACGGCTGGGGCGAGGGCGAGTGGTCCTGCCTGGTCAGCCTGTGGATCGGCGAGAGCAACTGGCAGTGGGACGCGACCAACAGCTCCTCGGGTGCCTACGGCATCCCGCAGTCCCTCCCCGCCACCAAGATGGCCACGGCTGGCCCCGACTGGAAGACCAACCCGGTCACCCAGATGGAGTGGGGCATGGACTACATCAAGGCCTCCTACGGCACCCCGTGTGGCGCCAAGTCCTTCTGGGACAGCAAGAGCCCGCACTGGTACTGAGTTGCGCCGGGCCGCTGCTGCGGCAGGTCAGAGCTTGCGCAGGCGGATGCGGCGGACCTGGTGGTCCGCCCCCTTCGTCAGCACGAGGGTGGCCCGGCCCCGGGTCGGCAGGACGTTGTCGACCAGGTTGGGCTGGTTGATCGTCTCGAAGATGTGCAGCGCGCGGGCCTCGGCCTGCTCGTCGGTCAGGTCCGCGTAGCGGTGGAAGTAGGACTGCGGGTCGGCGAAGGCCGTCATGCGCAGCCGCAGGAAGCGGTCGACGTACCACCGGCGGATGTCCTGGAGATTGGCGTCGACGTACAGGGAGAAGTCGAAGAAGTCGCTGACGGCCAGACCGGTGCGGCCGTCGCTGCGGGTCCCCGGGGGCTGGAGGACGTTGAGTCCCTCGACGATGAGCACGTCGGGCTGGCGGATGACGATCCGCTCGTCCGGGACGATGTCGTAGGTCAGGTGGGAGTAGACCGGCGCGGACACCTCGGGCTGACCGGCCTTGACGGCGGACATGAAGCGCAGCAGCGCGCGCCGGTCGTAGGACTCAGGGAACCCCTTGCGCTGCAGCAGACCACGGCGCTCCAGCTCGGCATTGGGCAGGAGGAACCCGTCCGTCGTGATGAGGTCGACCTTGGGGGTGTCGGGCCAGCGGAGCATGAGCTCGCGCAGGATGCGCGCGGTCGTCGACTTGCCGACCGCCACCGAGCCGGCGACACCGATGACGAAGGGGGCCTTGGGCGGGCGTTCGCCGAGGAAGGTGGAGGTGATGCGGTGCAGGCGGGTCGTCGCCGAGACGTAGAAGGTCAGCAGTCGCGACAGCGGGAGGTAGACCTCCTGCACCTCCTCGAGGTCGATCGGGTCGCTCAGGCCGCGCAGGCGGGCGAGGTCTCCCTCGTCGAGATTGAGGGGATGGTTTTCCCGAAGGTGGGCCCACGCCTGACGATCTAGCTCGACGAAGGGGGAGGGCAGACTCGTCGTCGCGGCGGTGGACACGCGCCCATTGTGTCTCACCTTTTCAGCAGATGGTCATCCGGCGGATAGCCTGTCGCTCATGTGCGGAATCGTTGGTTATGTCGGGCCCGACACGGGAGCCCGCCCCCTGGACGTCGTCATGGAGGGCCTCGCGCGCCTCGAGTACCGCGGATACGACTCCGCGGGCGTCGCGCTCGTCACCGGTGACTCCGTCTTCACGGAGAAGCGGGCGGGCAAGCTCGAAAACCTGCGCGCTGCCCTTGAGAGTGAAGACATCCCGGCTGCCGCGACGGGCATCGGCCACACCCGCTGGGCCACCCACGGTGGCCCGACGGACCAAAATGCGCACCCGCACCGCGGTGGCTCGGACGGCAAGCTGGCCGTCGTCCACAACGGCATCGTCGAAAACTTCCACCAGCTCAAGCAGGAGCTGCTGGCCCAGGGTGTGAGCTTCACGTCGGAGACCGACACCGAGGTCGCGGCCCAGCTGCTCTCCGCCGCCTTCGCCGAGACCGGTGACCTCGCCGAGGCGATGCGCTCGGTCGTCAACCGTCTCGAGGGGGCCTTCACGCTCCTCGCGGTGCACGCGGACCAGCCCGACACGGTCGTGGCCGCCCGCCGCAACAGCCCGCTCGTCGTCGGTCTGGGGAAGGGTGAAAACTTCCTCGGCTCCGATGTCGCCGCCTTCATCGGCTACACCAAGCAGGCCGTCGAGCTCGACCAGGACCAGATCGTCACGATCACCCCGACGAGCCACACGGTGATCAACTTCGACGGCACCCCGGCCGAGGGCAAGCCCTACGAGGTCACCTGGGACGCTGCCGCCGCCGAGAAGGGCGGCTACGACACCTTCATGGAGAAGGAGATCAACGACCAGCCGCACGCGGTCGGCGACACCCTCCTGGGACGCACCGACGCCGATGGCCGCCTCGTCCTGGACGAGCTGCGGATCGACGAGGACAAGCTCAAGAACATCGACCGGATCACCATCGTCGCGTGCGGCACCGCTGCCTACGCCGGCATGGTCGCCAAGTACGCGATCGAGCACTGGACCCGCATCCCGGTGGAGGTCGCGCTCGCCCACGAGTTCCGCTACTGCGACCCGATCGTCTCCGACCGCACCCTGGTGGTCTCGATCAGTCAGTCCGGTGAGACCGCCGACACGGCGATGGCCGTGCGTCACGCCCGCTCCCTCGGGGCGTTGACCGTCTCGGTCTGCAACACCCACGGCGCGACCATCCCGCGCGAGTCCGACGCCGTGCTCTACACGCATGCCGGACCCGAGATCGCCGTCGCCTCCACCAAGGCCTTCGTCGCGCAGATCACCGCCTGCTACGTGCTGGGGCTCTACCTCGCGCAGCTGCGCGGCGAGACCTACGCCGACGACGCCAAGGCGGTCATGGCCGAGCTGCACGAGGTGCCGGCCAAGATCGAGTCCCTGCTCGGCGAGATGGATCGGGTCAAGGAGATCGCCCGCTTCATGGCCGACACCCGCGCGGTCCTCTTCCTGGGCCGCCACGTCGGCTACCCCATCGCCATGGAGGGCGCGCTGAAGCTCAAGGAGCTCGCCTACATCCACGCCGAAGGCTTCGCTGCCGGAGAGCTCAAGCACGGTCCGATCGCCCTGATCGAGCCCGGCCAGCCGGTCTTCGTCGTCGTGCCCGGGCCCGACACCCCCAACGAGCTGCACAAGAAGGTCGTCTCCAACATCCAGGAGATCCGCGCTCGCGGTGCCCGCACCCTCGTCATCGCGCAGGAGGGAGACGAGGAGGTCACCCCCTTCGCCGACGAGGTCATCCGCGTGCCGCACACCTCGCCGCTGCTCCAGCCGCTCCTCACCGTCGTGCCGCTGCAGGTCTTCGCCCTGCACCTGTCGACGGCCAAGGGCCTGGACGTCGACCAGCCGCGCAACCTCGCCAAGTCCGTCACTGTCGAGTGATCCGATGATCGTCGGGGTCGGCATCGACGTCGTCGACATCGCGCGGCTGGGGGAGCGGCTCGACCGCACCCCCGCCCTGCGGGACCGCGTCTTCACGTCCAGCGAGCGTGACCTGCCGCTGCACTCGCTGGCGGCACGGTTTGCTGCCAAGGAGGCCGTGGGCAAGGCGCTGTGCACGCCCGGCGACCTGCCGTGGCAGGGCGTCGAGGTGACCAACGGCGAGCACGGTCAGCCGCTCCTGGTCATCTCGGGGACCGTCGCGGCCCGGGCGGAGTTGATGGGCGTGGCGCGGCTGCACATCTCGCTCAGCCACGACGGGGGCATCGCGACGGCCTTCGTCGTCGCCGAGTCCGCCTGACGTCCGGCGTCACCGACGGGGTCGGGTGCGCGGGGCCGCGGTACGGTCCGATCATGATCACCGGCTACTCCGTCGAGACCATCCGTGCGGCCGAAGCGGCCCTGCCCGAGCTCCTCGAGAGCGGCGAGCTGATGCAGCGCGCGGCACAGGGCCTGGCCCGCATCGCGGCAGGACGCATGCGTGAGCGAGGTGCCCGGAGCGTGGTCGCGCTCGTGGGCCCGGGCAACAACGGCGCCGACACGCTCTTCGCGATCGCGCGGCTGGCCAAGCGCGGCTTCCTCTCCAGCGCGGTGTGCGTCGACACGAGCGCCTCCGAGGTGCAGACGCAGGCGGCGGAGTTGGCCCGCAGCCGCGGCGTCGTCATGCTCGACGGTGACAGCCGCGAGGCCATCACGGCGATCCACCGTGCAGAGGTCGTCCTCGACGGCATCACCGGCATCGGAGGGAGGCCCGGACTCCCTCCCTTCGCCCGTCCGTGGGTCGACGCGATCCGTGACCGGACGTGGGTGATCTCCGTCGACACCCCGAGCGGACAGCCAGTCGACGGCGGTGCGGCGCTCGCCGACGCGGTCTTCGCGGACGAGACCGTCACCTTTGGTGCGCCCAAGCCCGTGCACCTGCTGCCGCCGACGGAGACGGCGTGCGGGTTGCTCACCGTCATCGACATCGGGCTCGACCTGTCCGGTGCGACGCCCGCGGTCACCCGGGTGACGCCCGACGACGTCGCGGACCTGTGGCCGGTCCCGACCGCGGGTGACGACAAGTACTCCCGAGGTGTCCTGGGTGTCGTCGCGGGTGGTGAGGAGTACGCGGGCGCAGCGGTCCTCACGACGACGGCCGCGGTCACCTCCGGCGTGGGGATGGTCCGCTACATCGGCACCGCCACCCCCGCAGCGCTCGTGCGGGCCGCGGTCCCCGAGGCCGTGCACGGTGAGGGCCGGGTCCAGGCCTGGGTCATCGGCCCCGGTCTCGACACCACGTCGACGGCGAAGGGAGCGGACGCCCAGCTGGCCATCGCCCGAGCGGCCCTCGACTCGGACCTGCCGGTCCTCCTCGACGCCGGAGGGCTGGATCTCATGGAGGGACATCGCGCCGCGCCGACCCTCCTGACCCCGCACGCGGGGGAGTGCGCTCGCATGCTCACCCGGCTGCGTGGTCGCGAGAGCGAGCTGACGCGCGAGGAGGTCGAGGGATCACCCCTCGAGCACGCCCGGATGCTCGCTCGCCTCACCGGCGCGACCGTCCTGCTCAAGGGGTCGACGACCCTGGTGGTCGACGCCGACGGGCCGGTGCACGTCCAGGACGATGCGCCGACCTGGCTGGCCACCGCAGGCTCGGGTGACGTGCTGGCGGGGCTGGCGGGTGCCCTGCTCGCTGGCGGCCTGGCGCCGGCGACCGCGGGATCGGTGGCCGCTCTCGTCCACGGTCGCGCGGCCGCCGTCGTCAACCCCGGTGGGCCGGTGCGGGCCCTCGACCTGGCCCACGCGCTCGGTCGGACCGTCGGCGCGCTGCTGCGCGACGCGGGCTAGCCCCGCTCGGGCACCTCGCCCCAGGCGGAGGTCTCCTCGCCGTCGTCGACCTGGATGTCCAGGCTCAGCTGCGTGGACACCTCGTCGAGCGTCGTGCGCAGGCCGGCCAGGTCGATGTCCGTGGCGACCCCGACCACGGCGATCGCCTCGAAGAGGCGCTCGCCGCTCATCGGCGCATCGCTGATCGAGGTGTAGAGATCATGGATGCCCAGACCGTGCGCGGCCAGCGCGGCGGTCACATCGCGCACGATGCCCGGCTGGTCCTGGCCGATGACCTGCAGCCGGACCTCGTCCATCTCCTCGTCCGCGGCCGTGGCGGTGGTCGCGGCCGTCACCTCGACGACGTCGACGTCAGGCAGGTCCCGCACCGCGGCCGACAGCCCCTCGATGCGATCGTCCTCGAGCTCGACCAAGACGGCTCCGGCGAAGGTGCCGCCCAACCGTCCCATCTGGCTCTCCAGCCAGTTGCCGCCCTGCTCGGCGACGGTGCGGGCGAGCTCGGCGACGAGCCCGGGACGATCCTCTGCGATGAGGCTGACCACGACGGTTCTCATGCATCGAGGCTAGCCGTCCGCCGAGTCCGTCGGAGGAGATCTCCATGCAGCGGCTCCCGGGACGTCCCGGGGGCGCCGGCCTAGCCCTGTGCGGACTCCGCCCACCAGTTGACCCCGCCGTCGACCGCGTGCGCGTCGATGCGGGCCAGCTCGTCATCGGTGAAGTCCGTGGACCCGAGGGCGTCGAGGCTGTTGTCGAGCTGCTCGACGGTGCGGGCGCCGACGAGCACCGAGGTGACCCGCGGGTCGCGCAGGATCCACGCCAGGGCCATCTGGGCGAGGGTCTGACCGCGCCCCTGGGCGATGCCGTCGAGGGCCCGGATGCGCGTCAGGTTGTCCTCGGTGAGCTGGTCGGCGATGCCGGTGCCCTCGCGCGCCGCCCTCGAGTCCTGCGGGACGCCGCCGAGGTACTTGTTGGTCAGCAGGCCCTGGGCGAGAGGGGTGAAGGCGATCGTGCCGACACCCAGCTCGTCGACGGTATCGAGCAGCTCGTCCTCGATCCAGCGGTTGATCATCGAGTACGACGGCTGGTGGATGAGCAGGGGGGTGCCCAGCTCGCGCAGGATCGCGTGGGCCTCACGCGTGCGCTCGGGGCCATAGGAGGAGATGCCGACGTAGAGCGCCTTGCCGGAGCGTACGGCCGCGTCGAGCGCGCCCATCGTCTCCTCGAGCGGGGTGTCGGGGTCGAAGCGGTGGCTGTAGAAGATGTCGACGTAGTCGACGCCCATCCGCTCCAGCGACTGGTCGAGCGAGGCGAGCAGGTACTTGCGCGAGCCACCGCCCTGGCCGTAGGGGCCCGGCCACATGTCCCAGCCGGCCTTGGTCGAGAGGATCAGCTCGTCGCGGTAGGGACGGAAGTCCTGCGCGAAGATCGTCCCGAAGTTGCGCTCTGCGGCGCCATAGGGAGGGCCGTAGTTGTTGGCCAGGTCGAAGTGCGTCACGCCACGGTCGAAGGCTCGTCGCAGCACCGCACGCTGCGTCTCGAGCGGCTCGGCGTCGCCGAAGTTGTGCCACAGGCCGAGGGAGATCGGTGGCAGGAGGAGACCGGATCGGCCGCACCGGCGGTAGTCCGTCGAGTCGTAGCGGGTCCGGTCGGCCTGGTAGTCGTCAGTGCGGTAGGTCATGCCTGCCAGTCTGCCCCTCAGAGCCGTCCTAGACTCGGTGCCTTGACCATGGACATCTCGAACCCGCACCCAGCCCTGCCCTCCGCCGCAACCCCGTCGCTTCTGCCGACGGGGGCCTCGACGGTCGGCCTGTCCGCATGGGCAGACATCGACCTGAGCGCCATCTCGGACAACGTCGCCGAGCTCTCCCGCCGCGCCGGCGACGCCGAGGTCATGGCCGTCATCAAGGGCGACGCCTACGGCCACGGTCTCGTGCCCGTCGCCGGTGCCGCCCTCGCCGGTGGCGCCACCCATCTCGCGGTCGCGCAGCTGACCGAGGCCCTCGCCGCACGCGCCGCCGGTGTGACAGCGCCGATCCTCACGTGGCTCTTCGCCCCGGGTGCGGACCTGGCCGCTGCCATCCGCGCCGATCTGACCCTGTCGGCCGGCGCGCCGTGGGCCCTCGCTGAGATCGCCGCCGCTGCTCGGGAGACCGGTATGACGGCGCGCATCCACCTCAAGGTCGACACCGGCCTCGGGCGGGGTGGGGCATGGCGGGAGGACCTCGCCGGGATGTTCGTGGACGCGGCCCGGCTGCAGGCCGAGGACGTCATCGACGTCGAGGGGATCTTCTCCCACTTCGCCTATGCGGACTCGCCGGACCATCCGACGGTCCGGGCGCAGCAGGAGACCTTCGTCGCGATGGTGGCAGACGCCGAGCGAGCCGGTCTGCGACCCCGCCTGCGCCACCTGTCCAACTCGGCAGCGACCCTGACCAACCCGTCGGCCCACTTCGACATGGTCCGGCCCGGCGTCGCGATCTACGGGCTGAGCCCCGTGCCCGACATCGGTGGGCCCGCCCACTTCGGTCTGCGCGAGGCGATGCGGGTGACCGCCCGCCTCATCGCGGTCAAGGACTGCCCGGCCGGGCAGGGCATCTCCTATGCCCACCTCTACACGACGCCGGAGGCGACGCGTCTGGGCCTCGTGCCCCTCGGGTACGCCGACGGCATCCCGCGGCATGCATCCAATGTCGGACCCATGCAGGTGCACGGACGCGGGTACACGGTCGCCGGGCGGGTCTGCATGGACCAGATGGTCCTCGACCTCGGAGCGGACAGTCCGGCGCAGGCTGGCGACGAGGTCGTCCTCATCGGGCGCGAGGCGGATGGTGAGCCGACCGCCCAGGACTGGGCCACGGCCATCGACACCATCAACTACGAGATCGTCACCCGGCTCGGGCCCCGCGTCCCGCGCCGCTACCTGGAAGGCTCCTGATGGGCGAGCAGCACAAGGGCAAGGGGATCGGCCGAGGAGCCGCCGCCGGACTCGGTCTGGCGGCTGCGGCCGTGGGCGGGGTCGCCATCGCCGGTGCGGGCCTGGCCGGTAGGTCCGCTGCCCGTCGCTCCCGTGCCTACGCCGTCACGGCTCGTGACAGGGTGCACGTCTTCCCCTTCGCCACGGACAAGATGGTGGCGGTACGAGCCAGCGACGGGCTCGTCCTGCACGCCGAGATCGACGAGCCCGACGACTGGAGCTCGCAGCGCGGCCCGACCGTCGTGCTCGTCCACGGCTTCGTGCTCAACCTCAGCTCCTGGGTCCACCAGCGCCGGGCGCTCGTCGACGCCGGCTACCGGGTCGTCAGCTATGACCAGCGAAACCACGGGATCTCCGAGGTCGGGGACCTCGCCAACTGCACCATCGACCAGCTCGGCAAGGACCTGCGGGCGGTCATCGACGCCACGACACCCGAGGGCGACCTCGTCCTCGTCGGGCACTCGATGGGCGGCATGACGATCATGAGCTTCGCCGGGCGCTACCCGGAGCTCACGCGTGACCGCGTCACCGGAGCGGCGCTCATCGCCACGAGCGCCGGGGGCGACAGCCTCGTCCAGCTGGGTCTCGGCGCGATGTTCGACCGCATCATCGCCAAGCTCGGTCCGGGGTTCCTCGGGGGCCTGGGCCAGCGCGAGGGAGTGTGGGGCAGCCTGCGCGCGGCCGGGCGCGCGGTGGAAAACCACTTCGTGCAGAAGTACGCGTTCGGCACCGAGATGCCCAAGGAGATGTTGCGCGCCGTCGCGACGATGGTCTTCGGCACCCGGCTGGATGCCATCGGTGCCTTCCTGCCCGAGCTCGACGAGCTCGACGTGCGCGAGACCCTGCCGGGCCTCGTCGAGACACCCGTGCTCATCGTGGCGGGGTCCAAGGACCTCCTCACGCCGCCCGAGCACAGCGAGCGTCTCGCCGAGGCGCTCCCCGCGGCCGAGCACATCGTCATCCCGGGGGTCGGGCACCTGCTCCAGCTGGAACGACCCGGTCCGGTCACCGAGGCGATCTTCGGGCTGCTCGAACGGCCCCGCGGGGTCGATGCGGAGACGGACGCAGAGCGGGCCAAGGCAGCGGTCCGGGGGCGCTCTGCGTGAGCCTCCTCCTGCCTGACGCCGAGGCCACCATGGCTCTTGGCCACCGCCTGGCCAGCCTGCTGCGTGCCGGGGACCTCGTCGTGCTGACCGGTGGGCTCGGGGCCGGCAAGACGACCCTGACCCGAGGCCTCGGCGAAGGGCTCGGGGTGCGGGGAGCGGTCACCTCACCCACCTTTGTCATCTCCCGCGTCCACCCCTCCCTCGTCGGAGGACCGGAGCTTGTCCACGTCGACGCCTACCGCCTCGGCGGCACGGCCGAGCTCGACGACCTTGACCTCGACGCCGACCTCGAGGCCGCGGTCACCGTCGTCGAGTGGGGCGCCGGCCTGGCGGAGGGACTCGCCGACGACCGTCTCGAGCTGACCCTCGCAGCCGATCCCGAGACCGAGGAACGACGCCTCGACATGCGCGGGGTCGGCCCGCGCTGGGAGGGCACCGACGTCGAGGCGGCACTGCGTGACACAGGAGGAGCAGCATGAGGGTCCTCGCGATGGACACCGCGACATCAGCGATCACGGTCGCTGTCCATGACGGTCAAGCGGTCCTCGCGACCCGCTCCACGATCGACGCGCGACGACACACCGAGCTGCTCGCCCCCCTGATCCTTGAGGTCCTGGCCGCAGCGCGCACGACCCCCGAGGAGATCACGCACGTCGCCGTCGGGACGGGCCCCGGGCCCTTCACCGGGCTGCGCGTCGGGCTGGTGACGGCGCAGACCTTTGCCCACGCCCGAGGGATCGCCGTCCATGGCGTCTGCTCCCTCGACGCGCTGGCCGCGGCCGCCGCGCGGCTGGGCCATGAGGGCGACCTGCTCGTGGCCACCGATGCCCGGCGCAAGGAGGTCTACTGGGCCCGATACCGTTGTACCGCAGGGGAGTTCGAGGCGCTCGACGAGCCCACGGTGACCAGGCCGGCCGACCTGCCCGATGAGGTCCGCGCGCTGCCCACCGTCGGCCGTGGCCCCGACCTCTATCCCGACCTGCTGCCCCATGCGTTGGCTCCGGGCGGCACCGATCTCCTCGACGTCGACGCGGGAGTCCTCGCCGGCATCGCAGCCGCACGCATCGCGGCCGGTGAGGACATGCCGATCGAGCCGCTGTACCTGCGCCGGCCTGATGCCGTGGCGAGCGCACCCAAGCCCAAGTCCTCGCGGGGGCCCTCGCCCCGCCAGCAGCAGCGCGACCTGCGACGCGCGGCGGAGCGCGGCGCGCGCGATGGGGAGGCGCCCCAGTGACCGCGGTGACGGGGACCCCCTTCGCCCTGCGTGAGGTGCGGTGGCAGGACCTTGCCGAGCTCGCGGACCACGAGAGCGAGCTCTTCGGCAGCGAGGCGTGGTCCGTGCAGTCCTGGTGGGGTGAGCTCGCGGGCCGGCCGCGCCGGGAGTACCTCCTGGCCGAGGACGCCGAGGGGATCGCCGGCTACGCCGGGCTCGACCACGGCGGCGACGTCAGCGATGTCATGACGATCGCGACCCTGCCCCGCACGCGACGCACCGGCCTGGGGCGCCGACTGCTCGACGAGCTCGTCACCCGGTCCCGTGCCGCTGGGGCGGAGCGACTGCTCCTCGAGGTTCGTGAGGACAATGCCGCGGCCCGCGGCCTCTACGCCGCACGCGGTTTCACGCTGGTGCAGACCCGTCGCGGCTACTACCCGGGCGGGGTCGACGCGCTCGTCCTCGCCCTCGACCTGACGACGAAGGATGCAGCATGAAGGACGCCCCTCTGGTCCTGGGCATCGAGACCTCCTGCGACGAGACCGGTGTCGGCATCGTGCACGGCACCGAGCTGCTCTTCGACGCGATCGCCTCGAGCGTCGACGAGCACGCTCGCTTCGGTGGGGTCGTCCCGGAGGTGGCCTCCAGGGCCCACCTCGAGGCCATGGTCCCCACCATCGAGAGAGCCTGCCAGGAGGCCGGCGTCGCGCTGTCCGACCTCGACGGCATCTCGGTGACCTCCGGACCCGGGCTCGCGGGAGCCCTCATGGTCGGGGTCGCCTCCGCCAAGGCCTTGGCCGTCGCTCTCGGCAAGCCGCTGTACGGCGTCAACCACCTCGCCAGTCACGTCGCCGTCGACATCGTCGAGCACGGCCCGCTGCCGGAGCCGACGATGGCGATGCTCGTCAGCGGCGGGCACTCCTCGCTCCTGCTCGTCCCCGACGTCACTCATGACATCCGCAGCCTCGGGTCGACGATCGACGACGCCGCGGGCGAGGCCTTCGACAAGGTCGCTCGCGTCCTCGGCCTGCCCTTCCCCGGCGGGCCGCACATCGACCGCGCCGCGAGTGACGGGCAGATCACCATCGACTTCCCCCGCGGGCTCTCCAGCCGCAAGGACATGGAGCGCCACCGCTTCGACTTCTCCTTCTCCGGGCTCAAGACCGCGGTCACCCGCTGGGTCCAGTCCGAGCAGGCCGCCGGGCGCGACGTGCCCGTCGCCGACGTCGCCGCGTCCTTCCAGGAGGCGGTCGTCGACGTCCTCACCCGCAAGGCCGTGCTCGCGTGCACCGAGTACGACGTCGCTGCCCTGCAGGTGGGGGGTGGCGTCGCCGCCAACACGCGGCTGCGGGCCATGGCCCAGCAGCGGTGCGACGACGCGGGCATCGCGCTGCGCGTGCCCCGTCCAGGGCTCTGCACCGACAACGGCGCCATGGTCGCGAGCCTCGGCGCCCAGATGATGATCAAGGGTCGGCCGGCCAGCGACCTCTCCCTGCCGGCGGACAGCTCACTGCCCGTCACCGACGTGCAGACCGGGCTGCCCGTGCACGTGGACCACGACCACGCGCACTAGCGCGACGCAGGGCGGCCTCAGCCGCAGCGCAGCAGGCCCATGTCCTCCTTGAGGGTGAGAACCCGGGTCACCGAGGCGGTGACCTGCTTGGCGAAGGCGGGGTCTCCCTTCGCCCTGGTCTGGATGGCGGTGACCATCGTGGGCACCTGCGCGGGGTCAGCGGTGAGCACGATGTCACCGCCGGCGGCGATGAACTTCGTCGCGCGCTCACCGACCGGCGTCGCGGCGACGGCCTTGGCAGCGCCGACGTCATCCGTGATGGCGACCCCGTCGAAGCCCATGTCCTTGCGCAGCATGCCGGTCACGATCTTGGTGGAGAACAGCGCCGGCGTCTCGCCGTCGATCTTCGGGTAGTGGGCCGAGCCGACCATGACGATCCGGGTCCCGCCCTCGATGTTCTGGGCGAAGGGGGCGAGGTGGGGGTCCGAGGTCGTCGCCACCGTGTCGCTGATGCCCGTGGCCGTGAGGTCGGTGTTGCCCGTGATCCGGCCGATGCCGGGGAAGTGCTTGACCGTCGGCTCGACGCCGGCGTCCTGCATGCCCTGCGCGAAGGCGAGAGCTCCCTTGCCCGCGGCGGCCGGTGTGGAGCCGTACTGGCGGCTCCACTTGCCGATCGGCTCGTTGGCACGGCCGATGTCGGTGGGCACCGTGTCGGCGACAGGCGCGAGGTTGACGTTGACGCCGGCCTGCTTGAGCTCGCTGCCCCATGCCTTGGCGGAGGCCCGCAGGCTCGGGTCCTGGGCCTGCTCGAGGCCGGAGGGCAAGGGGGTGAAGCCGGACCCGGTCAGCTGCTGGACCTCGCCCCCCTCCTGGTCCGCGGAGACGAGCATCCCGACCTTGGTGCCCTTGACCGTCGGGGAGACCTCCTGCAGGTGGCTGCTCGCAGCCGCGACGGTGGAGGAGTCCTGCCAGCCGCCGAGATAGAGCATCGATCCGAGGCCCTGCTCGGAGATCGCGGTGTCGAGGCCGGCTGGGGAGCCCGGCTGCATGGCGGCCATGAGCAGCTGGCCGGCCTGCTGCGTGGGAGTCATGGCTTCGCGGATCTGCGTGACGCACGCGCTGGCCCTGGGCCCGGCTGCGGTGGAGCTCGACGTCGAGGAGGAGGTGCGTGTGGTGCTCGAGGAGGCTGTCGATGACGACGCCGGGGAGGAGCTGGAGGCGCTCGTGGAGGTCGAGGAGCTGGCACTGCTGGAGGTGGTCGGTCCGTCAGGGGAGTCCGAGCCGCACCCGACGAGGGCGAGGACGGCCAAGCCGGCGGCGGCGCGGGTCAGGTGACGAGGTCGGGTCGGCATGAGCGCAGGCTACCCGGGCGATCTCAGGTCACCATTGGGTCACTGTCGGCGACACATCCCCCAGCACCTGTTCTTTGGAGCGGAAGAGCGCTACGTTCTTTACGAATTGCTGACTTTCTGGGGAGATGCTGTGCGGATACATGTGGTGATGTTCAGGTGGCTCATGGCTGCCGCCTTGGCCCTGTTCACGGGTTTTGCGCTGGCGCCGGCGGCGTCCGCGGCGGAGATCGAGTCGGGTGGTCCGCTCAACTCGATCATCATCTCGCCGTCCCTGAACTGCGATGTGCGCTATCAGGGTGATAGTGACGGCGAGTGGTACGACGACGTGGCGTGCGGGACCTTCGTGGCCTTCGCCGGCAACCTGTACGGACCCCAGGAGCTCCCTGCAGGCAGCGGTGCGACGTCCGTGCCCAACTACGTTCCCTTCACCGCGGTCTCCCAGAGCGGGAGGACAGGCACCGGGACCAGCTCTGACCCGTACACCATCACCACCACGGTCGCTCTCGGCAACACCGGCGCGAGGCTCACCCAGGTCGACTCCTATGTCGGTGGGGCCACGGCCTACCGCACCGACATCAAGATCACCGGTGGCGCCACCTCTGGTGACGCCGTCATCTTCCGCGGTGGTGACTGCTACCTGCAGGACAGCGACCGCGGTCTGGGTCAGGTCCTCGACGGCAACTCCCCGGTGTGCAAGGCCCAGCCTGGCTCGGCCAATCCTGAGCGGGTCGAGGGGTTCCGTCCGCTGAGCGGCGGCAGCGCCTACATCGAGGCCAACTACGGCGAGGTCTGGCGCGCCATCGGCACGGGGGAGATGCTCCCCAACACCTGTCGCTGCGATGAGGAGATCGACAACGGCATCGCGATCTCCTGGGCCCGCAACATCACCGAGGGAGCGACGGTGACCCTGTCGAGCCTGACCTTCTTCTCCCCGGTCGGCACCACGCCCCTGACGGTCACCAAGACCGTCGACCAGGCGCAAGCCCCGGCCGGTTCCGAGGTGACCTACACGATCACCTTGTCCAACGCGGGTGCCACCGAGCAGGCCATCACCTCGGTGACCGACTCCCTGCCCGACGGATTCGCCTACGTGCCGGGGTCCACCACAGGTCTGACCACCGCCGACCCGACCGGCACCTCGGACCTGTCCTGGACGGGGACCTACCAGGTGCCGGCCGCGGAGGGTGGCGAGGCCGGTACGGCGACCCTGAGCTTCCGGGCCACGGTCTCCGACGTCCCGGGGACCTACACCAACTCGGCGAGCGCCGAGGGCCCCGGCGTCACCGTGGTCTCTGCCGATGACACCGCCCCGGTGACGGTCACCGCGGCGACCTCGACGACCACGTCGACCACGTCGACCGGGACCAGCACCTCGACGACCACGTCCACAGGGACCAGCACCTCGACGAGCACGTCCACCACCACGAGCACGTCGAGCACGCCGACGAGCACGTCCACCACGACGGCCCAGCCGACCACGACCCCGTCGACCGACGGGCCGCAGACGCCCGGCGTCGTCCAGACCGACGGAGGCCCCATGGGATCGGGGCTGGGCGGCTCCGGTCTCCTGCTCCTGGCGGGGACCGCGGGCCTGGGTCTGCTGCTCGCCGCGCGCTGGACGGCAGTGCGACCGACCCGCCGCCACTGAGTGACGGCACGGTCCACGTGACCGACGAGGCCCGCAGGAGCACCAGCTCCTGCGGGCCTCGTCGTGTCCGTGGGGAGTCCAGAGCAGTCGGGCCCAGGGCTACCTGCGGGTACGACGCGCAGTCGTCGGCCGACGGACGACAGGATCCCTGGATTCTCGAGGATCCGTGAATGCATGGCGCGGCAGGTGCACGTCGTACCCGCAGGTACCTCCAGTCGGTCGGAGGCTGGGGTGGTCCAGCCCGTCAGGCCGGCGTGACGACGAGCACGGTCTGGGCGCCCGCGACACGCGTGAGGACGATGGTCGCGCTCTCGCCGCTGCCGGCATGGCGGGCGATCTTCAGCTGCTTGCGCAGCTGGTCCTCGTCGAGGCGGATGCCCCGCTTCTTGATCGTCAGGCCGGTGATGTTGCGCTCGCGCAGCCAGGCACGCAGGCCCTTGACGGCGAAGGGCATGGCCTCCAGGACCTCGTAGCGACGCGCGTGGCCGAGGTCGAGCGCCGAGTCGCTCGTGACATAGCCGAGCCCTGCCTCGAGCTCCATCCCGGAGACGGCTGAGGTCACCGTGCCGATGAGTCCGGCACGGTTGACGGCCCGGTCCGCCTCGTAGAGCCACCGCCCGATGCCCTCGAGCGAGCCGGCCGCTGCCGGGTCGTCCTCGCAGGTGCGCTGGTCGACCTCGACCGGGGGCGCCCCCTTGCGCAGGACGCGGGCGCTGCGGCCGGCCTGCTTGACGAGGGGCCCCCACCAGACGGTGCACTCCAGGACGCTGCCCTGCCAGGAGGTCCACTGTGCCTCTGTGCCGAGCGGCGGGATGTCGTGGGGAAGGGAGGGGCTCAGCTTGGCGCCCGTCGCCGGGACATCCCGTGCGACGGAGAGGACGAAGTCCCACGAGGGCGCGATCTCGTCGAGGCGGAAGACGCGACGGGTGCGTCCCGTCCGGTCGGTGACGCCCGGAGTCCGTCGGGCGGGGTCGAGCCACACCCCGGCGCGGGAGTGCAGGGGGTCCATGGGTGCGTCGAAGTCCTCAGCCACCCCGGTGCGGGCCCGGCTGTCCGGCCACGGACGCAGGTTGACGTCCGCGATGGCCGCGGTGAGGGGGTCGGCGTCGACTCCGTGGACGGTGACGCCGAGGGCGCTCATCGCCATGGCGTCCGATCCGATGCCGCACCCGAGATCGTGGACCGTGGCCAGGCTGGCTGCGGCGTAGCGGCCGGCGTGGGTGGCGGCGACCTCGAGCCGACTGGCCTGCTCGAGCCCGTCGGGGGTGAAGAGCATGCCCTCGGCGAACTCGCCGAACTTGTCCTGCGCGCGACCCTGGAGGCGCTTTTGCGTCAGGAGGGCGGAGACCTGCTCGGGGGAGAGGCCGGTGCCCCGCAGCCGGGTGGCCTGGGTGACGGCGTCAGCCTCGCTGTAGGCGGGCAGATCGTGCAGCGCGGCATGGCCCTCCGGGGAGGCCAGCCAGCGCACGGTCGTCAGGTCCACGTCGTCCATTGTCACGCACGGACTGCGGATTGGCACTCGGGTTGACCGAGTGCCAGCGCTCCGCCTAGATTTGGCACTGGCACTCACCGAAGGCGAGTGCCAGATGCACGACAGGTCGACCCCCGCGACGGCGACCGGTCACGCACACCCAAGAACTCAAGTTCACGACCCTCACTTATAAGGAGTCAGCGTGTCGGTTTCCATCAAGCCGCTCGAGGACCGCATCGTGGTCCAGTCCGTCGAGGCCGAGCAGACCACCGCGTCCGGTCTCGTCATCCCGGACACCGCCAAGGAGAAGCCGCAGGAGGGCGAGGTCGTTGCGATCGGCCCCGGCCGCTTCAACGACGCCGGCGAGCGTGTCCCCATGGACATCGCGGTCGGTGACCGCGTCGTCTACTCCAAGTACGGCGGCACCGAGATCAAGCACGCCGGTACGGAGTACCTGATCCTCTCCGCGCGCGACGTCCTCGCGATCGTTTCCTGAAGCGATCTGACGCTCGCAGCAGTACGCAGCTGACGCCCCGGGTGCGGGCCCTCCCGGGTCCCTCCGGGGCGTCGCTCATTCCCCCTTCGTAGAACCAAAGGACAGACATGGCCAAGGAACTGGAGTTCAACGACTCCGCCCGTGACGCCCTCCAGCGTGGCGTCGACCAGCTCGCCAATGCCGTCAAGGTGACGCTCGGCCCCAAGGGCCGCAATGTCGTCATCGACAAGGCATGGGGCGCGCCCACCATCACCAACGATGGCGTGACCATCGCTCGCGAGATCGAGCTCGAGGACCCGTACGAGAACCTCGGCGCGCAGCTCGCCAAGGAGGTCGCGACCAAGACCAACGACGTCGCCGGTGACGGCACGACCACCGCGACCGTCCTCGCCCAGGCCATGGTCAAGGAGGGCCTGCGCAATGTTGCTGCAGGCGCCGCCCCGTCCGGCCTCAAGCGCGGCATCGACAAGGCCGTCGAGGCCGTCGCCGCTCGCCTGCTCGAGATCGCCCGTGAGGTCGACGGCAAGGACGAGATCGCTCAGGTCGCCTCGCTCTCCGCCCAGGACCAGGGCATCGGCGCCACCATCGCCGAGGCCTTCGACAAGGTCGGCAAGGACGGCGTCATCACCGTCGAGGAGTCCTCTACCGCCGAGACCTCCCTCGACTTCACCGAGGGCATGCAGTTCGACAAGGGCTACATCAGCCCCTACTTCGTCACCGACCCGGAGCGCATGGAGGGTGTCCTCGAGGACGCCTACGTCCTGATCAACCAGGGCAAGATCTCCACGATCCAGGACATCCTCCCGGTGCTCGAGAAGGTCGTGCAGTCCGGCAAGCCGCTGCTGATCATCGCCGAGGACATCGACGGCGAGGCGCTCTCGACCCTCGTGGTCAACAAGCTCAAGGGCATCTTCAACGTCGCGGCCGTCAAGGCTCCCGGCTTCGGCGACCGCCGCAAGGCGATGCTGCAGGACATGGCCATCCTCACCGGTGGACAGGTCATCGCCGAGGAGGTCGGCCTCAAGCTCGACCAGGTCTCCCTCGAGGACCTCGGTCAGGCCCGTCGCGTCGTCGTCACCAAGGACAACACGACGATCATCGATGGTCAGGGCGACGCCAGCGAGGTCACCGGTCGGGTCAACCAGATCAAGGCCGAGATCGAGCGCACCGACTCCGACTGGGACCGTGAGAAGCTCCAGGAGCGTCTCGCCAAGCTCGCCGGTGGCGTCTGCGTCATCCAGGTCGGTGCCCACACCGAGGTCGAGCTCAAGGAGAAGAAGCACCGGATCGAGGACGCGATCTCCGCGACCCGCGCGGCGATCGAGGAGGGCATCGTCGCTGGCGGTGGCTCCTCGCTGGCCCACGCCGTGGCCGTCCTCGACGCCCTCGAGCTCGAGGGTGACGAGAAGGTCGGTGCCAACATCGTGCGCACCGCTGCTGTCGAGCCGCTGCGCTGGATCGCCGAGAACGCCGGCCTCGAGGGCTACGTCGCCGTCGCCAAGGTCCAGGAGCTGACCCCCGGTCAGGGCCTGAACGCCGCGACGGGCGAGTACGGCGACCTCATCGGCCAAGGCGTCATCGACCCGGTCAAGGTCACCCGCTCGGCGCTCATCAACGCCGCGTCGATCGCGTCGATGGTCCTGACCACCGACGCCCTCGTCGTGGAGAAGAAGGAGGAGGAGCCCGAGGCTGCCGGCCACGGTCACTCCCACTGATCTTCTGATCTGACCCGAAGGGGGTCACCCACCGCCTGGTGGGTGACCCCCTTCGTCGTGCTTGACATGAGAAAGAGGTGGTGGCGACCGACTATCCGGTCGCCACCACCTCTACTCGTGGAAGGGGGAGGGTCAGGTCGTGACGATGACCCGGACCTCGACGGTCTCCTCGAGGTCGCGCAGGCGCTGCTCGGTGTCAGCCGGCAGGTTGCTCGCGAGGTCGGTCACGGCATAGCCGAATTCACCACGGGTGCTCAGCTGCTGGCTGTCGATGTTGACGTCACCCTCGGACAGGATCGTGTTGACCCGGGCCAGGACGCCGGGGACGTTCTTGTGCAGGTGGAGGATGCGGGTGCCGCCAGTGGCGACAGGAGCGGCGACGGCCGGGACGTTGACCGACATCGTCGTCGCACCGGTGCTCGCCCAGTCGCGCAGCTTGCCGGAGACATAGCGCCCGATGTCGAGCTGCGCCTCCTCGGTGGAGCCCCCGACGTGCGGGGTGAGGATGACATTGGGGATGCCCTGCAGGCAGTTCTCGAAGGGGTCGCCGGCCTTCTTGGGCTCGGTGGGGAAGACGTCCACGGCCGCGCCGGCGATGTGCCCGGAGACCAGGTTGTCGCGCAGGGCCTCGAGGTCGACGACGAATCCGCGGGAGAGGTTGAGGAAGAGGCTGCGCGGCAGCATCTTGGCGAACTGCTCGGCGCCGAAGTTGCCGGCGTTGCCCGCCCGGCCGTCGACGTGCAGCGTGATCGTCTCGCAGGTCTCGAGCAGCTCGTCGAGGGTGTCGACCTTGGTCGCGTTGCCCAGAGGCAGCTTGTCCTCGAGGTCGTAGAAGGAGACGTGCATCCCGAAGGCCTCGGCGACCACGGACAGCTGGGCGCCGATGTTGCCGTAGCCGATGATGCCGAGCGTGCGGCCGCGCACCTCGTGCGCGCCCTTGGCCGATTTGTCCCAGACGCCGGCGTGCAGCGCGGCATTCTTGTCGGTCAGGTGGCGGGCCAGCGAGATGATCTCGCCCAGAGCCAGCTCGACGACGCTGCGCGTGTTGGAGAAGGGAGCGTTGAAGACGACCGTGCCGGCCTGGGCGGCCGCATCGAGGTCGATCTGGTTGGTGCCGATGCAGAAGGCGCCGATGGCCTTCAGCTCTGGGCGAGCCTCGAGGACGGCTCGCGTCACGTGCGTCTTGGAGCGGATGCCGACCATGTCGACCCCCTCCAGGGCGGCGATCAGCTCGGCCTCGTCGAGGGCGCCGGAGCGGGTCTCGACATCGAAGCCGGCGTCAGTCAGGGCCTCGTGGGCAGCGTCATGGATGTTTTCGAGCAGCAGGACCTTCACGCCCTGAAGGGTATGCCTGCCCCTGATGTGACCTCGCACGCGCCCGCCATCCGAAACCCGGATCCCTTGTGCGGAACTGAAACCCCACGGGTACAAGGCCGCTGACTATGGTGGGCCCATGCGTCTACTCGGTGTCCTCGGCGGTATGGGCTGGTCTGCGACGGCGGAGTACTACCGTCGCCTCAACGAAGGGGTCGACGCGCGCCTCGGCGGGTTGCACAGCGCCAGGGTGCTCATCCACAGCGTCGACTTCCAGCCGATCGACGACGCCGAGAACGCCGGTGACTGGGACGCGATGGCCGAGGTCCTCATCGAGGCGGCCAGGGGGCTGCAGGCCGGGGGAGCCGAGGGCTTCCTCTTGGCCGCCAACACGATGCACGCCGTGGCCGACCGGATCGAGGAGTCCGTCGACATCCCCTTCCTCCACATCGCCAAGGCGACCGCGAGCCGGGTCGAGGCCTCGCACCAGCGCAAGGTCGGGCTCGTCGCCACGGCGACGACGATGGCGGGGGACTTCTACACGACTCCCTTCGAGCAGCGGGGGATCGAGGTGATCCTGCCGGAGGAGGGCCAGCGCCCCGAGGTCGACCGGATCATCTACGAGGAGCTCGTCCACGGCGTGATCAAGGACTCCTCACGACGTGAACTGCGCACGATCATGCGCGGGATGGCCGACCGGGGCGCCGAGTGCGTCGTCCTGGCCGGTACCGAGATCGGCCTGCTCATCGACGAGGACGACTGCCCGGTGCCGATGCACGACACCACGGCGATCCACGTCGACCGGGCGCTCGACTGGATGCTCACCGAGGGCTGAGCAGGAGCGTCGTCACCAGGGGACGTCGATCTCGGCCTCTCCGGTGACGACCGTGATCTGCTGGCCGGCGAGCTCGACGACGCTGCCGGCGCGGATCTGTGCGCCGCGGCGGGTCTCGGGCTCGCCGTCGACGCTCACCTCACCGGCTGCGATGACCTCACGGGCCATGACGCCGTCCTCCACGAGCCCGGCGAGCTTGAGCAGCTGGCCGAGGCGGATGGACTCGTCGCGGATGTGGACCGGTTCAGGAGATGTCACCCGACCAGCCTAGGTCGCGAAGGGGGTCGGCTCAGCCAGCGAGGCCGGCGCTGGCGATGTCGCGCTCGGCGAGCAGGAGCTGCCGCTCGTCCTCGGTGAGGCCGCCCCAGACGCCGAAGGGCTCACGGATGGCCAGGGCGTGGTTGCGGCACGCGGTCATGACCGGGCAGCTGGCGCAGACCTCCTTGGCCGCGGCGTCGCGAAGCCGTCGGGCGGCTCCTCGCTCACCGTCGGGGTGGTAGAAGGACTCGCTGCCGATGTCGCGGCACGCACCCTCGAACTGCCACTCCCACAGGTCGGCCACCGGGCCGGGCGCGCTGTCGATGTGTCCCATGATCTTCCTCCGTGCATCAAGCCTCGGCGGGTGCCGTTCCCCGCTTCTGATGGCCAACCTAAGGAGATCGACGCCAACAGAGGTCGTCCAGAAGGTATGGATTGGCACCGGAAATGAAGGGTTTGGTCAGGAGATGGTCAGGTCCGGAGGCGTCGTGGGGGTGGCCTACGATAGGGAAATGGATTTCGGCAACCCCACGGACCGTGACGACACTGGGGCCCAAGGCCCGAACCCCTTCGCCAAGGTCGGTCTCACCTACGACGACGTGCTCCTCCTGCCCGGCTACAGCGAGCTGGCCCCCGGCGACCTCGACACCACGAGCCGCCTGACGCGCGAGATCAGCCTCAGGACGCCGCTCATCTCGGCGGCGATGGACACCGTCACCGAGTCGCGCATGGCGATCGCGATGGCTCGCCAGGGCGGGATCGGTGTCCTGCACCGCAACCTGTCGATCGAGGACCAGGCCTACCAGGTCGACCTCGTGAAGCGGACGCAGACCGGCATGATCACCAACCCGGTCGTCATCGGTCCCGATGCGACCCTCGACGAACTCGACCAGATCTGTGGCGAGTACCGCGTGTCCGGCCTCCCGGTGGTCGAGGGGGACAACGTCCTCATCGGCATCATCACCAACCGCGACCTGCGGTTCACCCCCGTTGCCGAGTGGTCGACCACCCTCGTGCGCGACGTCATGACGAACATGCCGCTCATCACCGCTCCCGTGGGCATCTCCAACGAGGACGCCACGCTGCTGCTGCGGCAGCACAAGCGCGAACGGCTGCCGATCGTCGACGACCAGGGCCGTCTCGCCGGGCTCATCACCGTCAAGGACTTCGTCAAGAGCGAGCAGTTCCCCAACGCGAGCAAGGACGGTCAGGGTCGCCTGCTCGTCGGTGCGGCCATCGGCTACTTCGGCGACGCCTGGGAGCGCGCGACGACGCTCATCGACGCCGGTGTCGACGTCCTCGTAGCCGACACCGCCCACGGCCACGTCAAGCTCCTGCTCGAGATGTGCGAGCGGCTGAAGAGTGACCCGGCCACCAAGCACGTCCAGGTCATCGGCGGCAATGTCGCCACTCGCGAGGGCGCCCAGGCCTTCATCGACGTGGGTGTCGACGCGATCAAGGTCGGCGTCGGGCCGGGCTCGATCTGCACCACCCGCATCGTCACCGGGGTCGGGGCCCCTCAGGTCACGGCCGTCTACGACGCGTCGCTCGCCGCCCGTCCCGCCGGCGTCCCGGTCATCGCCGACGGTGGCCTGCAGCAGTCCGGTGACATCGCCAAGGCGATCGTCGCCGGCGCCGAGACCGTCATGGTCGGCTCGATGCTGGCCGGTTGCGAGGAGAGCCCCGGCGAGCTGATCTTCGTCAACGGCAAGCAGTTCAAGGCCTACCGCGGCATGGGCAGCCTCGGTGCGATGAGCAGCCGTGGCAAGAAGTCCTTCTCCAAGGACCGCTACTTCCAGGCCGAGGTCACCAGCGACGACCAGCTCGTGCCCGAGGGCGTCGAGGGCCGGGTCTCCTACCGCGGCACGCTCGCACAGGTCGCCCACCAGATGGTCGGGGGGCTGCGGCAGTCGATGTTCTACGTCGGCGCCGGCACCATCCCCGAGCTGCAGGCCAAGGGCAAGTTCGTGCGGATCACCTCGGCCTCGCTCAAGGAGAGCCACCCGCACGACATCCAGGGCGTCGTCGAGGCGCCCAACTACAGCCTCGGCTGACGGGAGCACGGGTGGACCACCACCAGCCCGCCCCGATCGCCGCACCGAAGCAGATCGGTGTCGGTTGGTGGCTCGTGCAGGGCGCTGGGCTGGCCATGACGCTGGGCCTCATGGTCGTGCTCGCCTTCGCGCTCATGATGCTCACCCGGATGCCCATCGAGGGGCAGACGGATCCGGACACCCACTGGCCGACATTCGCCGTCTGGTTCGTCCTGTGCGCAGTGACGGTGATCGGCTCGATGACGAGGTCGGCCTGGCGCGAGCTCAAGGACGAGCACGTCCACGTCGACGTCCTCGGCAACGAGCTGCGGATCGACCGGTGGTCACCACCGCCCGAGCGGCAGCGCTTCGTCGAGCAGGTGGCCGCCGACACCCGCGCCCGCGAGAGGGCGGTCGAGCACCAGCGGTCAGCGTCGGAGGGCGACGACGAGGTGGCCACCACCGCGATGACCGAGCAGGAGCTGCGCTCGGCGGCACTGCGTCGACGCGAGGCGGGCACGGACGTCCCGGCCGCGGTGCCGACCGGCCCGTGGTCCCGCCCCCTTCGCCTGCTGCGCCTGACGGCGTTGACCTGCCTCTACGGGTGGCTGCCGCTGTCCCTCGTGGTGGTGGTCGTGCTCGTCGAGCTGCAGGACCGCGTCGACGCCATGTGGGGCCTGCTACCGATGCTCCTGCTCCCGATCGGCTGGGTCCTCATGGAGGCCCACCAGCTCCTGCGCCACCGCTGGCTGCGGACGCGCAGCAGCCGCAGCGACCTCGCGCAGTGGCAGGGCACGAGCGGCTTCGTCGGGGCCGTGGTCCTCGCGCTCCTGGCGTACACGGGAGTGGTCATGCGCGAGGACTACCCCGGCGTCGCCCTCATCTGCTTCCCGCTCATGGTGCTGTGCGGTTGGATCTGCAAGCATGAGCTGGCCCACCACATCCCGAGCGGACCGGACCGCGACCTCGACGTCCACGACCAGCCTCCCGACCTCAGCCTGACCGACTGATCGACTCCCGGTAGGACGGCAGGGCGGCGCCCCCGTCGGGGGTGCGGTCGACCGACCGTGCCGCGAGCATCCCCCGCACGATCGCCCGGGTCACGCAGTCGGCGGCGGCGGTCTGCACGGCCACGAGCTCGAAGGGGGAGGGTCGGGGCCGGTCGCCCGTCGACAGGGCGAAGACGGTGTCGCCGTCGAAGGCCGTGTGTACCGGGGACAGTGCCCGCGCGAAGCCGTCGTGGGCCACGCCCGCGAGCGTCGCGCAGCCGGCCTTGTCGAGGGACGCGTCGGTCGCGACGACGGCCAACGTGGTGGCGGTCCCCGCCTGCAGGGCCCGCGCCTCGTCCGCCTGGCGCTGCCAGTGCGCTTGCACCGCAACGGGATCCGGCACCGGGACGTCGGCCTCACCGGGGGCCATCAGGCGCTCGCCGAGCAGTCGACCATCAGGTCCCATGGGAGAGCCGACGGCATTGACCACCACGATCGCCCCGACGGTCACTCCCGAGTCGAGCACGAGACTGGCCGTCCCGATGCCGCCCCGCAGACCACCGGCGCGGGCTCCGGTGCCGGCGCCGACACTCCCTTCGTCCACCGGGCCGTCGCTGGCGGCGAGGTACGCAGCCCGGCCCTCGTCGGGTCCGGGGTGGTGTCGCCAGGAGCCACCGCGACCCAGGTCGAAGAGGATCGCCGCCGGCACGATCGGCACGATCTGGCCGGGTCCACCCACGGGCCAGCCCCTCCCTTCGTCCGCCAGCGCCGACATCACGCCGTCCGCGGTCGACAGGCCGAAGGCACTGCCCCCCGACAGCACGATCGCGTCGACCGCGTCGACGACGTTGCGCGGGTCGAGCAGATCGGTCTCGCGGGTCCCGGGGCCGCCGCCGCGTACGTCGACCCCACCGGTGGTCCCAACCGGGGGCGTGATGACGGTCGTGCCGGTCAGCCAGCCCGTCTGATCACGGGTGGCGTGCCCGACCCGTACTCCTGGGACATCGGTGATGGCGTTGTGAGCTCCGGGGCGCATGCCCCCAGCATGCCCGGTGGGCGACGGTGTGCGGTTGACTGGTGCGATGACGACGAGCAGCGAACCGATCCGCGTCCTCGACGGCCACAACGACCTGCCGTGGCACCACCGCGAGGTGGCCGGTTACGACCTCGACGTGTGCGACATCGCGCAGCCGCAGACACACCTGCACACCGACCTGCCGCGCATGCGTGAGGGCGGACTGGCGGCGCAGCTCTGGTCGGTCTGGGTGCCGTGCTCCATGGAGGGTGAGGACGCCGTCGCGGCGACCCACGAGCAGATCGACTTCGTGGGTGCGCTCTGCGATCGCTACGACGAGATGGTCGCGGCCCGCACCGCCGCGGACGTGCACGCCGCCTGGAGCGAAGGGAGGCACGCCGCCCTCATCGGGATGGAGGGCGGGCACTCCATCAACGGCTCGCTGGACCACCTGGCCGACTTCGCCGATCGCGGCGCGAGGTACATGACCCTGACCCACAACGACAACACGCAGTGGGCGGACTCGGCGACCGACAAGCGGGTCCACGGCGGCCTGACGGACTTCGGTCGCGAGGTCGTCGCGCGGATGAACGACCTCGGCGTCATCGTCGATCTCTCCCACGTGAGCGCCGAGACGATGCACCACGCGCTGGATGCCTCCTGGCTACCGGTGATGTTCAGCCACTCCGGCGCGCGGGCGATCTGCGACCACCCGCGCAATGTCCCGGACGACGTCCTCGAGCGGATCCCCGCCAACGGTGGCATCGTCATGGCCAATGTCGTGCCGAAGTTCGTCAACCAGGCACGTGCCGACGCGTCCCTCGGGCGCACCGATGTCGTCCCGGAACCGGTCGCGACGATCGAGCACGTCGTGGCGCACTTCGAGCACCTGCGCGAGGTCGTGGGGATCGAGCACGTGGGCATCGGCGCCGACTACGACGGGGTCGACGAGACCCCGGTCGGCCTGGAGGACGTCGCGAGCTATCCGCGGTTGCTCGCTGCGCTGGGGGAGCGAGGCTGGTCACGCGCCGACCTCGAGGCGCTGGCGCACGGCAACGTGCTGCGGGTCCTCGAGGCGACGCAGGTCTGACCCTTCGAGACGGTTGCTTCGCAACCTCCTCAGGGAGCGGGGTGGGACGTCAGGCGCGCAGGTCGGGGAAGGGGCGTGCCGACGCGTTTGGGACATCGGGGGTCTCGCCGCGGACGGTCGAGCCCTTGACGGTCTGGGTGCCCAGGAGGTTCCTCTTCACCGTCTGCGACAGCCCGGAGAGCTGCTTGTGGTACTTGCCCTGGGTGCGCTTGTCGATGAAGCCGGTGGCCTTCTCGACGTAGTCACTGGCCTTCTCAGGGTTGTTCTTGGCCCACTGGCGGGCAGTCTCGCCGGCGGTGAGCATCAGGGCAGCGTTCTTGAACTTGGCCATCAGTGATCCTTTGATCGGGTGCGGTTCTCTCCCAGTATCAACGAAGGGGCGGCGCGCAGGATTCCTGCGCGCCGCCCCTTCGTCGTCCCGGGTCAGTGCATGAGCACCGGAGTGCTGTCCTCCGGCTCGTCGTCCAGCAGGTGGCTCTTCTCCTGCTTGCGCGGGAGGAAGGCCGCGACAACGAGGGTCGCGAGGCACATGAAGGCGGAGACCCAGTAGGTGGCGGCGAAGGCATCGGCCATGTCCATGCGGACGGCGTGCATGAGCGCCTGCGCGCCGGCCGCAGGGTCGCCGGCGTACTGGCCGAGGATCTGGGCGACCTCGGGGAACTTCGCGAGCAACTGCTGGATGGCGTTGGGGTCGGAGACCTTGGCGCTCTCCTCGCCGAAGGCCTGGGCCTGCCCGATGAGCGGGCGGTTCTCGAAACCACGGGTGAGGACGACCGAGGCGATGGCGACACCGAAGGAGCTGGCCACCTGCTGGGTGATGTTGAGCAGGGTCGAGCCGCGGGCGACCTGGTGGTCGGTCAGCGCCTTGAGCGAGCTGGTCATCAGCGGCATCATCGTCGCGCCCATGCCCAGGCCCATGACGAAGAGCGCCGGGATGACGAAGCCCCAGTAGCTGGAGTCCGCCGAGAGCTGGGTGAAGGCGAACATGCCACCCGTGATCAGCGCGATGCCGACGGGCACGATGCGACCGACGGGGTACTTGTCCACGAGCATGCCGGCGATCGGCATGGTGACCAGCGCGCCGAGCCCCTGCGGGATCATCAGCACGCCTGCCATGGTCGTGGACTCGCCACGCACCTGCTGGAAGTAGGTCGGCATGAGCAGCAGGCCCCCGAAGAAGGCCGCAGCGAAGAGGAACATCGTCAGGGCCGCGATGGAGAACTGTCGGTTTGCGAGCAGGCGCAGGTCGAGCAGCGGGTGCTTGGGCCGCATCGACCACCAGCCGAAGGCGATGATCAGCACGAGACCGGCGAGAGCCGTGCCGTAGACCTTGGGGGAGTTGACGGTGCCTTCCTCGGGGATCGAGGAGACGCCGTAGAGGAAGAGCGCCAGGCCGGGCGACATGAGGAGCAGGCCGATGACGTCCAGCGACTCGCTGGGGTGCGTGTCGTCCTTGGGCAGGACGATCCAGGCGTAGATGAGGGCGGCGGCGCCGATCGGCAGGTTGATCAGGAAGATCCAGGTCCAGCTCGGGCGACCCAGCCAGTGGGCGTTGTCGATGAGCCAGCCACCGAGGATCGGCCCACCGATGGGGCCGAGGAGCATCGGGACCCCGAGGATCGCCATGAGGCGACCGATGCGCTGCGGGCCGGCCGCGCGGGTCATGATCGTCATGCCGAGCGGCATGAGCATGCCGCCACCGAGGCCCTGCAGGACCCGGGCGCCGATGAGCATCTCGATCGTGGGCGCGAAGGCGCACAGCACCGAGCCGGCGACGAAGAAGGCGATGGCCGCGAGGTAGAGACGCTTGGTGCCGAAGCGGTCGGCCGCCCAGCCGGTCAACGGGATGACGGTCGCCAGGGCGAGCGTGTAGGCCGTGACGGTCCACGCGACGGTCGAGTAGTGCAGCGGCTCGGGGCCGGTCGCCAGGTCCGTCTGGAAGTGGGGGAGGGCGACGTTGACGACGGTGATGTCGAGGATCGACATGATCGCGCCGAGGACGACGACACCGGCCACCTTGAGCACGGCGGCGTCGATCTTTTCGGGGTACTCCTGCGGCGGGGAGTCGTGGGGGGTCGTGGACACAGGAGTCTCCTGAGAGGGGATGCGAAGGGGGGCGGCGGCGGCCTCGTCGCCACCCGGGCCGAGCAAAAAGATGCATGCATCGGCCAAGCAAGTATGCGCCCTCCCGCCTCGAGGACCAAGCCCCTTAGGCTGAGCGGGTGAATGAGATCGAGATCGGCCGAGGCAAGCGTGGCCGCAGGGCCTACTCCTTCGACGACATCGCGGTGCTGCCGAGTCGGCGCACGCGCGACCCCGAGGAGGTCTCGCTCGACTGGCAGATCGACGCTTACCACTTCGAGATGCCGGTCATCGCGGCCCCCATGGACTCCGTGATGTCGCCGACAACCGCCGTCGCCTTCGGTGAGGCCGGCGGTCTGCCGGTCCTGGACCTCGAGGGCCTGTGGACGCGCTACGCCGACCCGGAGCCGCTGCTGGCGGAGATCGCCTCCCTCGACCCGGTCATGGCGACCGCACGGATGCAGGAGATCTACGCAGCACCGATCCAACCGGAGCTGATCACCGAGCGACTGCGCCACCTGCGCAGCGCCGGCGTCACCGTCGCCGGTGCGCTCAGCCCGCAGAACACCCAGCAGCACTGGAAGACCGTCGTCGACGCGGGAGTCGACCTCTTCGTCATCCGCGGCACGACCGTCTCCGCCGAGCACGTGAGCAGCCGCAGCGAGCCGCTGAACCTCAAGCGCTTCATCTACGAGCTCGACGTGCCGGTGATCGTCGGTGGCGCCGCCGGCTACACCGCTGCCCTGCACCTCATGCGGACCGGTGCTGCCGGTGTGCTCGTCGGGTTCGGCGGGGGAGCGGCGCACACGACCCGTCAGACGCTGGGCATCCACGCCCCGATGGCCAGCGCCGTCGCCGATGTCGCGGCCGCGCGTCGCGACTACCTCGACGAGTCGGGCGGCCGCTACGTCCACGTCATCGCGGACGGTGGCCTCGGGTCGAGCGGAGACATCGTCAAGGCGATCGCGTGCGGCGCCGATGCCGTCATGCTCGGCGCTGCGCTCGCCCGTGCTGCTGATGCCCCCGGCCGTGGCTACCACTGGGGCCCCGAGGCCCACCACCGTGAGCTGCCACGTGGCTCGCGCGTCGAGGTCGGCTCGGTCGCTCCGCTCCAGGAGGTCCTCTTCGGCCCGAG
This sequence comes from Janibacter limosus NBRC 16128, assembly GCF_001570985.1. Classification (GTDB taxonomy): domain Bacteria; phylum Actinomycetota; class Actinomycetes; order Actinomycetales; family Dermatophilaceae; genus Janibacter; species Janibacter limosus. The sequence continues at coordinate 40,099 of NZ_BCSS01000014.1, read as the reverse complement.
CAAGGTGTCGGACGGCTCCACCAACCTCATCGGCGCCCTGCGCCGGGCCATGGCGACCACGGGGTACACCGAGGTCAAGGAGCTGCAGCGCATCGAGGTCGTCGTCGCGCCGCACCAGCCGAGCTGAGGCGACGAGGCGCGCTGGCGCTCGCGTGTTGTGGCGTCTGGCACGTGGATCGCTCTGGCCCCGGGATCACTGCACGGTTACCCTTGAGTAATGACCTCGGAGACCATCGCTGACCCAGAGCTGGACCCCACGGCCACCTATGCGGTCGATCCCGGACGGGCCCGCCGGTACGCCAGTCGGGTCGTCGCCTCGCCGACCGCAGAGACCTTCACCCGGACCTCGCCGCTCACCGGGGGGCCGATCGCGGCCCTGCCGCTGTCCAGCGCCGAGGACGTGCGTCGGGCGGTCGCGGCCGCTCGGGCGGCCCAACCCCGTTGGGCTGCCAGCTCCTTCGAGGAGCGACGCCGCATCCTGCTGCGCTTCCACGACCTCGTGCTGGCCAAGCAGGTCGATCTGCTCGACCTCGTGCAGATCGAGTCGGGCAAGGTGCGCAAGCAGGCTTTCGAGGAGGTCCTCGACACCGCGCTCGCGGCCCGCTACTACGCCCGCACCGCAGAGGCGCACCTCAAGCCGCGCCGGGTCGCCGGTGCCTACCCGGTCCTGACGCAGACGCGGGTGCTCCACCACCCCAAGGGCGTCGTGGGGGTCGTCTCCCCGTGGAACTATCCGCTGAGCCTGGCGATCACCGATGCCCTGCCGGCCCTCATGGCCGGCAACGCCGTCGTGCTGCGACCCGACCAGCAGGGCTCGGTGACCGCGCTCGCCGGTGTCGAGCTGCTGCGCGAGGCGGGACTGCCCGAGGGCGTCCTGCAGGTGGTCCTCGGTGCCGGCTCCGAGGCAGGCCAGGCGGTCGTCGACTCCACGGACTACGTCTGCTACACCGGCTCGACCGCGACGGGTCGCCGGGTCGCCCAGTCCGCGGCTGCCCGACTCGTCTCCTTCAGCATGGAGCTCGGCGGCAAGAACTCCGTCTACATCGCGGCCGACGCCGACCTCGACCGTGCGGTCGAGGGGGCCGTGCGGGCCTGCTTCTCCAGCGCCGGGCAGCTGTGCATCTCCACCGAGCGCGTCGTCGTCCACGAGGCGATCGCCGACGAGTTCATCCCGCGCTTCGTCGCCGCCGTCGAGGCGATGACCCTCGGCACGGCCCTCGAGTACGGCTTCGACATGGGCTCCCTCGTCAGCCAGGCGCAGCTGGAAACCGTGACCGCTCACATCGAGGACGCCACGGCGAAGGGGGCCACGATCCTCACCGGGGGCCGGCACCGCCCCGAGATCGGTCCCTTCGTCTTCGAGCCGACCGTCCTGGACGGCGTGACCGCGGCGATGACCTGCCGCGACGAGGAGACCTTCGGTCCGCTCGTGTCGATCTACCGCGTCGCCGACGATGCCGCGGCGATCGCTCTGGTCAACGACACCGAGTACGGACTCAACTCCTCGGTGTGGACCCGTGATGTGCGCCGCGGTCGGGAGATCGCCGCCCGCATCCAGACCGGCACGGTCAACATCAACGAGTGCTACGCGGCCGCGTGGGCGTCGATGGGGGCGCCGATGGGCGGGATGAAGGACTCCGGCATGGGCCGTCGTCATGGTGCCGAGGGGATCCTCAAGTACACCGAGGCGCAGACCGTCGCCGCGCAGCACCTCATCCCGATCGCGCCCGCCTTCGGGATGAGCGACAAGCTGTTCGCGAAGACGCTGACCCTGGGTCTGCGCGCGATGAAGATGGCAGGCATGAAGTGAACGACGTGCAGACCACCGACACCGATGTCCTCGTCATCGGCTCCGGCTTCGGCGGCTCCGTCGCTGCCCTTCGCCTCTCGGAGAAGGGCTATCGCGTCACCGTCCTCGAGGCCGGGCGGCGCTTCGCGGACTCCGACTTCGCGGAGACCAGCTGGGATCTGAAGAACTTCCTCTGGGCGCCCAAGTTCGGCTGCTACGGCATCCAGCGCATCCACTTGCTCAAGGACGTCATGGTCCTGGCGGGCGCAGGGGTCGGGGGCGGCTCGCTCAACTACGCCAACACGCTCTACGTGCCGCCGGAGGTCTTCTTCAAGGATCGCCAGTGGGGACACATCACCGACTGGCAGGCGGAGCTGCTGCCGCACTACGACATGGCCAGCACCATGCTCGGCGTCGTCACCAACCCGTGCGAGTCGGTCGTCGAGGACGCCATGCGCGACGCCGCGGCCGAGATGGGTGTCCCCGAGACCTTCCGCAAGACCCCTGTCGGGGTGCTCTTCGGTGAGGACGATTCGCCCCAGGAGCAGGGGCGCACGATCGACGACCCCTACTTCGGTGGCGCCGGCCCGACGCGCACCACGTGCACCGAGTGCGGCAACTGCATGGTCGGGTGCCGCGTGGGTGCCAAGAACACGCTCGTCAAGAACTACCTCGCGCTCGCCGAGGGTCTCGGGACCCAGATCGTGCCGATGCGCACCGTGACCCGGGTCGGGGTGGTCCCGGGGACCGAGGGACCCGACGAGGTCTACCGCGTGCGCCACGAGGCCACGGATGCGCTGGGTGACAAGAGCGCTCGCGTGACCACTGCGCGCAAGGTGGTCGTCGCCGCCGGGACGTGGGGTACGCAGAACCTCCTCCACGCGATGAAGGCGGACGGCGAGCTGTCGGGGATCAGCGACCGGCTCGGTGAGCTGACGCGGACCAACTCCGAGGCGCTCTTGGGCGCGCTCGCAACGACGCCTCCCGAGGGGGACGACGCGCTGACGAAGGGCGTGGCCATCACCTCCTCCTTTCACCCCGATGCGTCCACCCACATCGAGAACGTCCGGTACGGCCAGGGCTCGGACGCGATGGGCATGCTCACCACCCTGCTCGCGCCGCCCAAGACGGGCAAGACCCCCCGCGTCGTGAAGCTCCTCGCCGACCTGCCGCGCAACCTTCCCGCGCTCAAGGCCTGGTTCCCCCCGGGCACCCATTTCGCCGACAGCACGGTCATCGGTCTCGTGATGCAGTCCCTCGACAACTCGCTGACGACCTACTTGACTCAGGGGCGCGGCGGACGCCGCCGGCTCACCTCCACGCAGGGCCATGGTGAGGAGAACCCCACCTACATCAAGGCCGGTCACGAGGGCATCACGGTCCTTGCCGACAAGCTTGCGGCGAGGCTCGGCCAGCCCTTCTACCCCGGTGGCACGTGGAGCGAGGCCTTCGACATCCCGCTCACCGCACACTTCCTCGGCGGCGCGCCCATCAGCGACTCGCCCGCCACCGGGGTCATCGACCCCTACCAGCGGCTGTGGGGCCACCCGGGCATCAGCGTGGTCGACGGCTCGGCCGTCTCGGCCAACCTCGGGGTCAATCCGTCACTGACGATCACTGCGCAGTCGGAGCGGACCTTTGCGATGTGGCCCAACACCGGTGACGCGGACCTGCGACCGTCGCAGGGTGATGCCTACCGGCGGGTCGATCCGGTCGTCGCGCGGCAGCCGGCGGTGCGTGAGTTCACCCACGCCAGCTCCACGGTGAGCCTGCCCATGCCTGCCGTTCGTCACGGGGTGTCCTGAGCCTCCAGCGTGCTCGCGTAGCCTGAGCGCGTGCTCCGGACCGCCCTTCGACCCCGCTGGCTGGGGCTGCTCGTGGTGGCGCTCGTCCTGGCCGTGCTCGGGATCATCGCGGGCCGCTGGCAGTGGTCGGTGGCCCACGACGTGGCGCGCGCGGACGCCGTGCGTGAGGTCCAGGAACGACCGACGCGGCCACTCACGCAGATCGTCGGCCCGCACGAGTCCTTCCCCGACGAGGGATCGGGCCAGCAGGTCTCGACGCGCGGCGAGTACGCCGGAGAGCCACTCCTCGTGGTCAACCGTCGCTACGACGACGCCACGGTCAGCTGGGTGCTCGACCGGTTCGTCGTGGACGACACGGGAGCCAACCTCGCGGTCGTCCGCGGCTGGATCCCCGCGGGGGAGGACCCCCCTTCGGCACCGAACGGAACCCTCGACCTCGTCGGCTCGTTGGCACCAGCCGAGGCGCCGGACGAGTCCGGTGGCTCAGCGGACGGCGAGCTGACCTCGGTCGACATCGCCCAGCTGGTCAACGCGTGGGACGGCGACATCTACAACGGCTTCGTCTTCGCGATCAGCGAGGACGGCTCCGAGAGCGCGGAGGGACTCGAGCGGCTCCCACCGCCGCTGCCCGACACCTCGCTGCAGTTCCGCAATGTCATGTACGCCTTCCAGTGGTGGCTCTTTTCGGTCTTTGCGCTGTGGATGTGGATCAAGATGGTGCGCCAGGCCGCGCGCACCGACCAGGACGAGGCGGGGGAGCCCGCCATGAGCATGGAGGAGACGACGTGAGCAACGACAACACCAAGGGCGCGCCGACCGCGGACCCGAGGGCGATCGCGACGGCCCTGTCCTTCTTCCGCATCGCAGCGATCGTCGCCGGTCTGGCGATGTTCGTCCTCATCGTCGAGATGATCCTCAAGTACGGCATGGACAACGAAGCGCTGGCCTGGTGGTCGCCGGTGCACGGGCTGATCTTCATGGTCTTCGCTGTCGCCACCGCCAACCTCGGCTTCAAGGTCGGCTGGTCGGTCGGTCGGATGATCCTCACGCTCCTGCTCGCGTGCATCCCCTTCCTCGCCTTCGTCGAGGAGCGCCGGGTCGTCCGCGAGGTCACCCCGCTCACCACCTGACCGACGACGGAGGAGGGGCCGAGTCCCGGTAGCCTGTGCGGGTGACGGATTCGCTCAAGACCTCCCCGGTTCTCGTCGTCGACTACGGCGCCCAGTACGCCCAGCTCATCGCCCGACGGGTGCGTGAGGCCAAGATCTACAGCGAGGTCGTGCCGCACACGATGCCGGTTGCGGACATCCTTGCCAAGCAGCCGGCTGCGGTGATTCTGTCCGGTGGCCCCTCCTCGGTCTACGCCGACGACGCACCGGGCCTCGATGTCACGCTGCTCGAGGCCGGTGTCCCGGTCTTCGGCATGTGCTACGGCTTCCAGGCGATGGTCAAGGCCCTCGGTGGCACCGTCGAGCGGACCGGTCTGCGTGAGTACGGCGCGACCCGGGCGCAGGTCAGCGACCGCGAGTCCACGCTCTTCAACGGCCAGCCCGCCGAGCAGTCGGTCTGGATGAGCCACGGCGACTCCGTGACGGAGGCGCCCGAGGGCATGCGCGTCACCGCGAGCACCACCGGTGCGCCGGTCGCGGCCTTCGAGGACGACGAGCGTCGGCTCTACGGGGTGCAGTGGCACCCCGAGGTCATGCACTCGACCTTCGGTCAGCCCGTGCTCGAGAACTTCCTCGTCCGCGGCGCCGGCCTCACGCCCGACTGGACCGCTGACAACGTCATCGACGAGCAGGTCGCCCTGATCAAGGAGACCGTCGGCCAGGACCGCGTGCTGTGCGCGTTGTCCGGCGGCGTCGACTCCTCCGTCGCCGCGGCGCTCGTGCAGCGCGCCGTCGGCGACCAGCTGACCTGCGTCTTCGTCGACCACGGCCTCCTGCGCCAGGGCGAGGCCGAGCAGGTCGAGCAGGAGTTCGTCGACGCGACCGGGGTCAACCTCGTCGTCGTCGACGCCAAGGAGCGCTTCCTCGGCGCGCTCGCCGGCGTCACCGACCCGGAGGAGAAGCGCAAGATCATCGGCCGCGAGTTCATCCGCGTCTTCGAGCAGTCGGCGCGCGATGTCGTCGGCGACGGTGCCGACGACGGCCACCCGGTCAAGTGGCTCGTGCAGGGCACGCTCTACCCGGACGTCGTCGAGTCCGGCGGTGGCACGGGCGCGGCCAACATCAAGTCGCACCACAATGTCGGTGGCCTGCCCGATGACCTGCAGTTCAAGCTCATCGAGCCGCTGCGCGCCCTCTTCAAGGACGAGGTCCGCCAGGTCGGTCGCGAGCTTGGTGTGCCTGACGCGATCGTCGACCGCCAGCCCTTCCCCGGCCCCGGTCTGGGGATCCGGATCATCGGTGAGGTCACCGAGACCAACCTCGACATCCTGCGCCGGGCCGACGCGATCGCTCGCGAGGAGCTGACCGCTGCGGGTCTGGACAAGGAGATCTGGCAGTGCCCGGTCGTCCTGCTCGCCGACGTGCGCTCGGTCGGTGTCCAGGGCGACGGCCGCACCTACGGTCACCCGATCGTGCTGCGTCCCGTCTCATCCGAGGACGCGATGACCGCCGACTGGACCCGGGTACCCGGTGATGTCCTCGCGCAGATCTCCAACCGCATCACCAACGAGGTCGAAGAGGTCAACCGCGTGGTGCTCGACGTCACGAGCAAGCCGCCGGGCACCATCGAGTGGGAGTGATCGGGCCTCAGGTGCCACTCATTCACACGTGAGGGGACGGTCCGGGATGTACTCGTCAGTTCGTCAGGCTGTACAGCAGCGCGAGCAGGCACATGCCCAGCATGGCGAGGAGGGGCACGATGAGGATCGTGAGCATCACGCCGACGCCCTTGCGCGACTGCTGCTGGTGGCCGATGGACCCGGTCGTGAACTGGTGCCACGGGACGGCGTAGAAGACGGGGACCGTCTGCCCCTCGCGGATGTCGAGCTGCATCGACGCCTGCCCGTACTGCCGCATCCACTGGGTGTGCACGTCGACGCGGTGGTGGCCGGGACGAAGGGGGTAGAAGTTCGCCCCGAAGGCGCCGGGGACGGGATGGCCGTCGATGTGCACCTTCGGGGTCAGCCCGGCCGTGAAGCCATTGCCCTGCAGGGTCAGCATGAACGCTCCGTGCCCGGCGGGGGGCTGCATCATCGCCGCCTGCGGCCCGAATACCGGGGCGACCGGCTGCTGGTGCGGGCCGGGCTGGTGCGGAGGCGGTGGGATGCTGGTCATGGGACGTCAGGCTAATGGCTACGCTGACCGGGTGACTGGCACCCTCCCCATGCGTGGACTCGAGTGGCTCCTGCGGAGAGTCCTCGTCGGGCCTCCCCTTCGTGCCTATCTCCGGTTGCGGGTGGAGGGTGCCGAGCACATCCCGGCCACCGGACCGGTCATCATCGCCAGCAACCACCTCAGCTTCATCGACTCGATGGTCATCCCGCTCGCCGCGGGCCGCAAGGTGGGCTTCCTCGGCAAGGCCGAGTACATGCAGGGCAGTGGCATCACCGGGTGGCTCAAGCGCCTCTGGTTCGGGGAGTTCGGCGGCATGATCCCCGTTGACCGCTCCGACGCCCGGGCGGCGGCGCTCTCGCTCGAGATCGCCGAGGAGCACCTGGCCGCCGGTGGCGCCTTCGGCATCTACCCCGAGGGGACCCGCAGCCGCGACGGCAAACTGCACAAGGGCCGCACCGGCGTCGGTCGACTCGCCCTCGCCTCCGGGGCCCCCGTGATCCCCTGTGCCCTCACCGGCACCGACAAGGCGCAACCCGCTGGCCACCGGGGCATCCGCCCGCACCGGGTGACGGTCAGCTTCGCGCCGCCGGTGGACGTGGGCTCCTTGGAGGCGCAGCACGTCAAGGGGCGCCTGCTGCGTGCGGTCACTGACGAGGTCATGGATGCCATCGCGACCCGATCCGGTCAGGAACGCAGCGCCGACTTCGCTGCACGGCCCGGCGCCGACTCGCCGTTAGGGTGATCCGGTGCTGAGAACCACTGTTGCCGCCCTCGCCGGCAAGGCCGCCCGCCGCGCCGCCCGCCTCAGGGGCGGTGGCTCCGGCGGATCTGCCCTGCCAGGCCTCGTCGCCGAAAAGGTCGACCCCGGATTCCTCGCCCACGCCCTCGCGGACGTGCGCGGAGGGATCGTCGTCGTGTCCGGGACCAACGGCAAGACGACGACGACCAAGATGCTCGTCGCGGTGCTGCGTGCCCACGGCAAGACCGTCTTCACCAACCCGACCGGCAGCAACTTCACCCGCGGTGTCATCTCGTCGCTGCTCAGCGAAAAGCTCCAGCGCGGCCGCCTCCAGGCCGACATCGCCGTCCTCGAGCTCGATGAGGCCCACGCCCTGCACTTCGCTCGCGCGGTCGCCCCAACACATGCGCTGCTGCTCAATGTCGCGCGCGACCAGCTGGACCGCTTCGCCGAGATCGACCACACCGCAGGGCTGCTGACCCAGCTCGCCGCGATGACGACCCAGGGGGTCGTGCTCAACCGCGACGATCCCTTCGTCAACCGGATCGCCACGACCCTCGCGCCCGGCATCGACGTCAGCTGGTTCGGCCTCGACGCCGCTGCGGCAGATCGCCTCGGTGAGCTGTCGGAGCACGACTCCCGCGAGCAGGACGACTTCGCGCCCCCGGCGGCCGCCGAGCGCGACGGTCTCCTCACACCCATCGACGAGCAGCAGCTGCAGATCACCTTCGGTGCGCAGGACGAAGGGGGCCGGGTCGGCCCCGTCACCCTGCGTCAGCGCGGTCTGGCCGCCATGATCAACGCCACGGCCGCGACCTCGATGGCCAAGCACCTCCTCGGCGCCGACTTCCGCACCGACGCCACCGAGCAGGCGCTGCGCACGGTGGCGCCCCCCTTCGGCCGGGGTGAGGTCGTCGATGCCGATGGCACGCCGCTGGAGCTGGTGCTGGTCAAGAACCCGGCGGGCTTCACCGTCGCGCTCGGCACCTATGGCAGCACGCCCACGGCGACGATGATCGCGATCAACGACGACTACGCCGACGGGCGCGACGTGTCCTGGCTCTACGACGTGAGCTTCGAGTCCCTGCGCGATCGTGGGGTGGCGCTGACCAGCGGCGTGCGTGGCTGGGACATGGCCCTGCGCCTGCAGTACGACGATGTCCCCGTCGCGGCGACCGAGGTGGACCTGGCCCGGGCGCTGGAGAGCTTCCTCGCCGACCACCGGGAGGAGCCCAAGCGCATCTTCTGCACCTACACGGCGATGCTCGCGCTGCGCCGCATGCTCAGTGAGCGCTACGACCTGCCGGAGATGGGCGTCGATGCCCCCGAGACCGCCGGAGGCGCAGCATGAGCACCAACCTCGACATCCCGATCCTCGGCGAGCCTGCACGCTCCGCGCTGCCCGCCGACTCCGGTCACGAGGGCAAGGGCGAGATCCACGTCGTCCACCTCTACCCGCGCGAGATGAGCATCTACGGCGATCTCGGCAACACCCGCTGCCTGGCCGCTCGCATCCGACGGCACGGCTATGTGCCGGTCGTGCACCAACACCACCCCGGGCACCCCTTCCCCGAGCAGGCTCACCTCGTCGTCGGTGGTGGCGGCCAGGACTCCGGGCAGACCAAGGTCGAGGACGATCTCGCGCGCATCGCCGACCGGCTGCGTGGGCTCGCCGCAGACGGGACCGCGATGCTGATGATCTGCGGGATGTACCAGCTCTTCGGCAATGCCTTCGTCACCGTCGAGGGCAAGAGCCTGCCCGGCCTGGGCATCCTCGATGTCACGACCCGGGGCAACGAGCAGCGGATGATCGGTCCGGTCGTCCTGAGCACCGACCACGGCGACGTCGTCGGCTATGAAAACCACTCGGGCTCCACGGTGCTCGGGGCGGGACAGGCCCCCTTCGGCAGGGTGCGGCACGGTCAGGGCAACAACGGCAGCGACGGCACCGAGGGCGCTGTCGCTGGCCATGTCATCGGTTCCTACCTGCACGGCCCCGTCCTGCCCGCCAACCCACGTCTCTCGGACGCGCTCATCGGCTGGGCGGCGGAGCAGGCGACCGGGCGGGACTTCGAGCCCGCGCAGCTGGACGACGAGGTGGCGCGTCAGGCGCAGACCCGCCAGGTGCGCCGCCTGCTCGGCTGACCCGGTTCGGACGTGGTCAGGCAGGCGCCTCGGCCTCGGCCAGCTCCTCGGCGCTCGCCTTGGGCATGAGACTCCACGCCAGCCACCCGATGGCTCCCAGCGGGATCTCCATGAGGTGGGTGAAGATCGAGAAGAGGACGACGCCGGCCATCGACGCGGCCGGGTCGGCGCCCCAGGCGACGAGCGCGGCAGCGGTGCCCGTCTCGGTCACGCCGAGCCCACCGGGCGTCACGCCGACAGCGGTGAGCAGGCGGCCGATCGCGTAGGCCGCGAAGAGCTGACCGAAGGGCAGCTCGATGCCGGTCGTCTGCGTGCACAGCAGGAAGAGCACGTAGTACAGGCCGAAGAAGCCGACCATCCCGAGCGTCATCTGCAGCCATCCGGTGCGCACGGTGTCGGCGGTGCGCTCGCGCATGCCCGTCAGGCCCCGCTCGACGGTGTCGCCGTGGCCGCGACGGACCAGGCGGATCAGGCGATCGATCCCACGCCCGAGCATGCGGGCCCCCGCGTCGGTGCCGATGGCCACGGCGAAGAGGGCGACGATTGCGGTGCCGGACAGCACTGCGGCCCACGCGGCCTCCCGCATCGCTGTCGGCAGATCAGTCGCACCCCAGGCCAGCCCGAGGACGGCGATGATCGGCAGCGCGACGCGCGTCAGGACATTCCACACCCCGGTCACCACGGCCATCGTGGTCACGCTCGCGGCGGAGAAACCCCACGATTTGGCGATGGAGTACGTCGCGGCCAGGCCAACGGCACCACCACCCGGCAGCAGGTTGGAGACCGAGGACCCGCAGACATTGAGGATCAGTGCCCGTGAGTGGGTCAGGCCGGGCATCGCCCCCGTCATGACGAAGGTGTAGCAGTAGAGACCGGCCACCACGAGCGCGATGAAGAGCGCAGCCTTCCACGCAGGGACCGTCCCCAGGACGTGGAAGACCTCGCTCCACGAGGTCTTGGCGAAGTGGGGCAGGCCCCACCAGAGCATCGCGACCGCCAGGCCGAGCCCGAGACAGATCTGCAGCCCCCGGACGACGGGAGAGGTCCGCTTCGGGTCAGCAGGCGATGGCTGAGCCGGCGCGGGGCCGGACGGTGCGGTCGTCACGACAGTCCTTCGAAGAGGTCGGTGCGGGTGGGACCCGCGGGCGCGCTCGGATCGACGAACCACTCCCGGCCGAAGACGAGGTCGTAGATCGGCCTCGGGATGCGCACGAGCATCCCGAGGGTGCGGTCGCCGCCGTCGGTGTCGGCGGCCTGGCTGGCGTGCGCTCGCATCGACGCACGCTTGGCCCCGGCGAAGCGCCGCACGTCAAAGCGGTGGGTGATGTCAGCCGTCGCGGAGAAGGCCCGGTCGAAGCTGCTGCGGTCGAACTCGGGTGGGAAGCGATAGACCCGGGCGACGAGGTCGATGGCCCGGCAGATCAGATCCCGCGGGACGGTCGCCCAGAGCACCCGGACGTCGAGCCCGCGCTCGCGGGCCAGCTCGGCCGCGCGCGCCCCGACCTCGTGGACGCGCACGTGGTCGCGGTGGCCGTAGCCGCCGTTGGGGTCATAGGTCGTCAGGACGTCGGCGCGCTCCTCGACGAGCACGTCAGCCAGTGCCGTGGCTGCCTCGTCCAGCGGCACGCGCACGAAGCGGCGACGACCCGGCGGGTCGGGCCAGACCTCGGGTCCGCTGCCGCTGTCGGCGTAGCCGAGCTCGACGGTGCGGGCGACGCCCAGGGCGCGTGCACTGGCTGACAGCTCGCGGCTGCGGGTGGCGGCGAGGGCCTCGCCCGTGCTCCCGTAGGCGGACTCGTCGGTCAGGCCCAGCGCGCCGTCCGTGGCGACCACGAGGACGACCCGGTGCCCGGCAGCCGCGGCGCGGGCCATCGTCCCCGCCGTGAGGAGTGCCTCGTCATCGGGGTGGGCGTGGAAGACCACGAGGGTGCGGGCTGCGGAGTCCATCGGGTGAAACCCTGCCACACCTGTCCGTGGCACCCTTGGAGCCGTGAAGGTGGCCCTGCTCTCCGACTGCTACCCGCCGCGCACCGGCGGGATCGAGTCGCAGGTCAGTGACCTCGCGGCCCAGCTCGTCGTGGCCGGTCACGAGGTCGAGGTCTTCACCGCGACGGCGGGTGGTCCGGGTGTCGACGGCGTGCACGTGCACCGACTGAGCACGCCGCTGGCGCTGGGGCTGCCGGTCAACCCGATGGCGTCGCCGCAGGTGCGGCAGCTGCTCGCCGCGGGAGGCTTCGATGTGGCGCACGTGCACATGGGGGTGGTCTCTCCCTTCGCCTGGGACATGGCTGGGGTCACGACGGGCCTGGGGCTGCCGACGGCGCTCACCTGGCACTGCGTGCTCGACCGTGCGGCCCGTCCGCTCGGCCCGGCGGTCCGCCGGTGGGTGCAGCGTGGCGCGGTCCTCTCCGCCGTCTCCGGCTTTGCTGCCGAGGGCGTGCACAAGGCGGCGAAGGGGGAGTCCGTCGCCGTCCTCCCCAACGGCATCGACCCGTCGGCCTGGCCGGCAGGTCCGGCCCGCACCGGTGCCCGGCCCGTGCGGGTGGTGACGGCCTCGCGGCTGGCTCCTCGCAAGCGCGTCGGTGCCCTGCTGTCCGTCGTGGCCCGAGCACACGAGCGGCTGGGACCGCGCGCGATGACGGTGGACATCTATGGGGACGGCCCGTTGCGGCCATGGTTGGAGGCCCGTATCCAGGCACTGGGGCTGGGCGACGTGGTGCGCCTGCCGGGTCGCGTGACGCGCGGCGAGCTCGCGCGGGCGTGGGCCGACGCCGACGGGTACCTGTCGCCGACCCGGCTGGAGGCCTTCGGCATCGCGGCGCTCGAGGCGCGCACGGCGGGACTGCCGGTCATCGCGCGGGGTGACTCGGGTGTCCGCGAGGTCGTGACCGATGGAGTGTCGGGTCTGCTGGCCACCGAGGATGCCGGGCTGACCGACGCGCTGGTGCGGCTCGTTGCTGACGAGAGCCTGCGGGCCCGGATCGCTCGGCACAACCGGCGCACGCCGCCCGCGCAGACCTGGGAACGGGTCGTCGACCTGGCCGTGGCGGAGTACCGACGGGCCGGCGCATGAGTGTCGTCGTCGTGGCCGTGGACGCCGAGGGCGAGGTCGGACGCTGGCCACTGGCGCACGGGCAGGACCCGGTGGACCTGCTGGCCGAGCACGGTTGGGTCGGGCAGCCCATGCAGACCGAGATCGTCGAGGGCCAGGTCGAGGTGCGCTACGACGTGGACCCGCTGGCCCCGGTCGTCGACGTGGTCGAGATCCCCGTCGGAGCAGCGGGCGCCCGGATCCTGCAGCGACTGGCGGCGTACGCGATCGTCGTCGACGAGGGGCGGCTGCTGCTGTCCCAGCTGGCCTCGTGGGTCGGCGGCGGCGCCGGGCTGTGGACGCTGCCCGGCGGAGGGGTCGACCCGGGGGAGGCACCTCTCGACGGGGTCGTGCGCGAGGTCCACGAGGAGGCCGGTCAGCACGTCGTCGTCGACGCCCTCGTGCAGGTGCAGTCCCGGCACTGGGTCGGGGATGTCGCGGCGGGGGAGCGGCACGAGGACTTCCACGCGGTGCGGCTGATCCACTCGGCGACCTGCCCGCGCCCGACGCCCGCTCACGTGGTGGAGGTCGACGGGTCCACGGCTGCTGCCGCGTGGGTCCCCTTGGGGGAGGTCGGGTCGCTGCCCTTGTCCGACATGGTGCGCGTGGCTTGGCCCCACGTGCCCGGCGGCGACTCCTACCCGGTGTAGGAGACAGCGCCCCTGGTCGCCTAGGCTGCCGGGCATGGAAGCCCTGCGTCTCGTCCTCTACGTCCTGCACATGCTCGCGATGCTGGCGATCGTCGTCGGACCCTTCGTCGCTGGTCGAGGGCACCTCGTCCAGGTCTGGGGCGCGCGTATCCAGCTGCTGCTCGGCCTCGGGCTGACCGGTCTGGCCGAGGCGGGTGACGATCCGGTCAACCACGCCAAGATCGGCACCAAGCTCGTCGTCATGATCGCGGTCCTGGCCTGCGCCGAGATCGGTAACGCCAAGAGCAAGCGTGGTGAAAACGGCAAGACCCTCGCCCTGGTCGCTGCCGGTCTGGCGGTCGTCAACGCCATCATCGCCTTCGTCTGGTGACCCACAAGGACTGCAGCTCCTCCACGCAAGCGATCTGATCTGGCGGAGAGGCGGTCTGATGGCGGGATCGCCACGTCACGCCGGTATCGACGTGCAGTCCTTGTGAGCTGACCTGACGGCGACGACCCAAGCGATGACCTCGCGGACCCAGTCGGGGTGAAACATCACGTGCTCCCACGCGAAGCGCAGCACGACCCAGCCCGCAATGGTCATCTCGTTGTAGCGGTGGCAGTCCCGGATGATGTCAGACCGACTCTTGTGGAACTCGTGGCTGTCGGCCTCGAGCGCGACCCTGACCGCCGCGCACCCGACATCTGCGTGCAGGACGACGCCGTCGCGCAGGGTGATCGGCTGTTGCGGCGTCCACACCCCGTCGGTTGCCTCGACAGCGAAGGCGCGCAACCCCGACACGAAGGGATTGGCCGCCTCTGCTGAGGCCAGGGCCAGGGCTCGTCCAGCGCGTGAGCGACCGATGCGGGGCACGGTGGCATCAGCCAGCTCCTGGGCCGTGACCTTGCCCGAACGCAGGGCCGAGTCCGCCACGGCCAGTGACTCCGGGAGAGGGAGGTCGGCCGCACAGTCCACGACCGTCCGCAGAGGGGTGGTGCATGAGTCGTCCATGTCCTGCGGATCCAGTGTCCGCCAGCGGGCGTGGACCTGGCGGCGTCGCCCTGCCTCCACGCGACGGTGCCGGGGGATGGTCAGCTCCGGCTGCTTCGGTGCGTGGAGCACCCCCCATCCGTGCAGGAGTGCAGCACTGCGGTGACTCACGACGCCGTTCGCCCGCAACCCGGCCTCGAGGGAGGCGTCAAGAGCAGGGAGGGTGTAGATCCCTCGCCGCACCCGGAGGATCTCGCCGGATCGGACGGCGCGGGTCAGGGGCCGGCCCCGCAGTGCTGGCCTCAGCTCCTGGCGCGTTGCGCTCCCGCCGGCCTGGGCAATGATCTGGGCGACCTCTGACATGCCTGTCAGCCTGACAGTCACTGGTCGCACACGCCCTGAGTTGTCCACAGGTTCACAAGGACTGCAGGTCAGCCTGCGGTCGGCACAGAACGGGGCTTCCTCGGCGCTTGCCAGACCAGGTGCAGTCCTTGTGGGCAGGTCATCAGGGGATGAGGATGACCTTGCCCGTCGTCTGCCGACCCTCGAGCGCCTGGTAGGCCTGCGCCGCCTCGGCGAAGGAGTACCGCCCACCGATGGCGATGTCGAGCCGCCCGCTGGAGATCTCCTCGAAGACCTCGCGCCCGCGCATCAGCAGCTCCTCGCGCTCGATGATGAAGTGGGCCAGCGAGGGGCGGGTGACGAACAAGGACCCTCCGGCATTGAGCCGCTGCAGGTCGAAGGGGGGCACCTGCCCGGAGGCCCCGCCGAAGAGCACGAGTGTGCCGCGGGGGCGTAGCGACGACAGCGACGCGTCGAAGGTCGCCTTGCCGACGCCGTCATAGGCGACGTCGACTCCCTGCGTCGCCCCGAGCCGCTGGGCCGCCGCTGCGATCTCACCGGCCAGGTCGTCCGTGTCGGAGTAGTCGATGAGCTCGGAGGCGCCGCGCGAGCGGGCGATCTCGAGCTTGCCGTGCGATCCTGCCGTCGCGATGACGGTGCCACCGCGCGAGGTGATCATCTGGGTGAGCAGCTGTCCGACCCCACCAGCGGCGGCGTGCACGAGCGCGATCGTGCCCTCCTGCACCGGGTAGCAGCTGGTGACGAGGGCGTGCGCAGTCAGGCCTTGCAGCGTTGCGGCACACGCGGTCTCGAGGTCGACGTCGTCGGGGACGGGCAGCAGGCGCGTGGAGTCGGCGATGACGAGACCGGCATGCAGCCCGGCCGTCATCGACCACGCGACCCGGTCGCCGACGGCGACTGCCGCACCCTCACCGACCTCGCGCACGGTGCCGGCGGCCTCGAAGCCCTGCACGTACGGCGGCTCGCTCGCGTAGATGCCCTCGCGCATGTAGGCATCGATGAAGTTGACGCCACCTGCGGCGACCTCGACGAGGGCTTCGCCCGGTCCTGGCGGCGGCACCTCGCGCTCCTCGAGCGCGAGGACCTCGGGTCCTCCGTGGCGGGTGACGACGAGCGCAGTGGTGGTGGCCATGCCGACACCCTAGGACTCACAGCGAGGCAATGACCTCGTCGAGCATGGTTTCGGTCAGCTTGCCGGTGAAGGTGTTCTGCTGGCTCACGTGGTAGCAGCCCACCAGAGCGACCTCCCGGCCGTCGGGGGTGCGCAGCGTGGCGCGGGCGCCGTGCCCGAACTTGGGCTTGGGCCTCGGCACGTCCCACCCCGCGTGCCGTACGCCGGCGATCGTCGCGTCCCACCCGATCGAGCCCAGGCACATGATCGACCGGACGAAGGGAACGCTCCTCGCCAGGTCGGCATCGAGCCATGGCGCGCAGGTCTGCTTCTCGAGCGTCGTCGGCTTGTTCTGCGGCGGCGCGCAGCGCACGGGTGCGACGATCCGCACGCCGTCGAGCTCGAGCCCGTCCCCGGCGGCCCACGACTCCGGCTGGCTCGCGTACCCGGCCCGGTGCAGTGCGGCATAGAGCCAGTCGCCCGACCGGTCGCCGGTGAAGTTGCGTCCCGTCCGGTTGGCGCCGTGGGCCGCTGGAGCGAGACCGACGACGAGCACGGGTGCATCGGCCGGGCCGAGCGTCGGCACGGGCCGCCCCCAGTACGGCTGGTCGCTGAAGGCGGCCCGCTTGGTGAGGGCGACCTCCTCACGCCACGCCACCAGACGCGGGCAGGCGCGGCAGACGGAGATCCGGGCGTCCAGCTCGTCCTGCCCGATGGCTCCCTTCGCCAGCCGCCTCACCTGCGCGGCGGTCCGGGCGACGGGGGTCTCGGTGGTCGCCAGGTCATCGGGCCAGCCGGTCCCGGGCACGACCGGTGAGGCGAAGGGAGCACCCGTCACGGGATGGGGCAGGAGGACTGGCTCAGGCACCTGCTCACCATAGACATCTGCCAGTGTGGATCCATGGCCATCGACGAGCATCTCGCCGACCGGGTCCGCACCGCCCTCTTCGACCGCGGCATCGCGTGGGAGGAGAAGCGGATGTTCGGGGCGCTGATCTTCCTCGTCAAGGACGAGATCCTCATGGGAGTGCGGGGCGGGGGTGGCCTGCTGGTGCGTGTCGACCCCGACGAGAGCGAGCAGCTCCTGGAGCAGGCTGGTCGTTACTACGCCCAGGTCGCGCTCATGGGGGAGCGAGGCATGGGCCCCAGCTGGCTCGACGTCTCGCCCGACGCCGTCGAGGACGATGCCGGTCTGGCCCACTGGCTCGACGCCTGCCTGCGTCGTGCGCTCTGATCAGTCCTCGGGGTCGACCGGCGGCTCGGCGCCCTCGGCCTCGTCGCGCTCGGCCCACTCCAGCAGCGGACCCAGGTCGTGCGCCACATGGTCGATGTCGGCGTGCAGGTCACCGAGCTCCGCGAAGCGCTGCGGCACGGTCGCGATGGTGAAGTCCTGTGGCTCGACGTCCGTGATCTCGTCCCAGGTGATCGGGGTCGACACGGTGCCGGCCGCGTTGCCCCGCACCGAGTACGCGGCCGCGATCGTGTGGTCGCGAGCATTTTGGTTGTAGTCGACGAAGACGGCCGCCGGGTCACGGTCCTTGCGCCACCACGTCGTCGTCACCTCGTCCGGGACGCGCCGCTCGACCTCGCGGGCGAAGGCGAGCGCCGCCCTGCGCACCTCGCCGAACTCCCATCGAGGCTCGATGCGCACGTAGACGTGCAGCCCGGATCCCCCGGAGGTCTTGGGGTAGCCCACCACACCGAGCTCGTCGAGGACCTCGTGGACGACACCGGCCACCCGCCGTACCCGGTCGAAGGGAGCATCCGGCATGGGGTCGAGGTCGATCCGCCACTCGTCGGGCCGGTCGACGTCGGCACGACGGACATTCCACGGGTGCAGCTCGACGGTGCTCATCTGCACCGCCCAGAGGATCTGGGCCAGCTCGGTCGGGCACAGCTCGTCGGCGTGCTGGTCGTACCGGGGGAAGTGCAGACGCACCGTCTCCACCCAGTCCGGTGCCCCCTGGGGCAGGCGCTTCTGGTGGACCTTGGCGCCCTCGACCCCCTTGGGGAAGCGGTGCAGCATCGTCGGCCGCTCGCGCAGCGCACGCAGGATCCCGTCACCGACGGACAGGTAGTACTGCGCGAGGTCGAGCTTGGTCTCGCCGCGCTCGGGGAAGTAGACCCGGTCGGGGGAGGAGATGCGCACATCCCTGCCGCCGACGTCGAGATGGACGTCCTCACCGTGCTCGCCGCGTGCCATGCACCGAGCCTAGGACAGGCGGGCACCCTCCGGACGGTCCGTGGCGATGGTCGTCACCCAGTAGCGTCGCTTGCCGCTGCGGGAGTCCTCGTACTCGCCGCCGGCGCCCTCGATGGTCGCGCGGGAGGCTTCGTTGTCCTCGTCGCAGGTGATCAGGACGCGCTCCAGACCCATCTCGCCGGCGAGCTCCAGCACCTGACGAAGGGCGGTGCTCGCGTGCCCCTGCCGCCGCGCCGAGGGGCGGATCGAGTAGCCGATGTGCCCACCCTGCTCGAGCAGGAAGTCGCTCAGCTCGTGCCGCAGCGCGATCGAGCCGAGGTACTCCTCGCCCTCGACGACCCAGAGAAAGGTGCACGGGACGAAGCCGGCGGGTCGCGGCGTCTCCGGGAGCTCGTCGGCGCGACGGACCTGCACGAAGCGGCGGAACTCGTCGCGGTCCTCCAGCCCCTCCCGGGTGAAGCTGAAGCCCTCGAAACCGACCGTCGGGTCAGCGGCCTGCACCAGGTCGCCGTCGCCGTCGCGGTGCGCACCGCCGAACTCGTCGTGGGCCTCCAGGTAGGAGGCCTGGTAGCGGGGGTCGGGGCGCACGATCTGGGACATGGGAGCAGCCTAGATCCCGGGTCAGACGACCGGATCCACCGGTGAGGTGTACTCGCCCTCGGGGACCGGAGTGATGTCGACGGGCGCACGCAGGGTGCGCACGTCCCGGGACAGCAGGGCCAGCAGGCTGGACAGGAGGATGAGCGCAGCGCACACGAGCAGGGCCCGGTGGGCGCCGAGGTGCACCGCTGCCGGTCCGGCGAGCAGGACCCCGACCGGCCCGAAGAGCATCGACCCGAAGGCGTCGTAGGAGGCGACTCGCGAGAGTGCCTCGGGCGGCACCTCGCGCTGCATCGTCGTCTGCCACAGCACGGTGAAGGTGTCCATGCCCAGACCCATGACAAAACCGCCGAGCACGATGAGCGGAAGGGGGGCGCCCACCCCGAGCAGCAGGTAGGGCAGCGCGGTGAGCGAGGTGAGCAGTACCCCGAGGAGGATCGGGCGGCGCGGCCTGATCCGCAGGGCGATGACGACGCCGACGAGCATGCCGACCGCCTCGCCGGTGAGGATCGCCGACCAGGCTCCGGCGCCGCCCAGCTCGGCCTCGGCCACGACCGGACCGAGGACGGTGTGCGCGCCCTGCCAGGCGAGGATCAGCAGGGCGAACTGCGCGACGACGACCCACAGCCACTCGCGTGAGGAGAACTCGACCCACCCCTCCCGCAGCTCGGCGACGACGGAGGTCCCCCCTTCGCGTCCGGGGCGTGGGGTGGAGCCGATCCGCCAGGCGAAGGTCGCGGCCGCACCGTGGATCGCGGCGGCGCCGACGAGGGCCCAGCCGGGCCCGATGAGCACGACGATGGCCCCGGCCGCGATCAGCCCACCGATGCGGGCGACATTGGCGCCGACCGCGAGCAGCGCGTTGGCCGACTGGAGGTGTCCCGCGGGCGCGACCTCGGGGATGATCCCGGACAGGACCGGCCAGACGACGGCGCCGGCGAGGCCGGTGAGCACGGCGAAGGCACAGACCACCGGGATCGGTGCCCACCCGACCAGGAACATGATGCCGATCCCGAGCCAGGCCACGAGGGAGAGGCACTCCCCGGTGAACATCACGAAACGGCGTGGGTAGCGGTCGGCCACGACACCACCGAGCAGCAGCCCGAGGACGTGCGGGATCGCCTCGGCCGCGACGACGAGCGAGAGGGTGCCGGCGTCGGCCCCCGGCAGCCCGAGGACGCCGAAGGCGAGCGCCACGGGTGCGAAGGCCAGCCCGAGCATCGACAAGGTCCGCGCGGCGAAGAGCGCGGCGAAGCGTCGTTCGCGCAGCAGGCTCAGGTGGTCGCGGATCGGGCTCACCGCGGCACGGTATCTGGGCGAAGGGGGTGTCAGTCCCGCGACGTAGGCTGGTCGCCGACATGAGCAGCCTTTTCGACGACCTTCCCGATGCCCTGCCCGGTGACTGGAACCACGACGTGACCGACGCCGGCGTCCCCACGTGGGCGATGAGCGACGAGGGCCCGACGCGGGCCGCGCACAGCCGGCACGACACTCCCGTCCAGCGGGACCCGGAGGAGCTGGTCGCCGGCCTCAACCCGGGCCAGCGCGAGGCGGTCCTGCACGCGGGCGGACCGCTGCTCATCATCGCCGGGGCCGGCTCGGGTAAGACCCGGGTGCTCACTCACCGCATCGCCCACCTGCTCGGGGCGCGGGGCGTCCAGCCGGGCCAGATCCTGGCGATCACCTTCACCAACAAGGCCGCCGCCGAGATGCGCGAGCGGGTCGAGGACCTCGTCGGTCCGCGGGCCAAGGCGATGTGGGTGCTGACCTTCCACTCCGCGTGCGTGCGGATCCTGCGCCGCGAGGCGACCAAGGTCGGGATGAAGAGCAGCTTCTCCATCTACGACGCGGCCGACAGCCAGCGCCTCGTCGCCATGGTCATGCGTGATCTCGACCTGGACCCCAAGCGCTTCCCTCCGCGCTCCATGGGCCATCGGATCAGCAACCTCAAGAACGAGCTGGTCGACGAGGAGGAGTTCGCGCGGCGCGCGGCGGTCGACGAGGACGTCCAGACCGGCGGGACACAGCAGGACCAGACGCTCGCGCAGGTCTACACCGAGTACCAACGCCGACTGCGGCAGGCCAATGCGCTGGACTTCGACGACATCATCATGACGACGGTGCACATCCTGCAGGCCTTCCCCGATGTCGCCGAGCACTACCGCCGTCGCTTCCGCCACGTCCTCGTCGACGAGTACCAGGACACCAACCACGCGCAGTACATGCTCGTGCGTGAGCTGGTGGGCGGCGACAAGGACGCGACCCGGTCAGCCCACTCCGTCGAGCCGAGCGAGCTGGTCGTCGTCGGTGATGCCGACCAGTCGATCTACGCCTTCCGCGGGGCCTCGATCCGCAACATCGTCGAGTTCGAGGAGGACTACCCGGACGCCCGGACGATCCTCCTCGAGCAAAATTACCGCTCGACGCAGACGATCCTCACCGCGGCCAACGCGGTCATCGAGCGCAATGAGTCGCGGCGGAAGAAAAACCTGTGGACCGAGGCAGGGGCCGGCGAGCAGATCGTCGGCTACGTCGGCGACAACGAGCACGACGAGGCCTCCTTCATCGCCAAGAAGATCGATGACCTGCACGACGAGCACGGGGTGCGTCCCGGCGATGTCGCGGTCTTCTACCGGACCAATGCGCAGTCGCGCGCCATCGAGGAGATCTTCGTCCGCACGGGGCTGCCCTACAAGGTCGTCGGCGGCACCCGCTTCTACGAGCGGCGCGAGGTCAAGGACGCCTTGGCCTACCTGCGCGTCGTCGCCAACCCGGCGGACACGGTCAACATGCGCCGGATCATCAACACCCCCAAGCGCGGCATCGGCGACCGGGCCCAGCTGGCGCTCGCCCAGCTCGCCGAGCGCGAGCGGATCCCCTTCGTCGCCGCACTCGGCCGCGTCGAGGACGCCCCCGGCATCGCCACCCGCTCGGTCAAGGCGGTCAAGGGATTCACCGCGCTGCTCGAGGGTCTGGGCGGGCTGCACGAGGGGGGCGCCGGGATCGGCGACCTCCTCGAGGCCGTGCTCGACCGCACCGGCTACGTCAGCGAGCTGCAGGCCAGCCGCGACCCGCAGGACGAGACCCGGCTGGAAAACCTGGCGGAGCTGATCGGCGTCGCTCGCGAGTTCGACGCGACCCGTGAGGCCACCGGCGAGGTCATCAGCCTCGACGACTTCCTCGAGCAGGTCAGCCTCGTGGCCGATGCCGACGAGATCCCCGACGACGAGGGCAGCGAGGGCGAGGAGCAGGGCGTCGTCACCCTCATGACCCTGCACACCGCCAAGGGGCTGGAGTTCCCCGTCGTCTTCCTCACCGGCATGGAGGACGGCACCTTCCCCCACCAGCGCAGCCTGGCCAACGACACCGAGCTCGAGGAGGAGCGCCGTCTGGCCTACGTCGGCATCACGCGCGCTCGCGAGCGGCTGCACCTCTCCCGCGCCGCGGTTCGCAGCGCCTTCGGCACGCCGCAGTACAACCCGGCCTCACGCTTCCTCGACGAGATCCCCGCGGACCTCGTGCAGTGGGAGCGCACGGGCCCGCCGCTCGGTGGCTTCGGTGGTGCCGGGTCCCGCGATGGGCGCCAGCCCGCGGTCGCCCGCCTCGCGGCCCGTCCCGGTGTGCGCTCACCCGGCAACCGGCCGGTCATCGCCCTGACCAACGGCGACAAGGTCACGCACGACAGCTTCGGCCTCGGCACGGTCATCCGCGTCGAGGGTGAGGGGGACAAGTCGATGGCGCACGTCGACTTCGGGGGAGAGGACGGCGTCAAGCGACTGCTGCTGCGCTATGCACCTCTCGAAAAGCTCTGAGGGGCATTCCCGCAGGGACAGACGAAGGGGGCCCGACGAGCAATTGCTCGTCGGGCCCCCTTCGTCGGTGGAGCTATGAGGTCAGGCGATGCCGCGCTCGGCCAGCCAGCCGGCCGGGTCGATCGCGCCGCCGCCACCGGGGTGGATCTCCATGTGGAGGTGGGGGCCGGTGGAGTGCCCGGTGTTGCCCGAGAGGGCGACGACGTCACCGGGGGCGACCTGCTGCCCGACGGCCGCGCTGACCGAGGTCAGGTGCCCGTAGCGGGAGACCGTGCCGTCCCAGTACTTGATGTCGATGTAGACGCCGTATCCGCTCATCGGGCCGGCGCCGACGACGGTGCCGCTGCTCAGGGCCTTCAGCGGGGTGCCGATCGGGGCGGCGTAGTCCTGGCCGGCGTGCAGCCTGCCCCAGCGCTGGCCGAAGGGGGAGGTGAAGACGGCGTTGTCGAGCGGCTTGACCCAGCTCTGGGCACCCGTGGCGGTGTCCGAGGACTCGGAGGACGTGGACCCGGCAGTCGTGGAGTCCTTCGTCGAGGACGCCGACGTGCGCTTCTTGTCCGCGGCCAGCTCCGCGCGGGCCTTGTCGCGGGCGGCGCGCTTGCGCTCCTGCGTGCGGGCCTGGTCCTTGGCGACAGAGGTGGAGGCGGCCTGTCGGCGCGTGGCCAGACCGCTCCTTTCCTGAGCGGAGGCGGTGACCTCCTCGCGGGCGCTCTCGCCCAGCGCCGGGTCGGACAGCAGCGAGGACGCCGTGTCCTGGTCCTGGGTCGGGGTGAGGAGGGCGCCGCGGGCCTGCGTGGCCGCTGACGCACCCGTGAAGGAGGAGGACTGGGCGGCAGTGGCGCCAGCCGCCGTCAGCACCAAGGTGGCCGCCGCAGCCGTGGGGACCAGGTATGCGGGGCCGAAGCTCTTGGGCAGACGCGAAGAGCGCTCGATGGCGCGCCGCTCAGCGCGGGTGGGCGGCCGGTGCCGCCCGGAGTAGTCAGACATGAAGAAGGAGTCCTCGCAGGGGAGTCGTGGACAAATCCTGCGAAACCCTAGCGTGACCTTTTCGTTATGCAAAACTGAGGTGACCGGCGCCACGCTCGCGTCGACCGCCAGGGGCCGGTGGTCAGGCCAGACGGGCGCTGATGTCCGTGACCGAGGCGGTCGGTGTGCCCTCGCTGTCGAGCTGGGTCAGCCGGGTCGCGATCTGGTGCACGACGCTCGGCAGGATCGGCAGCGACAGGTGGCCGATGCCCCGGAGTCGGATGTTGGTGCTGTCGACACCCTCCTGGTGGAGGGAGGCGTTGACGGCGGGCACGACCGCCTCGTCGGTGTCGGACCAGAAGGCGATGACCCGGGTGCGGCACCCGGGCGCGGGCTGGTTGAGCTCCCGCATGAAGGGGCTGCCCGGCCGCAGCTGCCGCAGCAGTGATGCCGGCACCAGGTGGGCGAGCAGGGTCCCGCCGTGCGGGGAGCCCAGCGTGACGAGCGTGTGGACGCGCTCGTCACCGCCCAAACGCGTCACGTAGTACCGGGCGACCACGCCGCCGAGGCTGTGCGCGACGACATGGATCCGCTCGAAGCCGGTCTCCGCGGCGATCGCCTCGATCTCTTCGGCGAGCTGGGCGGCGGCGGTGCGCACGTCCTTGGTGCGCACCGAGTAGTTCATGGAGAAGACACGACTGAACCCACGGCGCAGCAGCCCCCGGCGCAGGAGGGTGAAGATCGAGTGGTTGTCGGCCATGCCGTGCAGCAGCAGGATCGGCGTGCCGGCCTCGGTGACATCAGTGACGAGCCGTCCGCGCTGCACCGGGCTCAGGTGCTCGATGCGATAACCGTGCCGTGGCCCTCCGCGCCGCGGAGCCCGGGCGCCGAAGGGGTAGAGCGAGACGTGGGTCGTCGCCCAGACCACCTCGACGGCCGCGAAGACCGCTGCCTGCACGGTGGCCATCTGTCGCAGCTGCTGGCACACACCGGATCGCAGGCGGGCCGGCGTCGTTGCGGGGCCGCTCCTCGGGACGGTGGTGGTCACCGTGCGTGTCTGCGGGGCCATGGTGACTCGAGAGTAACCCCGAAGGGCGACCTGATGTGAAGGGTCGTGACGAGTCTGTGATCAACGCTTCAACGATCGCCGTGGTGCCCGTCTCATGACCGGAGGTGCTTCCGCCTGCGCGCTGGGGATAGTCTCGACCCGCACCCCGTTACCACAGCAGAGGACGGAATCAACCTCGTGGATCTCTTCGAGTACCAAGCACGCGACGTGTTCGAGAAGCACGGTGTCCCGGTTCTTGCCGGCGCCGTCGCCACCACCCCGCAGGAGGCGCGAGCCGCCGCCGAGAGCATCGGTCAAAAGAGCGGCGGTGTCACCGTCGTCAAGGCCCAGGTCAAGACCGGAGGCCGCGGCAAGGCCGGTGGCGTCAAGGTCGCCAAGACCGCTGACGAGGCCGAGGCGCACGCCGAGGCCATCCTGGGCATGGACATCAAGGGCCACACGGTCCACCAGGTGATGATCGCCCAGGGCGCGCAGATCGCCGAGGAGTACTACTTCTCGATCCTGCTCGACCGGGCCAACCGCACCTACCTGGCGATGTGCTCCGTCGAGGGCGGCATGGAGATCGAGCAGCTCGCAGTCGAGCGCCCCGAGGCGCTGGCTCGCATCGCGGTCGACCCCAATGTCGGCATCGACGACGCCAAGGCCAAGGAGATCGTCGACGCCGCGGGCTTCGACGAGGCCGACAAGGGCGCGATCGCCGAGACGATCAAGAAGCTCTGGGTCGTCTACCGCGAGGAGGACGCCACCCTCGTCGAGGTCAACCCGCTCGTCAAGACCGAGCAGGGCGACATCGTCGCGCTCGACGGCAAGGTCACGCTGGACGAGAACGCCGACTTCCGTCAGCCCGACCACGCTGCCCTCGAGGACAAGGGAGCAGCTGACCCGCTCGAGGCCAAGGCCAAGGCCAAGGGCCTCAACTACGTCAAGCTCGACGGCAACGTCGGCATCATCGGCAACGGCGCGGGGCTCGTGATGAGCACCCTGGACGTCGTCGCCTACGCGGGTGAGGACTTCACCGGAGGCAAGGCCAAGCCGGCCAACTTCCTCGACATCGGTGGCGGCGCCTCGGCCGAGGTCATGGCCAACGGCCTGGACGTCATCCTGGGTGACGAGCAGGTCAAGTCCGTCTTCGTCAACGTCTTCGGTGGCATCACCGCGTGCGACGCCGTCGCCAACGGCATCGTCGGCGCGCTGAAGACCCTCGGTGACGGGGCCACCAAGCCCCTCGTCGTCCGTCTCGACGGCAACAACGTCGAGGAGGGTCGCCGCATCCTCGCCGAGTTCAACCACCCGCTGGTCACCATCGAGGCCACCATGGACGGCGCTGCCCGCAAGGCCGCCGAGCTGGCCGCGAAGTAAAGGACGTAGAAAAAAGACATGGCAATCTTCATCACTGCTGACTCCAAGGTCATCGTCCAGGGCATGACCGGCTCCGAGGGCATGAAGCACACCACGCTCATGCTCGCCTCGGGCACGAATGTCGTGGGCGGCGTCAACCCCAAGAAGGCCGGCCAGAGCGTCGACTTCCCTGACGGCAAGACCGTTCCGGTCTTCGGCTCCGTCGCCGACGCGATGAAGGAGACCGGCGCTGACGTGTCGGTCATCTTCGTGCCGCCGGCCTTCGCCAAGTCCGCCGTCGTCGAGGCGATCGACGCCGAGATCCCGCTCGCCGTCGTCATCACCGAGGGCATCGCGGTCAAGGACTCCGCGGAGTTCTACAACTACAGCAAGGGCAAGGCCACCCGGATCATCGGGCCCAACTGCCCCGGCCTGATCAGCCCCGGACAGTCCAACGCAGGCATCATCCCGGCGAGCATCGCCGGTGCGGGCCGCATCGGTCTGGTGTCCAAGTCCGGCACGCTGACCTACCAGATGATGTACGAGCTGCGTGAGTTCGGCTTCTCCACGGGCGTCGGCATCGGCGGCGACCCGGTCATCGGGACCACGCACATCGACTGCCTCGAGGCCTTCGAGCAGGACCCCGACACCGACGCGATCGTCATGATCGGCGAGATCGGTGGCGACGCCGAGGAGCGCGCTGCGGCGTACATCAAGGACAACGTGACCAAGCCGGTCGTCGGCTATGTCGCGGGCTTCACCGCCCCGGAGGGCAAGACCATGGGCCACGCCGGCGCCATCGTCTCCGGGTCCTCCGGTACGGCCGCCGCCAAGAAGGAGGCCCTCGAGGCCGCCGGGGTCAAGGTCGGCAAGACGCCGTCCGAGACCGCTGACCTCATGCGCGAGATCATGAAGTCCCTGGCCAAGTAAGTCCTGCCAGGCCATGACGAAGGGCGGTTCCCACCGATGAGGTGGGAACCGCCCTTCGTCATGTCGGTGTGAGATCTTGACGGAGCGCTGACGGGATCCGGTAACGATCGTGGCCGGTTGGTCACCTGCAGGCTCTACCGTGCGGATCGGTCCGTCCCCGGATCGTCACCGTCGCTGGAGGAACCCTGATGTCTCGCACCACCATGACCCTCGCCGCGGCAGCACTCGCCGCAGCGGGTCTGCTCGTCCCGACCGGAGCCGGTGCTGCCCCGGCCGAGCGCACCCCGACTGCGGAGGCGCGGTCGGCTGGCATCAACAGCCCGGGTGATGCGGCGATGGGCTGGAATCAGCACGGCGCGAGGCGCACGCCGGAGAGGGCATCGGCCGCGGTCGCTGCACCGTCGGGGGTGCCGGGCATCGATGTGTCCAACTGGCAGGGCCGGGTCGACTGGGCCGCGCAGTGGGGGGCGGGCAAGCGCTTCGCCTATGTCAAGGCGACCGAGGGGACGACGTACGAGAGCCCGTCCTTCGGCCACCAGTACACGGGCTCGTACAGCCAGGGATTCATCCGGGGCGCATACCACTTCGCACTGCCGGACAGCTCGAGCGGGTCGACCCAGGCCAACCACTTCGTGGACAACGGCGGCGGGTGGTCCGCAGACGGCAAGACCCTCCCGGGGGCCCTCGACATGGAGTGGAACCCCTACGGAGCCACCTGCTACGGCAAGACACGCACGCAGATGCGCGCCTGGATCAACGCCTTCCTCACCCAGTACAAGAGCCGGACCGGTCGCTACCCCGTGATCTACACGGCGACGAGCTGGTGGGACCAGTGCGTCGGCAGCGACGCCACGATCGCCGCGAAGTCGCCGCTGTGGATCGCCAGGTACTCGAGCACGGTGGGGACCAAGCCGTATGGATGGTCCACGCACAGCTTCTGGCAGTACAGCACCACCCCCGTCGACCAGAACGTCTGGAACGGCACCTTGGAGCGCCTGCGGTACTTCGCGACGCACTGATGCTCCGGGTGGGCACGTACCGCAGGGTGGGGCAGGTCATGTGGCCGACCACGGGGTGAGGGGTATCCTTGACGGAGTACGAGTCATGTCGTACGCGTGCTCCGGGGTCGGTGTAATTCCGAGCCGGCGGTGACAGTCCGCGAGCCCGTCCTCTCAAGGTCGGGTTGAGCTGGTGAAACTCCAGCACCGACGGTGAAAGTCCGGATGGGAGGCAGCACGCGGCGTCGCGGTCGTGCCGTGCGTGGGTCTGACCCTCGTCGGCATGACGTCATCGGGCATCCGATGGTCTGCGCGCGCGCCGTCACGCCATCTGGCGTGCCTCCCCCTTCGCCCCCGTGGTCCGCGTCAGACCACGGAGAGGGCACGATGCAGCAGCCGGTCACCATCGAGAGTGCGATGACCCGTGCCGTCGAGCTGGCGGCGCGCGGTCTGGGCCGCACCGCACCCAACCCGGTCGTCGGCTGCATCATCCTCGATGCGGACGGCCGGATCGTCGGCGAAGGGTGGCACGAGCGCGCCGGTGGACCACACGCCGAGGTCAGGGCGCTCGCCGAGGCCGGACGGTCCGCCCGTGGCGGCACCGCGGTGGTCACCCTCGAGCCCTGCAGGCACACCGGTCGCACCGGACCGTGCACCGGCGCCCTGCTCGAGGCCGGTGTCGCGCGAGTCGTGGTCGCCGTCCCGGACCCCACCGTGACCGCAGGTGGGGGAGCGGATCT
Source organism: Janibacter limosus NBRC 16128 (assembly GCF_001570985.1). GTDB lineage: Bacteria > Actinomycetota > Actinomycetes > Actinomycetales > Dermatophilaceae > Janibacter > Janibacter limosus. Next base: position 11,496 of record NZ_BCSS01000014.1, on the reverse strand, counting down.
GTTGCGGGAGCACGGGGTCGGCGTCGTCGTGGGCACCGGGCGGGATGCGGCCGCGTACGGCAACCGGGCCTGGCTGCACGCGATGACGACCGGCCGCCCCCACGTCACGTGGAAGCTCGCGAGCACCCTCGACGGACGCACCGCCGCAGCTGATGGCACGAGTCGCTGGATCACCGGGGCGCAGGCCCGCGCCGACGTCCACCGTCTGCGGGCCGAGAGTGATGCCGTGCTCGTCGGCGGTGCCACGCTGCGAGCGGACGACCCCCACCTGGCTGTCCGGGGCATCGACGGTGCGACCCAGCCGCTGCGCGTCGTGATCGACAGCGGGGCGCAGATGCCGCTCACGGCCCGTGTCCTCGACGACGCGGCCCCGACCCTCGTGGTCGTCGCCGACGACGCTGATGCCAGCCGGCTGACCGAGGCCCGCGTCGACGTCCTCGCCGTGCCCCACGGGCCCACAGGCCTGGACCTGGCTGCACTGCTCGTCGGACTCCACGAGCGCGGAGTCCGGTCGGTCCTCCTCGAGGGCGGCGCCCACCTCGCCGCCTCGTGCGTCGCCGCGGACCTCGTCGACGAGGTCGTGGCCCACATCGCACCGGCACTGCTCGGAGCCGGCTCGCCGGTCCTCGCGGATGCCGGCATCACCACCATCACCGAGGCCCTGCGCCTCACCACCACCGATGTCACGCGCCTCGGCGACGACATCGCCGTCACGGCCACCGTAAGGAGGGAGCACTGATGTTCACCGGAATCATCGAAGAGCTCGGGGAGGTGGTCGCCATCGAACCGAGCACGGACTCCAGCCGGATCACCGTGCGCGGGAGCGTCACCACCGCCGACCCCGCGCACGGCGCCTCCATCGCGGTCAACGGCGCCTGCTTGACCGTCACCGACCACGAGGCGAAGGGGGGAGTCGTCACCTTCGACGTCATGGCCGAGAGCCTGCGGCGCACCGCCCTCGGTGACCTGGCCGCCGGCGACGCCGTCAACCTCGAGCGCGCCATGGTGCTCGGTGCCCGCCTCGACGGCCACCTCGTCCAGGGGCACGTCGACGGCACCGCGACCATCCTCGAGCGCCGTCCGAGTGCAGACCGGCGCCGCCCTGAGGTGCGAGGAACGAGCCTCGATGGGTGGGAGGAGGTGCGGCTCGCCATCGACCCCGAGCTGGCCCCCTTCGTCGTGGACAAGGGGTCGATCTGCCTCGACGGCGTGAGCCTGACCCTCACCGAGGTGGGGGACGACCACGTCGAGGTCGCCCTCATCCCCACGACCCTGGAGTTGACCACCTTGGGCCGCAAGGGAGTTGGTGACCGAGTCAATGTCGAGGTCGACATCCTCGGCAAGTACGTGCAGCGCATGCTGGCGCTTGATCCGAAGGAAACCCGATGAGTCACGACGACACCCTGCTCGACCCCATCGAGAGCGCGATCGAGGCGATCGCTGCCGGGCGTCCGGTCCTCGTGGTCGACGATGCCGACCGGGAGAACGAGGGCGACATCATCTTCGCCGCCGATGCGGCGACGGACGAGATCATGGGTGCCACGGTGCGCCTGGGCAGCGGCGTCATCTGCGTCGCGATGACGGGCGAGGAGCTCGACCGCCTCGCGCTGCCCCCGATGACCGCGATCAACGAGGACTCCAAGGGGACCGCCTACTCCGTCTCCGTCGACGCCCGAGAGGGCGTGAGCACCGGGATCAGCGCCGCCGACCGGGCCCGCACGGCTCGCCTCCTGGCAGACCCGTCGACGGGGCGCGGTGACCTGGCCCGCCCCGGCCACGTCTTCCCCCTGCGCTCTCGCGATGGGGGGGTGCTGGTGCGTCGCGGCCACACCGAGGCCGCGGTCGACCTGTGCCGGCTCGGCGGTCGCGCGCCCGCGGGCGTCATCTGCGAGGTCGTCGAGGAGGACGGCTCGATGTCCCGCCTGCCGCAGCTGCGGCAGCTCGCCGACGAGCGTGGCTGGCCACTGGTGAGCATCGCCGACCTGGTCGACCTGCGGCGCCGGACCGAGTCGCTCGTGGAGCGAGTGGTCTCCACGCGCCTGCCGACCATCCACGGCGAGTTCATGGCTCATGGATATCGCAGTGGCATCGACGCCAGCGAGCACATCGCCCTCGTCCACGGGGACATCACGTCCGGGACGCCGCTGGTGCGCGTGCACAGCGAATGCCTGACGGGCGACGTCTTCGGCTCGCTCCGCTGTGACTGTGGCCCTCAGCTCGACGCGGCCCAGGCGGCCGTCGCCGAGGCCGGCTCCGGTGTCATCGTCTACGTCCGCGGGCACGAAGGGCGAGGCATCGGGCTCGTCGACAAGCTGCGCGCCTACTCCGCGCAGGACGGCGGCGCGGACACCGTCGACGCCAACTCCGACCTGGGCCTGCCGGTCGATGCCCGGGACTACACGCATGCCGCTCAGATGCTGCGTGATCTCGGGGTCGAGACCGTGCGCCTGCTGAGCAACAACCCGGCCAAGGTCGAGGCGCTCACCGCGCTCGGCGTCGAGGTCGTCGACCGGGTGGGACTTCCTCCGGAGGTCACGAGCGACAACCTGCGCTACCTGCGCACCAAGCGCGACCGGATGGGTCACGACCTCCCGTGGCTGCCGGGTACCGACGACGAAGGGAGCACACGATGAGTGGTCACGGAGCACCGACGATCCAGGTGGAGGGGGCTGCAGGCCTCACGGTGGCGATCGTCGCCTCGAGCTGGCACACCCAGGTCATGGACGGACTGGTCGGCGGGGCGCAGGGAGCGCTCGCAGAGGTGGGCCTGGAGGCGACCCTCGTGCGGGTCGCGGGCAGCTTCGAGCTGCCGGTCGTCGCGGCGCAGCTGGCCCGCACGCACGACGCGGTCATCGCGCTGGGGGTCATCATCCGCGGGGGCACCCCGCACTTCGACTATGTCTGCGCGGCCGCGACCGACGGTCTCTCGCGCGTGGCGCTCGACTCCGGGACCCCCATCGGGTTCGGCCTGCTCACCTGCGACGACGAGGAGCAAGCCATCGCCCGAGCCGGACTGACCGGCTCCCAGGAGGACAAGGGCCGCGAGGCCACGGAGGCGGCGCTGTCCACGGCCGTCACCCTGCGCGGTCTCCGAGCGTGACGGAGCACACGGTGCGGTGTGGATCAGCGGTGGTGACGCGGAGCGACATGCGGGTCTAGCCTTGCGAGGCAGCGCCGACCCGGTCGATCCCCCCTGTTCCCGGGTCGGCGCTGTCTGCCGTGACTCCTCAGGGAGCGTTGCGGGACGCGGTGAGGTCGAAGTCCCCGAGGGCGGACTGCGCGACCTGGCGCATCTCCTCTGACGTGTAGGTCATGCCGTCGAGCTCGGCGACAGTGAGGTACGAGGTCGACGCTCCGCGGGTCGCCTCGACCCACCAGTAGGTCGCACCATCGGCCCCGCGGGCGTGCCACGAGCGGAACCTGGCATCGCCGGGGAGGTCCTCGGTGACCCGCTGGGTGACCGTGTAGGTCTCTTCGCACTGGGCCACGGCCGTGTCGATCGCATCGGTCGGAGCGTCCGTGCCGCCGGACGCCGTGCCGATCCACTGTCCTGCGACCACCCGACCGTCGTCGAGCGTGGAGACGCGCCGGTCCCACGTGTCCGAGCGGGGGGCCTGGAAGCACTGCCCGTCAGGGTCGGTCGTGCCCTGCGTGCTCGCGACGGGCAGGCCGAGGGCGGCTGACCACTCGCTCGAGTCGAGCATCCGCATCGTCGGCTCGCCGGCCGAGTCGGTGGAGGTCGCAGCAGGGGGAGCGGTGTCGACCCGGGCCTGCACGAGGAAGCCGGTACCCGTCGCGATGAGCGCAGCGGCGGCCACTCCGGCGAGCAGCGTGAAGGAGCGACGGCGGCGCCTGGCCAGGTCGACGACCTGGCCAGCGGACGCCTGCTCCCGGCCCTCGGCGCGGGCCCGCACAAAGGCCGGCTCGGGCAGGGGTTGGGCGGAGACATCCTCGCGCAGGGAGACCAGCGCGGAGCGGACGAGCTCGTCGTCCTCGAGGCCCCACGGCTGGTCGTCGTGGTGGTCAGTCATCGTGGGCCTCCTTGTCGGTGAGTGCCTTGGCCAGCTGTGCTCGTCCACGGTGCAGACGTGCCTTGATGGTTCCCGGCGGGGCGCCGGTCTGCCGGGAGATCTCCTCGACCGACATGTCGGTGAGGTAGTGCAGTGCGAGGGTCTCGCGCACCTCGGGGCCCAGGGTGCGCAGGGCAGCGACCACCGTCACCCGGTCCACGGTGGGGCCGGCTGGAGACGGGGGCTCCCCGTGGCGCTCCATCGCCTTGTTCCTGTTGGTGTTCTTGCGCCATGCGGAGATCGCGATGCGCCGAGCCACGGTCCGCACCCAGGCGCCCGGCTCGTCCGTGGCGCGCACCTGGTCCCACCGCTGCCATGCCCTGGCGAAGGCCTCCTGGGTGGAGTCCCGGGCCAGCTCGAGGTCGCCCGTGGCGGCATACACGAGGTGCACGACGCCTTGGGCCGTGGAGCGGTAGAAGTCGTCGAACTCGGCTTCGGCCGATGCCTCGCCTCCCTTCATCACCCCTCCAGACGCCTGCGGATGCACGTGGGTTGCTCCCGGAACCGAAATCTTTTCGTGACCCTCGGCTGGCCTCCACCACCCATCCCCCTTCGTCGGTGACCATGGGGGCGTGACGGTGATGGAGCTCATCCGGTCGGCCACGACCGTTGATGACGGTACTCGGAGACGGCCCGAGGTGCGGGCGGCAGCGGCAGGCGCCCTGACGGCAGCCGTTGGTTGGGCGCTCCCCGTCCTCCTGGTCGTGCTCGGCGCTCTGGCGGTCCCGCGCGCGTCCGCCGGCTTCGGTGACGCCGTCGGCTCCGGTAGCCTGGTGTGGCTCGTCGCTGGTGGTGCCCGCCTGCATCTCGGTGACGGGACCCTGGCCCTCACGCCCCTCCTCGGGGCCGTGCTCCTCGTCCTCCTCGCTCGCGCGGGAGCCCGTCGTGGGCTGCCCGAGCAGCCGGCCCCGCGGGTGCAGGGTGCCTGGCTCGGTGGATATGCCGCGGTCGGGGTGGTGGCTGCGCTCATCGGGCTCATGTCACCTGCAGGTCCCGTCCTGCTCAGCCTCGTCCTGCCCTTGATCGTCATACCCGCCGTCGGGCTCGTCTGGGCGCACGGACTCCCGGAGCAGCTGGACGACCTGTGGGTCCGCGCCCCCCTGTCGCTGCGTCGGGGCCTCCTCCCGGGAGCGAAGGGGGCGGTCCTGCTCATCGCGCTCGGCTCGGTCCTCGTGGCCGTGGCCACGCTGCTGCACCTGGGGCGGGTCGCGCACATCCACTCAGCCCTCGACGCCGGCTTCTTCGGCGGAGTCGTCCTCGTCCTGCTCCAGGTGGCCCTGCTGCCAAACCTCGGCATCTGGGCGCTGTCCCTCGCTGCCGGACCGGGCTTCTCGACCACCGGTGGCGCGATGACGACCTGGTCGGGCGCCGAGGCCGGACTGCTCCCGATGGTCCCCGTCCTGGCCGCGCAACCGCAGCCCGGCGGCCTCCCGTGGGCCACCCACCTGCTCGTCCTGCTGCCGATCGCGGTCGGCGTCTGGCTCGGCCGCGAGGCGCTGGCCTACGTGCCCCGACTGGCCGCGACCCAGACCAAGCTCGCGGCCGTGGTGGCTGCGGTCCTCGTGGCCGCCGTGACGATCGCTCTGCTCGACACCTTCGCCGGCGGCTCACTCGGGGCGGTCCGGCTGTCCCACCTGGGCGCTCCGGCGCCCCTGCTTGCGCTGGTGCTCTTCGGTGAGCTCGCGGTCGGAGCCTTCGCCGTCCTCGCGCGCGACTGGTGGGTCCTGCGCCGCTGAGGGCACCATTGACCATGCGCACCCCACGCCTGCTCTCGTCTGCGGTCGCTGTCAGTGCCCTCGTGCTGGCCCTCACCGCCTGCGGTGGAGCCGACGAGCCCGGGGACGGGGCGTCGGGCACGACGGTGACCGTCACCACGCAGGCGACGTCCTCGCCCGCCGAGCCAGCCACTGGGACGTCGAGCGCGGCGGGCCAGCCGTCGCAGTCAGCGATCCCGTCCGCCAACCGGTTGGGTCAGGACACCGCGGACGCCAGCTGGGTCTCGCCGAGCGGCAAGATCGTGTGCACGCTGTCGACGCAGGGTCCTGAGGCCTTGGCTCGCTGCGACCTGCGCAGCGGCGCTCTCCCGGTCCCGGCTGACCTCAAGGACGGCTGCGAGTTCGACATGGGCGCCAGCATGGTCGTCGACGCGCAGGGCGCCCGCCCCGGCTGCGTCAGCGATGCGGTCACGGCGCAGTCGGCCACCCAGGCCCAGGACGCCGGCTGGTGGACGGCGGAGCTCGGCTCGTCCGCGCAGGACGAGGCGGTGCTCCCGTACGAGCACAGCGTCGGGACTGATCAGGCAGAGTGCGAGAGCCGCTCCACCGGGATGACCTGCCGGGTCGGCGACCACGGGTTCACGATCAACGACTCCTCGTACACCACGTGGTGAGTGCGGACGGAGACGGTCGGCAATCGCCTGTGAGTGCGGTCTACCCCCCGCGATGCAGCACGAAGGTCCGCATCTCGTCCTCATCGCCGAGGTCCACGTAGGTGAGTCCGGTGGGTGCCTTCGCCGCCCTGTCCTCGACCGGTGTGGCCACGTTGGCGTCTGGCTCTGAAGGCACGCCTGCAACCTGAGCGAAGGCCGCGAGGTAGGCCTCGCGCTGTGGTTGCCAGTCGAGCAGGGCGCTCACTCTCTCTCTGCCGCGCAGGGCGAGAGTGACCCGTAGATCAGGGTCGTCCAGCAGACGTTCGACAGCGTCGGCCATCGCGGACACGTCCCCAGAGGGGACGTACAGGACGGCATCTGCGCCGCTGACCCGGGTCTCCTTCAGGTCGAATGCAACGGACGGCAGCGCGAAGGCCATGTACTCCATCGTCTTGTTCATCGTCGAGAGCTCGTTGAGAGGAGTGGCCGCATCAGGGCCGATCCCCACGTCTGCAGCGCTCAGATACTGCGCGATCTGCTCCGGCCCGACGCGGCCGGTGAACTCCACGTACGGATCCAGCCCGAGGTCGGTGGACTGTTGCTCGAGCTCGGCGAGACAGTCACCGAAGCCCAGGAGCGCAGCCCGCACCGTGGTGCGACCCCGGCGATGCACCAGCTCGTCCATCAGCTTCAGGACGTTGTCGACGCCATCCTGAGGTCCCATGATCCCGAGGTATGCCAGCAAGTGCTCGCCACCTCGGCGCACATCGATCGTCGGGTGCACCGGGCGCATGCGGGTCGTGTCCGGGCCGCTACGCACGACGGTCACCTGGCTCTCCGCAACGCCGCCCCGCCGTCGTGCGATCTCCTTGTACGACTCGTTGGTGGAGATCACGTGGTCGGCGGTGCGGAATGTGCGGCGCTCCAGCCAGCGAAGTCCCGCGAGCTGGACACGCCCTGCGAGCGATGTCGGAGCTCCGAACCGCGACACGAACAATTCGGGGTTCAAGTCGTGGTGGTCGAAGATGAACCGGACACCGCGCACGCGCCAGAACTTGGCCAGCAGCCAGTAGGTGTCCGGTGGGTTGCAGGCTTGCATGATGTCGAAGCCTCGCTCCCGGTGGACGCGCAGACTCAGCCATGCGGTTCTGAGCCAGGAATAGGCGAACTCGTACGCGAAGCCGGCTGCCCCCTGCGCCTCGGGCGCTGGCCGATACTTGTACAGGGCCACGCCATCGACGTCGTGCCGCGCAGGGTCGCCCGGGCCCTTGGGACAAATGACGCTGACGAGGTAGCCGTTGTCGCGCAAGGCCTGACACTCCAGCCAGACCCGTCGGTCCAAGGGGACCGGCAGGTTCTGGACGATGATGAGCACACGCGTCCCAGAGCCTGGTGGCCTGGTGGTCGTCAACGCGGTACACCCGCTGCCAGGACATGGCCCAAGTCAGTCACCCCTTGACGGTTTTGTTGTTCGACAGCCAGACGTTCGACGCGTCCCAGTCGACGTCTGGACCGAGGTTGGCAGTCGGGCCGTAGCGGTTGTCGCTGCCGAGTGCGTTGTCCCGGAAGGTGCACGCAGCCCCCGTGGTCTTGGACCCTCCACCATTGACGGTGTAGTTACCGCCATTGAGGTAGTTGCCCGTGACATGGCAGTCGGTGACGGGACCGTCGTCCTCGCCGAACATGAAGGCGGCATTTCCCATGAGTCCCGACTCCGGGTTGTAGGCCTCCAGGGCGTTGCCTCGCACGACGATGTTCTTGCCGGAGACGACCTGCACGACATCGGTGTGGTTGTCACCCTTCTGCACCATTTCGTGGATGAGCGAGTCCTCGATGAAGACGTCGCCACCCGCCACGCGCGGCCCCTCGGGGATGTTGTGGATGTGGACTCGCCGGAGGGTGTACTTGCCGAAGGCGATGGCGGCTTCCCCTCGTCCGCGTCCGTCGATCTCGCTGTCTTCCACGAGGAGGTTCTTGCCCCCGTCCACACGCACGGGGAAGGGACCGGTGTTGAGGATCCTTGAGTTGCGGATGACTACGTTGTCGGCCTTCACGGTGACCGTCCCGGTGATCTCCTTACCGTCGATCACCGTGCCGTCCTTGTCGATCGTCAGGGACCCCGACGGCTTCAGGCGGGTACCAGCGGGCACACCGGTGGTCGACTCATCGGGGAAATCGGAGCGTTGCAGTGACGGGGGAGGACTGGCGACATCGGCAGCCTGGGTCGGGTCGGCTGCGACCCGCGTCGGGGCGCCGCTGGATGAACTGCAGGCGGTCGCCAACAGGGCAATGGTCATCCCTGCGCCGATCACGATGGATCGCGCCTGAATGCCAGCCACGACTGACTCCCTCCCCTCCTCCCGACCCGTGCCGGGGGAGCCCCTGGCAGGGGCGTCCACACAGTCAAGCGTGCTCCCTCTTCGGGGTCAATGCCTGGTCATTTGGGGACTGCTACGTTGAGCCGCGTGACCTTCTGGGCCAGCGTGATCATTCCGGTGCTGAATGAGGCAGAGTCCATCGGCTTGCAGCTCGATGCCCTCGCTCAGCAGGATGTCGATTTCCCGTGGGAGGTCATCGTCGTCGACAACGGCTCGACAGACGACACCGTCGATGTGTGCGCTTCCTACACGTCCAGACTGCCCATCCGCGTCGTGGCCTGCGAGACGCCAGGGACGAGTGCCGCGCGCAACAGGGGAGCCGCGGTCGCCGGGTCTGACCGGTTGCTCTTCTGCGATGCCGACGACATGGTGGGACCCGGTTGGATCCGGGCGATGGTGCTGGCGTTGGACCGGGCCGACGCGGTGGGCGGCGCCATCGAGAACGACCTCCTCAACGGCAACCGCCCCTCCTTCCTGCCTCGCCACCCCGACGGGCTGCCGGTCGTGGCGGGGTTCCTCCCTCGCGCCATCAGCGCCAACTTGGCGGTGCAGCGAACGGTCTTCGACGAGATCGGGGGTTTCGCAGAGGCATACACGTATGGGTCTGATGACACGGAGTTCAGCTGGCGACTGCAGCTCGCCGGGTTCAGCCTTCGACATGCCCCCGATGCGGTGGTCCACTACCGGCACCGTTCCACCCTCCGCTCGGTGGCCGTCAAGGCCTACAAGGCGAATCAGTCACGTGGCCGACTGTTCCGTGACTACGGTGATCGCGGGATGCCGCGGCCACGGCTGGCCGGGGCGGCCGGGAGGTGGGCCAGGCTCATTGCCGTGGCACCGATCGTGCCCTTCTCTCAGCGGGTGCGATGGCAGTGGACGGAGGACCTCGCCGGCGCGGCCGGACGTGTCTCCGGGAGCGTCCACCATCGGGTGCTCTACCTGTAGGACTGCTCGCAGACACCCGTGTCCGAGCCTAGGCAAGCCGCTTGGAGCGGAGTACTTTGGCGGTGGGAGAAGGCCCCGCGATCACTAAGGGTCGCGAGTGCTGCCCCTGAGGAGGGGCTATGTCTGCAGTCACAACTGGTCGGTGGGCGTGGGGGCGCTGGGTTTGCGGGGCGCTGATGAGCGCTCTCTTGGTCATGGCGTCAATGGGAGGGCCGGCCGCCGCGGGAGTGGCCAGCCAGGGGTCCCGTGCCGTGGCGGCGGGCAAGCTCCCCGTCCAGACCCTCGTGGGGGCCACCGGGCAGGTCGTGGTTCCCAACTTCGTCATGGATCCGGTGAACCCACGCAAGGTGCTCGTCGACGACACAGTGGCATGGACGTGGACTGCCCCGGCCGACGGCCGATATGACTTCGACACCCACGGGTCCGAGGCGGACACAGTGCTCACCGTGCGCCCCCAGAGTGGACGAGCGGGCTCAGGCAAGACCACGCATAGCGATGATGTCGGTGACGTGACCACATCTGCCGTCGTCGTCGTTGCCAGCGAGGGCCAGATCTTCCAGATCAGTGTTCGCGCGAAGCACCGCCAGGCCGGTTTGATGACGCTGTCCTGGAGTGAGGACGTGGGTGTTGCCCAGCCGAAGCAGCGGCGTGTCGCTCCCTCGCAGAGCACCTTTGCATCGATACCCGCGTCGACGAACACCGGCGAAAAGCCGCAGTCGAAGGTATGGCGTCATGATGGTGCTTGGTGGGTCGTTCTGGGGTCCACGGGCATCTCGCCTGCTGGAACCTGGGTGTGGAAGCTCGAGGGCGAGCGTTGGCGACCCGAGGTGATGATCTCCCCCAGCACGGCTGTGCGCGCCGACGTGCAGACGGACGGCGACCTGGCCCACGTTCTGCTGCACGGGCCGAGCACTTCACTGGTGTCACTCCAGTACGACGGGGCCGGTTACCAGCCCTGGGCGCAACGTCCGGAAGCGACCGGCATCTCCATGCCGGGGAGCGAGACTGCCACGTTGACGACGGACACCACCGGTCGCATGTGGGTCGCCTATGACACCAGCACGACAGTGCAGATGCGCTACAGCGATGCTCCCTACACGTCGTTCTCGGCGCCGATCACCGTGGCCAGTGGCATCAAGGACGACGACATCGCCGCGATCACGTCGTTGCGCGGAGGCCGCATCGGCGTCATGTGGTCCAACCAGTCGAGTCGGCGATTCGGCTTTCGCACGCACCAGGATGGCAGCGCGCCCAGCAGCTGGACCTCGGATGAGGTCCCAGCCGGCGGTTCGGCCAAGTCGGTTGGTGGCGGGATGGCCGATGACCACATCAACCTGGCTGTGGCGTCCGACGGGACGCTTTTCGCGGCGGTCAAGACGTCCTTTGACTCAGCGTCGCAACCCGTCATCGCCCTCTTGGTACGCCAGCCTGACGGCGCCTGGGAGCCGCTGCACGAGGTGGCCCGCCACGGCACGCGGCCGATCGTCCTGCTCGACGAGGGGGCGGCGACGGTGAAGGTCGTCTTCACCACCACCGAAAATCTGGATGACGTCGTTGAACGGGTCTCGCCGATGTCCAAGATCCAGTTTTCGCCGAGCGAGACCAAGGTGTTGAGCGGCTCCTTCAACAATGTCACCAGCACCAAGTCCAACGCCGACGGCGCCTGGCTGGTACTTGCTGCCTCCACTGGGACTGTTTCCCATGCCATTGTCGGTGGGAGCGCAGAGGCCCCTGA
>NZ_BCSS01000013.1 GCF_001570985.1 Janibacter limosus NBRC 16128 | reverse complement strand
GGCTAGCTCACGCCGCGCGGCTGGCTCACGCCGCGCGGCTGGCTCACGCCGCGCGGGTGGCTTCCGCCGCGTGGGGTCACAACCGGGCGGTGACCCGTCCGGCCGTCTCCCCGGCGGCCGCGGCCAGAGCGGTCAGTCCCGCGTCGTCGACCTCGTCGTGGCGGAAGGTGATCGCGATCGCGGCCACGGGGCGGTCGTCCCGGTCCAGGACCGCTGAGGCCACCGACGACAGGTCGGGGGAGACGCTCCCGCGCTCCACGGCGTAGCCGCGGGCCCGCACGTCGACGAGCTCACGCCGCAGCGCTGACGGGGTGGGCGGGCCGTCGGCGACCATGACCGCGGCCGAGGGGTAGAGCGCGGTCACCTGCCGCCGCGGCAGCCCCGCGAGCATCGCCAGCCCGCTGGCGGTCACCGTCGCGGGCAGGCGCACCCCGACATCCGTGACGAGCGAAGGGCGGCCCGCGGCACGTTCTTCGATGACGTAGAGGACATCGCGACCGGACAGCACGGCCAGGTGGGCGTTGTGCGTCGTGCTGTCGACCAGGCGCTCGACGAGCGGCCGGGCGAGCCGCTGCAGCGGGTCCTGTCGCTGGTAGCCGGCGCCGAGCTCGTGCACCGCAGCCCCGATGCCGTAGGTGCGTTCGTCCTCGTAGTGGACGACATAGCCGTGCTCCACGAGCACGGCGAGCAGGTGGTAGGTGCTGCTGCGCGGCAGCCCGATGGCGCGCGCGAGATGGGCCGCGGGGACCGGCTCCGCGCGGCTGGCGAGGTGGGTGAGTGCCCGCAGGGCGTGGCCCGCGGCGGTGGCATTGGCCATACGTCTCCTTGTCTTGTATCCGAGACATTAACCGTTGCGGAGCGCTCCCGCGAGAGCGGCGCAGGGGGTTGCATGGACCCATGAGCACCGACACCACCACCGTCGTCCTCGGCGACCGGCCCCTCACCATCGACGAGGTCGTCGCCGTCGCCCGCCACCGCGCGCCCGTCACCATCAGTGATGCTGCCTGGGAGCGGGTGCGCGCCGCCCGCACCATCATCGAGGGACTGGCCGAGGACACCGTGGCGCACTACGGGGTCTCGACCGGCTTCGGCGCGCTGGCCAACACGCACATCCCGCTCGACAAGCGCGCCCGGCTGCAGCGGTCGCTCGTGCGCAGCCACGCCGCCGGGGCCGGCTCCGAGGTCGAGGAGGAGGTCGTCCGCGCACTCATGCTGCTGCGCGTGCAGACCCTCGCCACCGGGCGCACCGGCATCCGCGAGGAGACCCTGCGCCTCTACCTGGCCCTCCTCCAGCACGGCATCAGCCCCGTCGTGCACGAGTACGGCTCGCTCGGGTGCTCCGGCGACCTGTCACCGCTCAGCCACTGTGCTCTCACCCTCATGGGCGAAGGGAGGGTCCGCGTCGGTGGTGGCGACGAGGTCGATGCCGCCGCGGCGCTCGCCGACGCCGGCCTGGACCCCGTCGAGCTGCACGAGAAGGAGGGCCTGGCCCTCATCAACGGCACCGACGGCATGCTCGGCATGCTCTGCCTGGCCGTCCACGACCTGCGTCACCTGCTGGCGACCGCCGATGTCGCGACCGCCATGAGCGTCGAAGGGCTGCTCGGCACCGACGACGTCTTCGCCGCCGACCTGCAGGCGCTGCGTCCGCAGCCCGGCCAGGCGCTGTCCGCTGCCAACATGCGAGCGGTCCTGTCCGACAGCCCGATCCGCGACAGCCACCGCGACCCGGCGGCCTGCACCCGCGTCCAGGACGCCTACTCGCTGCGCTGCGCGCCGCAGGTCCACGGCGGCGCTCGTGACACCGTCGAGCATGCCGCGATGATCGCCGGGTACGAGCTGGCCGCGGCCATCGACAACCCCGTCGTCACCCTCGACGGACGGGTCGAGTCCAATGGCAACTTCCACGGCGCCCCCATCGCCTATGTCCTGGACTTCCTCGCGATCGTCGCCGCGGATGTCGCGAGCATGAGCGAGCGGCGCACCGACCGCTTCCTCGACGTCAAGCGCAGCAACGGGCTGCCCCCCTTCCTCGCGGAGGACCCGGGCACCGACTCGGGTCTGATGATCGCCCAGTACACCGCCGCCGGGATGGTCTCGGAGATGAAGCGTCTGGCCGCCCCCGCCAGCGTCGACTCGATCCCGAGCAGCGCCATGCAGGAGGACCACGTGTCGATGGGCTGGGGCGCCGCGCGCAAGCTGCGTCGCAGCGTCGACGCCCTCTCGCGGGTCATCGGCATCGAGCTGTACACCGCAGCCCGGGGGATCGCGCTGCGGGCCCCCCTTCGTCCCGCGCCGGCCACCGCCGCCGTCATTGCCACGCTCGCCGAGCACGGGGTCGGTGGCCCCGGCCCGGACCGCTTCACCTCTCCCGACCTGAGCGCCGCCCACCTCGCCGTCGTCGACGGGTCCGTCCGCGCCGCGGCCGAGTCCGTGACCGGCCCGCTGAACTAGTCCAAAGCATCGCCCCTTCGAGACGGTCGCTGCGCGACCTCCTCAGGGGGCGTGGAGAGAAAGAGAGTGTGATCACCATGGACGGAGCCCGTCCCGTGCGTGCCCCCCGAGGTACCGAGCTCAATGCCCGCAGCTGGCAGACCGAGGCGCCGCTGCGCATGCTGATGAACAACCTCGATCCTGAGGTCGCCGAGCGCCCCGACGACCTCGTCGTCTACGGCGGGACCGGCCGCGCCGCCCGCTCGTGGGAGGCCTTCGACGCCATCGTCGCCACCCTCAAGGACCTCGAGGACGACGAGACGCTGCTCGTCCAGTCGGGCAAACCGGTCGGCGTGCTGCGCACCAACCCGTGGGCTCCGCGCGTGCTCCTGGCCAACTCCAACCTCGTGGGGGACTGGGCGACCTGGCCGGAGTTCCGCAAGCTCGAGGCCGAGGGCCTGATGATGTACGGCCAGATGACGGCCGGGTCGTGGATCTACATCGCGACGCAGGGGATCCTCCAGGGCACCTACGAGACCTTCGCTGCGGTGGCGCGCAAGCGCTTCGACGGCACGCTGGCCGGGACCCTCACCCTCACCGGTGGTTGCGGCGGGATGGGCGGCGCACAGCCGCTCGCGGTCACCCTCAACGGCGGCGCCTGCCTCATCGTCGACGTCGACGAGACGCGGCTGAAGCGCCGGCAGTCCAAGCGCTACCTCGACGAGGTCGAGACCGACATCGACGTCGCCCTGACCAAGATCATGGAGGCGAAGGGAGAGCGTCGGGCCCTGTCCGTCGGTCTCGTCGGCAATGCTGCCGAGGTCTTCCCCGAGATCCTGCGTCGCCATCGGGCGGGCGAGATCGTGGTCGACATCGTCACCGACCAGACGAGCGCGCACGACCCGCTGAGCTATCTCCCCGCGGAGATCGCGCTCGAGGACTGGACCCGTGAGGCCGAGGCCGACGAGGAGGGCTTCACCAAGAAGGCTCGTGAGTCGATGGCCGCGCAGGTCCAGGCGATGGTCGAGTTCCAGGACGAGGGCGCCGAGGTCTTCGACTACGGCAACAGCATCCGTGACGAGGCCCGGCACGCGGGCTACGGGCGGGCCTTCGAGTTCCCCGGATTCGTCCCGGCGTACATCCGGCCGCTCTTCTGCGAGGGCCTGGGCCCCTTCCGCTGGGTCGCCCTCTCGGGTGACCCGGAGGACATCGCGGTCACCGACGCCGCGCTCAAGGAGCTCTTCCCGGACAACGAGCACCTGCACCGCTGGCTCGACGCCGCTGGTGAGCTCGTCGACTTCGAGGGGCTGCCCGCGCGCATCTGCTGGCTCGGCTACGGCGAGCGCCAGCAGGCGGGCCTGCTCTTCAACGAGCTGGTCCGTGACGGCAAGGTCAAGGCCCCGATCGTCATCGGTCGCGACCACCTCGACTCCGGCTCCGTCGCCTCGCCGTACCGCGAGACCGAGGCCATGCTCGACGGCTCCGACGCGATCGCGGACTGGCCGCTGCTCAACGCGCTCACGGCTGCCAGCTCCGGTGCGACCTGGGTGTCGATCCACCACGGTGGTGGGGTCGGCATCGGCCGCTCGATCCACGCCGGGCAGGTGGGTGTCGCCGACGGCACCGACCTCGCAGCGCAAAAGCTCGAGCGACTGCTCACCAACGACCCGGCCATGGGCGTGCTGCGGCACGTCGACGCCGGCTACTCGCGGGCGGCGCAGGTTGCCCAGGAGCGCGGTGTGCGCGTGCCGATGGAGCCGACGATCCGCGACGGGCAGGAGTGAGCATGGGCGCCCCCTTCGAGTGGAGCGGTCGGACCGACGGTGAGGGGCCGGCGCACCGTCGCTTCTTCCACACGGTGACCCGGTCGGGGTTTCGAGGCTCCCTCCGAGGCTCCTCCGTCGCACCTCAGGACGCCGCGTCCCTCGCGCCTCAACCAGCGAAGGTGCGTCCCGACGTGGCCCTCATCGGCTTCGCCAGTGACGAAGGAGTGCGTCGCAACAAGGGGCGGGTCGGCGCGGCGCAGGGGCCCGGTGCCCTGCGCGCCGCCCTCGGCTCGCTCGCCGTCCACGAGGACCTCGTCGTCGTCGACCACGGCGATGTGAGCGTGCAGGACGGTGACCTCGAAGGGGGGCACCGTCGCCTCGGTGACGCGGTGGCTGCGGCCGGTGCCGACGGAGCACTGACCGTCGTCCTCGGTGGCGGGCACGAGACGGCGTACGGGAGCCACCTCGGGCTCGGGCCACGGCCGCGGATGGGTGTGCTCAACCTCGACGCGCACTTCGACCTGAGGGAGGCGGACGTGCCGACGTCCGGTACCCCCTTCCTGCAGATCGCGCGGGAGCGTCAGGCCGCCGGCGTCGAGATGCAGTACGCGGTCGTCGGCATCAGCCGCACGAGCAACACGGGCGTGCTCTTCGAGACGGCCCGGTCCATCGGGGCCCGGTGGTTGCTCGACGACGACTCCCAAGAGGTCGAGGCGACGCGCGAGTTCGTCGAGGCCTTCCTCGCCGACCTCGACGAGGTCTACCTGACGATCGACCTCGACGTGCTGCCGGCGGCGGTCGCGCCGGGAGTGAGCGCGCCTGCGGCACTGGGGGTTCCCCCCTTCGTCGTCCAGGCGGTGTGCGATGCCGTCGTCGACAGCGGCAAGCTCGTCCACCTCGATGTCACCGAGCTCAACCCGAGCCTGGACGTCGACCAGCGCACCGCCAAGGTCGCGGCACGTCTCATCCACCGCGTCATCACCCGCGAGACCGCACGGAGGCACCGCGCATGAGCACGCTCGTCAACAACATCGGGGAGCTCGTCACCTGCGACGGCACGGGCGAAGGGGGTGCCGGCGCGCGCTCCGACATGGCGCTCGTCGTCGTCGGCGACCGGATCGCGTGGGTCGGTGAGTCCTCTGCCGCCCCGGCCACGGACTCGGTGATCGACGTCGAGGGTCGTTGTGTCACACCGGGTTTCGTCGACTCCCACGCCCACCTCGTCTTCGCGGGTGATCGCTCCGCGGAGTTCGCGGCGCGGATGGCCGGTCAGGCCTACGACGGGGGAGGTATCGGCGTCTCGGTCGAGGCGACCCGGGCCGCCGACGACGACTGGCTGCGCACGGCGCTCGCGGCGCGCATCGCCGAGATGCGCGCCCAGGGCACTAGCACCGTCGAGGTGAAGTCCGGCTACGGACTCACCGTAGAGGACGAGGCGCGGGCGCTGCGCCTGGCCGCCGAGGTGACCGACGAGGTGACCTACCTCGGTGCGCACGTCGTGCCCGCCGAGATGCGCGAGGACCGCTCCGCCTATGTCGATCTCGTGGCGGGGGAGATGCTCGCCGCGTGCGCACCGCACGCCCGGTGGATCGACGTCTTCTGCGAGCCGGCCTCGCCGCACGCCTTCACCGGTGAGGAGTCGCGAGCAGTGCTGCTGGCCGGACAGGCCGCGGGTCTGGGGCTGCGCGTACACGGCAACCAGCTCGACCACGGCCCCGGTGTGCAGCTGGCCTGCGAGCTCGGTGCCGCGAGCGTCGACCACTGCACCCACCTGTCCGCCGACGACGTGGACGCCCTGGTCGGTGCGGCCGCGACGACAAGCGCCACCCTGCTGCCGGGTGTCGAGTTCTCGACCCGCTCGCCCTACCCGGACGCGCGGGCCCTGCTCGACGCCGGCGTCTCCGTCGCGCTGGCCAGCGACTGCAACCCGGGCACCTGCTACTCCAGCTCCATCCCCTTCGTCATCGCGCTCGCCGTCCGCGAGATGGGGATGACCCCGAGCGAGGCCGTCGTCGCCGCGACCCGGGGTGGCGCCCGCGCCCTGCACCGCGACGACATCGGTCGCATCGAGGTCGGCGCCCGCGCTGATCTGACCGTGCTCGAGGCTCCCAACCACCTGCACCTGAGCTACCGGGCCGGGGTGCCGATCGCGCGGGTGCTGGAGGTCTGAGGGTCACCCGCCGGAGCACATTCCACGGGTCGGAACTCCTGCTTTGCCGGTGCGCGCAGTCTCCGTACGTTCGCCAGTCAAGACGTGGGGCAAAGGCGCTCCATGACCGGCGAGAGGCACCCTGCATGTCTGCAACACCTGTTTCCACCGAGGAGCCGCACGGACTCAAGCGCGTCGTCGCTGCCGGCTTCATGGGGACGACGATCGAGTACTTCGACTTCTTCATCTACGGGACGGCCGCGGCGCTGGTCTTCCCCAAGCTCTTCTTCCCCGCACTCGGGACCGCAGCCGGTACGGCAGCGTCCTTCGCCACCTTCGGCGTGGCCTTCCTGGCCCGTCCCATCGGTGGCCTGGTCTTCGGTCAGATGGGGGACCGGGTCGGCCGCAAGGTCACGCTCGTCACGACGATGCTCATGATGGGCGCCGCGACGGTGCTCATCGGGCTGCTGCCGACCGGCGAGACCATCGGCCTGGCCGCACCGATCCTGCTGATCGTCCTGCGCTTCCTGCAGGGACTCGCGGTCGGTGGTGAGTGGAGCAGCGCGGCGCTCTTCGTCGTCGAGCACGCCCCGCCCAAGAAGCGCGGCGTCTACTCCCTCGCCCAGACGCTGGGCACGACCTTCGGTCTGCTGCTGGCGACCCTCACCTTCCTCATCATCGGCCTGAGCATGTCCGATGCATCCTTCGCGTCGTGGGGCTGGCGCATCCCCTTCGTCATGAGCGCAGTGCTCGTCGCCGTCGGCCTGTGGGTGCGTCTGGGAGTCACGGACACCCCGGTCTTCAAGGACGCGATGGCCAAGGCCGAGCACGCCAAGGCGGCCAAGGCTCCGGTGCGCGAGCTCTTCGCCCGGCAGGGCAAGGAGGTCTTCCTCGCCTCGGGCTCGGTCCTGATGTGGTTGTCCTTCTTCTACATGGGCGCGGTCTACCTCACCAACTACGGCACCAAGGTGCTGGGCATCCCCAAGAACACGATGCTGACGATCCAGTTCATCGCCATCGCCGGGTGCATCGCGGGCCAGGTCATCGGTGCACTGATGTCGGACCGGGTCGGGCGTCGCGCGATCCTCCTGGTGGGCAACGGAGCCGCGGTCGCCTGGGCCTTCGTGCTCTTCCCGATGGTCGACACCGGCAAGCCCGTCATCATCGGCATCGCGCTGACCGTCACGCTCTTCGTCGTCGGTCTGTCCAATGCCTCGACGACGGTCTTCCTCCCGGAGACCTTCCGGACCGCCTACCGCAGCACGGGCACCGGCGTCTCCTTCAACATCGGCAGCGTCATCGCCGGCGCACTCCCGCCGATCCTCGCGGCGCCGATCCTCGCCGGCTTCGGGAGCATCGGCCTGTCGATCATGCTGGCGACCCTCGCGGTCCTGGCCGTCGTCTCGGTCCTCTTCATGCGTGAGACGAGCAAGGAGTCGCTCTACGACCACGACCACAGCGAGATCGAGGAGGAGGTCGTGGCGGTGGTCCCGACCGTGACCGCCTGAGTCCTCACCAGCACGAAGGGGGTGTCCCGGCTCGGCCGGGACACCCCCTTCGTCGTCCCGGAGACAGGTCTGAGGAAGGCGCTGACCGCGCAGGGTTCCGGGCGCCGGAACCTCCTCTGGGGCCCACCGGCAAGCGTGGCTAGCGTCACGAACACACCGCTCCACCACTGCCCAGGAGGCATCACTCATGAGCGCACAACTCACTGCCGAGCAGAGCGCCGAGCTCACCGACGAGAGCACCGGTCGGTTCGTCCAGACCTCGACCCATCGCATCCACTACAACGAGGCCGGCTCCGGGCACCCCGTGATCCTGCTGCACGGCAGCGGTCCCGGCTCGACCGGGTGGAGCAACTTCCGGACCAACATCGCCACCCTCGCGCAGGACTTCCACGTCTACGCCGTGGACATGCCGGGGTGGGGCCAGAGCGACACCCAGACGGCTGAGACCGGCTACGACCACGTCGCCGCACTCATCGCCTTCATGGACGCCCTCGACATCGACCGGGCCGCGCTCGTCGGCAACTCGATGGGCGGGATCACCTCCATCTCGACCGCGATCCTCCACCCGGAGCGGGTCAGTCACCTCATCTCCATGGGTGCGCCCGTCCCCGGGCAGAACACCTGGGGTGCCAACGGTCTGAGCGAGGGCCTGAAGGTGCTCTTCCGCACCTACCAGAACCCGACGATCGAGAACATGAAGGAGGTCACCGAGGTCATGGCCTTCGACCCGGCGCTGACCTCCGGCGATCTCGCCGCGCTGCGCCTCGAGGCCGCTCTCGCCCACCCCGAGCACCTCGACAGCTGGAACAACGCGCCCGGTGGCAACCCGCTGAGCACCGAGTACTTCGGCTACGGACCGCGTCTGGCCGAGATCACCGCGCCGACCCTGGCCCTGCACGGCCGCGACGACCGCGTCGTCAGCTACGAGCAGAGCCTGCGTCTGGTGAGCGCCGTCGACAACGCGCGCCTGCTGCTGATCAACAGGTGCGGCCACTGGGCCCAGATCGAGCACGCGGTCGAGTTCAACCGCGTCGTCCGCGACTTCATCCAGAACAACTGAGCAGGAGACCCGTCATGACCCTTGCAGCGTCGCAGGTGCGTTCCGATGCCGACCTCGTCCGAGAGGTGGAGGACTTCCTCTACCGCGAGGCCACCCTCCTGGACGAGTGGCGTCTCCACGAGTGGCTCGCGCTCTTCACGGCCACCGGCCGCTACCTCGTGCCCTCCACCGACAAGCCGGACGGCGACCCGACCAAGGACCTCTTCATGGTCCAGGACGACCGCTTCCTCCTCGAGCAGCGGGTCAACTCGCTGCTGACCCGCGCGGCACACGCGGAGTACCCGCACTCGCGCACCCGCCACCTCGTCACCAACACCCAGGTGGCGCAGGCCGAGGACGGGCGGATCGAGGTGCGGGCCAACTTCGCGGTCTTCCGCGCCCGCAACGGCGTGGTCGACACGTACTTCGGACGCTATGTCCACGTGCTCGAGCGCGATGGTGACGACCTGCGCTTCGTCACCCGCAAGGCGATCCTCGACCTGGACGCCCTGCGGCCCCACGGCAAGGTCAGCATCATCCTGTGAGCCGGCTCCAGGACCGCGTCGCCATCGTCACCGGCGCCAGCCCCAACATCGGTGGCGTCCTCGCCGCGGGGCTGGCCCGGGAGGGTGCGCGGGTCGTGTGCGCCGACATCAGTGCGGACACCGCGCACCTGGCCGTCGAGCGGATCACCGCCGCCGGCGGCGAGGCGATCGCAGCGGTCGGTGATGTCACCGACCCTGCGCACGCGGACGAGGTGGTGCAGCTGGCGATGGAGCGCTGGGGGCGGGTCGACGTGCTCGTCAACAACGCCGTGAAGTTCGACCAGCGCGGCCTGCTGGACATGCCGGTCGAGGACTTCCGGCGCCAGACCGACATCATCCTGGGCGGCTCCTTCCTCTTCACCAGGGCGGCCGCACGAGCGATGATCGACGGTGGACGTGGAGGCAGCATCATCAACGTGCTGTCGACCGCCGCGTGGCAGGGACAGCCGGGCAACATCGGCTACTCCACGGCCAAGAGCGGGATGATCAACTTCACCCGCTCGGTCGCCATGGAGCTGGCCGGGCACGGCATCCGGGTCAACGGCTTCACCCCGACGGCGACCCAGCCGCAGGACCCCGAGCTCGTCGCGCAGGTGGGCCAGCTCGGGCGCATGGAGGGGCAGTTCACGATGGACTTCACCGCGCAGTTCCCCATGTCGCGACTGCCCACGCCCGCTGACTACGTCGGTGCCGTCGTCTTCCTCGCGAGCGACGAGTCGGCCATGGTCACCGGCAGCAACATCACGGTCGATGGTGGCGCCACGGCGAAGTACTGGCCCTGGCAGCCGCACGCGGTCTGAGCCACAGACGAAGGGAGCCCCCGCCACCTGATCAGGTGGCGGGGGCTCCCCTTCGTCGTGGTGTGTGCGGGTGACCTCAGGCCGGGACCGGTGCGGGCGCGAGGGGCGGCTGCAGCTCGGCCACCGAGGTCCGCTTGGTGACCGCCTTGCGCAGCTTCATGAAGGCGCGCGGGTCGTCGACGACGACCCCACCGACCACGACGCCGAGGTCGTCGGCGTAGACCGCGACGAGGTCCTCAGGGCCTTCGCCGGCGAGGTGGGCCAGGGCGCCGCGTGACGGCAGCCCGACGATCTGGATGCGGTGGCCGTACTGGTCGGACCACACGTAGGGGGCATTGGCGCGTGGGGCGTCGCCGCCGGTGATGCCGGCGGCGACCAGGGCGCCGTGCTCGTTGGCATTGGTCCAGTGCTCGATGCGGATCGGCTCGCCGTAGTGAGCGTGCGGCCACCGGGCGACATCGCCCGCAGCGAAGATCTCGGGATGGCCGAGGACCCTCAGATCGGCCCCGCACTCCACGCCGTTGCCGATCGGCAGGCCGGAGGCCTCGAGCCACGAGGTGGCCGGGTTGGCGCCGATGCCGACGACGACGAGCTCGGCGGGCAGGACCTCACCGTCGGCGAGGGCCACGCCCTCGACGGCCGTGTCCCCGACGAAGTGGTCGAAGCGCACGGACGTGCGCACGGTGACGCCATGCGTGGAGTGGAGCTGCGCCAGACGAGCGCCGACCCGGTCTCCGAGGAGGTGGGCCAGCGGCGTCTCCTGGGCCTCGATGATCGTGACCTCGCAGCCGGCAGCGCTTGCGGCAGCGGCGAACTCGGCGCCGATGAAGCCGGCCCCGATGACGACGACGCGCGGTCGCGCGGCCAGCCGCTCGCGCAGGAAGGTGGCGTCGTCCGCGGTGCGCACGGTGCGCACACCGGCCAGGTCCGAGCCCGGGAGCGTGCGGGGGCTGACGCCCGTCGCGATGACGAGGTGGTCGTACGCGTGGTCACCGCCGTCGGTGTGCAGCACGCGCGCCTCGGCATCGACACCGGTCGCCCGGACGCCCAGGTGGAGGGTGACATCCAGCTGCTCGAGCTCGTCCTGCGTCAGCAGGTGCGGCGGCACGTCGGTGGTCAGGGACTCCTTGGACAGCGGCGGCTTGTCGTAGGGGTGGTGCAGCTCTTCGCCGACGAGGGTGATGGTCCCGTCGAAGCCCTGCATGCGCAGCGCCTGGGCGGTGCGGATGCCGGCGACGGAGGCGCCGACGATGACGACACGGGTCATGGCTCAGGCCACCGCGCAGTCGGCTGCGGCGCTGGAGGCCACCTGGACGTCGGGGCCGTCGGCCACGGTCTCGGACAGCTCGATGTGGACCTCGTCGCCCTCGACGACGACGCTGTGCATCCGCAGCGCGATCGTCGCGGGGAAGCACAGCGCCTTGCCCGTCCTGAGGTCGAAGCGGGCCATGTGCAGCGGGCAGACGACCTCCTCGTCCTCCAGGTCGCTCTCGCTCCCGAGGGAGAACTGCTCGTGGGTGCACGAGTCGTCGCTGGCGAACCAGTCGCCGTCCTCCGTGCGGTACAGGGCGACGGGGGTGGGCCCCTCCACGGTCATGGTGGTCCCGGGCTCGAGCTCGTCGACCCGGCAAGCGAAGATGCGCTCCATCGTGTGTCCTTCCTCGACGGTGAGGGTGAGCGGGACGGTGGTGTCCCGTTGGGGTGTCCGACCGAGTCTGGGGTGGCGCCGGGCAGCGCTCCAGACCCGGTTTCGGCCACCGGAATCTTCGGCGACCCGCAGGCCGCGTCCTGCGTAGCGTCGCGTCGATGAGGACTCCAACGATGCTGACCGTCCGCACGGACGGGGCTGCGGTCGAGGTCGAGGAGATGCGCCGGGCGCGCCCGGCGACCGGGGAGGTCCTCGTGCGTGTCGCGGCCGTGGCCATCGATCGTCGTGACGGCGAGCTCGAGGCCGGGCCACACCCCCTTCGTCTCGACCCACGCGGAGGACGCACCCTCGGACGGCACGTGGCCGGGACGGTCGCGGCCCCCGGTGCCGGGGTGGACGGGTGGCCGCTCGGACGGCTGGTGGCGCTGCAGCCCGAGACCGCGCTGCGGCGGGGCTGGCATCTCCCGGGGGTGGAGCACGACGGTGGCCTCGCGGAGTACCTCGTCGCCCCGGCCACGGCCCTGGTGCCCCTGCCGCGTGATCTGCCCCTGACCGTGGGCGCACTGCTGCCACTGGCCGCGAGGGCCCACAGCATGCTGCGCCACGCACGCATCGCTCCCGGCGAGGCGCTCGGCGTCTGGGGCGTCGGCTCGCTCGGTGGGTGCGCCATCGCCGTGGCCCGCGCCATGGGTGCGGCCCCGATCATCGCCGTCGACCCGGATCCGGTCGCACGCGAGGCCGCCCTCGACCTGGGCGCCGACGTGGCGCTCGACCCCGCAGATCCCGAGCTCGAGGAGCGCATCCGGTCGCTGACCTCCGGCCTGGGCCTGGACGTCTCTCTGCACGCGGCGTCGGATGCCGCGGCTGCGCCCTCGGCGGTCGACGCTCTGAGCCCCTCCGGCCGTGCGGTCCTCGCCGGTCCCGTGCGCGGGTGCGGTGATCATGAGCGGTGGGACGGACGGACCCTGTCCGGTCCACCGCGGACGGCACCCGAGTCGCTGCCGCTGGTCGCGCACCTCGCGTCGTCGGGCCGGCTGCGGTTGTCGGTGCCACCGGTGATGGCCGACGGACTCTCCGCGGCGGCCGCAGTGCTCGACGGCGCACTGCGTAGCGGACAGCCCCTCTCGCCACACCTCGTCGTGCTCTGACTGCGACGACACAGGGCTGGTTCCGGCGGTCGGAACCAGCCCTGTCGCCTGCGTCACAGGCGCTCGACAGTGGGGCCCAGCCGCAGCACCGAGGCGCGGCAGGTGTGTCCAACCAGGAGGTGTGATGACCGCCCAGCCACTGACCCGGTCGGCCGCTCCGGCCGCCGAGCAGCAGTCCTCCGCGGCCAAGGTCCTCAGCGTGCTCACGGCGATGCTGCACGGTGGCCGGGGAGCGGTGAGCCTGTCCGAGATCTCCCTGTCCGTCGGTCTGCCCAAGAGCACGACCCACCGACTGCTCAAGGTCCTGGAGGACCAGGGCTTCGTGGACCGGTCCGGCGCGCTGTACCGCCTGGGCGACATCTTCGTCGACCTCGCCGAGAGCGCGCGCTGGTCACCCCTGGACGGGCTGCGGGATGCCGCGTACCCCCTGCTCGCCAATCTCTTCGCCCGGTCCGATGCCGTGGTCGTGCACCTGGCGGTCCTGCGCGGATCGTCCATCCACTACGTCGACAAGCTCATGCGACCCGAAGGGGTGCGCCTGCCCACGCGAGTCGGTGGCCGCTTCCCCGCGGCCTGCACCGCCCTCGGCAAGGCGATGCTCGCGGTGGGTCCCGCGGAGGCCCTCGAGCGGGTGCTCGGGGAGCCGCTGCCGCGCGCGACGCCCTACTCGGTCACCGGTCGCGGTCAGTTCCTGACCCAGCTGCGCGGCGTGCGGGACGCGGGCTTCGTCGTCGAGCGTGAGGAGGCGGCCCACGGCTTCGTCTGCGTCGCCGCACCCATCGTCTCCGGCGGACAGCCCGTGGCTGCGCTGTCGGTCGTCGTGCCGTCCATCGAGGCCACCCGCGCCGGGGCGGGACGCCTCGGCGAGCTCGGTCGGATGGTGTCGGGGACCGCCGGCTCGGTCGCTCGGATGCTGCCGCACGAGCCCACGGTGTGGGAAGTTCCGGCGGCCGGGACCGTGCATTCCCTGCGTGGTCGCCGCCCGGTTGACTCACCGTCATCCAGCCCGACGACGAGCCAGGAGTAACGACGTGTCCACCGATGTGCGTATCGATCCCGAGGTGTCGACGATCACTGTCGACGGAGCCTCGGTCGAGGTCCTCTCGCTCCTGCTCGGCGGCGTCCCTCGGGGTGCTGCTGTGGTCCTCGCCGGCCCTGACGGGCTGGATGGCATCGGCGCCGTCGAGACGATGAACTCCTTGGCCCAGCACGGCTACGAGTCGGTCCTCGTCTCTGACGACGGCGATGTTGCCGTCGTCGACGCCCTCGTCGCGCTGCTCGCCGAGCGGGACTGGGAGGACGAGCAGATCGGTCTCATCGGCTACGGCCAGGGTGCGCGCACCGTGCTCGAGGCCGCTGCCGGACGGGCCTACGGTGCGGCCGTCAGCATCCCTCGCGAGCCGCGCCAGCTCCTCGTCCCCGAGCCGATCACCGCACTGCGTACCGCGTGGCTCGGGATGGTCGGCCAGGGCGAGCACCGAGGTCTGCCGAGCGCGCTGGCGGCCTATCGCGATGACCTCGAGGACCGCGCCCACGAGTACACGCGCATCGTGGGCTACCCGGGGGCCGAGCACGCGCTACGCGACTCCACCCGGCCGCGCGAGCACGCCGCCGCCTTCGACGCCTGGCAGCGGACCGCCGAGTGGCTCAACAAGCGCGTCGCCCCGCGACCCACCCCCTTCGCCCAGATCTGGCGCGAGCGTCAGCGCTCCCACCAGCCCACGTCCTGACTCATCTCCCTCTCCCGCACAAGAAACGAAGGTGTTTCACATGTCCCAGTACATCGATGACGATCGTCAGATGCCGCGCTTCCGGGTCAACCGGAATGTCATGACCGACCCCGAGGTCTTCGCCCAGGAGCAGGAGAAGATCTTCAACACGACCTGGCTCTACCTCGGTCACGAGTCGGAGCTGAAGAAGCCCAACGACTTCAAGACGCGCACCGTCGGTGGCCGGCCGCTGATCTTCGCCAAGGACAAGAAGGGGACCGTCCGGGTCTGGATCAACTCCTGCCCACACCGTGGCGCGATGATCTGCCGTGAGGACGGTGGCAATGCCCGCTTCATGACCTGCGCGTACCACGGGTGGAGCTTCAGCACGAGCGGCGACCTCGTCTCGATTCCCGGTGACCAGGCCTACGGCCCGGAGTTCGAGCGCCCCGGTCTGGCGGCCCCCGCGCAGATCGACTCCTACCGCGGCTTCGTCTTCGTCACCTTCAACGCCGACGCACCCGACCTGCTGACGCACCTCGCCGGCGCGGCCGAGTACCTCGACCTGGTCTCGGACATGTCGGAGGAGGGCATGGAGGTGCTCGAGGGCACCCACCACTACTCGGCCAGGGCCAACTGGAAGCTGCTCGTGGAGAACAGCTACGACGGCTATCACGCGATGTCGACCCACCAGCGGTACTTCGAGATGATCGTCGCCGCCCGCGGACCGATCGACGCCGGCAAGTCCCTGAAGAACTCCCGCTCGGTCAACCTCGGCAATGGTCACGCGGTGACCGTCGGTGGTCCCGGCAGTGGTGACATCTTCGGTCGCGAGCTCTCCGAGGAGGCACGTGCAGAGAAGGAGGCGCGCTACGAGCGGCTGCGTGCCAAGCACGGCGAGGGCTGGGTCAAGCGGATGGACGGCATCCGCAACATGGTGATCTTCCCCAACCTCGTCATCATCGACCTCGTCATGGGTGTCGTCATCCGCAAGATCGACCCGGTGTCGCCGGACTACATGGAGGTCACCGCGTGGGAGCTCGCTCCCCCGGAGGAGGGCCCGGAGCTGAAGCGTCAGCGCCTGGACAACTTCCTCACCTTCTGGGGGCCGGGCGGCCTGGCCTCCCCGGACGACGTCGAGATGCTCGAGAGCGCCCAGAAGGCCTTCGCCTCGGTCAAGGAGCTGGAGTGGTCGGACATCTCGCGCGGCATGCACGCCGATGTCCCCGTCCAGTCCGACGAGTACCAGATGCGCACCTTCTGGCGGCAGTGGAACGAGATCATCACCGGCGAGGTGCTGCCCCCGGAGGACTACGACGAGATGCCGGACTACTGGACGTCCCCGCGCCTGGAGCTCGACGCGGGCTCGACCGTCCCCGCGTCCTGATCCACCAACGAGGAGAGGAGCCCTCATGGGTGACGTGATCGGGCTGGGCATGACCCACTACCCGCTGCTGCTCGGGCCGGACGAGACGATGGCCGCGCTGCTGTCGAGCACGCTGAAGGACCCGGACATCCCCGAGGCGGAGAAGGACCCCGCCAACTGGTCGGAGATGGCGCGAAGGGAGTGGTCGGACGACGGTGGGACGGCTGCGGCCGCGGAGCACCGCAAGGAGCTGCGCCTGCACCTCGACCGGGTGCGCGCCGAGCTCGACGACTTCACGCCGGACGTCGTCCTCGTGTGGGGCGATGACCAGTACGAGAACTTCCGTGAGGAGGTCATCCCGAGCTTCTGCGTCCTGGCGTACGAGGACACGGAGGTGGACCCCTTCGGTGTGATCACCAAGCTCGGTCTGCCCAATGCGTGGGGGCTGCCCAACAACCAGTCCTTCACGATGAAGGGGGCGCCGGACTTCGGCAAGCAGGTCGCCACGTCGGTGCTCAATTCGGGTGTCGACATCGCGTACTCGTACATGGCGCGGCCGGGGACCAACTTCCCGCATGCCTTCG
Organism: Janibacter limosus NBRC 16128; assembly: GCF_001570985.1. Lineage (GTDB taxonomy): Bacteria > Actinomycetota > Actinomycetes > Actinomycetales > Dermatophilaceae > Janibacter > Janibacter limosus. The sequence continues at coordinate 66,599 of NZ_BCSS01000013.1, read as the reverse complement.
CCAACACGCAGATCTTCCTCGACTACGACAACGTGGGCAAGGAGTTCCCCTACCCGATCCTGCCGATCGCGGTGAACTGCTACGGCGAGCACGTCATCGCTCGCCGTGGTGGTATCGCGCGCTTCGCGGAGATCCACGCGGGGGAGGACCTGGACCCGCCGGGCCCCACCCCTGCGCGGTGCTACGAGCTCGGGCGCGCCGTCGGCCGGATGGTCCGCGACAGCGACCTGCGGGTTGCCCTCGTGGCTTCGTCGAGCTGGTCGCACGCCTTCCTCTACGACGAGGGCTGGCACCTGCGTCCGGACACCGAGGCCGACCGTGCGCTCTACGAGGCGATGGTCGCGGACAACCACGAGCCGTGGGTGGGTCGCACGAGCCAGGAGGTCGTCCACTCGGGGCAGCACGAGATCCTCAACTGGCACTGCCTGCTCGGTGCCATGCGGGAGCTCGGGATGCAGCTGGAGTGGAGCGAGCTGGTCGAGACCGAGATCTTCAACTCCAACAAGGCCTTCGCGGTCTACAAGTGAGCTCATGCGGTCTTCACGTGAGCTCGCGACCTTTTCAGGTGAGGTCGTGCTGATCGGCCGGGTCGAGAGGTCCGGCGACCTCTCGACCCGGCATCCAGCGTCTCTCCTGCCCGATCGCGGTGAGCCGCTGCGTGATCTCCGTCGACAGGCGAGCAGCGGTGTTGCGCAGCGCCTGCGGAGCTTGGGCGGGCAGCGGGGTCGACGAGGGGTGGACGATGCCGAGCGCACCGACGGCTTCTCCCTTGATGATGATCGCGCAGCCGATGCCCGCGATCCCTTCGAGGGTCTCATCGAGCTGGTGGGCGAGGTTGGTCGAGCGGATCTCGCGCAGCTGGGCCATGAGCACATCACGGTCGGTGATCGTCGCCGGGGTCAGTGCGGGAAGTGGGTTGGGCAGCAGCGTCTCCAGCGCATCGCGCGGGTCCCACGCGAGCAGTGCCTTGCCCAACACCGAGGTGTGCGCCGGGATGCGCGCACCGATCTGGTAGGGCTGCGGATGCCAGGCGGTGGAGCCGACCTGCTCCAGGATCACCGTGTCGAAGTCACGCAGCACCCCGAGGGTGATCGTGTGCCCCGACCAGTGGTGGAGCCCGGCCATGTGCGGGAGTGCGAGGTCACGCATGAGGTTCGCCGGGGACAGCGAGGCGAGCCTCGCCATGCTGAGACTCACCCGGTAGCCCTCTTCGATGTGCTCGATGACGTCGAGCTCCACGAGGCGGGCGAGGAGCCGGTGGACCGTCGACTTGGGCAGGTCGGCCGCTCGCGACAGCTCGGTCAGCGTCATCACCCGGTTGGTCGCGTCGAAGGCCCGCAGCAGGTCGAAGGCCTTTGCGAGGATCGAGGGCGACTCTCCCGGAGGGGGGCCACTGTGGGTGCTGATACCGAACCTCCTCGTTCGACGACCGGGGCACGACGACACCGTCACGGGCATCGTGCAAGCAACCGAGTGTATGGGCGCGTGTGGCCGCGTGAAGGGCTTGTTCCACCCACCGCAACCGCGCATCCGACACACGAGAAGTCCACGTGAGCACCAACGTCTGGCCGGGTGGGGTCGTCGACACCCACGCGCACTTCTTCCCCGGGGGGCTGAGCGCCCCCGGCCCGGGGTCGGACTCCCGATGGCCGGTTCTGCGGCCCGACCCCACCGACCCGACCCAGGGCGGGATCCACCAGGGCCAGGCCCTCTTCCGGTCCGTCGACAGCAGGCTCTGGGACGTCCCTGACCGGCTGGCGTCGATGGACACCTTCGGCATCGAGCAGCAGCTCATCTCGCCGGTACCGGTGATGCTGACGACATGGGCCGACCCGGGACCGGCCGCGGCCTTTGCCCGGGAGGTCAACGACGGCATCGCGCAGGCGGTCGCAGCATCCGGTGGGCGGCTCGTGGGTCTGTGCGGTGTGCCGCTGCAGGACGTCGAGGCGGCGATCACCGAGCTCGAGCGGGCCGTGACCGGGCTGGGGCTGGCCGGGGTCGAGATCGGCACCCGCGTCGAGGGGCTCGAGCTCGACGACCCGAGCCTCGCTCCCTTCTTCGCGGCGGCAGCGGACCTCGGTGCCGCGATCTTCGTGCACCCCATGGACGGGGGCACGGGCGCGGTCCGCCGTGCCGGCCAGCCCTACGACTTCGGCCTGGGCATGCTCACCGACACCGCTCTCGCGGCCACGGCCCTGCTCACCGGCGGGGTGCTCGACCGCCATCCCGACCTGCGCATCGGCTTCGCCCATGGCTGCGGCACCCTCGCGTGGGCAGCACCGCGACTGGGTCTTGCCCTCTCGATCTGGGGGGAGCAGGGGCGTAGCGCGGCCTTCGACGACCTGCTCCGCCATCTGTGGGTGGACACCCTCGTTCTCGACCCCGCGCACCTGCCGCTGCTCGTCCACCGATTCGGGGCCGACCACGTGATGGTCGGGACGGACGCTCCCTTCATCCCCGGTCAGCTGACGGGCCTGGCCGGTCTCCTCGCCGGGGGCCGGCAGCACGGCCTGACCCAGCACGACGTCGACGCCATCGCCCGGTCCAACGGTCGTGCGTTCTTCGGTCGGGTGGACCGGGCATGACGCTCGTCGAGGGCCTCACCCGGGTCGAGGTGCCTGTCGACGGTGCGCTGATCCACGCACGCGTCGGGGGATCGGGGCCGGCGCTGCTGCTCCTGCACGGCTACCCGCAGACCGGGGCGATGTGGCACAGGGTCCTCCCGGGGCTCATGGCCGACCACACGGTCGTGGTGCCCGACCTACGCGGGTACGGCGCGTCGCGGGTGCTCGATGGAGACCTCACCTTCCGGGCGATGGCCCGGGACCAGGTGTCGGTCATGCGTCACCTGGGGCACGACGGCTTCCACGTGGTCGCGCACGACCGGGGTGCGCGGGCGGCCCACCGGCTCGTGCTCGACCACCCGGGGCTGGTGCGCTCGATCGCGCTCCTCGACATCCTGCCGACCCTCGAGGTGTGGGCGCGCATGGATGCCGCGTTGGCGCTGAGCTACTACCACTGGGCCTTCCTGGCGAAGGGGGGTGGCCTGCCACAACGACTGATCGGCGCGGACCCGGTGGCCTTCCTGCACGACTCCCTCACCGGCCTGTCGGGCCCGCTCGAGATCTTCGACCCGCGGGCGCACGCGGCGTACGAGGAGGCGGCGGCGCTCCCTTCGGTCGTGGACGCGTGGTGCCGCGACTACGCCGCCGGGGCGACGACGGACCGGGAGCACGACCTGCTCGACCGTGGCCGGTCGGTGGACCTGCCGGCGCTGGTGCTCTGGGGATCGAAGGGGGTGCTGGCCACCGGCGACGACCCGCTGGAGGTGTGGCGGGCGCTGCTCCCGCGCGTCACCGGGGGCAGCGTGGAAGCCGGGCACTTCCTCGTCGAGGAGCGTCCGCAGGACGTCCTCGCGTGGGTGCGGCCACACCTGGCGGCGGCGGAGGGCTGACCGGTCAGGCGGGGCGGCGCGCGACCATCAGGCCGATGCTGCCGCGCTGGACGACCACGTCGTCCTGGTTGGTGAGCACGAGCTCACGCTCGAGGATGCCGGCGTCGCCCTTGCTCGTGGCCCGGGCCCCGGTGATCGTGACGGTGCACCTGACCGTGTCGCCGACGACGACGGGAGCCTCGAACCGCCAGCCGTCGATGCCGAGCAGGGCGATCGAGCAGGCCTCGAAGATGCCCAGTCGGGAGAGCAGACCCATCGCGACGGAGAGGCCCAGGACGCCGTGGGCGATCGGCTCGCCGAACCGCCCTCGGGCCGTGGTGACCGCGTCGGTGTGCACCGGGTTGGTGTCCCAGCTCCACCCGGCGAAGCTGGCGATGTCCGACTCGGTGACGGTGCGGCCCTGGGTGCGGAAGACCTGACCCTCGGCGAAGTCCTCGAAGTACCAGTCGGCGGGGGATCCCATCACGGTGCTCATGGGCCCATCATCGCGGCGGTGCGGGGGAGTGCAACGGGCGGGGTTCCAGCGGGCGGAAAGGCGACTGGGCGCCCGGCGCCCGTCCATCGCACGATCCGGGGAAAGACCCCTCAGCGCGACGGCGCGCACCAAGGAGATTCGACATGAGCGACAACGGCGTCATCATCGTGGGAGCGGGGCCGGTGGGCCTCATCACCGCTCTCGGGCTGGCCCAACGGGGGGTCGAGGTGACCCTGCTGGACGGGGCCGACGACATCCTCGACGAGCCGAGGGGCATGACCTACCACTGGGCGGTGCTGGCCGGGCTCGAGCGGCTGGGTGTCCTCGACGACGCCATGGCGATCGGTTGGCTCAACCACGACTGGAGCGCGCAGATCCACGCGACGGGCGAGCGCATCTCCATGGACATCGGGCTGCTCAAGGACGACGTGCGCCACCCCTACAGCCTCATCCTGGGTCAGGACGCGCTGGGTGGCGTGGTCAAGGAGCACCTCGAGAGGCTCCCCAACGCGACGATCCGGTGGGGCCACCGGGTCACCGGCCTCGACCAGGACGGGTCCGGGGTCACCGTGCACGTGGAGACGGCCGACGGAGCCCATGACCTGCGGTGCGGATGGCTCGTCGGCGCCGACGGCGGTCGCAGTGTGGTGCGCCGCGAGCTCGGCCTCGGGTTCGAAGGCATGACCTGGGACGAGCGGTTCGTGGCGACGAACTGCCGCGGCGGCTACGACGACCACTTCGTGTCCGGGTACCTCGTCGACGCCGAGCACGGCGCGGTGATCCACAAGATCACGCAGGACGGACTGTGGCGGCACACCTTCGCCGAGCCCCTCGACCTGCCGGAGGAAGGGATCGAGGAGCGCATCGCCGCCCACTTCCGCGCCGTGCTGCCCGAGGAGGACTTCGACCACAAGATGCTCCTGTGGCGCCACTACCGGATGCACCAGCGCTCGGCGCAGACCTATCGGGTCGGCCGGGCCCTCCTGGCTGGCGATGCCGCGCACGTCACGAACCCGACGCGCGGTTTCGGTCTCGTCGGAGGGATGTTCGACGCCTTCGCCCTGGCCGAGGCGCTGGGTGCCGTGGTGCTCGACCACGCGGATGACGTGCTGCTGGATCGGTATGCCGAGGAGCGCAAGCGCGTCTTCTGGGACTACACCACCCCCATCTCCAGCCAGGCGAAGCGGATGGTCTTCGAGCCGACGCAGGAGCGGCTCGATGCCTTCCGCGAGGCGGCCGCTGACCCGGCCAAGACCCGGCAGTACCTGCTGAGCGGCGTGGCGCTGGCCACCCCGTCGCTGCTCGGGACGATGGACCTGTGGGAGACCGTCGGGGCATCGCCGTCGCTCGATGCCCTACGGGGCGCGTGACGCCCAAGGGGTGACCCACTCCTCGTCGGGGTCCTCGCCCACGCGCCCGTCGACGGACTCACGCAGCAGGTCGGCGTGGCCGGTGTGCCGGCCGTACTCCTCGAGGAGGTCGAGCAGCAGCCGCCGCAGGTTGGCGTGCCCCACCTCGGGGATGCCCATGTGCACCGACTGGTCGAGACCGCCGTCGGCGAGGGCGGTCTCGTAGCGACGTCGGGCAGCGACGATCACCTCGTCGTAGAGCGCGTAGAGCTGCTCGGGCGACTCCCTCGGGGCGAAGTCGGAGTCCTCGTCGGCGACGACCTCGTCCCAGCGGGGGTCGAGCGGCGTGCCGGACAAGCGGGTGCTGGAATAGTAGTCCTCGACCAGGGCGAGGTGCATGAGCAGACCGCCGAGCGTCAGCCGTGAGGCGCCGACACGCGACCCCAGGCCCGCCGCGTCGAGGCCGTCCGTCTTCCACCGGAAGGTGGCGCGCTGCCGGTCGAGCGCCGCCACGATCTGCTCGGCATCGGTACCGGCCAGGGGCGGCTCCCATGGCGGCGGCTGCCAGCTCGAGTGCGTGGAACTCATGACGCCTCCTCGCGTCGGGGACGCCGCCCATCCTGCTCCTGATGGGGCTGACGCGTCAGCCCGAGATCGAGCTCGGGCCGTGCGTGGTCGACCGCGACGGCGTCGAGCAGCTCGGGCGCGGTGAGCGGCCGGGGAGCGGTCGTCACGGGCGCCACCTCCTCCAGCTCGTCGGGGCTGATCCCGATCTCGCTCATCCGTCGGGCACTGACGAGCACACGGGACTCGAGCGAGCCGACGAGCCGGTTGTAGTCCTCGACGGAGCGCTGCAGCGAGCGGCCCATCCGGGTGGCGTGCTCGCCGAGCGTCCCCAACCGCTCGTAGAGCTCGCGCCCGATGGTGAGCAGCTCCTGGGCGTCGCGGGTCACGGACTCCTGCTGCCAGGCGTAGGCCACGGTGCGCAGGAGCGCGAGCAAGGTGCCGGGGGAGGCGATCACGACCCGCTCGGCCATCGCCTCCTCGTGCAGCCCGGGCGCGCGGGAGAGGGCGGACGCCAGCGTCGCGTCGGACGGGACGAAGCACACGACCATCTCGGGGGAGGGGTCGAAGGCGGTCCAGTAGGCCTTGCCCGCCAACGTCGTCACGTGCGAGCGAAGGGAGGCAGCGTGCGCCTCGAGCAGACGGTCGTGCTCGGACGGGTCGATCTCCTCGGCCTGGGCCTGCAGCCAGTGACTCATCGGTGCCTTGGCGTCGATGACCAGGTGCTTGCCGCCGGGCAGGTGGACGACGACGTCGGGGCGCACGTCGCGTCCGGTGGAGGCCTCACCACGTGCCTGCTCGTCGAAGTCGCAGCGGGCGAGCATGCCCGACACCTCGAGCACTCGGCGCAGCTGCACCTCGCCCCAGGCGCCGCGCACGGAGGAGATGCGCAGGGACGAGGCCAGCGATGACGCCTCGCGCCCCACACGGGTCGTGGAGTCCTCCACGCGGCCCAGGGCGTCACGCACCGACGCGTACTGGCTCACCCGGTCGCGCTCGAGCTGCTCCACCTTGGCCGAGACCCGGCGCAGGGTCTCGCCGAGGGGCACGAGCGCGGCGGCGGTCCGGTCGTCGTCCTCGGCCGCGACCTCGTGGTCGTCGAGCCGCTCGCGCAGGCCGTCGCGCTCGGCGCGCAGACCGGCGACGTCAGCGCGTCCCGCCAGCCAGGCGACCAGACCCGCGATGACGGCGCCGACCAGGAGTCCGATGAGCAGGCTCGTGATGTCCATGACCACAGCCAAGCAGTGATCACCGACAACGCCGGGGACCCTGGGATGCTGCCGGTCAGAAGGGGATCGGGCCGATGAAGGTGGCTGGGGGCCTGGTCCCCGTGGACGGGGACGAAGCGGCTGTCGTGGTCCCGCCCTCCGGACCCTCGCCGGCTCCCGGTCCTTCGTTGGTCCCCGTGGACGGGGACGAAGCCCCCTCCTCGTCCTCGTCGTCTGCATCGACCGCGTGCACCGGGAAGGTGAAGGCGTGCACGCCGCCCGGCGTGATCCACTCGGTCGACCCGTCGGCGTCGAGCCGGTGGGTCCATCGTGGCGAGTGCTTCACCCGGTGGTGGTGGCGGCACAGGGCCGACAGGTTGCCGGGTGTCGTCTCGCCCTCGGGCCACGGTGTGGCGTGGTCGACGTCGGCGGCCCAGCCGAGCCGGGTCGAGTGCACCGGGCGCTCGCAGCCCCACATGCGGCAGGTCGCGTCACGAGCGGCGACGAACTCACGCTGCGCCTTGGGGATCGCGTAGCGCGGTGTGGAGGTCTCGAGCAGGGTGCCGGTCCGCGCGTCGATCAGGGCGCGGGCGACCTTGGTGTCGAGCCTGGCCACGAGGGCCGCCACGACGTCCGGTGGGACGAACCCGACACCGGGGATGGTCGTCCCCGACACCCACGGGGCGTCGTCCGTCGCGCCCACGCGGACCTGGGTGGAGACGTCCGCCATCCACTCCTCGGAGAGCACCTCGACCTCGTCGGCGCCGGAGCCGGTGACGATGCGCACCGTCTCCGTGGTCGCCCGCTCGTACTCGACGTCGTCGGCGAGCAGCTCGCGGACCTCGGCGTCGGTCATGTCGCGCGGTCCCGCGGACCTGCCCCGGCAGCCTCCGCATCGTGATGGCACTGGCGCGAAGGTCAGCCGTGAGACCGCGGAGGCGATGACCGGGATGCCCAGGCGCACCTGGGCCTCGACGTCGACCCCGCGCAGCACGAGGTCGGCCAGACCGAGTGCCCTCGCGGTGCCGATCGGCATCGACGGGTCCTCCTCGAGGCGGAGCCCGCCCGCCGCGTCGACGGCCGCCTTGATCGCTGCGCAGATCTCGCTCGGCAGCGTCGCGGTCAGGTAGCTCGTGCCCACGGGGCCGGGCTCCGTGCGGACGTCGAGCCGGGTGGCGCGGTTGGCGTCCGCGCGGGCCTGCATCAGGTCGGGGTCCAGCCGGGTGAGCAGCCGCCGGCAGGCCTTGGCGATCTCGTGGGGCTCCATCTCGGTGATCCGGATCGACTCGGGCTGGCCCCGCTTGGCCCCGAGCAGGTGGTCGACGAGCGCCCGCGTCGTCTCCGCAGTCGTGTCCCGGGTGTGCCGGTGGACCATCTCCAGCGCGCGTCGACTGACCCGGCCCTGCGCGAGCAGGTCCGTGAGGTCGGCCAGGTCGGTGGCCGATCGGGCAGCGAGGCGGCAGCGCCGGTCCGCCTCGGCCGGCGCCACCCCGATGGCCAGGGCCAGTGCATCTGGCGCCATCTCCGCGACCTGGTCCACCGCCAGCCGCACGTCGCGGTAGAGGCCGTCCGACCCCCTTCGCTCGCCGTGGCGGTTGAGCTCGGCGACGAGCGTCAGCTCCATCGCGTCGACGGCTCGGCGGGCCGCCTCCGTGGCGCTCAAGGTCGACTCGAGCTCGGCGTCGTCCATGGAGGACGCCGAGCTGAGTGCTCGATCCCTCGCGCGTCCCACGGCTCCCAGCACTTGAGCCAGGACGCGTGCTACCGGCACCTGGCTCGCGTCAGCGCCTCTCTCGACCGGCTCCTGCCCCACCTGCACTGCCTCGATGACCGTCACGTCATCCCCCTTCGTCCTCGTCGACGACCCATGACCCATGGTCTCGTCGAGCACCGACAACCGACTGCCGCATCGGCGTTGACGATCGGGCGTCGGCGGCACGATCGTGGGAGGCATGAGGCAGACCCCGCGCGCGCAGATGCTCCTCGGCGACGACGGGAAGGACCCGCGGACCCCCTTCGACCCGGTCGGTGACGAGCGCCAGCTGCTCCTGGACTTCGTCCGGTGGCAACGCGAGACGCTCGAGGCGAAGTGCGCGGGCCTGTCCCCGGAGCAGCTCGCCACCCGTGCCGTGGAGCCGTCGACCATGTCCCTCCTCGGGCTGGTCCGCCACCTTGCCCGCGTGGAGCAGGGGTGGTGACGCCAGTGCGTCGCGGGCGAGGACGTCGCGACCCTCTACCGCGGCCCGGGAAACGCGGACGGTGAGTGGGACGACGCGGTCGGCACCCGAGAGTGCGTCGACGACGCCTTGGCCACTTGGAGGGCTGAGTGTCGCGCGGCCGACGCCATCGTCGCGGTGCGCGCGCTCGACGACGCCTTCGAGGACAACGGCGGCGGCACGTGGAGCATCCGCGCGCTGCTTCTGCACATGATCGAGGAGTACTCCCGCCACCTCGGTCACGCGGACCTGCTGCGGGAGCGGATCGACGGCCGGCTCGGGGAGTAGCGCGGGTAGCCTCAGGAGCATGACGAGCCACGAGCCCACCGAGGAGCAGGTCAAGGCCTCCACGACTCGACCCAACCTCGCGACCGAGGCCGGGCGCCTGGCGTTCAACAAGATCCTCAACGCCCGGATGCCCCGCAAGCGCCTCATCGCCCAGGGGATCCTGCGCACCGACGGTGACCGCATCGCCCTGTGCCAGCTGACGTACAAGAAGGACTGGGACCTGCCCGGCGGCATCGTCGACCCGGGGGAGTCGCCCGCTCACTGCGTCGTGCGTGAGGTCAAGGAAGAGCTCGGACTGGACGTCGCCGTCCGCAGCATGCTCGCGGTCAACTGGCTGCCGCCCTACCGCGGCTGGGACGATGCGCTGCTCTGTCTCTTCGACCTCGGTCACGTCCCCGAGGACCTCCTCGACGGCGCCACGCTCGAGACCCGCGAGCTCAAGGCCGTCCACTGGGCCGATGCCGCGACTGTCGCCGAGCACGTCGCGCCGTACACCGCCCGCATGATCGCCGAGATCGCCATGGGGCGCGCTGACGGCACGGCCTACCTCGAGAACTCCGCGGAGCCGGGGGCCTCGTGAGTGACCCCCTCGACGACCTGACGTTGCCTCGTCGTCGGCCGACCCGCCGGGTGCTGCTCTGGTCGATGTGGGGACGCGAGACGGTCAAGGACTTCGCCCTGATCTTTGCCGCGATCCCGGTCCTGTGCACACTGCTCTACATCCCCGTCCTCGCCACCTCTGATGGCTCCTGGGGCCGCCTCGTCGGGCTGCTCGTGCTCTTCGTCGCGATCTGGTGGTCGTTGCGCTTCCTGCTGCGTCGGTGGGTGGCCGCCGGGGACCGAGGTGGGGATCTCCCTTCGCCCGGTTAGACTCTTGTCCCCGTGGCACTCTCCATCGGAATCGTCGGTCTCCCCAACGTCGGCAAGTCGACGATGTTCAACGCGCTGACCAAGAACAACGTCCTGGCCGCGAACTACCCCTTCGCGACCATCGAGCCGAATGTCGGCGTCGTCCCGCTGCCGGATGTCCGGCTGAAGCGGCTCGCCGAGATCTTCGGCAGCGAGAAGATCCTCCCCGCGACGGTCTCCTTCGTCGACATCGCCGGAATCGTCCGCGGTGCGAGCGAAGGGGAGGGGCTGGGCAACAAGTTCCTCGCCAACATCCGTGAGTCGGACGCGATCTGCCAGGTGGTGCGCGCCTTCGTTGACGACGACGTGACGCACGTCGACGGTCGCATCGACCCCGCCTCCGACATGGAGACCATCAACACCGAGCTCGTCCTCGCTGACCTGCAGACCCTCGAGAGCGCCATCCCGCGCCTCGAGAAGGAGCTCAAGGGAAAGAAGATCGACAAGGCCGTCCTCGACACGGCCGTTGCTGCCCGCGAGGTCCTCGAGGCGGGCGACACCCTCTTTGCGAAGGGGTGCGCTGCCGGGGTCGACATGGAGCTGGCCGCGGGGCTGGGCCTGCTCACCACCAAGCCCTTCATCTACGTCTTCAACGTCGACGAGGACCAGCTGACCGACACCGACCTGCAGGACCGCATGCAGGCGCTCGTCGAGCCGGCCGAGGCGATCTTCCTTAACGCCAAGCTCGAGTCCGAGGTCGCCGAGCTGGAGGACGAGGAGGCGCGCGAGCTGCTCGAGTCCGTGGGCATCGACGAGCCGGGCCTGGACCAGCTGGCACGCAAGGGCTTCAACACCCTCGGCCTGCAGACCTACCTGACCGCCGGCCCCAAGGAGTCGCGTGCGTGGACAATCCACCGCGGCGACAAGGCCCCCCAGGCAGCCGGCGTCATCCACACCGACTTCGAGCGTGGCTTCATCAAGGCCGAAGTCGTCTCCTTCGACGACCTCGACACGCTCGGCTCGATGGCGGACGCCAAGGCTGCGGGCAAGGTCCGCATGGAGGGCAAGGAATACGTCATGGTCGATGGCGACGTGGTGGAGTTCCGCTTCAACGTCTGACCTCTGGCGGACTCATGCGGCATGCTCACGGCTCCCCCGTTCGTCTTTCCGGAGGTCGCGCGCCCTGCAAGTCGACCCTCAGCCCGCCATGAGCGTGAGCAGGTGCCTACGGGCACGCGCTGCCGCTGCCTGCTCGACGAGCCCTCCACAGGACTCGACGTCGCGGCACGCGAGCAGTTCCTCAGCACCGTCGACGAGCTGCACCGGTCACGCAGAGACCTTGCGACCGTCCTGGTGAGCGAGTGCTTCGATCATCCGATCGAGATCGAGCACCGCGCTGGTCGCTGGCAGGCACGAGCGTTCGCCAGCGGCTGAATCATCTCCGGAGGTGCGTGGCCGCGGCTGCGCTACTCGCGGCTGCCGGCGAAGTCGGGGTCGCGTGCCATCAGGTCCAGCGCGTCAGGGCTGTGCGAAGGGAGAGCCGCCCGACGCCCTTCGCCCTCACCGCGGATGACGGAGGCGAAGTACTGGTCGACCTGCTCCTGGTCCCAGCCGTGCGCCTCTCGCAGGCCCTCGGCCAGCATCGCGAGATAGGCGGGCCGAGGGGCAGCGTGCGAGGTCGCGTCCAGGCCGTGGGGAGCGGTGAAGGTCAGCATCGGCAGGCCGTCGTGCCGACCGACCTCGATGAGGGTCTCGTACACACCCGGCCCGACCTGGTGGCGAGCGTCCGGCAGGCCGTTGAGGAGCACGGCCTCGAGCGGGTCGCCGGGGTCAGGGATCCGGTGCATCTCCTGGGCAGCGATGTCGACGAACTGGCTGACGGTGATCCGGTACGCGCGGGCAGCGGTGGCGCCGGGGGAGTCGTGGTCGTAGAAGGCCACCCCGCCGCCCCAGGTCCGGGATTCGCCCGCGAAGTAGAGGCTCCCCGGGAGGGTGACGGCGATGTCCGCGAGCGGCATCGTGGTGTCCCGTGCGCCGACATAACTCATCTGTGCGCCGGGCGGCTGGCCCCCTTCGATGTAGCAGCCGAGCCGCCGACGGGACATGTTGGACCCGTAGGACACGTACCAGAGGTCTGTCGTACTCATCGCTCCCATTGTGCCGCAGCGCCGAGTCAGGACACCTGAGCAGCCCGGACGTGGGGGTGGGCGGCCTCGCGCCCCTGGAACTCCAGGATGGCTGGGTTCTTGATCACTCCGTCGTGGATCTCGATCGCGCGGGAGATGGTCAGGCTCTTTGTCCAGGCTGACGGGCCCTGCATCACCGTGCGGAGGAAGGGCAGGATCGCCTCGCTGATCTCCCAGGTGGCGGAGTTCCACAGGTAGGACGGGCTGTGGTCGACGGCGTAGTAGTTGACGCCCTCACCGACGGTGAACATCGGTTCGTCGAAGGTCGTGGGTCTGGCCCACTCGAAACCCATGCCCTCGTCGCACGAGACGTCGATGATCAAGCTGCCCGCGGCGAACTCCTGCAAGTCCTCGGTCCGCAGGTAGGTCATCGGTGAGGTCGGGTCCTGGAGCGTGCAGTTGATGACGAGGTCGTGCGACGCGAGGAAGGTCGGGAGCAGCACGTCACCGTCCTGCGTGGGCACGGTGCTGAGGTGGATCGGGCCGTCGTCGGTGTGCAGCTGGGTGATGTGCGCGCTGTGGATCGGCGACCCGACGGCCGAGGCACCACGCTGGGTGAGGACCTGGATGTCGTGGATCCCGTGCGCCTTGAGGGCGGTGACCGCGCCTCGTGCCGTGGCGCCGAAGCCGATGACGACCGCACTCATCCGCGGCCCGTAGTCACCGGTCGACCCCCTGAGGCTCAACGCGTGCAGCACGGAGCAGTAGCCGGCCAGCTCGTTGTTCTTGTGGAGGACGTGGAGGCTGAAGTCCCCACGGCGCGTCCAGTGGTTCATGGCCTCGAAGGCGATGAGCGTGAGCCGGCGGTCGATCGCGGTCTGCGTCATGTGGGCGTCCTGCACGCAGTGCGGCCACCCCCACAGGGTCCGCCCTTCGGGCAGCGCGGACACGTCGGCGGCCTGCGGCTTGGGCAGCAGCAGGACGTCAGCGGACGCGATGACCTCGGCGCGCTCGGCGACCCGACCCACGCGCGACTCGATGTACCCGGGTCCCAGCTGGAAGTCGGCGGCGTAGCCGCGCTCGACGACCATGCGTGCTCGCACGTCGGGGTCGATGCGGTCCAGGTGGTGAGGGTGCAGCGGAAGCCGCCGCTCGTTCTCCATCGTCGATCCTGCGAGCAGGCCGAGGGTGAGGAGTGAGCTCGAGGTGGTCGTTCCCGACGAAGGGGGGACTGGTGAGGATTGATGAGCGGTGCCGGACATCCGAACTCCCATGGTGGCGGAGCCAAAGTCAGCTCCTTCGTGGACTGTACGCCGGATGTCGACGGGGTCCGACCAGTCGTCGTGCCGGCTCGAGTCCTCCAGCAGACCCGTCCTCAGACCAGCCGGCCCGTGCGCATGAAGTCCTCCAGTCGCCGCTGGTACGGAGCGATGTCGATCTCCTGCTCCTGCAGCCAGGTCCCCGAGTAGTACTTGTCGAGGTAGCGCTCGCCCGGGTCGCAGATCAACGAGACGATGCTCCCCTGCGTCCCTGCCTGCACCATCTCGGACACGATGCGCAGCGCGGCCCACAGGCTCGTCCCCGTGGAGGCGCCCGCTCGCGTGCCGATGAGCTCCTCCAGGAGCAGGACCGAGGCGATGGACGCCGCGTCGGGCACGCGCATCATCCGGTCGATGCTCGAGGCGATGAAGCTGGACTCCACCCGCTGCCGCCCGATGCCCTCGATGCGTGAGCCGATCGCCGTTGTGACGCTCGGGTCGTGGTCACGCCACCCGGGGAAGAAGGCGGAGTTCTCCGGGTCCGCGACGCAGATGCCCGTCGACCGCCCGGTGTAGCGGACGTACCGGGCCAGGGTCGCCGAGGTGCCACCGGTGCCGGCGGTCGCGACGATCCATGCGGGCTCGGGGTGCTCCTCCATCGACATCTGCTCGAAGATCGACTCCGCGATGTTGTTGTTGCCGCGCCAGTCGGTGGCCTGCTCGGCGTAGGTGAACTGGTCCATGTAGTGACCGCCGGTCTCCTCGGCCAGCGCCGCGGCGACCGCGTAGACCTCGTGGGCGTTGTCGACGAAGTGGCAGGTCCCGTCGTGGAACTCGATGAGGTCCACCTTTTGCTGGCTCGTCGATCGCGCCATCACCGCATAGAAGGGGACACCGATCAGCGAGGCGAAGTAGGCCTCCGACACGGCGGTCGATCCACTGGACGCCTCGATGACCGGCTTGCCCGGGTGGATCCACCCGTTGCACAGGGCATGGAGGAAGAGGGAGCGCGCGAGTCGGTGCTTGAGGGACCCGGTCGGGTGCACCGACTCGTCCTTGAGATAGAGGTCCACGCCCCACTGCGCGGGGAGAGGCACCCGGACCAGGTGGGTGTCCGCCGAGCGGTTGGCGTCGCTGCGCACCCTGCGGATCGCCGTCTCCAACCATCCCCGGTACTCAGGGTCGTAGCGGTTGACGTCCTCCTCGGCCGCGATGGTGGGCGTGGAGGGGGCGGGGTGACTGACCATGCTCCTACGATGTCACCCGGCCGCGACCTGCGTCCGTCGTGACGGCTCTCCAGTGAGATCTTGTCGATGTCCGACGACCAGCTCCCTCTGTGCCCCGAGTGCGCCAGCGATCTCACCTACGAGAGCGGCCCTGTGCTCACCTGCCCAATGTGCGCTCGAGTGGACCGCGGACGCGCAGGGCACCACGGGTGAGGACGCCGAGCCGATCACGCGTGACGCCGTCGGCAAACCCCGTGGTCGACGGGGACGCAGTGACCATCGTCAAGAGCCTGAAGGTCAAGGGCTCGGGTGGCGGCGCGCTCACGATCGGCACCAAGGTGAGCAGCATCCGGATGATCCCCGACAGCTGAGACGGCCACGACATCGAGGCAAAGGTCGCAGGCTTCGGCGAGTCGGCCACGCGGCGGAATGACCTGCGCGACGTGTCTGTTGTCCCCACCATGCGTGCAATGACCTATGACCGATACGGCGACGACGACGAGCTGCGGATGACCGACCGACCGATCCCCAAGGTGGGGCCCGGTGAGGTCCGCATCCGGGTGACCCGCGCGTCGGTCAACCCCGTGGACTGGAAGGTCATGTCGGGTGGGCTCGACGCCCTCATGGACGCGACCTTCCCCGTCATCCCCGGGTGGGACGTGGCCGGCGTCGTCGACGCGGTGGGCCCGGACACCCCCGAGTTCACCGAGGGGGACCGGGTGGCCGCCTACGCCCGCAAGCAGATCGTCTCCGCCGGCACCTTCGCCGAGTACGTGAGCGTCATGGCCGACGACGTGGCCGCCGTCCCCGACGGGGTGAGCGACGACATCGCCGCCGCCGTGCCGCTCACCGGGCTCACCGCCCTTCGCGTCCTCGAGACCCTCGCCGTGACGAAGGGGGACGCCCTCCTCGTCCACGCCGCGTCCGGTGGGGTCGGGTACCTCGCCTCGCAGCTGGCGGTGGCCGCCGGGGCGAAGGTCGTCGGGACCGCCTCGCCGGCCAACCACGACAAGTTGAGCGCGATCGGGGTGACGCCGGTGGCCTACGGCGAGGGCCTGCGGGAGCGCCTGCGCGACGTCGCTCCCGACGGATTCGACGCCGTGGCCGACCTCGTCGGTGGCGTCCTCGACATCTCCCTGGACGTGCTGCGCGAAGGGGGCCGCCTCGCGTCGATCGCCGACCCCACCGTGGAGGAGCACGGCGGCCGCTGGGTGTGGGTGCGTCCCGACGGCGAGCGCCTGGCGCAGCTGCTGGACGAGGTCGCGGCCGGACGACTCGAGGTCGAGATCGACCGCAGCTTCGCCCTCGAGGACATCACCAAGGCCTTCGCGGCGAGCCGCAGCGGCTCGGCCACCGGCAAGATCGTCATCACTGTCGCCGACTGACCCCGGGCCTAGGGTGGTGCCATGGACGAGACCAAGGTCGTCAGTGCCACCGCCGTCGTCGACGCGCCCGCCGAGGCGATCTTCGAGCAGATCGCCGACCCGGCCCGCCAGCCCGCGTGGGACGGCAACGACAACCTCGCCGAGGCGGCACCCGGACAACGGGTGCGCGCCGTCGGGGACGTCTTCGTCATGGTCCTCACCAAGGACGGCGTGCTGCGCGACAACCACGTCGTCGAGTTCGAGGAGGGTCGGCTCATCGCCTGGCGTCCCTCGGAGCAGGGCGGGGTGCCACCCGGCCATCTCTGGCGCTGGGAGCTGCGCCCCCTCGAGGACGGGCGCACGCAGATCACCCACACCTACGACTGGACCGACCTGACCGACGAGGCCCGCGTCCCCCGCGCCCGCAGGACGACCAGCGAGCGGCTGCAGGACTCGATCGACCGGCTGGCCGCGATCTTCGCCTGAGCCGGCTGCTGGCACCATGGCAGGCATGGACGCCACGCCACCTCCTGCCGAGCACGACACCCGGGACTGGACCTTCGTCGTCGACGAGGGCTGCCCCGACTGCGGGTACACGCCCCACGACCCGGCCCTCACCGGCGAGCGGCTGCACGCTGCCGTCCCGCGGTGGGCCCACGTCCTGCAGCGGGCGGGAGCCACCGAGCGACCCGAGCCCGGCGTCTGGTCGCCGGTCGAGTACGCGAGCCACTCCCGCGACCTGACCCGGGTGCTCGGCGAGCGCGTGACGATGATGCTCGCGGAGGAGGGTGCCCCCTTCGCCGACTACGACGGGGAGGCCGAGGCCGTCCGTCAGCGGTTCTGGGCGGGTGACCCGCAGACCGTGGCCCGTGAGATCGCGGCCGAGACCCAGCGCACCGTCGGTGTCCTGGACGGGGTACGCGGTGACACCTGGGAGCACACCGGGCTGCGCGGCGACGGCAAGCCCTTCACGGTGGCCGAGCTGTGCCGGTACCTGCTCCACGACATCGAGCACCACCTGCACGACGTCGACGGCTGACGCGTGGTCTCCGTCCGAGCCGCGATCGCCGGGCTGCCGCCGGGCGCCTTCGCCTTCGTCATGGCGACGGGCATCGTCTCGATCGGGATGGACCAGCAGGGCCTGAGCATCCTGTCGACCGTGCTGCTCGTCATCGCCGCCACCGCCTGGGTCGCGCTCACCGTCGCGCTCGCCGCTCGGCTGGTGCTGCACCGTGACCGCGCTCTGGCCGACCTGCACGACCCGCGGCTGGCCTTCGGCTACTTCACGGTCGTCGCCGGTTCGGGCGTGCTCGCGGTCCGCCTCCTCGACGTGCAGTCCAGCGTGAGCGCGCTCCTGCTGGGCCTGGCGACCGTCGTGTGGCTGGTCCTGGGCTACGCCGTGCCCTGGGCGGCGGTGCTCTCCAGCGCGCAGCGTCCCGTGCTCACCGAAGCCAACGGCACCTGGTTCATCTGGGTCGTCGCCAGCCAGTCGGTGGCCACCACGGCAGCCGGGCTGGAGCCACATGTCACCCGCGGCGAGGAGGCGCTCGCGATCCTGGCGGTCATCGCGTGGTCGGTGGGCGTCGTGCTCTACGCCGCCTGCGCGGTCTTCGTCGCGCTGCGTCTCGTGCAGTACCCGCTGACGCCGGAGGACCTCAACCCGCCGTACTGGGTGTCGATGGGGGCCGTCGCCATCACCGTGGTCGCCGGCGCCAAGATCGTCGAGATGACCTCGACACCGATGGTCGACGCGACCTCGGGCCTCATCGCCGGGCTCGTCGTCCTGTGCTGGGCGTGGGCCTCCTGGCTCATCCCCGTCCTCTTCGCCGTCGGGGTGTGGCGGCACGTCGTGCACCGCATCCCGCTGCGCTACGAGTCGACCTGGTGGAGCATCGTCTTTCCCCTCGGCATGTACGCCGTCGCCGGCATGTACCTCGGTCGGGCCGACTCCCTGCCGATCGTCGAGTCGATCGGCGCGGCGTGGCTGTGGGTGGCCGTGGCCGCGTGGACCTTCGCCGCCGTCTCGATGGCGCTCGGCTGGGTGCGCCCCGACCGGCGTAGCGTCGGAGCATGACCACCGCGCACCAGGTCCGCGTCCGCTCCGTCCGCGACCATCCGGCGAAGGGGGACGGTCACCGGGTCCTCGTCGATCGCCTCTGGCCGCGCGGGGTGAGCAAGGAGGACGCGGCCCTGGACGAGTGGTTGAAGGAGGCCGGTCCGTCCACCGAGCTGCGTCAGTGGTTCGGGCACGATCCCGATCGGTTCGACGAGTTCGCCACCAGGTACGAGGAGGAGCTCACCGACTCCGACGCGTGGGACCAGCTGCAGCAGATCGTCAAGGAGCGCGGTCGGGTGACGCTCCTCTTCGGCGCCGCCGACCACGAGCACAACCAGGCGGTCGTGCTGCGGGACCTGCTCACCCGCTGACCGGCTCCCGCCATCGCGGCTGTTCGTGGAAGTGGTGCACCGGACCGGAGCCGGCGCCGACCTGCAACGCATCCCCGTGACGCAGCGCCTCGGTGAGCCAGGCCTTGGCCTCGCGCGCGGCCCCGACCCAGTCGTCGTGACGTGGGCGCAGCGCTGCCAGCGCCGAGCTGAGCGTGCACCCGGTGCCGTGCGTTGAGACCGTCGGCACGCGAGGAGCGGTGAGCGGCACGGCTCCTGATGCGTCCAGCCACAGGTCGAGCGACTCGTCGCCGTCGAGGTGCCCGCCCGTGACGAGCACGCGTTGGGCGCCGCGGTCGAGCAACCGTCGGGCCTGGCCCAGCAGGTCATCGGCGGAGGTGGCCGGTTCCTCCCCGAGGAGCACGGCTGCCTCGGGGACATTGGGCGTGATGACATCGGCACGCGGCAGCAGGGCCTGCACGGCGGCCACGGCGTCCGGCGCGAGCAGGCGGGAGCCCGAGGTCGAGACCATCACCGGGTCGAGCACGACCGGCACGGTGGCCAGGGGCCCGGTGACGAGGAGCTCGTGCACCGTCTCGACGATCGCTGCGGAGGCGAGCATGCCGAGCTTGACCACGTCGACGCGCACGTCCGCCACGAGGGTCTCGACCTGTGCCCGCACGATCTCGGTGGGGACCTCGTGCACATGGGTGATGCCCTGCGTCGACTGCGCCGTCAGGGCGGTGATGACGCACGTGCCATAGGCGCCGAGTGCGCTGCAGGTCTTCAGGTCGGCCTGGATCCCGGCCCCGCCCGAAGGGTCCGACCCGGCGATCGAGAGCACCACGGGTGGAGGGGGGAGAGGGGCTGCCATGCCGCCACCGTAGCCATGTGGTTGTATCGGAGCACCCCCACGGGAGCTCGGGCACGAGCTGAGATCGGACTGTTGCCGTCCGGACCGTCTGAACCTGTCCGGATCATGCCGGCGAAGGAAGAGGAGGCGCAGACATGCGCGCTACCCATGAGCTCGAGGTCCATGCCCAGCACCGTCGTGAGGAGCTCGTCGACCCCAGCGACCCGTCCATCAGGGTCCCCGTCACGGCCATCGCCCTGGCTGACAGCCCTGACGGCACACCCAACGAGGATGTCCTCGTCTATCGCACCGTCGGTCCGGGGTCGGACCCCCAGTCCGGTCTCCCACGAGGGCGCTCGCGCTGGATCGCCGCACGCGGTGATGTCGAGTCGTACGAGGGACGTCCTCGGCACCTGATGGACGACGGTCGTTCGGCCGTGCGCCGAGGCGATGCCTCCCTGGCGTGGCAGGGGGAGGCGAGGACCCCCCTTCGTGCCGTGGAGGGTCGCACGGTCACCCAGCTGCACTACGCACGCCGCGGCGACATCACCGCGGAGATGCGCTATGTCGCTCTGCGAGAAGGCTGCTCGCCCGAGCTCGTCCGTGACGAGGTCGCTGCCGGCCGGGCGATCATCCCGGCCAATGCCAACCACCCGGAGTCCGAGCCGATGATCATCGGGCGGGCCTTCCTGACCAAGATCAACGCCAACATCGGCAACTCCGCAGTGACCAGCTCGATCGCCGAGGAGGTCGACAAGCTCACCTGGGCCACCCGCTGGGGAGCCGACACCGTGATGGACCTGTCGACCGGTGACGACATCCACACCACCCGCGAGTGGATCATCCGCAACAGCCCCGTCCCGATCGGCACCGTCCCGATCTACCAGGCGCTGGAGAAGGTCGACGGCCAGGCGGACGCGCTCACCTGGGAGATCTTCCGCGACACCGTCATCGAGCAGTGCGAGCAGGGCGTCGACTACATGACGATCCACGCCGGCGTGCGGCTGGCCTTCGTCCCGCTCACCGCCGACCGGGTGACCGGCATCGTCTCGCGCGGCGGGTCGATCATGGCCGGGTGGTGCCTGGCCCACCACCGGGAGTCATTCCTCTACGAGCACTTCGACGACCTGTGCACGATCTTCGCCCGCTACGACGTCGCCTTCTCCCTCGGTGACGGGCTGCGGCCGGGATCGATCGCCGATGCCAACGACGAGGCACAGCTGGCCGAGCTGCGGACCCTGGGCGAGCTGACCGAGCGGGCGTGGGCGCACGACGTGCAGGTCATGGTCGAGGGGCCGGGCCATGTCCCGCTGCACCTCGTCAAGGACAACGTGGACCTCGAGCAGGACTGGTGCCACGGCGCGCCCTTCTACACGCTCGGCCCGCTCGTCACCGACATCGCGCCCGGCTACGACCACATCACCTCGGCGATCGGCGCGGCGGAGATCGCCCGTCACGGCACCGCGATGCTCTGCTACGTCACGCCCAAGGAGCACCTCGGGCTACCCGACCGCGACGACGTCAAGACCGGCGTCATCACCTACAAGATCGCCGCGCACGCCGCCGACCTGGCCAAGGGGCACCCCCGCGCCCGGGACCGCGACGACGCCCTGAGCCGGGCACGCTTCGAGTTCCGCTGGCACGACCAGTTCGCGCTCGCGCTGGACCCGCAGACGGCGATGGCCTTCCACGACGAGACCCTCCCGGCCGAGCCGGCCAAGACGGCGCACTTCTGCTCGATGTGCGGACCGAAGTTCTGCTCGATGCGGATCAGCCAGGACATCCGCGATGCCTACGGCTCGGCCGCGGCGCAGCGGGCGGTCGCGGAGGCCGGCATGGCGGCGAAGTCGCGCCAGTTCGTCGAGCTCGGCTCCAGCGTCTACGTCACCGAGGAAGCGGGCCGATGAGCCTGGTGCCCGGGCTGCCGCCCACCGGTCGCGCGGCGGTGCGCGCCGGGGTCGTCGGCAACTACGTCGACCAGATCAACATCTTCCTGCCCGTCGTCGCGCTCGCACCGGCACTCGTGACGCTGGCCGGTCCGCACGCCGGCGTCACGGCGGGGGCGATCGTGATCGTCGCAACCCTCCTGGGGCGGCCCATCGGGTCGATGGTCTTCGGTCGGATCTCCGACCGGATCGGCCGCACGCGCACCACCAAGGTGGCCATCGCCGGCACGGCCGTGTGCAGCCTGGCCATCGCGGCCGTGCCCACGCACGAGAGCATCGGAGCCGCGGCGATCGCCACCATCGTCCTCCTGCGCTTCGTCGGAGGCATCTTCCTCGCCGGCGAATACACCTCGGCCATCCCCCTGGCGATGGAGTGGTCGGCACCCCGCCGCCGCGGGATGGTCTCCGGGCTCATCATGTCGATGGCGCCGTGGGCCCAGTCGAGCATCGCCTTCGCCACGGCCGGCCTGGTGGCCCTCCTCGGGCCGCACGCCTATGCCGAGTGGGGGTGGCGACTGGCCTTCGTCGCCGGCGGGCTGGCCAGCCTGGCGCTGCTGCGCTACTACTCCACGCGGGTGGGCGATGCGCCGCAGGTCGTGCGACGGACCGAGACGACGGGCGAAGGGAGCGCCCCGGCCACCTTGGGCCTGCGCGCCGTGCTCCGCGGGGTCTACGCCCCGGCCTTCTGGCAGATGTTCGGGCTGATGAGCGGCCTGTGGCTGATGACCAACATGGTGGTCATCCTCGCGACGGGCCGACTGTCGGCCGACCACGACCTCGCCGGCAGCGAGGTCGCCGTCATCATGGGTGTCGCCGCCATCGCCCAGGCCGTCGTCATGTCGGGGACCGGTCACTGGTCGAGCCTGCTCGGTCGCCGGCGCTTCTTCATCGGCTGGGGAGTGGCGGCTGCACTCCTCGCGCCCGCCCTGTGGTTCGCCACGATGACCGCCGGCGTGCTCCCCTTCGTCGTCGGGATCGCGCTGCTGCAGGTCATCACGGTGTGCGGGTACGGGCCGGTCGGTGCCTACCTGTGCGAGCGCTTCCCCGCCCACGTGCGGGCGACGGGATACGGCACCGCGTACTCGCTGTCCATCGTCGGTCCTGCCCTGTGGCCGTGGTGGCTGCCGGCGCTCGAGCCGGTCCTCGGGCACGACGGGTCCGTGGTGGTCGTCCTCGCACTGGGCGGCCTGCTCGTCGCGGGATGCGGTGCGCTCGGACCGAGGCTGGACCCCACCGACCTGGACCGCGACGTGGAGAGCGTGTCCCGGCAGCTGCCCGACCCGGTGGCCAGTCGATGAGGGCGCTGCGATCGGACATCGCCGAGGCCATCGCCGCCGTGCGCACCCGGGCGCCGCTCGTGCACGGGGCGACCGGGTCCGTCACCCGGGCGCTGGTCGCCGACGGCCTGCTGGCCGCCGGCGCCCGGCCGATGCTCACCGAGAGCGAGCAGGAGGCGCCGGTCCTCGTGACCGTCGCCGACGCACTGCTGGTCAACCTCGGATCGCTCGGCTCGGACGGGATGGCGGGCATGGTCCCCACCGCGCGCGTGGCCGCCGACCGGGGCCTGCCGTGGGTCCTCGACCCGACGGCCATCGGGCTGGCGCCGGTGCGCACCCGGATGGCGCACGAGCTGCTCGAGATGGCACCGACGGCGGTGCGCGGCAACGCCTCCGAGGTCCTCACCCTGTCGGGGGCGGCACGGGGAGGGCGAGGGGCCGACAGCACCGCCACCCCTGACGCCGCGGTGGCAGCCGCCCGGGAGATCGCCACCCGGCACGGGTGCGTCGTCGCGGCCTCCGGGCCGGTCGACGTCATCACCGACGGCGAGCGCACCGCGCGGGTCGCCTCCGGCTCTCCGACGCTGACCCGGGTCACCGGGACCGGCTGCCTGCTCGGGGCGCTGACGGCTGGCCACCTGGCGGTGGCGCCTCCCTTCGTCGCGGTCGTTGCGGCCACCGCGCTGCTCACCGTGGCGTCCGAGCGGATCGGCCACCTGCGGCCGGGCAGCTTCCGCGTCGCGCTCGTCGACGCCCTCGACGAGGTCACCCCCGACGACGTGTCGCAGGGGGTGGGGCTGTCGTGGGAGTGATCGACTGGCGGCTCCAGCTGGTCACCTCGGGCGAGGGCCGCGCGACCGTGGCGGCCGCGGCGGCAGCGGCTGCTGCCGGCGCTGGCGTGGTCCAGGTGCGCGCCAAGCACCTGCTCGCCGGCGACCTGCTCGACCTCGTCCTCGCCGTCGCCGATGCGGTGGCGCGGGTCGCGCCGGGCACCCGGGTGCTCGTCAACGATCGGGCCGATGTCGCCCACGCCGCCCGACGGCGGGGAGCGCCGGTCCACGGGGTCCACTTGGGGCAGGCTGATCTGCCCGTGGTCGAGGCCCGCGCGCTGCTGGGTCCTGACGCGATCATCGGGCTGACGGCCGGGACGATCGAGCACGTCCGTGAGGCGCACGCCCGCACCGGTGCGGCCAGGCCGGACTACCTGGGGAGCGGTCCCTTCCGCCCGACACCCACCAAGGACGTCGGGCGGCCGCCCATCGGCCTCGCGGGCTACCCCCTGCGCGTGGCGGTGACCGACCTGCCGGTCATCGCGATCGGCGATGTCCGGCTCGCGGACATCTCGCTCCTGTCGACCACCGGGGTCGCAGGGGTGGCGGTCGTGCGCGAGATCATGGGTGCTCCTGATCCGGGCGCGGTGGCTGCAGCGTGCCTGCGGCGGTGGGGGTGACCCGGGTCAGGACCGGGCGGCCACCTCGTCATCGACCCAGACGGGTCGCGCGACCCGCATACCGGCCAGGGTGATCCCCAGGCCGCTGGTCATGAGGAGGACCAGCACGAGGGTCCACCCGCCGGTGAGCTCGTGCAGCAGACCCACGACGAGCGGACCGATCCCGGCCAGCAGGTAGCCGACCGGCTGGACGAAGCCGGACAGCTGCCCGGTGATCCGTGGGTCGCGCGTGCGCGCGGTGATCAGGGCGATCGCCGTGGGGAAGGCGAAGCCCGACAGGCCCAGCAGGACCACCCACAGCCACGGCACTGTGGCAGGCGCGACCAGCAGACCGAGATAGCCCGCGGCGGCGAGGCAGCCGAAGGCGATCATCCATGGCGACAGGTCGCGGCTGCGGTGGATCACCGTCGGCATGATGAGTCCACCGATGATCCCCAGCCCGGTGAGGATGGCGGTGAGCCCTCCGGCGCTCCCCGCGGACAGGCCGGCATCTCGGTAGATCTGCGGTAGCCAGCCGAACTGGACGTAGGCATTCATCGACTGCACGCCAAAGAGCACCGTCAGCGCGATCGCGGTCGGGGAGTGCCGGACCCGCGAGCTGACCTTGGGGCCGACGGCGCCGCGGACGGGGTCCTTCAGCGTGATGATCACCCAGGGAATGAGCGCGGCGAGGGCCACCACGCCCCACATGCCGAGCGCGCCGCGCCACTGGCCGGGAGCGATGCCGGCAACGGGTGCGGCCAGCAGCGGGCCTCCCGCGCCACCGACGGTCAGGCCCATGCTGTAGATCGTCATCAGCCGCACCCCGCCGTCGCTCGAGTGCGTCTTGATCCAGGCCGGGACCAGGACATTGCCCAACCCCATGCCGGCCAGGGCGAGGGCGGTGAGCACGAGGAAGAGGAGCGAGGAGTCGGTCAGGACCCTGGCCACGAGGGCGATGACGACGGCCGCGACGCCGTAGGTGATGCCTCGCGAGAGGCCGATCCTGCGGGAGAGCCCGACGGCGGCTCCTCCGGCGGCCGCAAAGGCGAACCCGGGCAGCGCGGTGACCACCCCCGCGAGCGTCGGACTGAGGTGAAGGCCCGCTCGCACCTCCTCCAGCAGCGGCCCCAGCGACGTGGCGCCGGGCCGCAGGTTGATCGAGATGAGCGCCACCGCGATGACGACGAGCGCGAGGCCGAAGGGGGGAGTCCGCCGGCTCGACTCGGCTGGACTCTCGTGGGTGCTCACCACCGTGGTCTATCACCGAGAGCGCGCCACCGCCGCATCGGTTCCGTGGATCGGATGCCTAGGATCTGCCCCATGCCCGATGTGATGACCTCTGCCCCGAGCGTGCCGAGCTGGGACGACTACTTCCTCGGGATCGCCAGCGCGGTCGCGGCGCGGGCCAAGTGCACCCGGCGCCGGGTCGGCGCGGTGCTGACGATCGACCACCGGATCATCGCGACGGGGTACAACGGTGCCGCTCCGGGCGAGGCCGACTGCCTCGAGGGAGCGTGTCCCCGGGGTCAGCTCGACTACGAGGCGGTGCCCGGTCTGGGGGACTACGACCGTCCGGGCAGCCCCGGCTTCTGCATCGCCATCCATGCCGAGGTCAACGCCCTGCTCTTCGCCACGCGTGACACCAAGGGGGCGACGGCCTACATCACCGACCCGCCGTGCCCGGGGTGCCGCAAGGCGCTGGCGGCGGCGGGCATCGTGCGTGCGGTCTGGCCCGACGGGTCGCACGACCGCTCCGGTCTGACCGACTGGGGGTGACCCCCCCTTCACGCCGCAGTGGTTCGTGGGGACAATGGGGCATGAGCATCGACGCCAGCACTCACGACAGCCCCACCCCTGCCGACGCCGTGGTCGCCGCCCTGGACGGGAGCCGCCGCGATCATGCCGTGATCGACTGGGCCAGCGCCGAGGCCGTCGCGCTCTCGGCGCCACTGCACCTCGTGCACGCCGTCGACCTCGGCACGCCCCTGTCCGCATACGGCGAGCTGCTCACCAGCCCCGACATCGTCGACCGCATCGAGCAGGAGTCGACGCGGGTCGTCACCGAGGCGCGGGCCAGGGTCGAGTCGGCGCGCCCCGGGCTGCCGGTCACCACGGCACTGCCGACCGGGTCCCCGTCCGGCGCCCTGCTCGCGGCGGCCGACGGTGCCCGGGTCCTCGTCGTCGGGTCCGCCCGCAAGAACCGCGCCGAGCGGGTCGTTCTCGGGACGACCTCGATGAGCGTCGTCGCCCATGCCCCCTGCCCGGTCGTCCTCGTCCCGGAGAACGCGAGCACGACCGGTGACGGACGGGTGGTCGTGGGCATCGACGGCAGCGAGCACAGCAAGCTGGCCTTCCGGCACGCGCTCGACGCGGCCGCCTACCGCGGCAAGACCGTGACGACCGTGACCTCGTGGAATGTCGAGGTCGAGAACGGCGTCGTCGTCACGGAGCCGGGCACCCCGGAGTGGGAGTCGGTGGATGGTCGCTACCGCGCGATGGCCGAGCGCACCATCGCGGCCGACCGGGAGGCGCACCCCGAGATCACGGTCACCGTCGAGGTCCACCACGGGCGGGCCGCCGACACGCTCGTCGACATCGCCGAGGGTGCTGACCTGCTCCTCGTGGGCTCGCGCGGCCGGGGCGGTTTCCGCGGGATGCTGCTGGGCTCGGTGTCGCAGCGGGTGCTCGCCCTGGCGACCTGCCCGGTGGCGATCCTGCACCAGCAGTAGCCACGACCGGAGCAGGTGGGGCGCTCAGGCCGAGTGCTCCGCCTGCCACCGGCAGATGGCCGCGACCCCCTCGTCGGTGTCCTGCGGGCGGTGGCCGGTGCCCGGCAGGGCGAGGTGCGTCGCGCCCTGTGCCTCGAGCGCCGCCGCGACCTCGGTGTACATCGGCGCGCTGTCGCCGGTGATGACGAGGGTCGGCACGAGGCGCGGTGTGTCGGTGCGCAGGTCGATCTCCCACGGCGCCGGCGTCGTCCGGATGCGCGTGGCGACCGCCTCGCAGGTGCCGCTGTCGAGGGCGGGTGGGAGCGCGCCCATGCCCGCGGCGAACCGCGCGAGGAAGTCCTCGCCGTCGACACTCGGGTCGTCGGCGAGCGCGAAGACCGGGGCCATCGCGCTGATGTGTCCCTCGACCCCACGCCCCCCACGGGCGAGGTCGTAGCAGGCCGGCTCGATCAGGACGAGGCTGCGCAGCACGTCCGGGCGACGTTGCGCTGCCAGCATGGCCGTCACCGCGCCGTAGGAGTGACCGACGACGTGGCCACGTCCGCCGAGTGCCTCGATGGCCCGGTCGGCGTCGCGCTCGGGCTGGTCGGCAGCGCCGGTCCGCTGGAGGAAGACGTGGTCGGGACGCTCGAGCCGGGCGATGAGCGGCCAGGCCTCGGGTCCGCTGCGGCCACGACCATGGATGAAGACGGTGCGCGCGGGCGGCGCGTTGAGCAGACCCATCTCAGCCCCTCGGCCGGAGTCTGCCGCCGGGCATCGCCGGGGCGGGAAGGGCGTCTGGCTGGCCCTCGGGGAAGGGACCGAAGCGCGTCGTGGGCCCGGTGGTCGGGCCCGCGATCTCGGCCATCCACTGCTCGCGCGCCTCGACGATCTCGTCGTGGCTGCCTCCGATGAAGTTCCACCACATGACGATCTGCTCGCCGAGCGGCTCACCACCGATGAGCACGACCCGGGCGCCGGTGGCGGAGCGCAGCGTCAGCGTGCGTCGGCCCGGTGCGACGTACCCGAGCTCGCCGGGCTCCAGCGCGGTGCCCTCGAAGGTCACGTCACCGTCGTCGAGCAGGAGCGCGTGCTCGTGACCCTCGGGGACCTCGATGCGCGTCTCGGCGTCCGCGTCGAG
The DNA here is from genome assembly GCF_001570985.1 of Janibacter limosus NBRC 16128. Taxonomy (GTDB): domain Bacteria; phylum Actinomycetota; class Actinomycetes; order Actinomycetales; family Dermatophilaceae; genus Janibacter; species Janibacter limosus. The sequence goes on along the minus strand of NZ_BCSS01000013.1, from coordinate 38,479 downwards.
CACGATCTCCGCGCCCGTGAGGGGCGTGTGGGTGGCGACGGGGGAGCGCACGTCGAAGAGCTCGCCGAGGAAGACCCGCGCGATGCCGCCGGGCACGTAGACCGGCTCCGGGACGTGGTGGTCGAAGGCAGGGTCGTTCCCGCGCGCCCGCGACGGCAGGGCCAGCCAGAGCTGGACGCCGTGCAGCATGGTGGTGTCCGGGGTGGAGAACTCCGAGTGGCTCACCCCGCGCCCGGCCGTCATGAGGTTGAGCTCGCCCGGCCGCACGATCGCGTGGGCGCCCGTCGAGTCGCGGTGCTCGACCTCGCCGGTGAAGAGCCAGGAGACGGTCGCCAGCGAGGTGTGCGGGTGGCGCGGGACCGCCATGCCCCCGGTCGCGGCGACGTCGTCGGGGCCGAAGTGGTCGAGGAAGCACCACGCGCCCACGAGGCTGCGCTGGCGCGACGGGAGGGTCCGTCTGACCGGCATCGCGCGGGGGCCGCCGAGCGGCACCTCGCGGGGGATCAGGATCTGCACATCGTCCACGATCACGACGCTACCCCGATCCCGGTGGACAGGGGTGGCCCGCCTCCTGAAGGGTGGGGTCGTGACCGATGCGACCGCCCAGATCGTCGACCTCTCCCGTGCGAAGGGCGTCGACACGCAGTGGTGGGACTGGCGCGGCGAGCACCGTCAGGTGCCCGAGAGCACCCTGCGCGCCGTCCTCGAGGCGCTGGGCGAGGACACCTCGAGCGAGGAGTCGCTGACCGCTGCCCTCGAGGGCGCCCACGTCGCACCGTGGCGCCGCACCCTGCCCCCGACCGTCGTCCAGCGCGAGGGGGACCCGCTGCGTCTCCTCGTCCACGTCCCGCACGGCAGCGCGGTGGGCGTCCACGTCCTGCTCGAAGGGGGTGGACGTCGCGACCTCGAGCAGCTCGAGCACGTCGTCGAGCCGCGTGACGTCGACGGAGGGGTCGTCGGCGAGGCCGCCTTCGAGCTGCCCGCGGACCTGCCGCTCGGCTGGCACGAGCTCGTGGCCGAGCCCGAGACGGCCCTCTCGGCGGCGACCGAGCGCGCCGTGCTCGTCACCGTCCCGCAGTGCCTGGAGCTCCCCGCCCTGCTGCAGGAGGGACGCCGCACCGGGCTGATGGCGCAGATCTACCAGGCGCGCAGCGCGGGCAGCCAGGGCATCGGTGACCTGGGGGACCTGGCGACCTTGGGGGAGTGGGCCGCTCGCGAGCACGGGTGGCACTTCGTCCTCGTCAACCCGCTGCACGCCGCCGAGCCCGTGGCGCCGATGGAGCCCTCGCCGTACCTGCCGACCTCGCGGCGCTTCCTCAACCCCGTCTACATCGACCTGCGCCTCCTGCCTGGGCTCGAGGAGCTGCCGGAGAGCGCCCGCACACAGATCGACGAGCTGGCCGCGCACGCCCGTGCGCTCAACGCCGCGGACACGATCGACCGGGACGCCGTGTGGGCGTTGAAGGAGGCGGCCCTGCGCATCGCCTACCGGCACCTCGGGCAGGGGCAGGCCGGGGAGGTCGCGCGGCTGCATGCCCGCGAGGGCCAGGCGATCGTGGACTTCGCGACCTGGTGCTCGCTGGCGGCGACGCACGGCCCGCTGTGGGAGACCGACTGGCCGCAGGAGCTGCAGGACCCCGGGTCGGCTGCCGTCGACGCGCACCGGGAGGCCCACCGCGAGGAGATCTCCTTCATCGTCTGGACGCAGTGGGTGGTGCGCTCGCAGCTCGCGGCGACCCAGCAGCGGTTGCGCGATGCCGGGATGGGAGTCGGCGTGATCGCCGACCTCGCCGTCGGGATCCACCCCGAGGGCGCCGACGCGTGGGCTCTCGGCGACGCCCTCGCCCGTGGCATCGACGTGGGTGCCCCGCCGGACCAGTTCAACCAGCTGGGGCAGAACTGGTCCCAGCCACCATGGCGGCCCGACCGGCTCGCGGAGCTCGGGTACGCCCCCTTCCGCGACATGCTGCGCGCGGTCCTCGCGGAGGCGGGCGGGCTGCGGATCAACCACATCATCGGCCTCTTCCGCCTGTGGTGGGTCCCCGAGGACGCGGATCCGGGCGATGGTGCCTACGTGCGCTACGACCACGAGGCCCTCATCGGGATCCTCGCGCTGGAGGCCCAGCGCGCCGGTGCCCTCGTCATCGGCGAGGACCTCGGGGTCGTCGAGCCCTGGGTGCGTGAGTACCTCGACGACCGGGGCGTGCTCGGCACGAGCGTCGCGTGGTTCGAGTGGGGTGCCGATGGGCGACCGCTGCCGCCGGAGGACTACCGCGAGCTCGCTCTGGCGACCGTGACGACGCACGACCTCCCACCCAGCGCCGGCTACCTGGCGCTGGAGCACGTCGCACTCCGTGAGCGGTTGGGGTTGTTGACCCGGCCGGTCCAGGAGGAGCGCGCGTCGGAGGAGCGCAGCACCCGCGCGGTGCGCGAGGCCCTCATGGGGCGGGGGCTGCTGTCCGATGTCGACGCCCCGGTGAGCGAGGTGGTGGCGGCTCTGCACGGCTGGCTGGACCTCACGCCGTCGCGTCTGCGGGGCATCGCCCTGACCGACCTCGTCGGTGATGTCCGGGCGATCAACCAGCCCGGTACGGACGAGGAATACCCCAACTGGCGCCTCCCGCTCGCCGGCCCGGATCGTCGGCCGATCACCCTCGCAGAGGTGGTCGAGGGATAACCCTGCATCTCATGCACGGGGTGCCGAGGTGGTCACCGAAGAGTCACAGTTGTGTCTCACAGCACACCGGATCATGGTCTCGGGGGCCGGTGTGGCTTTTGATGACACGTGCAGTCGCGGATCGCGCTGCGCCCAGGGGTGGACCCGGACCGTCGGGAAAGCCGATCGACCCGCCTTTCCCGGCGGCATGACGTAGGAGGACATCCATGCGAGTGAAGTCTCGCGCGATGGCAATCGCCAGCATCTCCGCGGTCGCGCTTCTCGCGACCGCGTGCGGTGGCAGCAGTGACGACGACAGCACCTCGGGCGGAGCCGCCGGAGGAGAGATCATCTCCGGTGGCTGCAACCCCGAAAACCCACTGGTCGCGGGCAACACCGCTGAGACCTGTGGTGGTGACGTCCTCGACGTCCTGACCGCCAAGCTGATCCACTACAACCCCGAGACGGCGGAGCCGGAGAACGACATCGCCGAGTCGATCGAGACGAAGGACAACCAGACCTTCACCGTCAAGATCAAGAAGGGCTACAAGTTCCACGACGGCACCGAGGTGCTGGCCAAGAACTTCGTCGACGCCTGGAACTACACCGCCTACGGCCCCAACGGCCAGCAGGGTGGCTACTTCTACGAGCCCTTCGAGGGCTACGCCGACCTCCAGTGCACCGGTGAGGACGAGGAGAAGCCCTGCGAGGGCAAGGGCAACGCCAAGAAGAAGGAGCTGACCGGCCTCAAGGTCGTCGATGACCACACCTTCACCATCAAGACGAGCGAAAAGGTCTCCAACCTGCCGCTGCGTCTGGGCTACACCGCCTTCGCGCCGCAGCCCGACTCCTTCTTCGACGACCCGGAGGCCTTCGGCAAGGCGCCGATCGCCGCGGGCCCGTACAAGTTCGAGTCGTGGGAGGAGAACTCCTCGATCAACCTGAGCAAGTTCGAGGACTACGCGGGTGACTTCGGTGGCAACGCCGACAAGATCACCTTCAAGATCTTCCAGGACTCCGACGCGGAGTACACCGCGCTGCAGGCCGGTGAGATCGACGTCGTCCGGGCCATCCCGGCGAGCGCGCTCGTGGACGACAAGTTCAAGACCGACCTCGGTGAGGGTCGATACCTGGAGAAGGCCAACTCCACCCTTCAGTTCATCGGCTTGAACTACCACGTCGACCCGAAGCTGAAGGACATCAAGGTCCGTCAGGCCATCTCGATGGCCATCGACCGGCCGACGATCGTCAAGCAGATCTTCAACGGCGCCTTCACCCCCGCCACCGGCTGGGTCTCCCCGGTCGTCGACGGCTACAAGGAGGGCACCTGCGGCGAGTACTGCGAGTACAACCCGGAGAAGGCCAAGAAGCTCCTCAAGGAGGGCGGCGGCTACGAGGGCAAGCTCACGCTGACCTACAACGGTGACGGCGGACACAAGGAGTGGACCACGGCGGTCTGCAACTCGATCAACAAGGCCATCGGCATCGACTGCGTCGCCACCCCGACGGTCGACTTCAAGACCATGCTGACCAAGCTCGGCAACGACGAGCTCAAGGGCCTGTTCCGCATGGGTTGGGTCATGGACTACCCGTCCATCGAGAACTACCTCGCCCCGATCTACGGTGCCAAGGCAGCCTCGAACTACTACAGCTACAACAACAAGGACTTCCAGGAGACCATGACCAAGGCCGGTGCGGCCGAGACGCCTGAGGAAGCCAACAAGCTCTACCAGGAGGCCGAGGGCCTGATCGCCGAGGAGTTCACCACCATCCCGACGTGGTACGGCAAGACGATCATCGGTTGGTCGGAGAAGGTCACCGACGTCCAGGCCACGCCCTTCGGCAGCCCGGACCTCGCGGCCATGAGCGTCAAGGAGTGACCCTGACCCAGGGCTGACTTCGCATTGCACCGGCCGGCCATCCGCAACGAGATGGCCGGCCGGTGGTGTGCACGCCGTCGATCACCCGCGACGGCGTGCACACCGACCTGAGTTACCCTCTCCCGGCACCCCGGCTGAGGTGCGTCCAACTTCCATGAGGAGGTGCTCGTGGGTAAGTACATCGTTCGACGATTGCTCCAGATGATCCCGGTGGTCGTCTTCTCCACGTTCCTGATCTACGCGATGGTCTTCGCCATGCCCGGTGAGCGCACCGCCGGCATGTGCGGCGAGCGGCCTTGTCCACCCGCATTCGTCGCGGAGTTCAACGCGAAGTACCACCTGAACGATCCGCTGCCGGTCCAGTACGGCTACTACGCGAAGAACGTCCTCCAAGGCGACTTCGGCGAGAACCAGTACGGCAACTCCGTCGCCGAGGAGCTCGGCGAGCGCTTCCAGGTCACGGCCAAGCTGGCCGTCATGGCCCTCGTCTTCGAGGGTGTCATCGGCATCCTCGCGGGTGTCCTCGCCGGCCTGCGCAAGGGCGGGTTCATCGACAACCTCGTGCTCGTGAGCACCCTCTTCGTCATCTCGGTGCCGATCTTCGTCACCGGCTTCGCGGCGCAGTTCTTCCTCGGGCTGAAGTGGGAGATCTTCCCCGCACTCGCGTCCGGCAAGGACCCGAGCCTCTTCTCTCTCGTCCTCCCGGCCATGGTCCTCGGATCGACCTCGCTGGCGTACATCGCCCGCCTCATGCGCAGCAACATCGCCGAGAACATCAAGTCGGACTACGTGCGCACGGCCAAGGCCAAGGGCCTGAGCCCCCAGCGGATCGTCGGGGTGCACACCCTGCGCAACTCGATGATCCCCGTCGTCACCTTCATGGGTTACGACTTCGGCGCCCTGCTCGGCGGTGCGATCGTCACCGAGGGCATCTTCGGGATCATGGGCGTCGGCGGTTACATCTTCAAGGGCATCCAGAACCGCGACGGCATCGCCGTCGTCGGAGCGGTCACCGCGCTGGTCATCGTCTACCTCCTGATGAACCTGCTCGTCGACCTGCTCTACGGGGCCCTCGACCCGAGGATCAGCAATGACTGACAAGACCACGGCGCAGGACGCCGCACACGACGACCCGGGCCAGGACGAGACCGCGGCCCCGACGACCCGGTCCGCCGCCATCGTCGACGTGGCCGAGGGCGCCTCGCGATCGCTGACGGCAGACGCCTTCCGCTCGCTGCGTCGCAACCCCTTCTTCTGGATCTCGAGCGTCCTGATCGTCCTCTTCCTGCTGATGGCGCTCTGGCCCTCGCTCTTCACGACGTACGACCTGAAGTTCAACGACCTGTCCCGGGCTCGCGAGACCCCGAGCGGCGAGCACTGGTTCGGTACGGACGTCCAGGGTGCGGACATCTACACCCGGACGATCCACGGCGCCCGCGCCTCGATCCTCGTGGGCATCCTGGCCACCTCCGGTGTGCTCCTGCTCGGGTCCTTCCTCGGGCTGATCTCCGGCTACATCGGCGGCCTCACCGACACCCTGATCAGCCGCATCGGCGACATCTTCTTCGCCATCCCGCTGCTGCTCTCGGGCATCATCTTCCTGTCCTCGCTGCGGGACACCGAGGAGATCTGGGGCATCCCGATCCAGGGCTACCTCGGCGTCATCCTCCAGGTCGTCCTCGTCTTCGTCCTCTTCGGCTGGCCGAGCCTGATGCGTCTCATGCGTTCGTCGGTCATCCAGGTCAAGCCCAACGACTACGTCCAGGCGGCACGGGCGCTCGGCGCCTCGCCGATGCGGATCATCCGCCGTCACGTGCTGCCCAATGCGATGGCCCCCGCGATCGTCGTCACGACGATCAACCTCGGCGCCTACATCGCGGCGGAGGCGACGCTGTCCTTCCTCGGCATCGGTCTGCGCCCGCCGACGGTCTCCTGGGGCGTCATGATCAACGACGGTCTGACCCCCCTGCGGGCGTCGCCACACATCCTCTTCTTCCCGGCCCTCTTCCTCAGCGTCGCGGTCCTGGCCTTCATCATGCTCGGCGACGCCGTGCGTGACGCCTTCGACCCCAAGAGCCGCTGAGAGCAAGGTGAGTGAGCACATGAGCACACAGACGACACCTGAGACCGGTGAGCGCCTGCTCGAGGTCGACGACCTGTACGTCGAGTTCCACACCAACGAAGGTGTGGCCAAGGCCATCAACGGCGTGAACTTCAGCCTTGACGAGGGCGAGACCCTCGCGATCCTGGGGGAGTCGGGGTCGGGCAAGTCCGTGACCGCCCAGGCGATCATGGGCATCCTCGACATGCCTCCGGCCAAGATCCCCGGCGGTCGCATCCTCTACAAGGGCACGGACCTGCTGACCATGCCGGAGGAGCAGCGACGGGGCACGCGCGGCCCGGAGATCTCGATGATCTTCCAGGACGCGCTGAGCTCCCTCAACCCCGTCTTCCCCGTCGGGTGGCAGATCGCGGAGATGTTCCGCGTGCACCGTGGGGTCAACAAGTCCGACGCCTTCGCCAATGCGGTCCGGCTGATGGAGCGGGTCAACATCCCCGCGGCCAAGGACCGGGTCAAGGCCTACCCCCACCAGTTCTCGGGGGGTATGCGCCAGCGCATCATGATCGCCATGGCGATCGCGCTGGACCCCAAGGTCCTCATCGCCGACGAGCCGACCACGGCGCTCGACGTCACGGTCCAGGCCCAGATCATGGCCCTGCTGCAGGAACTGCAGGAGGAGTTCAACATGGGTCTGATCCTCATCACGCACGACCTCGGCGTCGTCGCCGATGTCGCGGACCGCATCGCGGTCATGTATGCGGGGCGGATCGTCGAGCGCGCCGAGGTGGACGACATCTACGCCCGTCCGGGGCACCCGTACACCAAGGGTCTGCTCGAGTCGATCCCGCGCCTGGACCAAAAGGGGCAAAAGCTGTCGGCCATCGGGGGCCTGCCGCCGAACCTGACCCGCATCCCCAGCGGTTGTGCCTTCCACCCCCGGTGCGTGATGGCGCAGGACATCTGCGTCACCGATCGTCCCGAGCTGCTCGACATCGGCCCGCAGCGCCAGTCGGCGTGCCATTTCAGCCAGGAGGTGCTTGATGCCTGAGGTGATCCTCAAGGCCAACGGCCTGAAGAAGCACTACCCGATCAAGGGCGGTGTCCTGCAGAGAACTGTGGGTCACGTCAAGGCGGTCGACGGAGTCGACTTCGAGCTCTACAAGGGTGAGACGCTCGGCATCGTCGGCGAGTCCGGGTGTGGCAAGTCCACCCTCGGGCGTCTGCTCATGCGGCTCGAGGACCCCACCGAGGGCACCGTCGACTTCGACGGCATCGACATGTACGCCCAGTCCGGTAGCGACATGCGCAAGCTGCGGCGTGACATCCAGATCGTCTTCCAGGACCCGTACACGTCGCTCAACCCTCGACGCACCGTCGGTGAGATCGTGGCGGAGCCGCTGGAGATCCACTCCGATGTCGTGCCCAAGGGCGATCGCAAGCGTCGGGTGCAGGAGCTGCTGGAGCTCGTGGGGCTCAACCCCGAGCACATCAACCGCTACCCACACCAGTTCTCGGGAGGTCAGCGTCAGCGCATCGGCATCGCCCGTGGCATCGCGCTCAACCCCAAGGTGCTCATCTGCGACGAGCCGGTGTCCGCCCTCGACGTGTCCGTGCAGGCGCAGGTCATCAACCTGATGGAAAAGCTGCAGGACGAGCTGGGGCTGTCGTACATCTTCATCGCCCACGACCTGTCGGTCGTGCGACACATCTCCGACCGGGTCGGGGTCATGTACCTCGGCCGGATGGTCGAGATCGGTGACGAGGACGACATCTACTCCCGACCGACGCACCCCTACACGCAGGCGCTGCTGTCCGCGGTGCCGGTGCCCGACCCGCGGCTGCGCGGCAAGCGGGACCAGATCGTGCTGCAGGGGGATGTGCCATCGCCGGCCAACCCGCCGGCGGGCTGCCACTTCCACACGCGGTGCTGGAAGGCCCAGGACATCTGCCGCACCGAGACCCCGTTGCTCGAGCTGCGCTCCGACGGCGCGGGTGAGCACCCCTCCCGGTGCCACTTCGCCGAGCCGAGGGTCATCGTCGAGACCACGGACGTGAGCGGGCAGGACCAGGACTCGCTCTTCGCCGGGGAGGGCATGGTCGACCAGACGGACGCGGTCGCGGCCGGTCAGGCAGGGGGCGCGGCTGCAGGCGCGCCCGAGGCCGACACCTCGACCGCTGGCGCCTGAGCGCGCACGCACCGCAACGCGGGGGCGCCCCACCGGATCACCGGTGGGGCGCCCCCTTCGTGCGTGTGCAGTCCCTCACGGGAGGGCGCTCAGGCGAAGGGGAGGTCCTCCGTCAAACGCTCGGCCTCGGCGTTCGCCGCGAGCTGGGCGCCGGTCTCGTCGATCTCGGTCCGCACCGAGTGCGGCTGGATCTCACCGGACTCGATCTGCTCGGCCCAGTGGCAGGCGACCTTGTGCTCGCTGCCGTCCACGACCCGCAGCTGCGGCCGCTCGGTGTCGCAGCGCGTCTCCTGGCGCCACGGGCAGCGCGTGTGGAAGCGGCAGCCCGAGGGCGGGTTGGCGGGCGAAGGGAGGTCCCCGCTGAGCAGGATCTGCTCCCGTGAGTCCTCGACGACCGGGTCGGGCACCGGGACCGCCGACAGCAAGGCCCGCGTGTAGGGGTGTCGCGGGGTGGCGTACAGATCGTCAGCCGGCGCCTCCTCGACGAGACCACCGAGGTACATGACGCCCACGCGATCAGAGATGTGCCGCACGACGGCGAGGTCGTGCGCGATGACCAGATAGGTGAGGCCGTACTCCTCCTGCAGGTCCGACATGAGGTTGATGACCTGGGCCTGCACGGACACGTCGAGGGCCGAGACGGGTTCGTCGGCGACGAGCAGCTCCGGGTTGACGCTGAGCGCGCGGGCGATGCCGATGCGCTGGCGCTGCCCGCCGGAGAACTCGTGCGGGTACTTCTTCAGCGCGGCGGTGGGCAGCCCCACGTCGGCGAGCAGCTGACGCAGGCGCGGCTGCGCCTCCTTGGCGTCCTTGACGATGCCGTGCGCCTTCATCCCCTCGACGAGGAGGGCCTCGACGCTCTGACGCGGGTCGAGGCTGCCCATGGGGTCCTGGAAGACCATCTGCAGGTCCTTGCGCCGGCGGCGCAGCTCCTCGCCCTTGAGCGTGGAGATGGGCTGGCCGTCGAAGGTCACCGTGCCTTCGGTCGGGGGCTCGAGGTGCAGGATCGCTCGGCCGAGGGTCGACTTGCCGCAGCCGGACTCGCCGACGAGTCCGTAGGTCTCGCCGCGTCGGATCTGCAGGTCGACACCGTCGACCGCGTAGACATGGCCCACGACCTTGTCGAAGATGATCCCCTTGGTGATGGGGAAGTGGACCTTGATCCCGCGGACATCGACGAGGACCTCGCCGGGAGCCTTGCTCGTGGGGTGGCTGGTGGTCGTGGCGTCGGTGGTCATCGGACCTCCTGGGTCGTCGTGCCCTCGGCGGGGGAGGGCTCTCCCGCGAGCGGGTTGAAGCAGCGCAGGGCGCGGCCACCGGGGACCACTGCCAGGTCCGGGGTCTCCTCGCGACAGTGGTCCCTCGCATTGGCACACCGCGGGGCGAAGGCGCAGGCGCTCGTCCACGGCAGGTTGTCCGAGACGGACCCGGGCACGGGGGTGAGGCGCGCGCCGCGTTCGCCGTCGAGGCTCGGGACGCTCGCGAGCAGACCACCCGTGTAGGGGTGACGCGGCTCGGCGAAGAGGTCGTGACGCTCGGCCCGCTCGACGAGGCGTCCGCCGTAGAGGACGTTGATCTCGTCGCACAGCCCGGCGACGACACCGAGGTCGTGGGTGATCATGACGAGCGCGGTCCCGGTGTCCTCGACGAGCTCGCGCAGCAGCGCGAGGATCTGCGCCTGGATGGTCACGTCCAGAGCGGTCGTCGGCTCGTCGGCGATGAGCAGCCTCGGCTCGCAGGCCAGGGCCATCGCGATGAGGGCGCGCTGGCGCATGCCGCCGGAGAGCTGGTGCGGGTACTCGGACAGCCGACGGTCGGGGTCGGGGATGCCCACCTTGTCGAGCATGTCGCGGGCGTGCGGCATGGCCTCCTTGCGGGACATGCCCTTGTGCCGCTCGAGGACCTCGCTCACCTGACGGCCGATGGCCACGACGGGGTTCAGCGAGGACAGCGGATCCTGGAAGATCATGCTGATGTCCTTGCCCCGACGGGAGGCCATCTCCTTGTCGGAGAGCGACAGCAGGTCCGCTCCGTCGTAGGTGACGGTGCCGGAGACCCGGTTGCCGCGAGGCGGGAGCAGACCCATGATCGCCAGCGAGGTGACCGACTTGCCGCAGCCGGACTCACCGACGAGACCGACGGTCTGGCCCGGTCGGACGTCGAAGCTCAAGCCGTCCACGGCCGTGAAGGGGCGCTCGTTCTTGATGCCGAAGGTGACCGAGAGGTCGCGCACGGACAGCAGCGGCTCGTCACCGCGTCGGGGCGTGGAGGTCGTGGGGGAGGTCATGCCGCTCACCGCCTGCTCTTGGGGTCGAGTGCCTCGCGCAGCGACTCACCCATGAGGGTGAAGCCGAGGGCGACGACGATGATGCACGCCGCGGGGTAGAAGGCCAGGTGCGGGTGGTCGTAGATGTACATCTGGGCCTGTCCGAGCATCTGGCCCCACTCGGGCTTGCTGTCATCGGGGTTGCCGAGGCCGAGGAAGGACAGCGCGGCGGCGTCGATGATCGCGGTGGCGAGCACGAGCGTCGCCTGCACGATGACCGGGCCGAGCGAGTTGGGCAGCATGTGGCGCAGGATGATCGCCGACCGCTTGACACCCAGGGCCCGGGCGGCGAGGACGTGGTCCTTGCTGCGCTGGGCGAGCATCGACCCCCGCAGGAGCCGGGCGAAGATCGGCACCTGCACGACGGCCACGGCGATGATCACCGTCCACTGGCTGGGGCGGGCCGCCAGCGCCGAGATGGACACGGCCAGCAGCAGCGACGGGATCGAGAGCATGACGTCGACGATGCGCATGACGACGGAGTCGACCCAGCCGCCGAAGGCCCCCGCGAGGGTGCCGAGGACGAGTCCGCCGGCGAGCCCGAAGACCGTCGCGCAGACACCGACGAGCAGCGTCTGCTGGCTGCCGACGAGCAGGCGTGAGAGCAGGTCGCGTCCGGAGTCGTCGCCGCCGAGCGGGAAGCCCGGCTCGGGCCCGGGGACGGGGTTGCTCTGGCGGCTCACCTTGTCGATGAGCGGGTTGTCGGCCGCGTCGTGCGGCGCGATCCACGGGGAGAGCAGCGCCAGCAGGACGAAGGCGACGGTGATCGCCAGGCCGGTGAGGAAGATCGGGTTGCGCCGCAGCCGCCGCCAGGCGGAGGCGATGAGGCCGACACCGCCGGACTCGTCGATGGCACCTGCCTCGGCGACGGTCGTCGTACCACTGGTGGCCGCGAGGTCGTCGATGCGTTGCTTGCGCCGAGCGCCGAGCCCGCGGTGGGGCTGGTCCGGCTTCTGGGAGTCGTTCATCGGGTCCTCACTCGGGGGTCGACGACGGCGTACAGGATGTCCACGAGCAGGTTGACGAGCACATAGGTCAGGGCCGCGACGAAGACGAGGAGCTGCAGCACGGGATAGTCACGCAGGGTGAAGGCGAACTTCAAGGCCTCGCCGATGCCACCGAAGTTGAAGACCGTCTCGGTGAGGACGGCTCCGGCGAGGAGGGCGCCGACCTGCAGGCCGACGGCGGTGATGACCGGGAGCAGTGCATTGCGCATGATGTGGCGCCCTCGCACGACGCGGTGACTGAGCCCCTTCGCCTGCGCGGTGCGCACGAAGTCCTCGTCGAGGACCTCCAGCACGGAGGCCCGGGTGATGCGGAAGACCATGGCGAAGGGGATGGACGCCAGCGCGATGCCGGGCAGGATCAGGTGCTTGAGGGCGTCCCACGCGGCATCCCACTCCCGGGTGAGCAGACCGTCGAGGACGAAGAAGCCGGTGACGTGCGTGGCGTCGGGGATGCTGGATCGCCCGGACACCGGCAGCCAGCCGAGCTTGATGGCGAAGACGTACTTCAGCAGGAAGGCCAGGAAGAAGACGGGGACCGCGACGCCGATGAGGGAGACGACGATCGACGTGTTGTCGAGGAGGCTGGCCCTCTTCTTGGCGGCGAGGTAGCCGAGCGGGATCGCCGTGACGATCGCCAGCAGGAGGGCGACGAAGCTCAGCTCCACGGTCGCGGGGAAGCGCTCGATGAGGATGCTGGTGGCCGTGTGGCCGGGCTGCACGCCCGTGGAGACACCGAAGTCACCCTGCAGCGCCCGGGACAGGAAGCGCCAGTACTGGACCGGCAGGGGCTCGTTGAGGCCGAAGGCCTCGGTCAGCCGGGCGCGGGACTCGGGCGTCGCGCGCTCGCCGAGCATCGCCGAGACGACCCCGCCGGGCAGGGCGCGCAGCCAGGCGAAGAGCAGGATCGAGAGGACGAAGAGGACGACGACCAGCTGCAGCAGCCGCCGGATGATGAACTTCAGCACGTGTGTGCGCTCCTGACGTGGATCGCGGACGGGGGCCGCCCCGACCAGAAGGTCGAGGCGGCCCCGGTCACGAGGTCACCTACGGGTGTGGCTCACTTGCCGCCGACGGTGACGGTGGAGAACTCCTCGGCCGTCAGCGGGCTGGTGACCAGACCGTCGACGTCCTTGCTGACCGCGAGGGCCGGCGGGGAGTGCGAGAGCGGTGCACCCGGGACGTAGTCCTCGGCGATCTTCTTGTTGATCGCCTCGTACTTGGCCGAGCGCTCGGCCTCGTCGACGGTCGAGTCCGCGTCCTTGAGCTCCTTCGACAGCTCCTTGCCGTAGCCACCGGCCACGGTGCTGAAGTCGTTGAGCTTGGCATTGCCGAAGAAGGTGCCGATGAAGTTGTCGGCGGAGTCGTAGTCGCCGGTCCAGCCGAGCAGGAAGGCGTCGTACCTGTGGGCGTCGACGTTGTCGAGGTAGCCGCCGTTCCACGGCTTGGTCGTGACCTCGACCTTGATGCCCGCCTTCTCGAGGTCCTTGCGGATCGCCTCGTGGATCTTTTGCGGGTTGGGCATGTACGGGCGGGTGACCTCGCTCGGGTAGGCGAACTTCAGAGTCATGCCCTCGGCGCCGGCCTCCTTGAGCAGGGCCTTGGCCTTGGCCGTGTCGTAGGGGTAGGGCTTGAGGTCCTTGTTGTAGCCGCTGACCGTGTCCGGCATGAACTGCGAGGCCGGCGTGGCCCCCTCGGGCAGCTGCGACTTCACGAGCTGGTCGCGGTTGATGGCGTAGTTGATCGCCTGGCGGACGCGCACGTCCTTGAGCTTGGCGTTGGCCTCCGGCTGCAGGCCCAGGTAGAGGATGTTGAAGGGGTCGCGGATCTCGACCTTGTTGCCGGAGCTCTCCAGGCCCTTCCAGTCCACGGGGTTGGGCAGGTCGTAGCCGTCGATGCTGCCGGCCTCGAGCTCCTGGCGGCGGGTCGACTCGTCGGGGATGATCTTGAAGACGATCTTGGCGGTCTTGGCCTTCTCGCCCCAGTAGTCGTCGTTGCGCGTGAGCGTGACGGTCTTGTTGGCGGTGTCGTACTTCTCCAGCGTGTAGGGGCCGGTGCCGACGGGCTTCTCGGAGTTCTCCGGGTAGACGAAGCCCTCACCCTGCGTCTTGACGTCGTTGGCCTTGCCCTCCGTGAGCGCCTTGGGCGACTGCATCGAGAAGGAGGACAGGGAGAGCATCGCCGGGAACTTCGAGGTCGCGGACTTGACCTTGATGACGACGGTCTTGGCGTCCTTGACCTCGCAGCCGTCGTAGAGGGCGTCCTTGCCGAAGCCACCCATGCCGGTGCTCCAGTACTCGGCCGGGCCGGACTGGGCCGCTTCGTTCTGGTTGGCCATCCGCTCGAAGTTGGCGCACACGGCCTTGCCGTCGAAGACCTCGCCGTCGGTGAACTTCACACCCTCGCGGAGGTGGAAGGTCCAGTTCTTGCCGTCCTTGGACGGCTCCCACGACTCGGCCAGACCGGGGCCGAGCTCGGCGCTCCCGGGCTTGACCTCGACGAGGCCCTCGAAGATCTGACGGGTGACGCGGAAGGTCTCGCCGTCGGTGGCGTAGAAGGGATCGAAGACCTCCGGGGCGCCCGCGGCGCCGAAGGTGAAGGTTCCCCCGGTGTCACCACCGTCGGAGCCCGAGTCGTCACGGTCGCTCGCGGCGCACGCACTGAGCGTCAGTGCGGTTGCTGCCAGAGCGGCCAGCGGGGCTGCTTTCCTCATCGACATGTTTCCTCGCTCTTGTGGCCGGCCCCGGCACCTTTGCCGGGGTGGGACGCCCGGGCGCACGGTGGTGATCCACCACACACTGGGGTTGGCGGGCAATCTAGCCAACATCCGGCGCGGGCGGGGAAATCTGCAGCAGTTTTGCGGGATCGTGACCTCTTTTCCGAACTTTGTCCGGCGCGTGGCGCAGGTGCTTCCGCCCTCGGACGAAGGGGGACGCAGCCCCCGAGCATTTGGGCACAGGCCGTTCCTGCTGAGACAATCGCGCTCATGCCCAAGATCTCCCGCAGCGACATCCGTAATGTCGCCATCGTCGCCCACGTCGACCACGGCAAGACCACGCTCGTCGACAAGATGCTCTGGCAGGGGGGTGCCTTCGGCGAGCACGACCACATCGACGAACGCGCGATGGACAGCGGTGACCTCGAGCGCGAGAAGGGCATCACCATCCTCGCCAAGAACACGGCGATCCACTACAACGGCCCGTCCGCGGCGGCGCACGACGCTCCCGACGGCGTGACGATCAACATCATCGACACCCCCGGTCACGCCGACTTCGGTGGCGAGGTCGAGCGCGGCCTGTCCATGGTCGACGGTGTCGTCCTGCTCGTCGACGCGTCCGAGGGGCCGCTGCCCCAGACCCGCTTCGTGCTGCGCAAGGCGCTCGCGGCGAAGCTGCCGGTCATCCTGGCGATCAACAAGGTCGACCGTCCTGACAGCCGCATCGCCGACGTCGTCGACGAGGCCTACGAGCTCTTCATGGACCTCGAGGCCGACGAGGAGCAGATCGAGTTCCCCATCGTCTACACCTCCGGCAAGAACGGCGCCGCGAGCCTCAACCGTCCCGACAACGGCACCCTGCCGGACAACGACGACCTCGAGCCGCTCTTCCGGACGATCATGGAGACGATCCCGGCCCCGTCCTACGAGGACGACGCCCCGCTGCAGGCACACGTGACCAACCTCGACTCGAGCAACTTCCTGGGTCGTCTCGCGCTGCTGCGTGTCTTCAACGGCGAGCTGCGCAAGGGCCAGCAGGTCGCCTGGTGCCGTCACGACGGCACCCAGGAGCGGGTGAAGATCACCGAGCTGCTCATCACCGAGGGGCTGGAGCGCAAGCCGCTCGACCAGGGCGCGGCCCGCCCGGGCGACATCATCGCCATCGCCGGTATCCCCGAGATCATGATCGGCGACACCATCGCCGATGCCGACAACCCGATCCCGCTGCCCGTGATCACCGTCGACGAGCCGGCCATCTCGATGACGCTCGGCACCAACACCTCCCCGCTCGTGGGGCGCGGCGAGACGAAGAACACCAAGGTCACCGCCCGCATGGTCAAGGACCGCCTCGACAAGGAGCTCGTGGGCAATGTGTCGCTGCGCGTCCTGCCGACCGCGCGTCCGGACGCGTGGGAGGTCCAGGGCCGTGGTGAGCTCGCCCTGGCCATCCTCGTCGAGCAGATGCGTCGCGAGGGCTTCGAGCTGACCGTCGGCAAGCCGCAGGTCGTCACCAAGGAGGTCGACGGCAAGGTGCACGAGCCGGTCGAGCGACTGACGATCGACACCCCCGAGGAGTACCTCGGCGCGATCACCCAGCTGATGGCCGCCCGCAAGGGCCGCATGGAGCAGATGACCAACCACGGCACCGGCTGGATCCGCATGGAGTTCCTCGTGCCTTCCCGTGGTCTCATCGGGTTCCGGACCGAGTTCCTCACCGAGACGCGAGGCGCGGGTATCGCCAACCACGTCTTCGAGGGCTACGAGCCGTGGTTCGGCACCATCACCACGCGCGTCTCCGGATCGCTCGTGGCCGACCGCTCCGGGCCGGTCACGGCGTACGCCATGGTCAACCTGCAGGAGCGCGGATCCCTCTTCACCGAGCCGGGCACCGTGGTCTACGAGGGCATGATCGTCGGCGAGAACTCGCGCGCCGACGACATGGATGTCAACATCACCAAGGAAAAGAAGCTCACCAACGTGCGCGCCTCCTCGGCCGACAACTTCGAGAAGGTGGTCCCGCCCCGCAAGCTGACCCTCGAGCAGTCGCTCGAGTTCTGCCGCGAGGACGAGTGCGTCGAGGTCACCCCGGACACGATCCGTATCCGCAAGCTCGTGCTCGACGCCAACCTGCGGGCGCGCACCGCCTCCAAGGCCCGCAACTCCTGAGAAGGGAGCGCCGATGCGGCGCATCGCTCGAGGACTCATCGCAGGAACAGGTGCACTCGCCCTCGTGGCGAGTGTCTCTGCATGCACCGACGACGCGGACGGTGGCCCGGACTCCTCGGCCACCGCGTCGACGGGACGGATCAGTGGCCCCGAGGACCGGCTGACGGTGCTGTCAGCCGGTCCCGTTCAGGCGTGGGACCCGCAGCGGATCACCCAGCGTCAGGACGCAGGCTTCGCGTCGAGGACGTGGATGCGCACGCTCACCGCCTACGCGCCGGCGACCGACCTCGCCGGGCAGCGCAAGCTCGCCGGAGACCTCGCGTCGAGCACGGGCAAGGCCAACAAGGACGCGACGCAGTGGACCTTCACCCTGCGCAAGGGCGTGACCTGGCAGGACGGTTCGCGGGTCACCTGTGAGGACGTCCGCTACGGGGTCGCCCGCTCCTTCGACGCGGACATCCCCTCGAGTGGCTACGCCCTGACCTTCCTCGACATCCCGAAGAAGAAGGACGGCACGTCCACCTATCCGGGTCCTCTGACGAAGGGGGGCACCTCCAAGGCCTCCCGCAGGCTGATCAACAAGGCTGTGGAGTGCACCGACGAGCGCACCGTCGTCTTCCACCTCGACGAGTCCGTGGGCAACTTCGACGAGGTCGTCTCCCTGCCGGAGTTCGCGCCGTACAAGGAGTCGCACGAGGACAAGGACGCCACCCACGACGCCTTCTCGTCGGGTCCGTACAAGCTCTCCAACGGCTGGACGCCCAGCAGCGGCGGCACCTGGGTGCGCAACACGGCGTGGAGCCAGGAGTCGGACCCCCTGCGCACGCCGGGACCGTCGTCGATCCTGCACAAGGAGGGGGTCGAGGCCAAGGACGCGGTCGAGACCATCCTCGACGGTGAGGACGGCGGTCGTGCGCTCGCCCTCGACCCCGTCCCCAGCGTCCTCGGCCCGGCGCTCGACGAGGCCGGCGACTCCGTGCAGACCGTCCAGGTTGACGGGCAGGTCGTCGACTACCTCGCGGTCAACACGCGCAGCAAGGCGATGCGCACGACGACAGTGCGTCGGGCGCTGGCCGATGCGACCGACCGGGCGGCCTACACGCAGGCGCGAGGCGCCGCGTCGGGGACACCCACGTGGTCGCTGCTCGGCTCCGCGCTGCCGTCCGCGCACGAGAGTGTCGTCGACAACGGGCCCTCGGGGGACGCGGCGCAGGCCAGCAAGCGACTGGCCGAGGCCAAGGTGAGGACTCCCGTCAAGATCTCCGTCGCCTACCGCGGCGGAGGCACGATGGACGAGGCGATGAAGGCCCTCGAGAGCGGCTGGGAGGACGCCGGCTTCGAGGTGACCCTCAAGGCCCTGGGTGACGAGTACTTCACCGAGATCGGTGCGCGCAAGGTTGCCGAGGACTACGACGTCCTGTGGACCAACTGGGGCCCCGACTTCCCGTCGGCGAGCACCGTCCTGCCGCCTCTCTTCGACGACCGGATCAACCTGACCAAGACGTCGGTGGGGCGTGACTACGGGCTCTTCGCGGACGACAAGGTCACCAAGGCCATGGACAAGGCTGCGGGCGAGAGTGATGACAAGAAGCGCGCTGACCAGTGGTCCGCGATCGACACCGGTCTGCTCGAGGACGGCGTCTACATCCCGCTCCGTCAGACCCGGCTGACCTACGCCGCCGGGACCGAGGTCACCTCGCTCACCGGCAACCCCGTCTACGGCGGGCCCCCGGAGATCGGCTTGATCGGGGTGTCCCGGTGATGCCCGCTGCGCCGGTCCTCGTGCCCGGGCGGTCCGCCCGGCTGCTCTTCGTGCACGCGCACCCCGACGACGAGAGCCTCGCGACCGGCGTCGCCATCGCCCACCATGTCGCGGCCGGGGACGAGGTGCACGTGCTCACCTGCACGCTCGGTGAGCAGGGGGAGGTCATCCCGACCGAGCTGACCCACCTCGACGCCGATCACGAGGACACCCTCGGCGAGTTCCGCCGCGATGAGCTGCGGGGTGCCATGACCGCCATCGGTGCGCACAGCACCGTGCTCGGTGAGGACCAGGCCGCGGGCCGACTCTCCCGGTGGCGTGACTCCGGGATGGCCGGGACGCCCGGCGCGCAGGATCCGCGCGCCTGGGTCCGTTCCGACGACGCGCAGGCGATCGCGGCGGTCGCCGCTGTCATCGACGCCGTCGACCCTGACCTCGTCGTCACCTATGACGCCCACGGCGGCTATGCCCACCCGGATCACATCCGCACCCACGAGGTGACCCGTCGAGCCCTGGCCGACATGGACGCATCGAGTCGCCCGGCGCTCTTCGGGGCCTTCACGCCCCGGTCGTGGGCGCAGGAGGATCGCGAGGTCCTCGCCGTGACCGACGAGGTGCGCGGACTCGGCTGGAGCCTGCCCACGGGAGACTTCCCCCCTTCGGTCGTCGCGGACGCGACGGTGACCCACGCGGTCGTCGACGAGGAGGCGCGCGAGCGTCAGGCCGACGCGCTGCGGCACCACCGCACCCAGGTCACCCTCGGGCCGAGCAACACCTACGCGCTCTCCAACGACATCGCCGCCCGACTGTCGGGGCGAGAGGGCTATGCGCGACTGGACGTCACCACGGGAGAGCCGCTGCCCGCGACCGTCTCGGGCGATCGGCCACCACTGGTGGCCAGACGATGAGCGGGGTGACGCCGACGAGCCTGCGGCACGCGATGGCTCATTTCGCGACCGGTGTGACCGTCGTGAC
Source organism: Janibacter limosus NBRC 16128 (assembly GCF_001570985.1). Classification (GTDB taxonomy): domain Bacteria; phylum Actinomycetota; class Actinomycetes; order Actinomycetales; family Dermatophilaceae; genus Janibacter; species Janibacter limosus. The sequence goes on along the minus strand of NZ_BCSS01000013.1, from coordinate 18,746 downwards.
GACGCTCGAGGACGGCCACGACCACGCGATGACGGCCAACTCCGTCACCTCCGTCTCCCTCGAGCCCCCGCTGGTCCTCGTCTGCGTGCGGCAGGACACCGGCTGGCACGACGCCGTGGTCTCCTCCGGGGTCTGGGGGGTCTCGATCCTGCCCGAGGCGGGCCGGCCGGCTGCCACCTGGCTGAGCACGGGAGGGCGTCCGCTCTACGGCCAGCTCTCCGGCATCGCGCACCACCGCGGCGAGCTCGGGGTGGCTCTCGTCGACGATGCGCTGGCCACCCTGGAGTGCCGCACCACCGCCCTGCACGAGGCCGGCGACCACACGATCGTCGTCGGCGAGGTCCTGTCGAGCCAGGCAGATGCCCGCCGGGATGATCCACTGATCTACTACCGCAGCCGCTACACGACCACGAGGTGACCTGATGACCAAGGACGAGCGATGGACCGATGGCGAGGACGTCATCGACTCCCCGCGGCGGGGACGCACCTTCCTGGCCGTGGCCTTCGTCATCCTCGTGCTGGGGGGCCTCTACGCGGCCGCGGCGCTGTACTTCGCCGACCGGGTGCCCGCAGAGACGCGCATCGGGGGTGTCGCCATCGGCGGCCAGACCCCGGCGGAGGCGCGCCAGACCCTCGAGGACCGGCTGTCCGAGGAGGAGGCTCGCCCGGTGGTGGTGACCGTCGACGGCACCAAGGTCGAGCTGGACCCTGCGGACTCGGGCCTGTCCTATGACTACGCGAGCTCCGTCGAGGGCCTCACCGGTTTCAGCCTCAACCCGGCGGACCTGTGGAACCACGCGCGCGGGGGTGTCGAGCGAGAGATCGACGTCGCCGTCGACGAGGACGCGCTCGCCAAGGCTGTCGAGAGCAAGACCAAGCCGCTGGACAAGAAGCCGGTCGAGGGCGAGGTGACGCTCACGGGCACCACCGTCAAGAAGACCGCATCGACGCCGGGCCTGACCGTCGACCGTGACGCCGTGACGACCTCGATCGCCTCGGCGTGGCCGCAGGATCGTTCCTTCGACGCGCCGACGAGCGAGCCCGCACCCAAGCTCAGCCAGGCCGAGATCGACCGCTTTGCCAAGGATGACCTCGAGCCACTCGTCTCCGGCCCCGTCACGGTGACGTCCACCGACCCCGCAGGCGAGGGCGCGGCCAAGGACATCGCCTTCGTCGTGCCGACCGAGCAGCTGGCCGCGGCCGTGTCGATCAAGGACACCGACGGCAAGCTCTCCGCGACCGTGGACGAGAAGAAGGTCGGGCAGGCGGCGATCGACGCCGGCAAGGCGTCGGGCAAGTTCCGGGAGGCCAAGGACGCGACCGTCGTGCGCCGCGGGTCGAGCTTCGACGTCACGCCCTCGAGCACGGGCCTGGCACTCTCCGAGGAGGGCATCGGGGCAAAGGTCGTCGCAGCGATGAAGAAAACGGGTGACCAGCGCACCATCGCCGTCGACTCCAAGGAGTCGCAGCCGCAGCTGACCACCGCACAGGCGAAGAAGACCATCCCCAAGGAGCAGATCTCCACCTTCACCACCTACCTCCCGAGCACCACCGGTGTCCGTGCCGACAACATCCGCCTCGCCGCGCGCACGCTCAACGGCACCTATGTCGCTCCGGGAGACACCTTTTCCCTCAACGCGGTCCTCGGTCAGCGCACCGCCGCCGCGGGCTACGGCAAGGCAGGCGTCATCATGGGCGGTCGGTTGACCAACGACTACGGCGGCGGGATCTCGCAGCTGTCGACGACGGTCTTCAACGCGGTCTTCTTCTCGGGAGCGAAGATCGAGGAGTTCCACCCGCACTCCTTCTACATCTCGCGCTACCCGGAGGGCCGTGAGGCGACGATCTCCTGGCCCAATGTCGACAACCGCTTCACCAACGACACGGGCGCGGGGATCCTCATCACCTCGGAGGTCAACGGCGACGAGGTCACGGTGACCTTCCACGGCCGCAAGGCCTACGACGAGGTCAAGGCCGGCAAGAGCGCCCGCAAGAACATCACGTCGCCGAAGAAGATCACCGACGACACGAAGGGCTGCGTCCCGCAGTCACCCGCGCCGGGATTCTCCGTCGACATCACCCGGACCTTCGTCAAGGACGGCAAGACGGTGAAGTCCTCGACCTTCACCACCCGCTACATCCCCCAGGACAGCGTCACCTGCACCAACCCGTGATGCTGCTGACGTCGGGCTGGCGCGGCCCGACTCAGCGGTGGGCCAGGTAGACGTAGTCGTGGTGCGTCGTCAGGCCCAGGCCTCGGTAGAGGCGCTGAGCGGGCTCGTTGCCCGGCTCGACCTGGAGGTAGGTGAGTGAGGCGCCGGCGTCGGCGGCCGCGCGGAGGGCCTCGATGGTCAGCCAACGACCCAGACCCCGGCCGCGGTGCGTCGGGTCGACGTGCAGGCCGAAGAGGCCGGCCCAGCCGTCGTTCAACGCCACCCGCACGATGCCGGCGACCGCGCCCCCTTCGCCTCGAGCGGTGAGGAAGAGCTGGCGCGCGGGCAGGGCGAGGATCCGGCGAGCCGTGTCGAGGTGGTCCAGGAGCCGTGGCGAGCCGCCGGCCAGCCAGTCCTCGTCAGGGGCATCGCTCACATGGAGCGAGAACCCGGCGGGGGAGGGGCCGGCGCCCTGCAACAGCGTCTCGGTCCGGCCGGTGAGCACGTCAGCGGGGTTGCCCTCGATCCAGCCGCGGTGCAGCAGGAGCGCGCCGAGCGGGTCGTCGGTCGTGGCGGCACCCACGGGCCGGGGGAGCATGACCAGCGGCACGAGCTCGCGCTCGCGGTACCAGGACTCGACCGCGTCGACGGCCTCCGACAGGGGCAGTCCCGGATCGCCCACGGGGGCAACGGAGTTGGACCGACCGGTCCAGCCGGCGCCGGCGCGCAGGAGCCAGCCGGCTCCCTTCGTCCCCAGCCATGACTCCTCGAGGCCGGGCTGGCCCCTGGTCATGACGAGGTGGAGGTCCTCGATGGCGATCGCCCGGTGGGGTGCGCCCCGACGAGTCGGCTTCGGCGGGATGGCCCGGGCTGCGACGACGAGGTCGCGGCGCAGCGTCACCTCCCCGGTGCGGGTGCCGATGCGCACCCGATCCTCGTCGACGGCGAGGAGCTCGCCGACCGTGTCGGTCAGGGTCGGGCCGTGCATCGGCGCGGGGTCGATCCGCGTGCGGACCGCCACTCGTGTCCCTGTGGTGAGACCCACCATCAGATCGCTCATGGAGCGTCATAGTATGTGCGTCATGACGTACGTGATTGCGCAGCCGTGTGTTGACCTCAAGGACAAGGCCTGCATCGAGGAGTGCCCCGTCGACTGCATCTACGAGGGCAAGCGCAGTCTCTACATCCACCCCGACGAGTGCGTCGACTGCGGCGCCTGCGAGCCGGTGTGCCCCGTCGAGGCCATCTACTACGAGGACGACACTCCTGAGGAGTGGGCCGACTTCTACAAGGCCAATGTCGAGTTCTTCGACGACCTCGGCAGCCCCGGCGGCGCCGCCAAGATGGGCATGATCGACAAGGACCACCCGATCGTGGCCGCTCTGCCTCCGCAGGAGCACTCTGAATGACGCAGCGTGACGATTCGTGACGTCTTTACCTGACTTTCCATGGGACTCGCTCGCTCCTGCCAAGGAGCGGGCGAAAGCCTTTTCCTCGTCAGGAGAGTCGTCTGCCGACGAGGCGCAGGGGGAGGGGATCGTCGACCTGTCGGTCGGCACCCCCGTCGATGCCACGCCCGCGGTCGTCCAGGAGGCGCTGCGCGAGGCCTCTGACGCTCCCGGCTACCCCCAGACCTGGGGGACGCCGGACCTGCGCGAGGGCATCGTCGACTGGTTCGCTCGCCGTCGTGGTGCGCCGGGCCTGGACCCTGACGGCGTCATGCCGACGATCGGCTCCAAGGAGCTCGTCGCGTGGCTGCCGACCCTGCTCGGTCTGGGCGCGGGCGACGTCGTCGGGTTCCCCCGGGTCGCCTACCCGACCTATGACGTGGGCGCGCGGATCGCGGGGGCGACCCCCTTCGCCGCGGACGCCACGACGGCCTTCGGTCCGACGACCCCCTCGAGCGCTCCCAAGCTGCTGTGGCTCAACACCCCGAGCAACCCGACGGGCAAGGTCCTGGGTGTCGAGCACCTGACCAAGGTCGTGGCGTGGGCCCGAGCGCGCGGTGTCATCGTCGCCTCCGACGAGTGCTACGCCGAGCTGGACTGGCGCTCCGAGGAGGAGCGCGGGCAGTCCTATGCCGAGCTGCCGACGACCCCGTCGATCCTCGACCCGCGAGTCACCGGCGGGTCCACCGAGGGTCTGCTCGCGGTCTACTCGACCTCCAAGCAGTCCAGCCTCGCCGGCTACCGGGCAGCCTTCGTCGCCGGTGACCCAGCACTGGTGGGCAGGCTGCTCGAGGTGCGCAAGCACGCCGGGATGATCGTGCCCTGGCCCGTGCAGCGGGCCCTGCTCGCGGCCGTGCGCGACGACGAGCACGTCGCCGCTCAGCGTGAGCGCTATCGGGTTCGGCGTGAGGTGCTGCGGCCTGCGCTCGAGGGCTTCGGCATGCGGATCGACGACTCCGCCGCCGGTCTGTACCTGTGGGCGACCGCTGGTGAGCCGTGCCGGGTGACCGTCGATCGGCTCGCTGACCTCGGCATCCTCGTCGCACCGGGCGACTTCTACGGCGCTCCGGGTGCGGAGCATGTGCGGGTGGCGCTGTCGGCCAGCGACGAGCGCATCGCCGCAGCGGCCGCGCGACTGGCCCGCTGACCCTCCTGCCACGTTCCACTGGATGCACCCCACGTCGTGACGCAGGCCACCGTTGAGGTAGTTTCGGGGGTGAAACCACGTGCCCGGGGCCACCGTCCCAGTGACACGGAACGATCGAAGGGCAGATATTCATGACAGCTGATGCCACCTTCTCCGCCGCAGGCAAAGACCTGACCTTCCCTCTCGTGACGGCCAACGAGGGCAACGACGGATATGACATCTCCTCGCTGATGAAGGAGACCGGCAACACGACGCTCGACGTGGGCTTCGTCAACACGGCCTCCTGCAAGAGCGACATCACCTACATCGACGGCGACGCCGGCATCCTGCGCTACCGCGGGTACCCGATCGAGCAGCTGGCGGGCAAGTCGACCTTTGTCGAGGTCGCCTACCTGCTCATCTACGGCGAGCTCCCCACGGCCGATCAGCTCGGTGGCTTCGAGGAGCGCATCTCCCGGCACACGATGCTCCACGAGGACCTCAAGGCCTTCTTCAACGGCTTCCCGCGCGATGCGCACCCGATGCCGGTGCTCTCCTCCGCCGTCTCGGCGCTGGGCACCTTCTACCAGGACAGCCTCGACCCCTTCGACCCGGAGCAGGTCGAGATCTCGACCATCCGCCTCCTGGCGAAGCTGCCGACCATCGCTGCGTACGCGCACAAGAAGAGCGTCGGCCAGCCCTTCCTGTACCCGGACAACTCGTTGAGCCTGACCGAGAACTTCCTGCGGATGACCTTCGGTTTCCCCGCGGAGCCCTACGACCTCGACCCCGAGATCGTCGCGGCCCTCGACCAGCTGTTCATCCTGCACGCGGACCACGAGCAGAACTGCTCCACCTCGACGGTGCGTCTCGTCGGGTCGGCGCACGCCAACATGTTCAACTCCGTCTCCGCCGGCATCCACGCCCTGTCCGGCCCGCTGCACGGTGGTGCCAACCAGGCCGTCCTGGAGATGCTCGACAAGATCCAGGCCTCCGACGACGGCGCCGAGACCTTCATGAAGCGGGTCAAGAACAAGGAGGACGGCGTCCGGCTCATGGGCTTCGGGCACCGCGTCTACAAGAGCTACGACCCGCGCGCGGCCATCGTCAAGGACACGGCGCACACCATCCTCGAAAAGATGGGTGGCGACGAGCAGCTCGAGATCGCGATGAAGCTCGAGGAGATCGCGCTGGCCGATGACTACTTCGTCGAGCGCAAGCTCTACCCCAACGTGGACTTCTACACCGGCCTGATCTACACGGCCATGGGCTTCCAGCCCAAGATGTTCACCGCACTCTTCGCCATCGGTCGCCTCCAGGGCTGGATCGCCCAGTGGCGCGAGATGATCGAGGACCCCGACACCAAGATCGGGCGTCCGCGCCAGATCTACACCGGCCCCACCGAGCGCGACTACGTGGGCATCGACAACCGCTGACCCACAGCGCTGACAGCGACCCCCTTCGTCCGTCCGGGCGGAGGGGGTCGCTGCGTCCCCGACGAAGGGGAGGGCGCTCAGCCCGTGTGGAGGGTGATGACGACCTGGCCTGCGGGGACGGGCGCGTCCGCGTCGGACCACTGCATGGCGTTGTCGCCGGCCCCTCGCGACCACTGCCGGCCACCGACCTGCACGGAGACGACATTGCGGGCCTTGGCCTGGCCGACCGCCCAGGAGCCGACGGCCCAGCCGTGGCGCGCGTCGGGGGCAGCCACCCGGATGACCTGGCCCTCGGCGGTACCGACCTGCCCGGTCTCCTGCGAGAGGGCCGCGACAAAGGTGTCCGGTCGGCCGGCGGCGGTGGGGTCGTCGAGGCGGCAGGCGAAGCCTTCGGGTGAGTGGCCGCTCATCGCGGACGCGATGATCCGGCCCTCCTGCTCGTGGTCGGCGTAGGCCTCGGGATAGCCGCTGCGCTGGACCTCCTGCGCGATCTCGGTGATCACCATGTCCTGCCACCCGTCGACCTTGACCAGGGCGTCGTAGAAGGCGTTGGTGGCGTACACCGGGTCCTGCAGCTGCTCCGGCGTGCCCCACCCCTGGCTCGGTCGCTGCTGGAAGAGTCCGAGCGAGTCCCGATCACCGTAGGAGAGGTTGCGCAGCTTGGACTCCTGGATCGCGGTGGCGATCCCGATGCTGCCTGCGCGTGCCGGCATGCCGCGTTTGACGGCGATGAGCACGATCGTGCTCGCGTGGTGCATCTGGTCGGGGCGGAAGCTCACGCTCTCGTCCAGCGCGGTCGCCCGACACTCCTCCCCGAGGAAGAGGCCGATGCGGTCACGGGCGTACCAGATGCCCACGCCGACGAAGAGCGCGAGCACGCACAGGATCGCGACCAGCGTGGGCCACCGTGGGCCACGCTCCTCGACCAGTGGTGGGTGCTCGCGTCGGGGCATGGCTAGTCGTTGGCGTGCAGTGCGTCGTTGAGCGAGATGCCGTGACCGGTGCGGTCGCGGGCCTCGACGGTGCCGGTGACGGAGTTGCGGACGAAGAGCAGGCCGCTCCGGCCGGAGAGCTCTGCGGCCTTGACCACGGCCCCGTCGGGCAGGGTGACCTTGGTCCCTGCGGTGACGTAGAGCCCAGCCTCCACGACGCAGTCGTCGCCGAGCGCGATGCCGACGCCGGCCTCGGCGCCCACGAGGCAGCGCTCGCCGATCGAGACCCGCTCGGTGCCGCCACCGGAGAGGGTACCCATGGTCGAGGCGCCGCCACCGATGTCGGAGCCGTCGCCGACGACGACGCCCTGACTGATCCGGCCCTCGACCATGGAGGTGCCCAGGGTCCCGGCGTTGAAGTTGACGAAGCCCTCGTGCATGACGGTGGTGCCGGCGGCGAGGTGGGCGCCCAGGCGGACCCGGTCGGCGTCACCGATGCGCACGCCCGAGGGGGTGACGTAGTCGGTGAGGCGGGGGAACTTGTCGATGCTCGTCACCTGGACCGGGCCGCGTGCCCGCAGCCGGGCGCGGGTGGTCTCGAAGCCCTCGACCGCGCACGGGCCGTGGTTGGTCCACACGACATTGGTCAGCTGACCGAAGAGGCCGTCGAGGTTGATCGAGTTGGGCTGGACGAGCCGGTGGGAGAGCAGGTGCAGACGCAGGTAGGCGTCGGACGCGCCATCGGGGGCTGCGTCGAGGTCGATGGCGACGGTGATGACCTCGGTGCGCACGCGGCGGGCCTCGTCCTCACCGGCGAGGGCGAGGAGCTCCTCGGGCACTTGGGTGGCCTCGGGGGCCTCACCCAGGATCGGCTCGGGGTACCAGGTGTCCAGGACCGATCCATCTGTCGTCACGGTGGCCACTCCATGGCCCCAGGCAGCGCGCGTCGTCGTCATGGGTCCGATCCTACGAAACCGGGCGACGGTCGCTCGCATCCCTGTGCCGTGGGCTCAGCCCGCGGGACGCCGCCAGGTCCACTCGGCGTCCGGCGGCGTCGCGCACGAGGAGCGGTGAGCTCCAGCCGTGGTCGACGCCCTAAGGTGGCGGGATGCCGAGCCTGGACCTCACCGCAGACGTCGTGACCCTCACCCAGCAGCTGTGCGACATCGAGTCGGTCAGCCATGACGAGGCGGCGATCGCCGATGCCATCGAGGCCGCGCTGACCCCCCTTCGTCATCTCGAGGTGATCCGCCGGGGCCACACGGTCATCGCCCGCACCCACCTGGGACGCGATGAGCGCGTCGTGCTGGCCGGCCACATCGACACCGTGCCGCTCACCAGCGAGCCGGCGAACCTGCCCGTCCGCCGCGAGCAGGTCGGTGGCGTCGACGTCCTGTGGGGTCGCGGCACGGTGGACATGAAGGGGGGCGTCGCCGTCCAGCTCAAGGCCGCCCTCATCGAGGAGCCGAGCCGCGATGTCACCTTCCTCTTCTACGAGGCCGAGGAGGTCGACGCGGTCTACAACGGGCTGCAGCTGCTCGCCGAGTCCGACCCCGACCTGCTCGAGGCTGACTTCGCCGTCCTCCTCGAGCCCACCAACTCCGAGGTCGAGGGCGGGTGCAAGGGCACGATGCGGGTCGAGGTGCGCCTCAAGGGCATCGCCGCGCACTCCGCCCGCCCGTGGAACGGCCACAACGCCATCCACGACGCCCACGAGGTCCTCGCCGCGCTCGCCGCCCACGAGGAGGCGACCGTCCACGTCGACGGTCTGGACTACCACGAGGCGCTCCAGGCCGTCGGGATCACCGGCGGCATCGCGGGCAATGTCATCCCCGACTCCTGCACCGTGCTGATCAACTACCGCTTCGCCCCGGACAAGGACGCCGAGGCGGCGCTGGCGTACGTGCAGTCCGTCCTGCCCGGCCGCGAGCTGCACGTGCGCGACATGGCCGAAGGCGCCCGACCCGGTCTGGACCTGCCGGCGGCGCAGGCCTTCGTCACCGCGCTCGACGTCCCCGTCGGACCCAAGGAGGGGTGGACCGATGTCGCTCGCTTCTCCGCGCAGGGCATCCCCGCCGTCAACTTCGGCCCCGGCGACCCCAACCTCGCGCACCACGACGAGGAGCGGTGTCCGGTCGATCAGATCGTCACGGCGGAGCAGGCCGTGCTGCGCTGGCTCGCGTAGGGTCGCGACCGTGACGGATCAGGGGAACACATCAGACCGCTGGTACCACAAGGGCCCCGTGCTCATGCGTGGCCGCCAGGTGCCCAAGTCGACGACCGACCAGCGTCTGCTCGACGACAAGGGCCACGCCGACTGGCTGCACACCGACCCGTGGCGGGTGCTGCGCATCCAGGCCGAGTTCGTCGAAGGCTTCGGCGCGCTCGCCGAGCTCGGGCCGGCCGTCAGCATCTTCGGCAGCGCCCGCACCCCCGTCGACTCCCCGCGGTACGCGGACGGGATCGAGCTGGGTCGACTCGTCGCCGAAGCGGGCTACGCCGTCATCACCGGGGGAGGTCCCGGCGCGATGGAGGCCGCCAACCGCGGTGCCCGTGAGGCCGGCGGCACGAGCGTCGGTCTCGGGATCGAGCTGCCCTTCGAGGCGGGTCTGAACCCCTACTGCGATCTCGGCATCAACTTCCGCTACTTCTTCGCCCGCAAGACGATGTTCGTCAAGTACAGCGAAGGTTTCGTCGTCCTCCCCGGCGGCTTCGGCACCCTCGACGAGGTCTTCGAGGCCGTGACGCTCGCCCAGACGGGCAAGGTGACCGGCTTCCCCATCGTCCTCATCGGCACGCAGTACTGGGGCGGCCTCGTCGACTGGTTGCGCGACTCCGTCCTCGAGGGCGGCATGATCAGCGCCGACGACATCGACCGGCTCTACGTCACCGATGACCTCGTCGACGCCGTCGAGTACGTCAAGCGTGAGTCGGCGCGGGTTCGTCCCGAGACCTCGAAGCATCCGGAGTAGGCCATGGTCTGGATCCTCTTCACCCTCGTCGCCGTCCTCGTCATCGTCGTCTTCGCGGCGGTGCTCACCGGTCGGCTGAGTCCCGACCCGATGGCCCAGGCCGTCGGCACGGCGCCCCACCACGGACTGCCGGACAGCGGTTGGCGCGCCGCCGACATCGACATGGTGCGCTTCGACACCGCACTGCGCGGCTACCGCATGGACCAGGTCGACGATGTGCTCGACCGGCTCCAGCAGCGGGTGGCCGAGCTCGAGGACCGCGCGAGCGGCTCCGGCGAGCGACGTGATGACGGCGCCCACCTCGGCTGACCCGACCACCGAGGGCGAAGGGAGGACCCCCCGCCCTGCTCGGTGGCGCACCTCTTCGGGCAGGTCCGAGCTGGGCCGGGCTGTCCTCGCGCGTCCCGTGCGCTCGCTGCTCGCCATCTACGCGGTCAGCCGTCTGGTCGCGCTGCTCGGCATCTGGATCGCAGCGCACTACTACCAGTCACCGGCGGGCGTCGGGCACCTCGACCCCGGCCTGCCGGACATGTTTCGGCTGTGGGACACCGAGTGGTACCACCGCATCGTCACCGAGGGATATCCCATCCCGCTGCCGGCCGACCCGGAGACCGGGCAGATCACCTACAGCGCGTGGGCATTCTTCCCGCTCTTCCCCGGTCTGGTTCGCCTGCTCATGGTCACGGGGCTGGGCTTCACCGCGTCAGCGATCCTGCTCAACCTCGCGCTCGGGGCCGCGGCCACCCTCCTGGTGTGGAAGGTCCTGAGCTTCCCGGGCCACGCGGCCAGTCAGCCCGCACGTGAGCGGCTGGCCTTCGTCGCCGCGGCGCTGTGGTGCTTCTACCCGGCGACCGGGGTGATGCTCCTGCCCTACACCGAGGCGCTCGCCGCGGCCCTCATCGCCGGGGCACTCCTGCTGCTCATGCGCGGCAAGTACCTGGGCGTCGCGGTCATCGCGATCCTCCTAGGCTTCACGCGGGGGGTGGCGGCCCCGCTCGGGCTGGCGGTGCTGGCCCACCTGTGGCTGCGCTGGCGGGAGGAACGGGCGAGCGGCACCGCCCCCTTCGCGCACGATCGCACCCGGATCATCATCATGTGTCTGGCGACGGGCATCTCGGGGGTGGCGTGGCCGGTGACGGTGGGCTACCTGTCGGGCCTGCCGGATGCCTTCTTCCAGGTGCAGGCCGCGTGGGGGCAGCGCCCCGACCAGGGGCCCTTCGTGCTGTGGTTCAGCTGGGCGTGGGACCAGCGAGGGTTGCTTGCCGTCATCGTCATGGTGGCCCTCGTCGCGACCTACCTGGCGCTCGTCATCGGGCGTCACGGGGCGTGGATCCCGCTCGAGGTGCGCATGTGGGCCTTGGTCTACCCGCTCTACCTCTTCGCGGTGGTGCGTCCGATCACCAGCATGTGGCGCTTCCTGCTGCTCGACTTCCCGCTGATGGCGCTGCTGGCGTCGGTCACGATGCGCACGTCCACAGGGGGTCGGGTCGTGCGCCACTGGCGGCGCCGGGCCGTGGTGGTCGTCGTCGTGCTGGTCCTCGGCGTCATCGCCTGGTCGAGTGGCTTGCTGCCCTACGTGCCGTGGCATGTCACCCCGCCATGACCTGATTAGGCCGACGGCGTCGCAGGGGTGGATAATGAGCTCAAGCGTCGGCGCAAATGCGCCGCCGGTCGGTGAGGCACCGGTCGGTTTTGTATCGAAGGGAACGCACATGGCGGCAATGAAGCCACGCACGGGGGATGGTCCGCTCGAGGTCGTCAAGGAGGGCCGGGGCATCGTCCTGCGCATGCCGCTCGAGGGTGGTGGCCGGCTCGTCGTGGAGATGAAGCCGGACGAGGTCCTCGCCCTTGGTGAGGCCATCGACAACTGCGAGGGCCTGCAAAAGAAGTAGTCCCCGTCGAGGAGCCCCCGGACGCCATGCGGCCGGGGGCTCTCGCGTGCCGTGGGTCGGCCCGACCCGACATCGTTGGCGGTCGGGGCCGTTCGGATGATGACACGGGGCTGCCCTACGGGGGAGCCACTGGTTACGGTGCCCGGACACTGCTGACGTGGCTCACCGGCCCGAGGGGAACACAACAATGAACGCTGGATATGGACTTGCCGTCCGCTGGTCGTTGACCGACGCACCTGCCGATGTCGCGGCACGGCTGCGCGAGTACGTGGTCGGGACCTCGATGGCCAACTTCATGTTCCTCGACGGCCTGGCCTTCAAGACCTGGCGGATGGTCGAGGGGCAGTGGTTCGAGGGGACCTATGTCTTCGACGCGGCCAAGGACCGGGACGAGTTCTGCGAGGACTTCACGACCAAGGCCGCCGACTCGGCCGGCAGCCAGATCATCGGGTCCGCGCCGACGGAGATCACCCCCTTCGAGGTCGTGGCGATCGCCGAAGGGCCGGCGCAGTTCCGCCGCGGCCCGGGGCCGGGAGCCGCTACCGCTTGACCGCGGCGAAGAGCCCGTCGCCCACCGGCAGCAGGCTCGGCACCAGTCGGTCGTCGTCGCGCAGCTGCTTGCCGAGGTCGCGCAGCAGGACCGTGCGAGCATCCCGTGAGGCGGGGTCAGCGACCCGGTCGTGCCAGAGCATGTTGTCCATCGCCAGGACGCCGCCCGGTCGCAGCAGCCGGATGGCGTGCTCGACGTAGTCGGGGTAGCCCTCCTTGTCGGCGTCGATGTGCACGAGGTCGTAGGACGCGTCATTCATCCGCGGGAGCACGTCCAGGGCGCGGCCGGTGATGACCCGCGTGCGTTGCGGGGCGATGCCCGCCGCCGCGAAGGACCGCTTGGCGCGCACCGCGTGCTCGGGCTCGATCTCGATGGAGGTCAGGACGCCGTCCTCGGGCATCCCGTCGAGCAGCCACAGGCCGGAGGTCCCGGCGCCGGTCCCGACCTCGATGACGTGCCGGGCCCCGACAGCCGCTGCGAGGAGGCGAAGGGTGGCGCCGCCGCCGGTGCCGATCGGCACCGCTCCGAGCTCGGTCCCTGTGCGACGGGCGGCCTCGACGGCCTCCTCCTCGGGGATGAACTGCTCGGCGTAGGCATGGCTGTTGAGCTGGGCGGCGGTCATGGGAGTCCACCCTAGTCCGGGTCCGGTCGTCACAGACTTCCTTCAGGTTGGGCGGTGACGATGGACACCGTGAGCAGCGATACCGCGACCACCACCGACGCCCAGCCTGACTGGGTCCAGCCGACGTGGGCGGAGGTCGTCGAGCAGCACGGCTCCCGGGTCTACCGTCTGGCCTACCGACTGACCGGCAACGTCCACGACGCCGAGGACCTCACGCACGATGTCTTCGTGCGCGTCTTCCGATCGCTCGACGGATACACCCCCGGGACCTTCGAGGGGTGGCTGCACCGCATCACGACCAACCTCTTCCTCGACCGGGCCCGCCGCAAGCAGCGGCTGCGCTTCGACGCGCTCACCGACGAGTTCGCCGCCCTGCTCCACAGCGGGACCGCGAGCCCGGAGCAGGTGTACCTGGAGCACCACCTCGACGGTGACGTCCAGCGGGCACTGGACGCCCTGCCGCCGCAGTTCCGCGCCGCGGTCGTCCTGTGCGACATCGAGGGGCTGACATACGAAGAGGTGGCCGAGGCCCTCGAGATCAAGCTCGGCACCGTGCGCTCGCGCATCCACCGCGGGCGGGCACTGCTGCGGGAGAGCCTGAGCCACCGCCAGCCCGCGCCCTCGACGCGCACCGAGAGCCGCCGTCGTGGTGGCTCGGGCTTCCCGATGGCCCGCCCGGTGACCGGCACCCTGTGACGTCGCGACCTGCGCGACAAGGCAGAATCACCGCATGAGCTCTCCGCACCCGGGTGAGGAGCACCGACCCTCGGACCCGCCCGCCGAGCACACGCAGCCCGTGCCACCGGGGCCCTATGTGCCCTACGAGAGCTATGAGCAGCCGGCTGCGGCCGCGCAGCCCGCCTCTGCACCACGGGTCCCTGCGCAGCCGACACAGCCCTACGGCGTGACGCCTGGCCCGTACCAGGGCACCCCCTACCCGGGCCCCTCCAACCCAGGCGTCCCGATGGTGGGCGCTGCGTACCCGCAGCAGGTCCCCCCTTCGTCTCGTCGTCGCGGACCGGGCTGGGTCGGGGCGGGAGCCATGACGTTGGCGGCGGCTCTGCTGGCCGGTGGGATCGGCGGGGCGGGTGGCGCTCTGCTGGTCGGTGACGACGGCGGCGGCCCGACGATCGTGCAGCGCGATGGCGACCGCGCGCAGCGTCCCGACGGGTCCATCGCAGCCATCGCCGCAGATGCGGTGCCGAGCGTGGTCACCGTGCGGGTCCGCAGCAACGGCGGGGGTGGCACAGGCTCGGGCTGGGTCTACGACGACCGCGGCCACATCGTCACCAACGACCACGTGGTCGACGCGGCCGGTGACAGCGGCAAGGTGAGCATCGAGATGACGGACGGCACGCGCCTGGACGCCGAGATCGTCGGCCGGGACTCGTCATACGACCTCGCGGTGCTCAAGGTCGACTCCGATGAGCTGCAGCCCCTGTCGATCGGCGCGTCCGATGACGTCGTCGTCGGCGACGAGGTCGTCGCGGTGGGTTCCCCGCTCGGTCTGGGCTCCACCGTCACGGCGGGCATCGTCTCTGCTCTCGAGCGGCCGGTCACGGCGGGCGAGGCCGGGGACGAGTCCTTCATCTCTGCCATCCAGACGGATGCGGCGATCAACCCGGGCAACTCCGGCGGTCCGCTCCTCAACGGCGACGGCGATGTCATCGGGGTCAACTCCGCGATCGCACAGGTCCCCGGTCAGGGTCAGGCATCCGGCTCGATCGGTGTGGGCTTTGCCATCCCGTCCGATGTCGTGGTGCGCACGGTCGACCAGCTGATCTCCACCGGCAAGGCGATCCACCCGATGATCGGAGTGAGCCTGGACCGGCGCTGGAGCGGCGAGGGGGCCAAGGTCCTCAAGGACTCCGATGTCCCCAGCGGTGACGCCGTCGTGCCCGGTGGGCCGGCGGACGACGCGGGTGTCGAGCCCGGTGACCTGATCACCGAGATGGACGGTCGTCGGATCACCGACCTCGACCAGCTGATCACGCGCATCCGGGCGAAGGCCGTGGGGGATAAGGTCACCCTGAAGGTCCTCAGGGGTGGCAAGGAACAGGAGCTGACGATGACGCTCGAAGCAGCGAAGGAAGGCTGACGGATGCCGGTGCACGGGACCGAGTTCCTCGTCCTGATCCTGCTCGCATTCATCATCCTCGGCCCCAAGCAGCTGCCCGAGTACGCGGCCAAGCTGGCCCGGGTCGTCGTCAAGGCTCGGCGCTTGGCCAATGACGCCAAGGTCCAGCTCAAGGAGCAGATGGGGCCGGAGTACGACGACCTCGACTGGCGTCAGTACGACCCACGTCAGTACGACCCGCGTCGCATCGTCAAGCAGGCGCTCCTGGAGCCCTTGGACGATGCCTTCTCCATCGACGACAAGCCGGCTGCCACCGACTCGTCTGCCGCGGCCTCGTCGGAGCCTGCCGCTCTGGCCGCCGTGCCCAGCGACACGCCCTGGGACCCTGAGGCGACCTGAGTCGCGGCACGATCCACGACATGAGTCAGGACCGGAGGCTGACGCCAGCCTGCGGTCCCGACTCATCTCCTGCGGGTGGCGGGCACCCAGCAGGTCAGCGCCCCGTCGGGGTCAGCCCCAGGCTGCGACCGGCGAGACCGCGCGAGCGGGTGGCCAGGCCGCGGGCGATGCCGCGCAGCGCGACCGCTGCGGCGCCGTCGGGGTTGGACAGCACGGCGGGGTCACCGTTGTCGGAGCCCTCGCGGAGGGAGACGTCCAGCGGGATCTGGCCGAGCAGCGGCACGTCGGCGCCGACCGTGCGGGTCAGTGACTCGGAGACGGCCTGACCGCCACCGGAGCCGAAGAGCTCCTGGCGTGATCCATCAGGCAGCTCGAGCCAGGACATGTTCTCGATGACACCGACGAGGCGCTGGTGCGTCTGCATCGCGATCGAGCCGGCCCGCTCGGCGACCTCGGCGGCCGCCTGCTGCGGGGTGGTGACGATGATGATCTCGCTGTTGGGGATCAGCTGCGCGATGGAGATCGCGATGTCGCCGGTACCCGGCGGCAGGTCGAGCAGGAGGACGTCCAGGTCGCCCCAGAAGACATCACCGAGGAACTGCTGCAGCGCGCGGTGCAGCATCGGGCCACGCCAGACGACGGGCTGGTTGCCCGGGACGAACATCCCGATCGAGATGACCTTCACCTCGGACGCGATGGGCGGCAGGATCATGTCGTCGACCTGCGTCGGAGCGTGCGTGACGCCGAGCATGCGCGGGATGGAGAAGCCGTAGATGTCGGCGTCGACGACGCCCACCTTGAGGCCCTCCTGTGCCAACGCCGCGGCGAGGTTGGCGGTGATCGAGGACTTGCCGACGCCGCCCTTGCCCGAGGCGATCGCGTAGACGCGGGTGAGGGACCCCGGCTTGGCGAAGGGGATCTCCTTCTCCGCCTGGCCACCGCGCAGGTGGGTCTTGAGCTCGGCGCGTTGCTCGTCGTTCATCACGCCCAGCGTGACCTTGACGTCGGTGACGCCCTCGACGCCGAGCATCGCCTGGGTGGTGTCTTTGGTCAGTGTGTCCTTCATGGGACAGCCGGAGACCGTGAGCAGGATGGTGACGGCGGCGAGGCCGTTGACGTCGACGGCGGCGGACTCGACCATGCCGAGCTCCGTGATGGGACGACGGATCTCAGGGTCGATGACCGTCTCGAGTGCGGCGCGCAGCTGCTCGTCGGTGATCGTGGGATGGGGAGCCATCCGTCCATCGTAGGTCGCGGCTCGGGGCCCGTTGACGAGAGGTTGGCCTCACTGCTCCGTGATCGGCTCGTCCTCGTCGCGACGGGTCACCTGCAGGCCCTTGCTCTCCATCTCCTCGAGCAGATCGCGCAGCTCGCTGCGGATGAAGTCGCGGGTGGCGGCGTCACGCAGCGCGATCCGCAGCGCGGCGACCTCACGGGTGAGGTACTCGGTGTCGGCCAGGGCCCGCTCGGCCTGTACCCGGTCCTGCTCCAGGGCGACGCGGTCGCGGTCGTCCTGGCGGTTCTGCGCCAGCAGGATCAGCGGCGCGGCGTAGGAGGCCTGCAGCGACAGGATGAGCGTGAGCAGGGTGTAGTTGAGCGAGCGGGGGTCGAACTGCGCGGACTCGGGCACGAAGGTGTTCCACGCCAGCCACACGACGACGAAGAGCGACATCCAGATGAGGAACCTGGGCGTGCCCATGAAGCGCGCGAACTTCTCCGAGATGACCCCGAAGGCCTCGGTGGAGAAGGCCGACGGGCGGCGGATCAGCTGCCGACGCACCTCCTGCGGGGTGTCGACACGGCTCTGGCGGCGCTCAGTCATCGGTCACCTCGTGCCTCTCCTCGCGCCAGTCCTCCGGGAGGATGTGGTCGAGGACGTCGTCGACCGTGACCACTCCGAGCAGTCGCTCCCCGTCGTCGACGACCGGTGCCGAGATGAGGTTGTAGGTCGCGAGCGTGCGGGTCACGTGCCCGAGCGGGGCCTCCGGGCGAAGGGGGTCGATCGCCTTGTCGAGGTAGCGACCGATGCTCTCGTGCGGAGGCTCGCGCAGCAGGCGCTGGATGTGGATCATGCCGAGGTACTTGCCGGTCGGGGTCTCCAGCGGTGGACGGCAGACATAGACGGTGGCCGCGAGCGCCGCGGTGATCTCCTCGCGGCGCACGACCGCCAGGGCCTCCGCGACCGTGTCCTCGGGCGCGAGCACGACCGGCTCGGTGGTCATCAGACCGCCGGCGGTGTTTTCGTCATAGCTCAGCAGACGACGCAGCGGCTCGGCGTCGTCGGGCTTCATCAGCTGCAGCAGCGTCTCGGCCCGCTCGGGCGGTAGGACCGCGAGCAGGTCGGCCGCGTCGTCGGGGTCCATCGCCTCGAGGACGTCCACGGCGCGCGACTGGGTGAGCAGCCCGAGGATCTCGCCCCGGTCGACGTCACCGAGCTCTTGGATGATGTCGGCCAGCCGGTCGTCGTCAAGAGCGGCGATGACGGCCTCGCGGCGCTCCGGGGCCAGGTCGATGACGACCTCGGCGAGGTCGGCGACCTTGAGGTCCTCGACGGACTCGAGCAGTTTGACCGCGGAGTGCTCGGCGGCGCTCACCGATGCCGACAGGCCGGTGACGTCCTCGACGGGCACGGTGAAGGTCTCGCCCCGGCGGCGCACGAGCAGCCCCATCCGCGACTGCCGGCCGCCGCGGACGAAGATCTTGGTCACCGACCAGTTGCGGTTGGCGGACTGCTCGACGCCGACGTCCTCGACGGTCGCGTCGACCTGCCCGTCGTCGGTGCGCACCGTGACCGGCCGCTCGAGGAGCTCGGCGAGCACCAGGGTCTCGGTGGCGCGCTGCTCGAAGCGGCGCATGTTGACCAGGCCGGTCGTGATGACCTGCCCACCCTCGACGGAGGTCACTCGGGTCATCGGGACGAAGACGCGGCGGCGCCCCGGCACCTCGACGACGAGTCCGATGACCCGGGGTCGTCGTGAGGGGGAGAAGGTGACGACGACGTCGCGGACCCGGCCCACCTGGTCGCCGAGCGGGTCGAAGACGTTGAGGCTCGCCAAGCGGGCGACGAAGAACCGGGAGGGAGCACTCACCGTCACAGACTAACGGCGGGGGAGGGTCCCGCCAGTCAGCCTCGGCGGCC
>NZ_BCSS01000012.1 GCF_001570985.1 Janibacter limosus NBRC 16128 | reverse complement strand
TTACCACTCGAACCGACGCGGGCCAAACTCGCTTGCTTCCTCAAGGAATCTCAGCGGGTTTCTCGCCTGCGGCGATCTCCGACACTAGCAGTCGAGCTGCTGTGCTTCCAAGTCCGTGTTCCTGGCGCAAAAGCACCTGGGCACAGACTCGGAGTGGAAGAGTCAGTCCGCGGGACCGGCCTGCCTGGGGCGGCTACAAGAGCCTCCGCTTGGTGTCCGTTCCTCCCTCTCGGGCTGACATCGAGAACATTAGATCACTGCTGCGCGATGCGCCAAATCGACTCTCCACCCAGCTCGCCAGGAGGGTGCACTGGCCCGATTTTTCGCGGTTTTTGCCCGCTCAGGACCTGATCGGCTCGGGGATGCGGTCCGTGGGGGTCGCGAAGTCGCCGCCCATGGGAGTCCACACCCCCCTGCTGATCATGAGCGAGCGGAGACGGTCGGGCCGGTCCGTGATGATCCCGTCGACCCCCATGTCCAGCAGTTCGTGCATCTGCGCAGGGTCATCGACTGTCCACACGATCACCCGCACGCCGAGTCGATGGGCTCGTCGCACGAGCCCGGGCGAGTGGATGGGCAGACGACCCAGCTGGATGGGTACGTGGGCGAAGCGCCCGCGGACGACTGAAGCCGGTGGCGGCACGCCGGCCTTGGCAGCCGAGATCAGGGCCACCAACGAGCGCCAGCCCAAGGCCGTTCGCACGTGGGGCACCTGAGAGGCCAGGTGTTGCAGCCAGCCGTCCCATGCACCGGCCACGCACACGCGCTCGGCATAGTCCCGCCGTTGGAGGAGACGAGCCATCGGTGCGATCGCGGCTCGGTCCTTCAGGTCCACGGTGAAGCAGGCCTCGGGGAAGGAAGCGAGCGCCTCCTCGAGTGTGGGGATTAGTTCGACACCCGCGACACGGACACGTCGGTGCAAGTCGGCAAGAGTCCGCTCCCCCAGGCGTCCGGTGCCTGTCGTGCAACGGTCAAGGACGTCATCGTGGAAGCAGACGAGGTGGCCATCGGCAGTCAGCCTCACATCGCTCTCGAGGTACCGCAGTCCCAGCGCAGTCGACCTGGAGAAGGCCGCAAGCGTGTTCTCCGGCGCCAGTCCGGCACCACCTCGGTGACCGATGGCCAGCGGAGTCGACTCCTCGCCGTACGTCATACCCCGATGGTGGCCCGGATCCGCCGGTACCGAGGCGCAACGGAGGCCGATCCGGACAAGGTTCACCACAACTTCCCCCGTGCGTCGCCCTCCCTTCGCGATCACCGAGGCGGAGGCCTCCAAAGCCGTACGTTCCCTCAGTTGACGCGACTCGTGGGTAGGGTGACAGCGAGAACCACGGGCCACCCTTGGTGGCCGCTCGACACACATATCGACCAGGAGCAGCATGAGCAACGATCAGGCCCGCACCGTTAGCACTGACCCCGCCACCCGGCGCCTCGTCGGTCAGCCCGCTCCGGGCGAGGCCGAGCGCTCGGTCGGCCAGCTCGTGGCAGACGCGTCGCACGACATCTCGGCATTGGTCCAGAGCGAGATCCAGCTCGCCAAGTCCGAGGTCACCAAGGGCCTCTCCTTCGGAGGCAAGGGAGCGGCCCTCCTCGCTGTCGCCGCCTTCCTCGGGCTGCTCGGCCTGATCTTCCTCTTCCACACCTTGGCCCAGGTCATCGCAGTCTGGCTGCCCGTGTGGGCCGGCTACCTCATCATCACGGTGGTGCTCTTCATCTTCGCGGCCGTCGCCGGACTCATCGGACTCAAGGCGCTGAAGAAGGCCAAGGCCAACACCGTGCCGCAGAGGGCGATCCGCAATGCCCAGGAGACTGTCGCCGCCATCAAGCCGGGCAGCTGAACCCGCCCGACGCCGCGGCCGCGCTCGTCGACGGCCCGTGGGAGCACCGATTCGTCTCGGCCAATGGGGCCCGGTTCCACGTCACGTCGACGGGAACCGGGCCCGTTGTCGTGTTCGTCCACGGGTACCCGCAGTACTGGTGGAGCTGGCGTGACCAGCTCCCGGCTGTCGCCGCCGCCGGGTACCGGGCCGTCGCCGTCGACCTGCGCGGCTTCGGGGCGAGCGACAAACCACCATCGGGCTACGACGCCCCCACCGCATGCGACGACCTGGCAGCCATCATCCGCAGCCTCGGTGCTGAGCGGGTTGCTCTCGTCGGGCTGGGGCTCGGCGCCACCTTTGTCTGGAGCATGCCCACGCACCACCCGGAGGTGACCGCCGCGATCGCGCCGATCGGCATGCCGCACCCGGCGGTCTTCCACCACGCGATGTGGCGCCACCCGGTCCAGTGGCGAGCCAATCGCTACCTGCGAGCCATGCAGACCCCCTTCGCCTCCGAGCGCCAGTCGGTCAGCGTCGCCCGCCGGTTGCGGCAGTGGTCGGGTCCCGACCACTCCTGGATCACCGATGAAGTCGCCGAGCGCTATACGGAGGCGATGGCCCTTCCCTTCGCCGGGGTGGCTGCGGCCGAGTACCACCGGTGGTTCTACCGCTGCCGGTTCAACCCCACAGGCCTGCGCTACCTCCAGCGGGTCAAGTCGCGCATCGACGTCCCGGTGCTCCACCTGCACGGGGCGGAAGACCCCACCTCGCTCACCACGATGGCCGCCGAGTGCGAGCGACACGTCTCCGGCCCGTTGTCCGTGCGCAGCCTGCCCGGGGTCGGCGCCTTCGTGCCCGAGGAGGCGCCGGAGGAGACCAACCGGGCACTCATCGAGTGGTTGGCCGCCGTGCAACCGAGCGCGTGAGGTACTGACGCACGAAGCGCCATGGCAGGCGTCGATGCGCGGAGTCGTCCCACGGCTGGGTCAGCTCGGCCGCATCGAGCAGCACACTGAGCAGCTGCGCCGTGAACCCCCAGACGAAGAGCCCGGCCACCTCGAACCCCGGACCGGTGTACCCGCTGGGCCCCTTGACCATGAAGCGGTTGGCCGGGTTGACAAGGTCGGCGACCGGGATCCGCTCGACGCGGGCCACCTCCCCCGGGTCCACGACGCGAAGGGGGCCGGGGTCGCGCCACCAGCCGAGGACAGGCGTGACGGCGTTTTCGCTCGGGCCCAGCCACAGGTCGGGGAAGGACCCCACGACCTCGATGCCTGCTGGCTCCGCGCCGACTTCTTCCCACGTCTCGCGCAGGGCTGCGTCGACCGACGTCTCACCGGGGTCGAGCTTGCCGCCGGGGAAGGAGACCTGGCTGGCGTGGCTGCGCAGACTCCCCGAGCGCTCCGTGAGCACGATGTCGTGCCCGTCGTGGAGGTCGCTCTCCCCGACGAGCATCAGCACGGCGGAGCGGCGTGGCGGGTCACTCGGGGGCGCGAACTGGCTGAACCAGCCGGGCAGGTCGGCATGCAGGGCTGCCTCGGCCCCGAGCAACCAGGAAGGCGGGTCGGACTGAGTGCTCACGCCTCTCCCTTCGTCGGCTGGGCGCCGGGAGCCAGCTCGTACTTGAGCAGCTGGGCGGCCTTGTCAGGATCGGTCTCACCAATGCCGTGGGATGGACACCATTGCGCCACGGGACAGGCGCCGCAGGCCGGACGGCGGGCGTGGCAGGTACGTCGCCCGTGGAAGATCAGCACGTGGCTGAGCATCGTCCAGTCCTTGCGCGGGACGAGCTCGCCCACGGCGTGCTCGACCTTGACCGGGTCCTCCTCGTCAGTCCACCCCATGCGGCGGGCCAGCCGGCCGAAGTGCGTGTCCACCGTGATCCCGGGGACGCCGAAGGCATTGCCCAGGACCACATTCGCCGTCTTGCGGCCCACACCGGGGAGCTTGACGAGGTCCTGCAGCCGCCCGGGAACCTCTCCGTCGTGCTGGTCCACGAGGACGGCTGCGAGCTTGAGGACGGAGTTGGTCTTGGCCCGGAAGAAGCCGGTCGGGCGCAGCACCTCCTCCATCTCGGCGCGGTCCGCGCCTGCGAGGTCGGCTGCCGTGGGCCAGCGGGCGAAGAGTGCCGGTGTCACCTTGTTGACCGTGACATCGGTCGTCTGCGCGGACAGGACTGTGGCGACCAGGAGCTGCAGCGGGTTGTCGAAGTCCAACTCGCAGTGCGCGTAGGGATAGCGCTGGTGCAGAGTGCGATACATCCGCCGCGCTCGACGGGTCAGGGCCAGCGGGGACTCCTCGCGAACGACAGACACCCTCGCAGCCTAGGCCCCCCTCTGCGCAGGTGACATGGCACACTGCCCTCTGTGAACCTCGATGTCGTACGCCGCGCCCCGCTCTTCGCGACCCTTGACGACGCCGACGCCGCTGAGGTGATGGCGACGATGACCCCTGTGCGCATGGAACGCGGGGACGTCCTCTTCAACGAGGGCGACCAAGGTGATCGTCTCTACGTGATCACCGAGGGCAAGATCAAGCTCGGTCGCTCCTCCACCGACGGCAGGGAAAACCTGCTGGCGATCCTCGGCCCGTCCGAGATGCTCGGCGAGCTGAGCCTCTTCGACCCGGGGGCACGCACCGCCACCGCGACGGCCGTGGCGGAGACGCAGCTCATCGGTCTGGGCAACGAGCAGCTGAGCCAGCTCCTCGGAGCCCACCCCCGCATCGCAGGCACGCTCCTGTCGGCACTCGCACGGCGCCTGCGACGCACCAACGAAAACTTGGCGGACCTCGTCTTCACCGACGTCCCGGGCCGCGTGGCCAAGGCCCTCCTCGAGCTCAGCCAGCGCTTCGGTCGCCCGGTCGAGGAGGGCGTCATGGTCGCCCACGACCTCACCCAGGAGGAGCTCGCTCAGCTCGTCGGCGCCTCTCGCGAGACGGTCAACAAGGCGCTGGCCGACTTCGCGTCCCGTGGCTGGTTGCGACTCGAGGCCCGCGCTGTGCTGCTCACCGACGTCGAGCGCCTCCAGCGCCGCGCCCGCTGACCCAGACGCACCGAAGGCCCCGGACCACATGGTCCGGGGCCTTCGTCATGTCCAGCGATCGCTGAACTCGACTCAGGTGAGCGACCGAGAAGCCGACGAAAGATGGGTGCGGCCCGACTCATGGGCGAAGCCGGCCTCCGGGACGACGTGAGACCAAGGGTGCGTCCGCCGGCTTCGTCCTTAGGGCCGCACCAGCTTTCGCCGGCGACCGAGCAAAAGCTCAGGACGGGCTCAGCGCTCGAGGAACCTCATCTGCGCGAGCACGGACAGCTTCGCGGCGGGCCACACGGACCTGTCGACGTCGGCGTAGACGCTCGCCACGACCGCATCGGCGTCAACCGCGCCATCGGCCATCGCTGCCCGCACCTGCTCGAGGCGTTCGCGGCGGTGGACGCGGTAGAAGTCGACCATGGCGGCGGCGTCGGGAACCGTGGGCCCGTGTCCGGGGAGGATCGAGGCGACCTCACCGTCCCCGGTGAGCGCCTTGATGCGCTCGAGCGAGTCGAGGTAGGCAGACAGCTCACCGTCGGGGTGGGCGACCATCGTGGTCCCGCGCCCGAGGACGGTGTCGCCGGTGAGCAGCGCGTGGTCTGCAGCGAGCGCAAAGGAGATCGAGTCCGAGGTGTGGCCCGGGGTGGCGACGACGCGGACCTCGAGGCCGGCGGCCGTCAGCACGTCGCCGTCAGCGAGGTCGTCGTGCCCACGCCCCACGGCCTGCACCGGGGCGCTCGTGAGTCGAGCCAGCCGGGGGGCGCCCTCGCTGTGGTCGTGGTGCCCGTGGGTGAGCACGATGCGGGTGACCCGAGCTCCCAGTGCGGTGACGTGGTCGACGACCCGCTGCTGGTGCGCAGCCTCGTCCTCGCCCGGGTCGATGACGATCGCCTCGGTACCCCCCGGAGACAGGAGGACCCAGGTGTTGGTGCCGTCGAGCGTCATGGGCCCCGGATTGCCCTGGAGGATGCAGTGCGCGTGCGGCGTGATCTGGCCGCCTGTCCACTGACCGAAGGGGGCCGACGGCTCGGGAGCCACAGCAGCGCTCATGGCAGCTGCGCTCGCATGGCGGGACCCGCGTCGGTCCGGACGAGCTGCGGCATGACCGGAGCGATCGGGAAGTCCTGGTTGAGGGCAGCACTGACAGTGCTCACCTCGGCGAGCTGCTCGAGGCAGACCAGTGTCGGCGGCATGAGCATCAGATCGCCGTCCTCGAAGGCGGCGACGGCTGCGTCGGGACGCAGCCACTCGGATCGGTCCGCCTCGCTGGTCTCCCCGTCGGGGTCCTGCCCCTGTGGCACGGCGGCCACGAAGAAGCGGGTGTCGAAGCGACGCGGCTCGGCCTCCGGCGTGATCCAGTGTGCGCGGTAGCGCAGGAGGTCGCTGCGCAGGACGAGATGTTGCTCCAGGAGGACCTGGCCGAAGCCGACCTCGTGCGCGACGAGCTTGGCGCGCAGGTCGGTGGAGACCTCGGGGTCGAGCTGGGGAACCTCATCTGCCGCAGAGGCGGGAGAGGCCAGGAGGACCCCGGTCTCCTCGAAGATCTCGCGTATCGCGGCCGCCACGAGCATGCGAGCGCTGGCCTCGTCGGTCTCCAGGGTCTCGGCCCATTCCTCAACGGCGGGTCCTGCCCAGGGCAGCTCGTCCTCGGCGTCACGTCGGTCCACTCCCCCGCCAGGGAAGACATGCATCGACGGCGCAAAGGCCATCGACGAGACCCGACGGAGCATGAAGACCTCGAGCGGGCCTTCGTCGTCACGCACGAGCATGACGGTCGAGGCCAGCTTGATCGGCGCCGGCTCGGCCGGCTCCGGCCGCTCGCCGTCGATGCCCAGGAGAGCCTCGCGCATCGGGCCGAGGAGGAAGTCGCGCTGGGCCATCAGTCGCTGATCCGGACCGTGACCTCGACCTCCACGGGAGCACCAAGCGGCAGGGCGGCAACGCCCACGGCGGACCGGGCGTGCTCGCCTGCCGCGCCAAAGACCTCGCCGAGGAGCTCACTCGCGCCGTTGATGACGCCTGGCTGACCGGTGAAGTCCGGTGCGCTGGAGACGAAGCCCACGACCTTGACGACCTGCTCGACCTTGTCGAGGTCACCGATCGCGGAGCGGATCGCCGCGAGGGCGTTGATCGCGCAGACCCGCGCCAGGTCCTTGGCCTGCTCCGGTTCGACCTCGGACCCGACGTGCCCGGTCGCCGGCAGTGCACCGTCGACCATCGGCAGCTGGCCGGAGGTCAGGACGTGGTTGCCGTCGACGATCGCCGGGACGTACGCACCGGCCGGGGCGGCCGGGTCGGTCAGGGTGATGGACAGCTCGGCGAGACGTGCCTCGATGCGGCCCATCAGGCGGCCTTGGGACGCTTGAGGTAGGCAACGAGGTTGCCCCCGTCGCCCTGCAGGACCTGAACGAGCTCCCAGCCGTCCTCGCCCCACTGGTCGAGGATCTGCTTGGTCGCGTGGACGATGAGCGGCACTGTGACGTATTCCCACTGGGTCATGTCGGCACCCTACTCGTAGGCTGTGAGGCGTGACCGGCCCCTCTGATTCCCCCGTCCGCCTGCATGTCGTCACCGGCAAGGGCGGCACGGGCAAGACGACCGTCGCTGCAGCGATGGCTCTGGCGCTGGCCTCCCAAGGGCAGCGTGTCCTCCTCGCCGAGGTCGAGGGCCGGCAAGGGCTGGCGCAGATCCTCGACGTCGCCCCCTTGGGCACCGAGGAGCGCTCTCTCGTCACGGACCCGTCGGGGGGCGAGGTCATCGGCTTGTCCGTCGACGCCAAGACCGCGCTGCTGGAGTACCTGCAGAAGTTCTACAAGCTCGGGCGCGCCGGCTCCATCCTGGAAAAGGTCGGGGCTGTCGACTTCGCGACAACGATCGCGCCGGGCGTGCGCGATGTCCTGCTCATCGGCCGGGTGTACGAGGCGGTCGGCCGCACGACCAAGGGAGCCAAGAAGCGCCCCGTCTTCGACTCCGTGGTCCTCGACGCACCTCCCACCGGCCGGATCGGCCGCTTCCTCAACGTGAACTCCGAGGTGTCGGAGGTCGCCAAGGTGGGCCCGGTCCGCAACCAGGCCGACTCGATCACGAGACTGTTGCAGAGCCCGGCGACCGCCGTCCACCTCGTCACGCTCTTGGAGGAGATGCCCGTGCAGGAGACACTCGACGCCATCGACGAGCTGGGCTCCCTCTCCCTTCGGGTCGGGTCGGTCATCGCCAACGGAGTGCGCCAGCCACTCGTCGCGGACGAGGACGCCGCTGCAGTCGCCGACGGTGACCTGCGAGTGCACGAGGCCCTCGAGTCCGCCTTGGCTGCCATCGGTGTGAAGACCGGCCCAGCACTGCTGGGGGGGCTCCTGCAGGAGGGCGCTGACCACGTCGAGCGCGCTCGGCTGCAGGCCGAGCAGCACGTGGTCCTCCGCGAGCTCGATGTCCCGATCCGGGTCCTGCCCCACATGAGTGACGGCGTGGAGTCGGGCGAGCTGCGCCTGCTCGCGGATGCCCTCGCCGACCAGGCAGGTCTGTGATGGCCACCGACCACGGGCCCGTGCTCAACCTCGACGCGGTCATCGGCGACATCGAGCGACGGATCATCGTCTGCTGCGGCTCCGGTGGCGTCGGCAAGACGACGACCGCAGCGGCACTGGCCGTGCGGGCCGCCGAGCAGGGACGGCGCGTGGTCGTCCTCACGATCGACCCGGCACGTCGGCTCGCCCAGTCGCTCGGTCTCGAGGAGCTCGACAACACGCCTCGCCCCGTCGTCGGCCTCGACACCTCGGCGGGAGGCTCTCTCGACGCGATGATGCTCGACATGAAGCGCACCTTCGACGAGGTCGTCGAGGCCCACGCGACCCCGGACAAGGCGGCACAGATCCTCGCCAACCCCTTCTACATCGCCGTGTCCAGCTCCTTCGCCGGGACGCAGGAGTACATGGCGATGGAAAAGCTCGGGCAGCTGAGGGGACAGATGGCTGACGGCTCTCGCGACTGGGACCTCATCATCGTCGACACCCCTCCCTCCCGATCCGCGCTGGACTTCCTCGATGCGCCCTCCCGCCTCGGCTCCTTCCTCGACGGGCGCTTCATCCGGCTGCTCACCGCGCCGGCCAAGGTGGGCGGGCGCGCCTCGGTCAAGGTCTTCAGTGCCGGGGTCTCGATCGCGAGCGGCGTGATGACCAAGCTCCTCGGAGGCGACTTCCTGCGCGATGTCCAGACATTCGTGGCCGCCATGGACACCATGTTCGGCGGATTCCGCCAGCGTGCCGACGAGACCTACGCGCTCCTCTCCCGCCCCGAGACGGCCTTCGTGGTCGTCGCCGCCCCGGAGCGGGACGCGATGCGCGAGGCCGGGTTCTTCATCGAGCGTCTGGCGAGCGACCGCATGCCCTTGGCGGGCGTGCTCGTCAACCGCGTCCACGTCGCCGCCGCCAAGCAGATGGGCGCAGGCCGGGCCGAGGATGCCGCCGTGCAGCTCGACGAGCTGGGCGGGCACGACCTCGCCGCCGCTGTGCTGCGTGTGCACGCCGAGGTCGCGGAGACCGCGGCCCGCCATCGTGGCCTCGTCACCCGGTTTCGCACCTCGCACCCGGGAGTCCCCCTCGGAACCGTCCCCGCGCATGCGGTCGACATCCACGACCTGGCCGGATTGCGTGAGATCGGTGAGTCACTCGCCGGAGGGTGACCGGCCCTCGCGCCTGCAGGCACCGCACAGTTTGCGCAGTTACCCTGTTTCGCATGTCTGACTCCCGGATGCCGCACCTCTTCCGACTCCTCGGCGCCTTCTTGGCCGTGGCCGTCGGGATCGGACTCGTGGGTGCCGGCATCGCCATCCCCCTCGCCGGTGCGACGGGTGGAGCCGCGAAGTCGACCGCGAGTGGGTTCAACGAGCTCGACGACGAGTTCACCGCCAACCCGCTCGCCCAGCAGTCGAAGATCTACTCCGCTGACGGCAAGCTGCTGGCCACGCCCTACGACGCCAACCGCATCGTCGTCCCGCTGAGCAAGGTCTCGCCGTGGATGCGCAAGGCGCAGATGGCCATCGAGGACAGCCGCTTCTACGAGCACGGGGGCATCGACGTGCGCGGAACCCTGCGCGCCCTCGTCTCCAACGCCTCCAGCGGTCAGACCCAGGGTGGGTCCTCGATCACCCAGCAGTACGTCAAGCTGATGCTGCAGGAAAAGGCCGTCCGCGAGGGCGACAAGGAGGGCGTCGCGGCCGCTACTGAGCAGACCTACAGCCGCAAGCTGCAGGAGCTGAAGTACGCGCTCAACGTCGAAAAGACGCACACCAAGGACCAGATCCTCTCCGGGTACTTGAACCTCGCGCTCTATGGCGACCAGGCCTACGGGGTCGAGGCTGCGGCCAACCACTTCTTCAGCAAGAGCGCCAAGGAGCTGACCATCGGGGAGTCCGCCACTCTCGCGGGTGTCGTCCAGTCCCCCAGCCGCCTCAACATGCGCACCAACCCCGACGAGGTCCAGGAGCGACGGGACCTCGTTCTCACCCGTATGCAGCAGCTGGGCATGATCACCCCGGAGCAGGCGGACAAGGCCAAGACCGTGGACGTCGAGGACATGCTCAAGATCAAGAAGAACGAGGGCGGCACCTGCTCCAAGGCTGCCGACCCCTACTTCTGCAACTACGTCATCCAGTACCTGCGGCAGATGCCTGAGCTGGGCCCTGACCCCGACGCACGCATGCTCGCGGTCAACACCGGCGGGCTGCGGATCAAGACCACGCTGCGGCGCGACTGGCAGAAGGACCTCAAGAAGGAGCTCACCGAGCGGGTCCCGAGCGGTACCGAGAAGTTCGGCGGCGCCGGCGCCCTCGTCGAGCCCGGCACCGGCAAGGTCCGCGCCATCGCCCAGACCTCCACCTACAAGGTAGGCCTGAAGAAGGCGTCGACGACCTACTCCGAGCAGGCATGGAGCGTGCCGGCCCAGTACGGCGGCACCAACGGCTTCGCCATCGGATCGACCGCGAAGATGTACGCCCTCGTCGCAGCCCTCGAGAAGGGCAAGCCGCTCTCCTCGACGGTCAACGCGCCCTCGGCCGGGGTGAAGAACCCGCACGTCTTCACCAAGGACGAGTTCCAGTCCAAGTGCAGCACGAGCGAACCATGGCGCGTCTCCAACGACTACCAGGTCGGTGGCACGATGACCCTGGCCGAGATGACCAAGAAGTCCATCAACACCGCCTTCGCCCAGCTGGCCTCCGACGTCGGGTCGTGCAACATCCCGAAGGTCATGTCGAAGATGGGCCTGACCGACGGCTACGGGTTGCCCTACGGGCTCAGCTACGCCAACGGCCAGAAGGTCAAGGACGACTACGCCATCTCCAACCTGGTCCTCGGCTCGGACTCGACCTCCCCCCTTCAGCTCGCGTCCTCGTACGCCACGCTCGCCGCGGACGGCAAGTACTGCCCGCCCAACCCGATCGAGTCGATCACGACGGCCAACGGCAAGAAGATGAAGATCAAGGCCCCGCCGTGCAAGCAGGTCATCGACAAGGGCGTCGCCAGGGGCGTCACCCAGCTCCTCCTCGGCCCGCTGGAACCGGGTGGCACCGCCGCCGGCAATGACCTCGACGGTGGCCGTCAGGCCGCCGGCAAGACGGGGACCACCGACAACCACAAGCAGTCCTGGTTCGCCGGCTACACCCCCCAGCTGTCGACCGCGATCTGGGTCGGCTCCCCGATCCGTGAGTACGACATGGACGGGATCACCCTTGGTGGTCGCTACTACTCCCAGGTCTTCGGTGGCACGCTCGCCGCACCGATCTGGAGCGACATCATGAACGCCGCGTCCGAGGACATGCCGAAGAAGAAGTTCAAGAAGCCCGGCGACAAGATCGTCGACGGCGACCTGCGCACCATCCCCGACGTGGCCGGCATGGGGCCGACACAGGCGAAGGCAAAGCTCGAGAAGGCCGGCTTCAAGGCCAAGGAGGGCGACCAGGTCCCCAGCCACGCCCAAGCCGGTGCGGTGGCCTACACCCAGCCCCAGGGCAAGGCCCTCAAGGGCGCGACGGTGACGATGTACATCTCGTCCGGGGTGCCGCCGTACACACCACCCCCGCCGCCCCCGCCGCCGCCGCCGGTGACGACGACCCAGGCGCCGCCACCGTCCTCGACGTCATCGTCGAGCTCCAGCTCGTCCACGTCGAAACCGTCATCGAAGTCCACGTCGAGCCCCAAGACGACGAAGAAGCCGGACAAGCCCAAGAAGACGGCCAAACCCAAGACGACGGACTGAGCATGACGAAGGCGGTGCCCCGAGTGGGCACCGCCTTCGTCATGTCGCGCGGCGTCAGCCGGCCAGGCGCGCCTTGACCTTGGCCGCGATGGCTCCGCCATCCGCGCGGCCCGCGGCCTCGGTCTGGGCGGCCTTCATGACCTGTCCCATCTGGCCCATCGAGGTCGCCCCGACCTGCTCGATGGCGCGGTCGACGATGGCAGTCAGCTCGTCGTCACCGAGCTGCTCGGGCAGATAGCCCTCGAGGACGACGAGCTCGGCGTCCTCCCGCTCGGCCAGCTCGGGACGCCCGGCGTCGCGGTACGCGGACGATGACTCCTTGCGCTTCTTGGCCTCCTTGGCCAGCACCTTGAGCGTCTCCTCGTCGCTGAGCTCGCGGGCCGAGGTGCCGGAGACCTCTTCGGTGCTGATCGCCGTCAGCGCCATGCGGAGCGTGGCGACGGTGACCGCCTCACGGGCACGCATCGCGGCATGCAGATCGTCCTGGAGGGTGGTCTTGAGGGTGTCGGTCATGGACCGATTGTCGCAGCGTCCACCCGCTCCGCCCTTCCCTTTGCGAAGATGGTCCCGTGACCCTCCCCCCTTCCGCTCGTCTGCTGGCCGGCGCTGCCGCCGCCGGAGGCACCGCCTTGGCCTGGGGCACGCTCGTCGAGCCGCGCCTGTTCGCCCTTCGTCGCTACACCCTGCCGATCCTGCGGCCGGGCTCCCTGCCGGTGCGCGTGCTGCAGGTGAGCGACATCCACATGGTCCCGGGTCAGCGCCTCAAGACGGACTGGATCGGTGGGCTCGCCGCCCTCGAGCCCGATCTCGTGGTCAACACGGGCGACAACCTGAGCCACCTGCAGGGAGTGCCCGCGGCCATCTCGGCGCTCGACCCGCTCCTGGAGCGGCCGGGAGCCTTTGTCATGGGATCCAACGACTACTACGCGCCGACGCCCAAGAACCCTGCCCGCTACCTCACCAAGGGCCACGCCAAGGTCACGGGCGAGCGGGTGGACCTGCCGACCGACGAGCTGCGGACCGCGATGACCTCACGAGGGTGGGCCGACCTGGACAACGCGCGCACCAGCATGGACATCGGCGGACAACGCCTCGACCTCGTCGGGGTGGATGACCCACACATCCAGCGCGACGACTACGCGTCCGTCAGTGCCCCGGCCGACCCGGTCGCCACGACCATCGGGGTCACCCACGCTCCCTACCAGCGGGTCCTCGACGCCATGACCGCCGACGGAGCGCGGCTCGTCATCGCTGGCCACACCCACGGGGGCCAGCTCTGCGTACCCGGCGTCGGTGCACTCGTCACCAACTGCGACCTCGACCGCGGCCGGGCGAAGGGAGTCTCCCGATGGTGGCCCGGGGCCGGCGCCACGACGACACAACCTGCCGACGCGGCCTGGCTGCACGTCTCGGCCGGGCTGGGCGCCTCGCGGTACGCGCCCGTGCGCTTCGCCTGCCGACCGGAGGCCACCCTCATGACACTGGTCTCCGAGGAGGTGGCGCGGTGAACGCCAAGGAGGTCGCGGCACTGACCGCAGCCGTGGTCTTCGCCGGGGGCGCCTCGACGTGGGCCGTGGCCGACGCCACTCCCCCCGTCGACCTGCCACCCGCACCCACCCTCTCGAGCAGCTCGACCCCGTCAGCCACGAAGTCGCCGAAGAAAAAGAAGACGAGCTCGAGCACCACCACGTCGAGCACCACCTCGTCCCCAGAGAGCACCATCACGACGAGCGAGCAGACCTCGACGACTCCGTCGTGGACCCCCGAGCCCACCACGACCTCGACGTGGACCCCCGAGCCGACCACGACCGCGCCGCCGGCATGGACCCCGGAGCCCACGTCCTCGTGGACGCCGACCACCGATGCGCCGGCACCGGTCGACCCAGAGCCCGAGACGACGAGCACCTCTGAGTCGGAGGGGACCACCGACTCGACGACGCAGTCGACTGACGCGGCGGGCGCCACGACGAGCGACTAGGGGCCCGATTGTTGCTCGGGCGGACGACTGGGTTATCCTTCCTTGTCGCCGCCTGGAGCAGGTGGTGAGCAGCTCGGGGTGTGGCGCAGCTTGGTAGCGCGCTTCGTTCGGGACGAAGAGGCCGCAGGTTCAAATCCTGTCACCCCGACCCTTGTCCTGAGTCGCGACATCGTTGACACGGTGTCGCGGCTCAGGACTTTTTTTGTGCGCACCGGTCGCCTTTGTGACCGCCAGTGACGCGAGGCCTGTGACCCTCGCCCAATGCAGGGCCGTCCACTCCGCACCCACGCTGGTCGAACAGTTCGACGCCATCAACGCAGATTGCGAGAGAACATGTTTCCTCGCGGCAACGCAGCAATCACCCGCACGACGCTCGTCGAGGTCGACCCCGAGGACGTCGTCATGGGCTGCCTGCCGCTCTTCCACGTCTTCGGGCTGACCTGCGGGCTGCACGCCTCGGTGCAGGCCGGATCGTGCCTGACCCTGGTCCCGCGCTTCGACGGGGCCAAGGCCCTGCAGGCCATCGCCCACGACCGGGTGACCGTCTTCGAGGGCGTGCCCACGATGTACTCGGCGATGCTGCACGCGGCCGATGGCGACGCGGACCTGACGACCGTGCGGACCTGCATCTCCGGTGGGGCGCCGCTGCCCGTGGAGGTGCTGCGGGCCTTCGAGGCGGCCTTCGACTGCATGATCCTCGAGCGCTACGGCCTCTCCGAGAGCTCGCCCGTCGCCTGCTTCAACCACCCGCACATCCCCCGCACGGCGGGCTCGATCGGGGTGCCGGTCCAGGACGTCGAGCTGCGCGTCGCCGACGACACCGGGCGGCCACTGCCGGACGGCGAGGCCGGCGAGATCCTCATCAACCACCCAGAGCTCGGCGAGGAGATCGCAGCGGCCGTGACCCTGGTTGCCGGCTCGACCAGGAACCCCACCGACCGGGCCCTCCTCGGGTGTTGTGTACAAGCTATCCTGATGTATACATTGATATCCCGCTCCCCCAGGAGGACCCTTTCCATGACCACCCGCCCCTGCTTCCACCTCGCCATCCCCGTCGACGACATCACCGCGGCCCGCGAGTTCTACGGCAACGTCCTCGGTCTCGAGGAGGGCCGCTCCGACACCCTGTGGGTGGACTGGAACTTCTACGGCCACCAGGTGGTCACGCACCAGACGGCCGACGGCTCCCCGGGGCCCGCCGGGCACAACCCCGTCGACGAGCACCAGGTGCCGGTCCCCCACTTCGGCGCCGTCCTGACCTACGACGCCTTCCACGACCTCGCGGCCAAGCTCAAGGCCGCAGGCACACAGTTCGTCATCGAGCCCTACCTGCGCTTCGAGGGCCGGGCCGGTGAGCAGTGGACGATGTTCTTCCTCGACCCTTCCGGCAACGCCATGGAGTTCAAGGCCTTCGCCGACGAGTCGATGATCTTCGCCAAGTGATCAGGTGACGACCTCCCCTTCGTCCCCCACCAAGGCGGGCCGTCTCCACGCCGCGCTGCGCGACGACATCCTCGCCGGGCGCCTCGCACCCGGGACTCCGGTCGACGAGGTCACCACGGCCGCCCAGCACGACGTCTCCCGCACCCCGGTGCGGGAGGCGCTGCGTGCCCTGACGAGCGAGGGCCTGCTCGTCCCCGGACCCCGACGTCAGCTGCAGGTCGTCGACATCTCGCCCGAGCACCGCCGTGAGGTCGTCGCCCTGCGCGTCGCGCTCGAGAGCGCGGCGGCCGAGCAGGCCTGCCTACGCCGCACCGATGAGGATCTCGATCGGCTCCGCGCACTGGTGAGCCGGCAGCGACGCCACGCGAAGGGAGAGGACGCCGCAGCCTTCCTCGAGGCCGACGAGGCCTTCCACCGCGCGCTCGCCGAGGTGGCGCAGATGCCGACGCTCATGCTCCTGCTCGATCAGCTCGGTGCCTTCGTCCGCCTCGCACGCCTGGGGCAACCCACCCCGCAGCAGCACATGCTCGCCCTGGCCCGCGAGCACGACCACCTCCTCGACCTCCTCGAGGAAGGCGACGCCGAGACGCTCGCTGCCACGTTGGCCGAGCACATCCGCAGCAGGGCACCCCGCGAGTGAGACCTACGCTGCACCCATGAGCAGAGCTGGATACCTCGACCGGATTGCCGGTCCCGAGCGGACACCATCGCTCAACCACCAGCTCGCGAGCCTGCTGGCGCTCGTCGCCGGGATCCTCAACAGCGTCGGGTTCGTCGCCGTCGCCTTCTACACCTCGCACATGACCGGGGTGAGCGCCCAGGTCGCCGACCAGTTCGTCCTCGGTGAGTACTACCTCGTCGGGGTGGGCCTGCTCTCGGTCGTCAGCTTCATCTCCGGGGCCATGGCCTGCGCGGTGATCTTCAACTGGGGCCGACGACGTGCCCTGCGCGGTCGCTATGCCAACGTCCTGCTCCTCGAGGGCATGCTCATGCTCGTCTTCGGGCTGCTGGCGGAGGAGCTCACCGCCTCGTGGCGCGAGCTCGTCTTCGTCCCCGTGCTCTGCTTCACCATGGGCTTGCAGAACGCGATCATCACCAAGATCTCCGGGGCACAGATCCGCACGACCCACGTGACGGGCATGATCACCGACATCGGTATCGAGATCGGCAAGCTGGTCTACCGCGACCGCAGGCCGGACCTCGACCCGGTGGAGGGCAACGCGCCCAAGCTCGCCATGCTCGCCTCCCTCGTCCTGCTCTTCGTGCTCGGTGGGGTCATCGGCGCGGCCGGGTACCTGGCGATCGGCTTCGCCGTACTCGTCCCGTGCGCACTGCTCCTCGTCGTCGTCTCCCACCGCCCCCTCATGGCCGACCTCGGCGTCCGCGCCGAGGACCCCACCTGACTACCCTGCAGTCATGCACCCCGACCCGTGCCCGTGCGGCTCCGGCCACCTCCTCGATGCCTGCTGCGGGCCCTTGCTCGCCGCCGAGAGCCAGGCCGTGACGGCCGAGGAGCTCATGCGCAGCCGGTACACCGCCCACGTCTATGGCAACGCCGAGCACCTGTGGCGGACCTGGGACGGGCGCACCCGGCCCGCAGAGGTGCATCTCGACGACACCCGGTGGCTCGGGCTCGAGGTCCGCGAGGTCGTGGATGGCAGCCCGCAGGACGCGACGGGCATCGTCGACTTCGTCGCGAGGTACGAAGGGGGCCAGCTCGCCGAGCGCAGCGAGTTCACCCGCCGGGGTGGCCGCTGGTTCTACACGAAGGAGATCTGATGACCGAGGTCCGCTACACCGTCAGCGAGGGCATCGCGACGATCACGCTCGATGCCCCCGAGCGTCGCAATGCGCTGTCCGTCGAGATGTCCCGCGAGCTCACCGACGCCGCCCACACCGCCGAAGGAGACGACGCGGTCGGGGCCGTCATCGTCACCGGCGGGCAGCACTTCTGCGCCGGTGCCGTCCGGGGAGTCCTCGCGGACGTCGGACGGGACCCGGTGGAGGACACGGCCTACCGCAACCTCGAGACGGTCTATGCGGCCTTCACCACGATCGGGACGATCGGCCTGCCGACCATCGCCGCCGTACGCGGTGCCGCCGTCGGCGCCGGGCTGAACCTGGCGATGGCCACCGACCTGCGCATCGTCTCCACGACCGCGCGGCTGCTCCCCGGCTTCGCCCAGATCGGGATCCACCCCGGCGGCGGCCACTTGTCCCTGCTGCACCGCACGGCCGGTCGCGAGACCGCTGCGGCCATGGGTCTCTTCGGCGAGGAGGTGCGCGGCGAGGAGGCGGTGGAGCGTGGCCTCGCGTGGGCCGCGGTCGAGGACGAGTCCGTGGAGCAGGTGGCGCGTGACACGGCAGCCAGGGTGGCTGCTGATCCGCAGCTGGCCCGCCGACTCGTGCAGAGCTTCCGCCGCGAGACCGCTCCCGGCGGTCTGCCCTGGGAGGTCGCCGTCGAGGTCGAGCGCTCGCCGCAGATGTGGTCGTTGCGTCGCAAGCACGAAGGCTGAGTCACGCGTTGGCCCGCTCGGGCACAGTCCCGCAACCGCAGCGCTGGAGTGGACCTGGCTCAGTGGCGCTGGCCGATGTCCTTCAGCAGGTCGGTGAACCAGTCGACGGTGGGGTCGAAGGCGCCGCCGCCGGCGATGCGGTCGAACTCGATGACCCGCAGCTCGTCGCCGCGCTCCTCGTCCTGACCGACGACGCCTGACTGGCCGTCCAGGGCTGCCGAAACCGCCAGCTCGGTGCACCGCGCGATGAGGGCGAGGTCCTCGTCGTTGGGCGCGGCCGCGCGGGCGAAGTAGCCCGACTTCCACACCTTCGACTTGTCCGCAGCGATCCGCTCGGCGAAGCTCGATGCCAGGTACTCGCCGGGGTTGACCTGGTCGAGCCGGACGTGGCCGAAGGCATCGCGCGGCACCTCGCGACCGGCGGCCTCCATCGAGACGATGATGTCGTCGACACCGGCGCCCTCCGCGAGGAAGACATTGACGCAGCCGATCTCGTCCATGACCGCACGCAGTCGCTGGCCTTCGACCTCGAGGTCGATCGCGGACTCCGGCACGTAGACGGCGTGGATGTCCCAGCGGCGCGGGTCATTGCCGATGCCTGGCACGAAGCTGCGGGTGGCCAGATCGTCCCGGTAGCGACGAGCGGTCTCGGCCGTCAGCCATCCGCTGTGCCGCCCCATGACCTCGTGCACGATGAGCATGCGCGGGTTGGACGAGTGCTCCGCGAGGACATGGCGCGCGAAGAGCGCTCCCTGCTCGGCAGCGGTCCACGCTCCGAGGCTCTGTCGGATCGGGACGATGTCGTTGTCGATGGTCTTGGGCAGCCCCACGACGCGCATCTCGTGGCCCTGATCGGCGAGATATGCCGCCAGGTCCCCGGCTGTCGTGTTGGTGTCGTCGCCGCCGATGGTGTGCAGCACGTCGACGCCGTCGGCCACCAGCTGATCCGCTGCGACGCGAAGGGGGTCGGCGCCGGGCTCGACGAGACCACGCCGCTCGAGGTCGGGGGCGTTGGTCAGCTTCACCCGGGAGTTGCCGAGGGGAGACCCGCCGAAGTGGTGCAGCCGCGCGGCGTGCGCCCGGACCTCGTCCGTGACCTCGATGCTGCGACCGGTGAGCAGCCCCGCGTAGCCGTCGAGATAACCGATGATCCGCACGTCAGGAGCCACGCGCGTGTACTGCTCGATGAGTCCACCGATGGCAGAGGACAGGCACGGCGCGAGTCCTCCCGCGGTGAGGAGTGCGACCGTCCGCATGCTCACTTCTTGGCAGGCGTGCAGGGCTTTTGGATCGTCTCCGCAGGTCGCACGTACGGCTTGACGTCGGGGACCGACGACGCCGACTTCAGACCCTTGTACTTGTTGCCGAGGACGAGCGAGACGGTCGCATCGGTGCGGTCGTCCTTCTGCAGCTGCACGCCGGAGATCTGCTGCGCAAGCCGCTTGGCCGAACGCTGGCCCTCCGGGCCGAAGCGGATGATGGCCACCTCGTCCTCGAGGAAGCTCATCTGGGGGTCATTGCCCGTCTTGCCGATCGTGAAGTCACGCTCCTTGAGGTCGCCAGCGGCCTGCGACGCCAGGCCTTCCTGCCACGTCGTGTTGTAGACGTTGACCTTGATCTCCGACGGCGCCGGCAACGGCGGGTCGGGCTCGGAGACGAGCTTGTCGAAGCCATAACCGAGGATGAGCTGGACACTGTCGCCGGGACGGGCGTCGTTCCACGTCTTGGAGCCCGGGATCTGCTTCTGCAGGAGCAGGGCGTTGTCCCGCCCCTCCGAGCCGTAGTAGATCGTGGCTGCGCCCTTGACGTAGACGGAGCTGTCGGCATTGCCGACGGAGGCGATGTTGAAGTCACGCAGCGTCAGCTCGCGGGCGATCTCGCTGCCGAGGCCGTCGGTGTCATTGCTGTTGAGCAAGGTGACCTCGAAGGAGTCCCGCGCCGGCGCCGGCTGCGAGATCGGCTCACAGGTCACCGCCGGGGTGCCGATGAGGCCCGTGCCGTATGCCGTCGCCACCGTCGCGGTGCCGAGGACCAGCCCGGGCAGGGTCACGAAGAGCAGGAGGCGACGGCGCCGCTGACGGCGGTAGTGTGCCGCGGCCGCGCCCTCGAGCTCGTCAAAACCCACGACCCGGTACGAGATCGGCGTGTCGTCGGAGTGCTCATCCACGTGCTGACCCCTGTCCTTCATCTGGTTCTTCCCCTACCACAAGTGTACGTGGCTCACAGAGTCACTCTGACCACACCAGTCACACAAGTCACACACGTGGATCGTTCCCGGACTGAGACCGATCTGGTCGTCATCACCCAAGACGCCTGGAGGCCCCCGGCGGTTGCGGGTGCACGGAGAGAACCTTCAGGAAGCGGCCATCTCGTCGCGGAGGAGATCGGCGACGAGGAGCATGGCACTGGCCCCACGACGGGTCGTGTCGGCGCTGACGAAGAGGTCGACGTGATGCCCGGCGCCCTTGGGCTGACGGATCCGCCCGACGAAGCGCGGGTCGATGCCGACACTGTCGACAGGGGTCGGCACCTCCCCCGTCTGCTCGTCGAGGTGGACCAGAGCCGGTGCCGCGATGCAGGCCTGACGTACCTTGTCGATCGTGATCGGCCGCGCGCATCGGGCGTGCAGCGCCATCGAGTGCGCCTGGACGACCGGCACCTGGACGAGGGTGACGACGACGGGGACGGTGTCGTGCAGGCCAAGGACCTTGCGCACCTCCTCGCTCACCGCGAGCTCGGCGGAGGTGTAACCCCCTTCGTCGGCATGCCCGACCCACGGGATGACGTTGAGCGCCAGGGGGGCAGGGAACGGGGAGGCGACGGGCAGGTCCGAGACCGCGGCCCGCACGTCCCCGGGATGCTGCCCGATGGCCGGATCGGCCGCGACGGTGTACATCTCCTCGCGCAGCCGCGCGACCCCACGGTCCGACTTGGACACCGCAGCGATCAGTCCGGTGACGACGAGGTGCTGCAGCTCCCAGCCCTGGTGCAGGACATGGGCCGCATCGATCAGACCCCATGTCACCGGACCGGGCAGGGCCACCACGCCCTTGGGCCGCTGTGCGACGAACTCGGAGTTGATCCCCGGCACCACGAGTGGGACGTCGGGGTCGGCGCGGTGGGCCGCGCTGGCGTCCACGACGACCGCGCCGGCACCGACCGCGACTGCGGTCCACTCATGGGTGATCTGGGGAGCGAGGTTGAACAGAGCGATGTCGACACCGTCGAAGGAGTCCTCGCGCAGCACCTCGATCGGCTGCTCCTGGCCACGGATGCTCAGCGTCCGCGTGCTCATGCCGGGCGCCAGCAGACGGATCTCGCCCCACGTGTCGTCACGCAGGGCCAACGCAGAGACGATCGCCTCCGCGAAGCGCCCCGTCGCCCCCACTAGGGCCAGCGTGGGCCGGATGGAAGGCGACGGGAGAGGGCTCACCGGCCGGTGCCCCCGTAGACGATCGCTTCTCCGTCGTCGGAGTCCAGACCGAAGGCGGTGTGCAGTGCCTGGAGCGCGTCGTTGAGCTGGTCGGCGCGCGTGACGACCGAGATGCGGATCTCCGAGGTGGAGATCATCTCGATGTTGACCCCGGCCTCGGCCAGCGCCCGGAAGAAGGTCGCGGAGACCCCCGGGTTGGTACGCATGCCGGCGCCGACGAGCGAGAGCTTGCCGATCTGGTCGTCGTACTGGATCGACTCGAAGCCGACCTCCTCCTTGGTGCGCATGAGCGCCTCGACCGCCACCTGGCCATCGGACATCGGCAGGGTGAAGGAGATGTCGGTGCGCAACGTGTCTGCCTCGGACACGTTTTGCACGATCATGTCGATGTTGACCTGCGCCTCGGCGACGGTCGTGAAGATCTGGCCGGCGCGGCCCGGCTGGTCCGGCACACCGACGACGGTGATCTTGGCCTCGCTGTCGTCGTGGGCGACTCCGGCGATGATCGGTTCTTCCATGTCCTCGGTTCCTTCAGTGTCGGGGGGCAGGACCCACGTGCCTTCCTTCGAGGAGAAGGACGAACGCACGTGGATGGGCATGTTGAAGCGGCGCGCGTACTCGACGCACCGCAGATGCAGGATCTTGGCGCCGCTGGCTGCCATCTCGAGCATCTCGTCGTGGGAGATGCGGTCAATCTTGTGGGCCGCGGACACGATCCGCGGGTCGGCGGTGAAGATGCCGTCCACGTCTGTGTAGATCTCACACACATCGGCCTCGAGGGCCGCAGCCAGCGCCACGGCGGTCGTGTCCGAGCCGCCACGACCGAGGGTCGTGATCTCCTTGGTGCCCTGGCTGACGCCCTGAAACCCGGCGACGATGACGATGTGCTTCTTGCCCAGGGCCTCGGTGATCCGGCCTGGCGTCACGTCGATGATCTTGGCCTTGCCGTGCGAGGCATCGGTGATGACGCCGGCCTGACTGCCGGTGAAGGACCGCACACTGTGCCCCAGGTCCGCGATGGCCATGGCGACGAGTGCCATGGACATGCGCTCGCCAGCGGTCAGGAGCATGTCCATCTCGCGGGGCGGCGGGACGGGGGAGACCTGCTCGGCGAGGTCGAGCAGCTCGTCGGTCGTGTCTCCCATGGCAGAGACGACGACACACACGTCGTTACCGGCCTTTTTGGTTTCGACGATGCGGTGTGCGACGCGCTTGATGCTCTCGGCATCAGCCAGCGACGATCCGCCGTACTTTTGGACAACCAGACTCAAGGAAGGCTCCGTGAATTGTTCGCGGGTCCGGCCCGGACTCGGACCGGCGCGGCCCTTAGAGGATAACGACCGGAGCGGGCGGGCCCCCGTCGCGTCCATCCAACAGATGCCCGTCGAGACCCAGACGTGACGTTGGAGCACGCGCGCTGACGGGCTGCTCTGCTGTCGATGAGATCTGCGACACCCGACGGCCTGGGGGTTCGTCAGGGATGGAGCGCGTCGAACTCAGCCTCGCCGACCACGTCGGCGTCGGCGTCGAGGCGCAGGTGCGCCAGGAGGGTCTGCAGCACCCGCACGGCCATCGCGGCACGGTCCCCCCAGTCGGCGAGGTAGCTGTACTGCCACCACCACAGGGCTTCGACCGGTCGGCCGGCGTCATGGTGCGCCAGCCCGTGGGCCAGGGCCGCGGCGACATCCGCCAGGTCATTGCTCAGGGACCCCGTCGTGGTCTCGACGGAGGTCACCGGGTCGACGACGTCCGCGTACTCGTCGATCCCCTCGAGGAGCTGGGCCAGACCCACCCTCAGGGGGTCGAGCTCCGTGTCCGGTCCGGGGTCGCGCTCGAAGCGCTCATCAAGCACCACATCGGCGATCGCGCCGAGACGCGCGCCGACCAGCTGCACCTGGCTGGTCGTGAGGAGCAGGAGGGGGATGGCGCTCTCCGGCGCGGCACCGGAGGCGATGTCAGCGACGGTGGCCAGCCACGTGCGGGCCTCAGCCGCGCACTCGTCCGCGAGCAGGGTGGTCTCATCAGGCATTGAGCAACTTCCTCCCCTCGAAGGCCCGGCCCAGGGTGACCTCGTCGGCGTACTCGAGGTCGCCTCCGACCGGGAGGCCGGAGGCCAAGCGGGTGACTCTGATGTCGAAGGGGGACAGCAGCCGCGCCGTGTAGGACGCCGTCGCCTCGCCCTCGAGGTTGGGGTCCGTGGCGATGATGACCTCGGCGACATCGCCGTCGGACAGTCGCGCCATGAGCTCGGTGAAGCGCAGGTCGTCCGGACCGACACCGTCCATCGGGCTGATGGCGCCACCGAGGA
Source organism: Janibacter limosus NBRC 16128 (assembly GCF_001570985.1). GTDB lineage: Bacteria > Actinomycetota > Actinomycetes > Actinomycetales > Dermatophilaceae > Janibacter > Janibacter limosus. Next base: position 60,745 of record NZ_BCSS01000012.1, on the reverse strand, counting down.
CGTGATAGCGGCCGCGGAACTCACGGGTCCGCTCGATCGCCACGACGTCCTTGGGCTCCTCGACGACACAGATCGCGGTCGCGTCACGTCGGGGGTCGGCGCAGATGCGGCACTGCGCCCCCTCGGCAACATTGCCGCAGGTCTCGCAGAAGGTGACCTTGTCCTTGACGTCGCTGAGCGTCTGGACCAGCCGCTGCACATCCTGCGGATCGGCTTGCAGCAGGTGGAAGGCGATCCTCTGGGCACTCTTGGGACCGACGCCGGGGAGTCTCCCGAGCTCGTCGATCAGGTCCTGGACCACGCCTTCGTACACGCCTTGACCCTACGCCGAACCACCGACGCCGTGGGACACCGAGGCGGCGCGCCGGTCACTCCTCGCGAATGACCGTGCCGCCGAGGATCCGTTCGATGACTGCCGGGCCGGCCGCACCAGCGTCGACGATGTCCTCGTCGTCGTCACTGACCGAGGAATCATCCGGCTCGCGGGGCGCTGCGGGCTCCGGCGGTGAGCTCGGAACCTCCGGAGCGGGTGTGGGTGCTGCGGTTGCCCATGCAGGCGCAGAGGACGCATTGGCGGGGCCACTCCCCCAGTCAGGCTCGGATGACCCGGAAGGCCCCCCGGAGGGCGCGGCGACCCCCACATCACTGGGGGGCGCGCTCTGGCGCGGTCCTGCGGCCGCGCTCTGAGCGGCCGATCCACCGCCGCCACCACCGGCAGCGGTGGACGCGGAAGCGGGGGCACTCGTGGCCTGCGACCCACCACCCGCGGGCATGGCGCCGATGTCATGCAGCGTGCCCTCGACCCGGGCGTCCACCCCGAGGGTGTCGATGAGCGCTTGTCGCACGACCTCCGCGTGGGAGCCCATGCGGAAGGCATTGGCCAGACCCACCGTCGAGATGCCGAGCACCAGGCGCTGGCCGTCGTAGCTGAGCACCTGGGCGTGCTCGGAGAGGAAGGTCCAGGTGGCTCGACGCATCTGGTAGATCCGACCGAGCACATCGGGCCAGCTGCGCCGCAGGGCCTCGACGTCGATCCCACCCACTGCGGGCGCGGCCTCGCCGACCGCTGGCTCCTGTGTCACCGGGCGCTCGGGCACCACCGGAGCCGCGGGTGCGGGTGCGGGGTCGACCTGCGGCGCGGCTTCCTGACGCGGTGGCATCGAGTCGACCGGCGCGGATGCAGCCGCTGGCTCCGTGGCGTCCGACTGCTGTGATGACTGCGCAGACACCGCCGCCGGCTCTGCGGAAGGTTCAACTGCAGGCGCTGGGGCCGGCTGCGCGGCAGGTGCGGGTGCGGGTGCGGATGCAGGTGCCGGTGCCGGTGTCGGGCGGCGCTGCACAGCCGGTGCAGCGCCGCCGTCTCCGGTGGGCACTCCCCCGACGTCGAGCCGTCGCTCCAAGCGGTCCAGGCGCGCCGCGTATCCGGACTCGCCGGCCGCTGCCGGCAGCAGGACACGGGCCGCGATGATCTCCAGCTGGACGCGGGGTGAGGTCGCGCCGGTCATCTCGGTCAGTCCGGCGTTGACGATGTCCGCTGCGCGCGAGAGGGATGCCGCACCAAAGACAGCGGACTGCTGCCGCATCCGCTCGATCTGGTCACCGGGCAGTCCACGCAGGATGGCTGCTGCGCCGTCGGGCGCCGCCGCCACGACGATGAGGTCGCGGAACCGCTCGAGCAGGTCCTCGACGAAGCGCCGTGGGTCCAGGCCGGTCTCGATGACTGAGTCGATGACCTTGAAGACACCTGCGGCATCGCCCGCGCCGAAGGCCGTCACAGCCGAGTCGAGCAGCTCGGCGTCGGTGAAGCCGAGCAGGGCCGCGGCCCGCTCGTAGGTCAGGCCCTGCGCGTCGCTGCCGGCCATGAGCTGGTCGAGGACGGAGAGCGAGTCACGCACCGATCCGCCGCCGGCCCGCACGACGAAGGAGAGCACGCCGGGCTCGACCTGCACGCCCTCGGCAGTGCAGAGCTCGGCCATGTAGTCCTGCAACCGCGCGGGCGGGACCAGCCGGAAGGGGTAGTGGTGGGTACGTGAGCGGATCGTGCCGATGACCTTCTCCGGCTCGGTCGTCGCGAAGATGAACTTCACGTGCTCGGGTGGCTCCTCGACGATCTTGAGCAGGGCGTTGAAGCCCTGCGGCGTCACCATGTGCGCCTCGTCGATGATGTAGATCTTGTAGCGGCTCTGGGCCGGGCCGAAGGAGGCACGCTCGCGCAGGTCACGGGCGTCGTCGACACCACCGTGGCTCGCTGCGTCGATCTCGATGACATCGACCGTGCCCGCGCCTCCACGCGCCAGGGCAGTGCACGAGTCGCACTCGCCGCACGGGATCGGCGTCGGACCCTGCTCACAGTTGAGACAGCGCGCCAGGATGCGCGCGCTCGTCGTCTTGCCACAGCCGCGCGGGCCGGAGAAGAGGTAGGCGTGGTTGACGCGCCCCGAGCGCAGTGCCTGCATCAGGGGCTCGGTGACGTGCTCCTGCCCGATGACGTCGGCGAAGGACTCAGGACGGTAGCGGCGGTACAGGGCGGTGCTCACGAGAGCGAGCCTACGTGCGGAGCACGACAGCGGCCTCCCCCGTGGGGAAGGCCGCTGTGGATGGTGCGATCAGGAGCCCGATCGTCTGATCAGGAACGCAGGGAGGAGGTCGCCTCGGTCAGTCGGGTCAGCTGTCGCAGGACATTGCCGATCTCCTTGGTCCGACGCTCCGCGGGGGCGAAGACCTCGCCGTCCTCGCCCGACTCCGCCTCGAGCATCGTCGAGAAGGAGACCTGCCCGCGCACGACGTGCATCTGCGCATTGGCCAGGATGGTGCGCCAGTGCTCCACGGCTCGCACGCCCCCGTCGGCCCCGTAGGAGACGAGGGCAGCGCCCTTGTGGACCCACTCGGGGTAGAGGACGTCAAAGGCGTTCTTCAGGGCGGCCGGCACCCCGTGGTTGTACTCCGGGGTGACGAAGACATAGCCGTCGAACTCGTCGATCTTGGTGCTCCACCGACGCGTCTTGGGGTTGTCGTACTGCCGCTTGGCCGCACCGGGAACCGTGGGCTCGTTGAGCAGGTCGAGGTCGTAGTCCGCGAGGTCGACGAGCTCGTACTCGGCGTCATCACGCCCCTCCACCTGCTGCATGACCCACTCAGAGACCTGGGCGCCGAAGCGGCCGGGACGGGTGCTGCCGAGGATGATGGCGATCTTCACGAGACTCCTTGGATGTCGGGGCACGGAGAGGGCCCGCCACCCGGAGGTGACGGGCCCAACCGTCGTCAGGTCAGCTGCGGGGACGGTCGTCGCCGCGCATGTCGTCGACCTTACCGCGCAGCCTGTCCACCAGCCCGGGCTTGGCGTGCTCGCCGTGGACCGGACGCTCCTCGGGGTCAAGGTGGCGGGATCGCTGCGTCGTCTCGGTGTCGGTGGACGAAGGGAGGTCCCCGCCGTCCTGCGCGACGTCGGGCCGCGTCGGGTCGGACGACTCCCACCCGGACGCCGTCTCGGGGGCCGGCTCGACGGGCGCGCCGGCGGAGGCCACACCGGTACCCGGCTGGTCGACGTCAGAGTTCCTCACGGTCCGGTCGCCGCCCACGGCGGACTCCGAGGTCTCCCATCCGCGCGTCGAGTCGTCGGACCCGTGCATGGGGGGAACACCGGCAGGTGCGCCCGGCTCGTCGTCGAGGCGGCCGGAACGGGCGCCCGGGTCCTGCGTCAGGCCGGGCTCGTCGGCGTAGGAGTCCTCGCCGCCGATCACGCCGTCACGGAAACCATCGCGATTACCATCACGGAAGCCGTCGTCGTTGCGCAGTCCGTCGTCGTTGCGTGCGCCGCTCCGCTCGTCGGCGCCACGATCGTGGGCGAGAGCGCCAGCGCCAGCCGCGCCACCGACACCGGCAGCCGCCGCTCCGCCACGGTGGGCAGAGCGCTCGTCACCGCGTACGTCGTCACGGACACCGTCCCGGGCGTCACCGCGAGCGACGTCGTCCCGGCGGGCGCCGTCAGGGTCGTGGTCGCCCATCCGGTTGCCGTCGTCATCCGTGCGCACGTCGGGGTCCTTGGCATCGGCCTCGCGCACCTTGTCGTCCAGGGCGCGCTGGTCCTCGGCAGCGACCTCGGACTTGGCGTGGGCCTCCTGCTCGAGGCGCTCGGCCTCGACGCGACGCTGCTCGGCCTCCGCTGCCTGACGGTCGGCCTCTGCGGCCTGACGCTGTGCGTCGGCCTGGGCGGCGCGGGCATCCGCGTCGGTGGCAGCGGCAGCCGCCTGGCTCTCCCTGGTCACACGCTCGCGCTCGGCGGCTTCCATACGGAGCTGCTCGGCCTCGGCCCGCTCGCGCTCGATCCGCTTGGCCTTGGAACCTCGCGTGAGGGCCGCGATGATCCCGATGATGATGAGCACCAGCACGATGCCGATGATGATCCAGATCCAGGTGTCCATGATCCACTCCTCGGGGTGGGGCACGCGGTCGCGGTCACGACCGCTCTGCACCCCAACCTACGGAATAGTTGGCGCTACGCCACCCGAGCGCCGTGCACAATCCGAGGGAAGGTCCTCACCTCGTGCGCACACAGGGACACCCCGCGTACCTGGAAGAGCTCGCCTACCCTTGCTGCATTCCTGCCCTGGGGGAATTCGGTGAGGTACCACCACGCGGGGTGCCGATCGCAGAGTCTACGTGGACACCGGGCTGCGACCAAAGCCGGGCGGTCCCCCTTCGCGCCGAATGGGTCGCCATGACGTCCGGACGAGAGACGTGTCGTCCGGACAAGAGAAAGGGCCCCGGCCGTGACGACCGGAGCCCTGCTCTGGCGGAGGATAGGGGATTCGAACCCCTGAGAGCTTTCACTCAACGCGCTTTCCAAGCGCGCGCACTAGGCCACTATGCGAATCCTCCGCCGCAGAGATTACCCGAGCGCCCCCCTACGTCGAAATCGGGCCGATTTCACCCCATCAACACCCGTCGGCGACCATGGGCGGCATGACCCTCCCCACGCCTCGTCGCCTCTACATGATCGTCGCCACGGCCGAGGCCGTGACGTGGACGCTGCTGCTCATCGGCATGTTCCTCAAGTACGTCACCAAGACCACCGAGCTCGGCGTACGCATCGGCGGGATGCTCCATGGGATCGTCTTCATCGCCTACGTGCTGGTGACGATCATCGTGTGGGTCGACCGCAAGTGGCCGGCGAAGCAGGGCCTCGTCGCACTCGCCTCGGCCATCCCCCCGCTCCTCACCCTGTGGACCGAGCGCTGGCTGGACCGCGACGGCCACCTGCCCAGCGCATGGCGCCTGCTGGCGAAGGGGGAAGCCGTCACCGTCCCCGAGAAGGTCGTCTCCGGCGCGCTGCGCCGCCCGGCCCTCGCAGCGCTCGCGCTCGTCGTCACCGTGGCCGTCCTCACCGACATCGCCCTGCTCGTCGGTCCGCCCGTCGGCTGAGCGAGACAGATCACAGTCCTTCGGGTCGCGACACGAACTCCTCACTGACACAGTGACTTTCGTCCGCCAACCGCGACCCGGAGGCCCGATTGACCCCCTGCACCCTGGCCCGCCAGTCGCTCCGGGGCGGTGACGTCACCCGATGGGACCTCGGCGCCGCCTGCCTCGAGCACTGGGACGGCTCCCCGCTCGACGACCGCCCACCGAGCCATGACCAGCTCGGCCGACTTCACGAGGATCCCGACGGGTCCAACCCGTGGTCGGCCTGGATCGGGCTGTCGGTCCTGCTTCCCGACGCCACCATCGACAGCGTGGAGCGCACCCTCACCGAGTGGTTCCGACAGCACGAGTCCCTGCGCAGCCACCTGACCCTCATCGACGAGCAGCCCCGACGGCGCACCCTGGCGCCCGAGCACGTGGGCTTCACCCCCTTCGCCCTCGGGGAGCACGACCCTGAGGCGCTGCGGGAGCTGCTGAGCCACGAGTTCCACATCCGGTGCCGGCCCATGCGGCAGCCCGCGTGCGCGCTCTTCACCGTCGAGGTGGAGCACGGTCACGTCCTGCACGCGGCCTTCGACCACATCACCTTCGACGGCCTGTCCGCCTATGCCGCCGTCGGCCACCTCGCCGGGCTCCACACGGCGGTGGTCAACGAGGTGCACCGACCGCACACCTCCCCCAGCCACGTGGACCTCGCCGCGACCGAGATCGCGGTCTGCGCCGACATCGACACCGGCGACGAGCGGCTCAGGCCCTGGCAGGACTTCCTGCGCGGCGGCGGGATCCCTGGGGCGCCGGCGGAGTCCGGCATCGACCCCGAGGGCCACTACGACCACGACCTCGTGCGCCACGACATCTGCTCCGGGGACGTCGCCGCCACGCTCGCGCTGCAGTACTCCGCGGAGGGCATCCCCACCGGCATGCTGTGGACCGCGATCCTCATGCAGGCCCTCGGCGACGACGTGCACGTGCTGATGTCGACGCACGGACGCCCGTCGTCGCTGTGGAGCGACTCCGTCGGCTGGTTCGCCGGCGTCGCACCGCTGTCCCTGTCGATGCCGCCCGGTTGCGACACGAGCGACTGGGTCCTCGCAGGCGTGCGGGCGTGGCGTGAGGTCGCGCCGTCCGCAGCACTGCCGCTCGGCCTCGTCCACCGTCTGCTCGACGTCCCGATCTCGCCGCAGGTCGTGCTGTCGATCATCGACGGATCCCGCATCGCGGGCCATGAGTGGTGGCAGCCGCTCGGCTCCAGCATCCAGCTGGGCGACGTGCCCACCAGCAGCCAGACCCATATCTGGCTGACGATCGTGCCCGAGGGTGTCACCCTCGCGACCCGGCTGCCACTGGCCCCGGGCGCTCGCGACTGGCTCGACGCGGTCGCTGACCGCTTCGCCCGGCTCGTCGAGTCCGCAGCAGCCACCCCCTTCGCCCTCCAGCAGGAAGTCCCCGCATGATGCGCATGAGCCGGATCACCGATCGGTCGTCGATCCCCGGCACCTACCTGCGCTTCGAACCGACCGCGGTGATGGAGACCGCCATCGCCGCGGCGACGCCCGGGAGCCGCCAGCCCTCCTTCATGCAGGCCGCCCACCTCGACCTGCGCAGCGCGACGAGCACGTCCGGCGAGCAGGACGACATCTGGCTCGGATTCACCTATCGCATCCCGGGGCGCTTCGACGCCGAGGCGATGGCCCGCGCCCTCAGCCGATGGGTGCGCCGGCACGGGGTCATGCGCGGCTGGTTCGTGCCCGACGCCGACCTCGAGACGGGCTGGGCGCGCGTCGACCTCACCGAGGACGAGATCGCCTTCGCGGCGCGGGACGAAGGGAGCATCGCCGCCGACGAGGTCAACGACCGGGTCAGCGACGACTTCCGCTTCGGCTGCAACCCGCTCGGTCGCATCGGGTACTCCTTCCGCGCCGTGGTCGGCGAGGACGAGACGATCTTCTACCTCGGCCTCGACCACAGCTACACCGACGGGTTCTCCTTCTTCCTCGTGTACTTCGAGCTGGAGGCCCTCTACCGCGAGGAGACCGGCGGGGAGGCGACCGACCTGCCTGCGGTGGGCGACTTCATGGACTTCGCCCAGACCGAGCGGGAGCGCTTCCGCGAGGTCGACCTCAGCCACCCGGCCCTGCAGGGATGGGCCGAGTTCTGGTTCGCCGGCGACGAGGAGCTCGGGCGCTTCCCGATGCCCCTCGGCACCACCGTCGGCGAGCCCGTCGAGCTCGAGCACCACCACCACGACCTGCTGACCGGCGAGGAGGCCCTCGCCCTCGATGCCGTCGCCGAGCGGCTGGGCACGCGCACCACCCAGCTCGTCTACGCGGCCATCGGCCTCGCCGGTCGGGACCTCAGCGGCGCGACGAGCCTGCGCTTCCTCAACCCCGTGCACACCCGTGACGCACCCGAGTGGCTGTTGTCCGCGGGGTGGTTCATCAACGTCATGCCCGTGCACATCGACCTCGAGGGCGGCGACATCGTCGAGGTCGCCGGCCGGGTGCGGCAGGCCTTCCGCACGGCCCGGGGCGCCTCACAGCTGCCCGCGGTCAAGATCTATGACGTCGTCGAGCAGACCCTCGGCGTCACCCTCTCGCAGGTCGGCGAACGCTTCATGCTGTCGTACATGGACCTGCGTCACCTGCCGGGGGCCACGATCTGGGGCGACGCCGACACGGTCCTCGTCTCCCGCGGGGCGCGGGACACCAATGTCACCTCGTGGGTCATGCGGGAGGACCCGATGATGTACATCCTGTCGATCCGGCCCGAGACCGAGGAAGCGCGCGAGAACATGACCCGGCTGTACACGCGGGCCGGCGAGATCCTGCGCTCACTGACCTGAGGCAGGTCCGAGTCACGTGAGGGACCGGACGATCTCCTCGGCGATCGCCAGGCTCGACGTCGCTGCGGGCGACGGAGCATTGCGCACGGCGGTGACCGGTCCGATCTGCTCGATGACGAAGTCGTCGACGAGCGTGCCGTCGTGACCGACGGCCTGGGCGCGGACGCCGGCGCCGCCCGGCACGAGGTCGGCGTCGCGCAGCTCCGGCACATAGCGCCGGGCCGCCTGGGCGAAGTGGCGCGCGGAGAGCGAGCCGAGCATCTCCTGCGCACCGGTGCGCCAGTGACGGGCAGCGACCGGACGCATCCCGGGCCAGGTGATGGTCTCGACGAGGTCGTGGAGGTCGAGGTCCCGCAGCCGGTAGCCCTCGCGGGCGGTGGCCAGCACCGCATTGGGGCCGACATCGACGCTGCCGTCGACCCGTCGGGTGAGGTGGACCCCGAGGAAGGGCAGCGTCGGATCGGGGACGGGGTAGACGAGGCCGCGCACGAGATCTGTCCGCTCAGCGGCCAGCAGGTGGTACTCACCACGGAAGGGCACGATCCGCGGATCGGGATCGCCGCCAGCCATCCGGGCCAGACGGTCGACGTGCAGGCCTGCGCAGATGACAAGCCGGTCGGCGGCAATGCGGGTTCGCTCCCCCTCGTGGTCGACGAGCACCTCCACACCGGACCGAAGGGGGCGGATCGCCACCACCTCGTGGCCGAGCAGGACCCTCCCTTCGCCCGTGGTGACATCGTCGGCGAGCGCCCGGGCCACCGCGGGGAAGTCGGTGATCGCGGTCGTCGGCGAGTGCAGCGCGGCCCGGCCCCGCACGTGCGGCTCGAGGTCGCGCAGCCCCTCGGGCCCGACCCTGGTGATGCGGGGGACACCGTTGGCCACGGAGCGCCGGTGCACCTCGGCCAGGCGCTCCTCGTCAGCACGGTCGACGGCCACGACGACCTTGCCCACCTCGTCGTAGGGGATGCCCTTGTCGCGCGTGTAGTCGCGCAGCAGCCCGACCCCGCGTCGGCACAGGCGCGCCTTGAGCGAGCCGGGCGGGTAGTAGACGCCCGCGTGGACGACACCCGAGTTGTGACTGCTCTGGTGGGCGCCGACCCGACCCTCCTTGTCGAGCACGACGACCTCTCTGTCCGGGCGCACCCGCTGCAGCTCGCGCGCGACCGCGAGGCCCACGAGGCCAGCGCCGACGACGAGGGTGCGCCCAGTCATCAGGTCGCGGATTCGCGGCTCGAGACCTCACCCGTCGGCGTGGCCAACTCCCCTGTTGCGGTGTGGTGATCCAAGGACACGCCCTGCGAGACGCCCAGCGGGTCCTGCGCGATCACCCGCATGATCTCGGCATCACTGCCGGCTCCCAGCAGGGCGCGGGTTCCGTTGGACTCGGCTCCGTCTGTCACGGCAAAGATGCCGGTGTCCGGGTCCGCCTCCACCGTGGCGATGACGTCCTCAGCCGTCATCCGGGTGCCCTCGGGGTAGTTGTAGCGCTCCGGGTCGGCGTTGATCATGGTGGCCTGGGTCTCCGCAGCCTGCAGGCGCATCGTCTGCAGGTCGTCGTGGGTGTAGGTGAGCACGACGTTTTGCTCCGCATCGACCTGGGTCGACGAGCCTCGGACGTACTGGTTGAAGTCATTTGCTGCCTGGGGGTCGACGCCCTCGAGCCTCAGGTAGTACGTGCCCTTCTCCGGCACCGGGTTCCCGGCCTCATCGAAGTAGGCAGTGCCCCCTGTCTGCACACCCTTGCTCTCGCCCGTCCAGTCCAGCGTCGTCGTCCCATCGTCGTGGGTGCGCTGAACCCCTCCGGCACTCCACTCGGCGAGCGTGCCGCCTGCGCTCCAGTCACCGGCTGTCCCCGAGACGTCGACGGACGCGTGCGCGTTCATCACGGTGAGGTCGGCGACGTCGACGACCCCGGCGGTGCCGACCGCGGGAACCTCGCCACCGCCGAAGAGAAGCGACTCGTAGGTGGCCTGCCCCTCGGGAGTCGAGCGGTCGATCACCACTTCCCGCGCCGAGCCGGACGAGATCCCGTTGTTGGCCCCCACCTTGGCGTTGAGCTCGTCGGTCCCGACGCCGAGCTGGGTGGTCGCCCTGCGGAACTCATCATCGCCGACGAGGACAGTGACCTCGTCGCCGGCGCCCTTGCTGACCTCGATGTACTGCCCGGTGCCGACCTCTTGGCCAATCCCGACGATGAGCCCGCGGTAGTTGCCCTCCAAGCCGTAGCCGGCGTAGAAGCTCTCGTCGAAACGGACGGACACGCCCTCAGGCCATGTCTCCGGCCTGAGAGGGTCGATCGAGAGCGGGTCGACGCCCGCGGGAGCCGTCACCGAGTAGCCGACCTCGGCCCCGGTGTAGCCCGTCCCTGTGACGCCGACGCCATCGATCTTCTTGCCGAGCTCGATCGCACCCTCGCGCGACAACGTGACCTCCGTCGTCTGCACGCTGCGCCCCTCGGCGTCGACGGACTCGCCGCTCACCGAGACCGTCGCGGTGTCGGTCACCTTCAGCGGGCCGGCTTCGACGGAGGTGGACTTCGAGACGCTCCCCGGTTGGTCGATCTGCCCGGGGTCGCGGCCGGACGCTCCCCCATCGATGTCGCTCACGCCGCCGCCACCGCCGTCAGTCGAGTGCTGGTACGCGGTGGCCGAGTTGGCGAGAGGGCTCCCGTCCTGCCAGCTGGGCCCCGACTCGCCCGAGGTCGGCGCGCTCAACTTGCCCGTCAGGCCGGCGAAGCGTCGCACCCCGTCCCTGATGTCACCGCGCGTGACGGAGCCGCCTGCCCCGCCCCCTTCCCCGGACCCCGCGGCCTGCTGGTCGGCCTGCGCGTGCAGTCCGTCCGCCCAGGCCACCAGCGTCGCGCCCGTGTTGGCGACGGACGGCCTCAGCATCTCCACCTGGGAGAGCAAGTGCTCGGCGTCGGGTCCGCCCCAGGCCTCCTGCAGCATCGAGGACAGCGGCCCCAGCTGGTCGCCGACCTCCTGCACTCGCGCGCCCTGACCACGCATCGTGCCGGCGATCTCTCGCAGCCGCTCGGCGTCCGCCCCGTGGGTCACGCTCGTCATCGTCGGTCCTCCCCAGATCTGTGCATCGAGCAGCGATCCTCTCAGGTGGAGGTCAGCCGCTCAATGGGGAGGGCTCCCCCGAGGGGCCCTGTCAGCGGCGGCGGCGCGAGGTGCCGAAGAGCGAGCGGGTGATCTCCCGTCCGATGACCGTCCCGGCAGATCGCAGCGCGGACCTGAAGGCGGACGAGCCGACGACCTTCTCGACCATGCCCGGCTCCTCCTTGGGTGGCTTCGACGGCGAAGGGGGCGCCTCCCCCTTCATCTCGACGGGAGCCTGCTCCGGCGTCGGTGCCGCCTCGAGCTTCGCCGCGAGCTTTTCGTACGCGGACTCGCGGTCGAGCGCCTCGGAGTACTTCGGGGCCAACGGCGAGCCGGCGACCGCCTGCTCCAGCAGCTCCTGGGCCGAGGGCGACATGAGCGACTGGGGAGCCCGCATCATCGTGTGCGCCACGGGGGTCGGCGTGCCCTTCTCGGAGAGCACGGTGACCACGGCCTCGCCGGTGCCCAGCTGGGTGAGCAGCTCCTCGAGGTCGTACTCGGTGTGCGGGTAGGTCGTCACGGCGGCCTTGATCGCCTTGGAGTCCTCGGGGGTGAAGGCGCGCAGCTGGTGCTGCACCCGGTTGCCGAGCTGCGCCAGGACATCACTCGGCACGTCCTTGGGGCTCTGCGTCACGAAGAAGACGCCGACACCCTTGGACCGGATGAGCCGCACGGTCTGCTCGATGGAGTCCTGGAAGGCCTTGCTCGCCTCGTCGAAGAGCAGGTGCGCCTCGTCGAAGAAGAAGACGAGCTTGGGCTTGTCGACGTCGCCGACCTCGGGCAGGTCGTGGAAGAGGTCCGCGAGCATCCACATGAGGAAGGTCGAGAAGAGCTGCGGTCGCTGCTGGACGGCCGGCAGCTCGAGGCAGGTGACGATGCCCCGACCGTCATCGGTGGTGCGCAGCAGGTCCGCCGTGTCGAACTCGGGCTCGCCGAAGAAGACATCGGCACCTTGGTCCTCGAAGGCGATGAGCTGGCGCAGGATGACTCCCGCGGTGGCGCTCGACAGCCCACCCAGACCCTTGAGCTCCGCCTTGCCCTCGTCGGAGACGAGGTGCTGGATGACGGCCCGCAGGTCCTTGAGGTCGAGCAGGGCCAGCCCCTGCTTGTCCGCGAAGTGGAAGATCAGTCCCAGGCTCGACTCCTGGGTGGCGTTGAGCCCGAGGACCTTGCTCAGCAGGGTCGGCCCGAAGCTCGTGATCGTCGTGCGGACCGGGACACCTGTGCCCTGCCCGCCGAGGGTGAGGAACTCCGTGGGGAAGCCGGTGGGCTGCCAGTCCTGACCGATGGAGGTCGTGCGCGAGGTGAGCTTGTCGCTCCCTTCGCCCGGGGACGCGATGCCCGAGAGGTCGCCCTTGATGTCCGCGAGGAAGACGGGCACTCCTGCGGCGGAGAGCTGCTCGGCCATCAGCTGCAGGCTCTTGGTCTTGCCGGTGCCGGTCGCTCCCGCGACCAGACCGTGCTTGGTCAGGCTCGCCAGCGGCACCCGCACCGGGGTGTCGGCGTGCGGCTGCCCCTCCAGGACGGTGGCGCCGAGGTCGATGGCGGGCCCTTCGAAGGAATAGCCCGCACGGATGAGGTCAAGGTGTGAAGAGTCGGTCACGGACCCGAGACTAGTGCGACCCGCGGGGCCCACCCCTCATATCGTGGCTGCGTGATCTTCCAGTCAGTCGGCGACAACCGGCCCTACCCTGCCCACGGGCGCACCTCTCCCCGCGACTGGGCCGATGTTCCGCCGCGGGCGGTCCGACTGGAGCAACTGACGACCACCAAGAGCTCGCTGAACCTGCACGACCTGCTCGCGGAGGACTCGACCTTCTACGGCGACCTCTTTCCCCATGTCGTCCTGTGGCGGGGCCGGCACTACCTCGAGGACGGCCTGCACCGCGCGCTGCGAGCGGCCCTGCAGCAGCGTGGCACCCTGCATGCCCGGGTGCTCGAGGTGGCTGACTGACCATGGCTCCCGACGAGTACGGCGAGAGCGACCCGGGAACCTCACGACGTCGCCGGTCGATCATCACCTTCAGCCTCGTGCTGCTCCTCCTCTTCTTCGCCGTCTGGTACGCCCTGTCCTACATCCGCGCCGACGAGGCCAAGGGTGAGGAGACCACCTCGAGCACCACGACGCAGAGCACGACCTCGACCTGCGATGTCTCGCCCAAGCAGGTCGAGGTCAATGTCTACAACGCGACCGATCGTGAGGGGCTCGCCGGGCGGGTGGCAGCCGACCTGAAGGAGCGCGGCTTCGACGTCAAGACGATCGCCAACGACCCCAAGAAGGCCGAGCTCGACGGAGTCGGCCAGCTGCGCTACGGCAGCAACGGCCGCAAGGGAGCCGACCTCGTCCGGGTGCACACCGGCGAGGCCCAGATGATCCAGGACGCCCGCCAGCGCACCAGCGTCGACGTGGTCCTCGGCCCGAAGTTCACGAAGCTCGTCCCCGAGGCCGACCTCCCGGGCTGCTGAGACCCGGTCAGGGGCGCGTGGTCGTCAGCTCGACTTTGTCGTCACCCACGACATCGCAGGTGATCGTCGTGTCGACGATCATGAAGCTGCTGCCCTGGGTGCAGGTGCTCTCCACCCCGCCCGCCTGGATGAGCGCTTCGCCGCCCTGCGTCGCGGAGACCAGCCGGATGCGATCGGCCGACTTCAGTCCGTGGTCCTTGTCGTAGGGCCGCGGGAAGTCATGGACCTGGTCACCCTGGATCGTGATCGAGCAGGTGTTGTCCGTGTCGCACTTCGAGCTCCACATGTCGCACGCGCTCAGGGGGACGGCAACCGCAGCGATGGCGGTGATGGACACGAGGGCTCGGACGGGACGACGCATGGGATCAGGAAATCAGATCGATGGTCGCGGGGCGAGCGGAGCCCGTCGTGCAGGACCCCGCGCACGACAGAGGCCTTGGTGCTCTGATGACTCAGTGCACCAAGGCCTCTGCCTTCGGCGGTGGCGGTGGGATTTGAACCCACGGTCGGGGTTAACCGACAAACGCTTTCGAGGCGTTCTCCTTAGGCCGCTCGGACACGCCACCGCGGAGCACAATACAAGGTCGAGGGCGTCGGCCCCGAATCGGGCGAAGGGAGACCCTCCCGACGTCATCCATCGGCACCTGGTCGATGGTCCGCGAAGAAGTCCACGAGCAGCTGCGCGGCCTCCCCTTCGCGCACCCCACCGATGACCTCGGCCCGGTGGATCGAGCGCCGATCACGCACCACGTCCCACACCGATCCGCAGGCACCCATCTTGGGGTCCCAGGCACCGAGCACCACGCGAGGCACCCGGCTGGCGACGACCGCGCCGGCGCACATCGGGCAGGGCTCGAGGGTCACGACGAGGGTGCACCCCGTGAGGCGCCACTCCCCCTTCGTCGCCGCTGCGGCCCTCATGGCGACGACCTCGGCGTGCCCGGTCGGATCGCCGTCCCGTTCACGCGTGTTGCGGCCCTCGCCGATGAGCACACCGTCCGCGTCCACGACGACCGCGCCGACCGGGATGTCACCGTCCGCGGCCGCCTCGGCGGCGAGCTCCAGAGCGCGTGCCATCCACGACTCCTCGAGCGGACGCTGCGGACGGGCGGGGTCAGGACTCACGGGACCAGTGTCGCGCACGGTAGTTTCGGGGGCATGCGCGTCATCGTCGCGGACCACCCGCTCATCGCCCACAAGCTCACCTACCTGCGGCACAAGGGCACCGACAGCCCAACCTTCCGCCGGCTCGCGGACGAGCTGGTCACCCTCCTCGCCTACGAGGCCACCCGAGAGGTGCGCACCGAGCCCTTCGACATCGAGACGCCCGTCGGCCCGACCACCGGCATCAAGCTCTCCACCCCCAAGCCGCTCGTCGTCCCGATCCTGCGCGCGGGCCTCGGCATGCTCGAGGGCATGGTCCGACTGCTGCCGACTGCGGAGGTGGGTTTCCTCGGGATGCTGCGCAACGAGGAGACCCTCGAGGCGATCACCTACGCCAACCGGCTGCCCGACGACCTGTCCGGCCGCCAGTGCTATGTCATCGACCCGATGCTCGCGACGGGCGGCACCCTCGCGATGTCGATCCGCTACCTCGTGGAGCGCGGCGCCGACGACATCACCGCCGTCACCCTGCTCGCCGCACCGGAGGGCATCGAGGCCCTGGAGCGCGAGCTCGGCAACCTCGACGTCCCCATCACGCTGGTCACGGCGGCCGTCGACGAGCGACTCGACGACAACGGCTACATCGTCCCCGGGCTCGGGGACGCCGGCGACCGCCTCTACGGCGTGGTCTGACGCGTCCCACGCGTCACATCTGCCACACTGGGACCCGATTCACGCCCACAGGTGGGTGACCACTGCCCGCCAGATGACGGAGAAGAACGAGCCATGAACACGCCACCGATCAAGAAGATCGTCCTCTGGCTGCTCACGATCTTCCTCCTCTACGCGATCCTCACCTCCCCCGACGAGGCTGCCAACATCGTCGGCTCTGCCTGGGACGTCATCGCCAACGGCGTGGGCAACATCGGCACGTTCTTCGACTCGCTCATCTCGAGGTAACGATGCCCGAGGAGGTCGCCCACCCCGGGCTGCGCAAGTACCTCCTCCCCGGTGAGACCCCGGTGGCGGAGATCCGACACCACCG
Organism: Janibacter limosus NBRC 16128; assembly: GCF_001570985.1. Classification (GTDB taxonomy): domain Bacteria; phylum Actinomycetota; class Actinomycetes; order Actinomycetales; family Dermatophilaceae; genus Janibacter; species Janibacter limosus. The sequence continues at coordinate 44,763 of NZ_BCSS01000012.1, read as the reverse complement.
CATCGTCCTGATCAAACCGGCACTCGTGCTGGTCGCCGCGACCGCCCTGTGCCTGTGGCTGGACATCACGGTCAGCGACGCCAACAGCGGGATCCTCGGCTATCTCTGGCTCGTCTGGGTCGGCGTGCTCGGCTGGGCCGCGTGGCAGTGGATCGAGTGGCGCCACACGCGCGTCGTCGCGACCGACAAGCGGATCGTGCTCTTCGAGGGGTGGATCAACCACAAGGTCTCGATGATGCCGCTCAAGAAGGTCACCGACATGGGCTACGAGCGCTCCCTGCTCGGGCGGATCCTCGGCTACGGCACCTTCATCCTCGAGAGCGCCGGACAGGACCAGGCCCTGTCCAAGATCGAGTTCGTCCCCGACCCGGACGACAACTACCGCGCCATCTGCTCGGTCGTCTTCGGCATGAGCCTCGACGAGGACGACGAAGGTGGGTGGTCCGACGAGCCGGACGACGACGAGCCCGCATGGGAGACCTCACACGACTACGCGACCCGCCTGGGCGTCGTCGACGGCGTCTTCAACGGCGGCGGCCCGGGCGACGACCCGGAGACCTATGGGCCCGCGCCACGGCGGGACAGCCTGATCTACCGCAGCCGCGACCGGGCTGCGCTCAAGCGTGACGCCGACACCGGCGAGCTGCCGCCGTACGACCTCGACGACTACTGAGCGGTGGACCGCGCGGCGTCGCGCATGCGGCGCAACGCCGTCACGGCCTCCCAGCCGCAGACGAGGACGACGCCGACGGCCACCGCGGGGAGTGAGAGCGTCCAGTCCGCAGCCACACCGAAGGCCTCGCCGAACTCGCGAGGCAGGTCGGTGAGCAGCTGCTCGCTCAGCAGGAGCCAGACGAGCGCGGCGCCGGACGCGACGGCACTGCCGAAGCTGACCGCGGCAAGGGCGACGCTCCACCCTCCGCGGGCCCACGCTGCCACTGTGACGACGATGTCGACCGCGAGGAGCGCGACGATGAGCACCTGCCACCCGGCGGCGAGGTCGGGGTCGAGCACCTGGACGGCACCCTCCCCCACGCCACCCCACTGCCAGACGCTCAGCGCGATGAGGACCAGGGTCCAGACGACCTCGAAGGCCATCTCGGCCAGGCTGGCGCGCTTGGCCCGATCTGCGGGGTCGGCGAGCTCGTCGGGGTTCCAGTCGACAACGAGCTGATCGCGCCCCAGCGGGCCCGTGTTGCGCTCGACCAGCGCGAAGATCAGGGCCGTCCAGAAGACGAGGTGCACGGCCGTCTGGACGGCCAGCACCGCAGCGCCACCGATCACGGCGCCGAAGGCGGCGTCGCTACCGAAGGACCGCGCGATCACGTGGCCGACCACGGCGATCGGCACGATCACGACGAGCAACAGCTTGACCAGCCGCACCCACGCCGGGAAGTAGGCCGGTCCGATGAGGTGGTTGGGGCGCCCCCCGTACTCGCGGGCGAGGACGTCCGGGTCGCCGAGCCCGAGGATCGTCTCTCGCTCGGCCGACTCGGGGTCCTCGCCGCCGGCCACCCGGTCCTCGACCGTCTCCTCGATCGTGCCTCGCAGCTCTCGGGCGACGTCCGGCCCGCTCTCGGGCGGGAGCTGGCGCGTCACCGTCCAGACGTATCGGTCCGTGAGGCTGGTCCTGGTGCTGGTCGTCATCACTTGTCCCCGTTCAGTGCCTCGACCGCTGCGTTCAGCGATCGCCATTGCGTCATCAGGTGGGCGCGCAGATCGGCGCCGGCCGGGCTGGTGCGGTAGAACTTCCGCGGCCGGGCCTCGTCGGTGTTCCACTCGCTCGTCAGCAGGCCCTGCTTCTCCAGGCGCCGCAACAGCGGGTAGAGCGTGTTGCCGTCGACGGCAAAGCCCGCCGCGTCCAGCGTCTCGAGGAGTGCGTAGCCGTAGTGCGGCTGCTCGAGCGTGGCCAGGCAGGCGAGCACCACGGTGCCGCGCCTCAGCTCCTGGAGGTGGCCCGCGAGCAGTTCTTCATCCATGCGTCACACCATAGTGTGCCTCACACACCATTGTCCATGGCACTTCTCGACCACACGACGAAGGGCGGCGCCCACCCGATTGGGTGAGCGCCGCCCTTCGCCTGGCGGATCAGCGTCAGATCGCCCGGAGGATGTCCTCCACACGGTCCTTGGCGTCGCCGAAGAGCATCTGCGTGTTGTCCCGGAAGAACAGCGGGTTCTGCACGCCGGCGTACCCGGTGGCCATGGAGCGCTTGAAGACGATGACGTCCTTGGCATTCCACACCTCGAGCACCGGCATGCCGGCGATCGGGCTGGCCGGGTCCTCGGCAGCGGCCGGGTTGACCGTGTCGTTGGCGCCGATGACGAGCACGACATCGGTCTCCGGCAGGTCGTCGTTGATCTCGTCCATCTCGAGGACGATGTCGTACGGGACCTTGGCCTCGGCCAGGAGCACGTTCATGTGGCCGGGGAGGCGACCGGCGACCGGGTGGATGCCGAACCGGACATCCACTCCCTTCGCCCGCAACTTGGCGGTCAGGTCGGCGACGGGGTACTGCGCCTGCGCGACGGCCATGCCGTAGCCCGGGGTGATGACGACCGAGGAGGCATCCGCGAGGAGCTCCGCGACCGACTCGGCGTTGGTCTCCCGGTGCTCGCCGTAGTCCTCGTCTCCACTGGAGGCCGGTGCAGCCGCACCAAAGCCACCCGCGATGACGGAGATGAAGGAGCGGTTCATCGCCTTGCACATGATGTAGCTCAGGAAGGCACCGGAGGAGCCGACGAGCGCACCCACGACGATGAGCAGGTCGTTGGAGAGCATGAAGCCCGCAGCGGCCGCGGCCCACCCCGAGTAGCTGTTGAGCATCGAGATGACGACCGGCATGTCACCGCCGCCGATGGAGGCGACGAGGTGCCAGCCGAAGAGCAGCGCGATGACCGTCATGATCCCCAGCGGGATGAGTGACGGGGAGACGACGAACCAGACGCACAGGGCGACGGAGACGAGCACGGCCAGCAGGTTGAGCCAGTGGCGCATCGGCAGCACCAGGGGCGCGGACTTCATCTTCGCGCTGAGCTTGAGGTAGGCCACGATCGAGCCGGTGAAGGTCAGGGCACCGATGAAGACGCCGACGAAGACCTCCCCGTTGTGGATCCCGACCATGTCGCTGGCCTCGAGCGCCCGGTGGGCAGCGGCCGCCTCGGCGGAGTCGCCGTGAGCACCCAGGAAGGAGTTGAAGCCGACGAGGACGGCGGCCAGACCGACGAAGGAGTGCATCATCGCGATGAGCTCGGGCATGCCGGTCATCTCGACGCGGCGGGCGATCCGCACACCGAGTGCGCCACCGAGGGCCATGGTGATCACGAGGACACCCAGGCCCCACTTGCCGGCGTTGGTGGCCTCCTCACCGGAGTAGACACCGTCGATGACGAGGGCGCCGGTGGCCAGCAGGGCGATCGCCATGCCGGCCATGCCGAACCAGTTGCCGTGCTTGGCGGTCTCGTGCTTGCTCAGACCGGCGAGGGACAGGATGAAGAGGAGCGCCGCGACGATGTAGGCGGCGGTGACGACAGTGGAGAGCACGACTCAGCCCTTCCGGAACATGTTGAGCATCCGGTTCGTGACCGTGAAGCCACCGAAGACGTTGATGCTGGCGAAGAAGATGGCAGCTGCGGCGATGACCTGGATCGCGAGGTTGGAGGAGGTCACCTGCAGCAGGGCGCCGACGACGATGATCCCGGAGATCGCATTGGTCACCGACATCAGCGGCGTGTGCAGCGCGTGGGCCACATTGCCGATGACGTAGAACCCGATGACCACGGCCAGCGCGAAGACGATGAAGTGCGACAGGAAGGCCGCGGGCATGAAGGCGGCGGCGATCAGGAAGAGCAGCGCCGTGCCACCGATGAGCCAGAACTTGCGGTTGGGGTCGACCGGCTTGGCCGGCTCTGCCTCCACCGGGGCAGCGGCCGGGGCCGCGGGGGCGGCCGAGACCTGCACGGGCGGCGGCGGCCAGAGCGTCTCGCTGTCCTGCGTGACGGTCATGCCGCGCACGACCGTGTCCTCCATGTCGAGGACGGCCTGACCGTCCTTGTCCGGAGTGACGAGCTTGAGCAGGTTGACGATGTTGGTGCCGAAGAGCTGGCTGGCCTGCGTGGGCAGGCGACCGGCCAGGTCGGTGTAGCCGATGATCCGGACACCGTTGTCGGTGACGATCCGCTCGTCGGCGACGGACCCGGCGACATTGCCACCGGAGCCTGCCGCCATGTCGACGATGACCGACCCTGGCTTCATCGAGGCGACCATCTCCTCGGTGATCAGGCGCGGCGCCTGACGTCCCGGGATGAGGGCCGTGGTGATGATGATGTCGACGTCCTTGGCCTGCTCCGCGTAGAGCTCGGCGGCCTTGCGGTTGAAGTCCTCGCCGGTCTCCTTGGCGTAACCGTCCGTCGACACCTCCTGCTCGATGTCGATCTCGAGGAAGTCGGCACCCATCGACTCGACCTGCTCAGCCACCTCGGGCCGCACGTCGAAGGCGCGCACGATGGCACCGAGGGATCCGGCGGCACCGATGGCCGCGAGGCCGGCGACTCCGGCACCGCAGACGAGGACCTTGGCCGGCGGGACCTTGCCGGCCGCCGTGACCTGTCCGGTGAAGAGGCCACCGAACTCGTGGGCCGACTCGACCACCGCGCGGTAACCCGCGATGTTGGCCATCGAGGACAGCACGTCGAGGGACTGGGCGCGGGAGATGCGCGGCACGGCGTCCATCGCAAGCGCGGTCACGCCCTGGGCGCGCAGCGCCTCCACCTTGTCCGGGTTGAGCGCCGGAGCGAGCAACGAGGCGAGGATCGCGCCGGAGCTCAGCCGCGCGACCTCCTCGTCGGACGGCGCATTGATCTTGGCGACCACGTCGCTGGCCCACACCTGGTCGGCGGGCTCGAGGGTCGCACCGGCGTCGACATAGGCCTGGTCCGGGTAGGCCGAGGCCTCACCGGCGCCGGCCTCGACGACGACGTCGTATCCGAGCTTGATCAGCTGCTCGACTGTTTTGGGGGTCGCCGCGACGCGGGTTTCTCCGCGCTTCGACTCCTTGGGCACGCCAAGTCGCATCGTCACTCCTGGTCAGGGGTGGGGGTGTGGTTGCACGGCAACCTACGACAGCGCACGCCGAGCGTGCAGGCTTTGTGATGGGGACGATGGTCACACGCCACAACGTGAGACGCCCCGCCGTCGACGGGGCGCGCAGGCTAGGGGCTACTGCTCGCCCGCGCCCTCGGACGGTGCGCCCTCGGGTGATGCGTCCTCGTCGGCGTCCGCGAGGTCGGCCGCGGCGAGGGCCGCCTCGCGCTCGGCCTCCTCGTCGTCCCAGACGGTGTGCGAAGGATCTGTGGTCACGCTCCCCAGCCTACGGGCACTACCGGCGAGTAACATGGTTTTCGTGGAGCACTTCGACGAGGTCAGTGGCGGCGCGCGCGCCGTCTCCGCGGCTGCGGCCCACGGGGTGGTCACGATGTTCACCCTCTCGGGAGCGCACGTCTTCCCCCTGTACGACGGGGCGGTGACCGCTGACCCACCGATGCGGCTGCTGGATGTCCGGCACGAGCAGACCGCGGTCTTCGCTGCGGAGGCGACCGGCAAGCTGACCCGCACCCCCGGCCTCGCGGTCCTCACCGCCGGCCCCGGTGTCACCAACGGGCTGAGTCCCATCACGCAGGCGCACTTCAGCGGGTCACCACTCGTGGTGCTCGGCGGACGGGCAGCGTCCTTCTCCTGGGGCAAGGGGGCCCTCCAGGAGTTCGACCACCCGAGCGTCCTGACACCGGTCACCAAGCGAGCAGCGACCGTGCAGTCCGTCGAGCAGATCGCCGACGAGGTCGACGACGCCTTCCGCCTGGCCGCAGCACCGCACCGCGGTCCGGTCTTCCTCGACGTCCCGATGGACGAGCTCTTCGGCGACGCCCCGGATGCACCCGTCACTGCGAGCACGTCCGCAGCGACCCCGCCCGACGCAGCGGACATCGACGCCATCGCCCGCCTGCTGGCGCAGGCCGAGCGTCCCCTCGTCGCCCTCGGGACGGACGTCTGGAGCGACCGGGCAGACGTGGCATCCCTGCGATGCGTCACCGACCTGGGCCTGCCGACCATCACCAACGGCATGGGCCGCGGCATCCTGCCCGCGGGGCACGAGCTGCAGGTCGGCAAGGCGCGCAGGACGGCAGTCGGCGAGTGCGACCTGGCAATCGTCGTCGGCACGCCGCTCGACTTCCGCCTCGGGTACGGGTCCTTCGGTGGCTCCGGCCACGGGCCCGACGCCAAGGTCGTGCACGTCGCGGACTCCCCCGGCCAGCTGAGCACGCACGCCGACCCCGCGGCCACGGCCGCGGGCGACCTGACCTCGTTCTTCGACCAGCTGCAGGCGCTGATCGAGTCGCTCGGGCACCCCGACTGGTCGGCGTGGTCCGCGCGACTGGCCGAGGAGGCCCGCGCCCGGTCCGCGAGCGACCTCGAGCTGCTCACCAGCTCCGTCTCCCCCGTGCACCCGGCCAGGATCTACGGTGAGCTCGTGCCCCGGCTGGCCGAGGACGCGGTCATCATCGGCGACGGCGGCGACTTCGTGTCGTGGGCGGGTCGGTTCATCGAGCCCACCGCGCCGGGCTCGTGGCTGGACCCCGGCCCCTTCGGCTGTCTCGGCGCCGGCCTCGGTGCCGCGATCGCGGCCCGCATCGCCCGCCCTGCGTCCCAGGTGGTCCTGCTCCTCGGTGACGGTGCCTCGGGCATGTCCCTCATGGACGTCGACACCCTCGTGCGCCACCACCTTCCGGTCGTCATGGTCATGGGCAACAACGGCGCGTGGGGGTTGGAGAAGCAGCCGATGCAGATGCTCTACGGCTACGACGTGGCCGCGGACCTCACACCGGGCACGCGCTACGACCAGGTCGTGACGGCACTCGGCGGCGGGGGCGAGCTGGTCACCGACCCCGCGCAGATCGGGCCGGCACTCGATCGGGCCTTCGCCTCCGGGGTGCCCTACCTCGTCAACATCCTCACCGATCCGCAGATCCCGTACCCGCGCTCGACGACCGGTATGTGACCGGGCGAAGGGAGGACCCGCTCAGCGGGTGAGCCGGTCCAGGACCCCCGCGAGCAGGGCCTCCCGCAGCGCAGGCGGAGCGGCATCGAGCAGCGCGTTGACCTCGGCCATCCGCTCGGGCACCTGCAGGGAGCCGTCACCTCCACCGAGCCCGGCGATCGCGAGGAGCCCGTCGAGTGCCGCCTCGTCGAGCGTCTCGGGGTCGATCTGCTGGGCCGCGGCCGCGAGGCCGGGGTCGACCCGGACGACTCCTGCCTCGCGAGCGCGCGCCACCGACTCGGTGAGCGCCGCGACGAGTTCGGGCACCTTGGCCGCCGTGGCCGCGCAGAGGGTCAGGTGCAGGGTCGCTGGGTGCCCGGCGAAGGCCATCTGGGGCTGGACCAGCCACCCGCGAGTGCGCATCTCGTCGGCGATCGTGAAGACATCGCAACCCTCCCCGGCCTGCAGCGCCAAGAGCGTCGAGTCCGGAGCCGCCACCACGGTCAACCCCTCCATGTCATCCACGGCGGCCGCCAGGCGCAGGGTCGCCTCCCGAGCGACCGCGACGAGCTCGCGGTACCCGTCGAGCCCGATGGCGTGCACGACTGCCCAGGCCGCGGCGAGCGGGCCGCCGGACTTGGTCGACTGCAGGGTCGTGTTGAGCATCGTGTAGCCGGGCCAGGCGGCCGAGGCGAAGATGTGCCCCCGGCGCAGCGACGGGTCGCGGTGCAGCAGGAGCGAGACGCCCTTGGGCGTGTAGGCGTACTTGTGCAGGTCCACGGAGATGCTCGTGACGCCCTCGACGGCAAAGGTCCATGGCGTCACCTCGGCCATGAAGGGCAGCACCCAACCCCCGATGCACGCGTCGACGTGGCAGCGGATGCCTCGCTGCGCCGCGATCGCCGCGATCTGCTCCACCGGGTCGATCACCCCGTGGGCGTACGAGGGTGCCGAGGCGACGACGAGCACGGTGTCGTCGGTGATGGCCGCGGCCATCGCCTCGGGGTCTGCGCGGAAGCCCACCGGATCGACCGGCACCGTGATCACGTCGACGCCGAGGAGGTGCCCGGCCTTGTGCACCGCGGCATGGACGGTGCTCGGTGCGACCACGGCCGGTCGCTGCACGTGGGGCGCCCCGTCGCGCGCCGCCAGGACCGCCAGGATGAGCGACTCGGTGCCGCCGGAGGTGGCCACACCCACGGTCGAGTCCGGTCCGTGGAGCAGGCCCGCGGCGAGCGCCACGAGATCGGACTCGAGGGCCGCGAGCGAGGGGAAGGCGGTGGGATCGAGCCCGTTGGTCGAGGCGAAGGCGGCCAGCGCCTCCCTGCCGATCTCGTCGGCGCGCGCCAGACCCGAGTCGTAGACATAGCTGAGCGTGCGGCCACCATGTGTGGGGAGGTCCTGCGCGCGAAGGGAGTCCAGCGTCTCGCGCACCTGCGTCGCCGTGGATGCAGTGCTCCAGTCCAGGGATGTCATCGAGCGTCCTCTCTCGCGGCCAGGACGGCCGCTTCGTCGATCCGGTAGTGGCGCAGGAGCAGCAGGGAGGCCAGCACGAGGACGGCCGGGAGCACGGTGAAGCCGAGAGTCATCGCTGTCAGGGCCGAGTCCGGCTGCGCCACAGCGCCGTCCGTCGACGAGACATAGCCGCCGAGCATGAGCACCAGCCCGTAGACGCCCGGCCCGAGGGCCAGACCGAAGGTCTCGGCCGCGGTCCACACGCCGGTGTACACACCCACTCGACTCTCCCCCGTCCGGTCGGCGTCGACCGCCGCCGCATCGGGCAGCATCGCCATGGGGAACATCTGGGCTCCGGCGTAGCCGACGCCCACGAGGGCCAGCGAGAGCGCCACCGGCACGAGACCCAGGTCGTGCGTGACCCACACCAGCAGGGCACCAGCGGCCAGGGACAGCGAGGCTGCCATGAGCGCCAACCGCTTGCCGGTCCGTCGACCGACCCTCTCCCACAGCGGTGTCACCACGAGCGCCGGCCCCACGAAGGCGACGAAGAGGATGGTGGCCGCTCCCGGATCGCCGAGGACCCACCGGGCCATGTAGTCGACGCCCGCGAGCATGATGCCCGTCGCGAGCGCCTGCACCGCGAAGGTCAGCAGCAAGGCACGGAAGTCCCGCGCACCCGCCACCACCTTCAGCTGGTGCGCCAAGGAGCCACCGGCGGCGACCTGCTCGACGGGAGTCACCCCCTTCGTCCCGTACCAGGCACCGATGGCGCCGGCGGCGATGAGCAGACCGACGAAGACCCCCACGGCGCGGTACCCCCACTCCGGACCGAGCCCGTCGCGCAGGGCCGGGGAGAGACCACCGGCGACCAGGATGGTGAGCGCGAGGATCGCCACCCGCCAGGTCATCAGCCGGGTGCGCTCCCCGTAGTCGCGCGTCAGCTCGGCCGGCATGGAGACGTAGGGGACCTGGAAGAACGCGTAGGCGCTCGCGCAGGCGAGGAAGAGCACCGCGACCCAGGCCGCCCCGAGGGGCGGCGGCGCGGTGGGACCTGCGAAGAGGAGAGCGAAGAGCACCGCGAGCGTCAGGCCGGCCCGGATGAGGAAGGGACGTCGGCGCCCGTCAGGGTGCGTGCTGCGATCGGAGATCCGGCCGGCCAGCGGGTTGAGCAGGACATCCCAGGCCTTGGGCAGCAGCACGATCAGTCCCGCGAGGCCAGCCGCGATACCCAGGCGATCCGTGAGGTAGGGCAGCAGGAGCAGCCCGGGCACGGTGCCGAAGGCCCCGGTCGCGACGGACCCGAGGCCGTAGCCCCGCCGCACTCTCGCCGGCAGCCCTGCCGGATCGTCAGCCATGGGCCGAGGTTACCCGCGAGTCAGGGCCGAAGGGAGGGACTCACGAGCTCGGGCTGGGCGTGACCGCGTCGTCGTTCTTGAACTTCAGGCTTGCCCGGTCGTCGACGATCTCCGTGACCGTCACGGTCATCCCGATCGAGCTGCCGTCGGGGATGGACCACGTGCACGTCGTCGTGGCGTCGACCTGCGCGGCGAGCGGGTCCGGGCAGTCGAGGCTGGACCCCTCGGGCATCTTTGGGCCGATGAGGTCCTGGGCCTGACTCGTCACATCGGCGGGGGCCACGGTCTGGGTGCTGCCCGCCCCCGGCTCGTCCGCGCCGGACGCGCACCCGGCGAGGAACGCGGCGCAGACCATGGCGAGTGATGCTGCGGGGACGACACGCACGGCAGCCCTTTCGAGACGGTGGCACGGGCGTCCACACCGTACTGCGAGACTGGTTCCCATGCGTCAGATCCGACAGAGCCGCAAGTTGAGGGATGTCCGCTACGACGTGCGGGGCCCGATCCTCGTCGAGGCCCAGCGCCTCGAGGCCGAGGGCCACAAGATCCTCAAGCTCAACATCGGCAACACCGCCCCCTTCGGATTCGAGGCGCCCGAGGCGATCGTCGCCGACATGACGCGGCACCTCCCGGACGCGCAGGGCTATGTCGACAGCAAGGGCATCTACTCCGCCCGCACCGCCGTCGCGCAGTACTACCAGTCCCGCGGCCTGAAGGACACGACCGTCGAGGACGTCTACATCGGCAACGGCGTCTCCGAGCTCATCTCGATGGTCCTGCAGGCCTTCGTCGACAACGGCAACGAGATCCTCGTCCCGGCACCGGACTACCCGCTGTGGACCGGCGCGGTCTCCCTCGCGGGCGGCACCCCGGTGCACTACCGCTGCGACGAGGCCAACGGTTGGAACCCAGACCTGGCCGACATCGAGTCCAAGATCACCGACAACACGCACGCGCTCGTGATCATCAACCCCAACAACCCGACCGGGGCGGTCTACTCGTCCGAGATCGTGCGCGGGCTGATCGACATCGCCCGCCGCCACGATCTCGTCGTCATGGCCGATGAGATCTACGAAAAGATCGTCTTCGACGACGCGGTGCACCACCACGCGGCGGAGTACGCGGGCGATGACGTCCTGTGCCTCACCTTCTCCGGCCTGTCCAAGGCCTACCGGGTCTGCGGGTACCGCGCCGGCTGGGTGATGATCTCGGGCCCCAAGCACCAGGCGGCGGACTTCCTCGAGGGCCTGACCCTGCTGGCCAACATGCGCATGTGCTCCAACGTCCCTGCCCAGCACGCGATCCAGACCGCGCTCGGCGGGTACCAGTCGATCAACGAGCTCGTCGTCCCGGGCGGTCGCTACTACGACCAGACCAAGCTCGCCTCGCGCCTGCTCAACGAGATCCCCGGCGTGAGCTGTGTCGAGCCCCGCGGCGCCCTGTACTGCTTCCCCCGGCTGGACCCCGAGGTCTACCCGATCGAGGACGACGAGGCCTTCGTCATCGAGCTGCTGCGGGCGAAGAAGATCCTCGTGACCCACGGCTCGGGCTTCAACTGGCCCGAGCCCGACCACTTCCGCCTGGTGGCCCTGCCGGACGAGGACATGCTGACCGAGGCGATCGGCCGGATCGCGGAGTTCCTCGAGACCAAGCGAGCATGAGCGAAGGGGGCGCCCTCGCCGCCGTCGCAGCAGGCGGAGCGGTCGGGTCGCTGGGCCGCTGGGGCCTGGCATCCCTCGCCTCCGGTGCCGTCTGGGGCACGCTGCTCGTCAACCTCTCCGGGGCCTTCGCGATGGGGCTGCTCGTGACGTGGCTGGCCCGACGCGTCCCCCACCCGCTCGCCCGCCCCTTCCTCGCGGTCGGGCTGCTCGGCGGGTGGACGACCTACTCCGGCGTCGCCCTGGATGCCCACGGCCTGGTCGGTGACGGTCTGCTCGGACTCCTGGGCTACCTCGTCACGACCCTCGGTGTCGGGGTGGGCGCCGCCCTGCTCGGCCTGGTGATCGGCGACCGGCTGTGGCACAGCAACGCGGTGGCTGACGAGATCGTCGCGGAGGGTGAGCTGTGACCGCGCTGCTCGTGGCCCTCGGCGCGGCACTCGGGGCACTCTCTCGTCACCTCGTCGCGACCGCCCTCAGTCGGCGCGGCGCCACCGCCGCAGGAGGGGTCCTGGCGGTCAACGCGACCGGGTCACTGCTCCTTGGCCTCGTGGCCGGGCATGCCTCCGGCGCCGCTCCGAGCTGGCTGCTGCCGCTCGTCGGGGTCGGCTTCTGCGGCGCGTACACGACCTTTGCCACGCACGCGGTCGAGGTCGCCTCGGCGGCCCGGACGGGGCGCACCCGCCACGCGCTCGCGGACCTCGCCCTCAATCTCGTGCTCGGCATCGCTCTGCTCTCCCTCGGCTGGACGATCACGGCCTAGCCGCCACATGACGAAGGGAGGGACCCACCCGTGGGTGAGTCCCTCCCTTGACTGCCGTGATCAGGCCTTCTTGGCGGCCTCGAGGCGAGCGGAGACGTCGTTCCAGTTGACGATGTCCCAGAGCTTCTCGATGTAGTCCGGCTTCACATTCTTGTACTGCAGGTAGTACGCGTGCTCCCAGGCGTCGAAGGCCAGGAGCGGCGTCATGCCCGTCGCCACGTTGCCGTGGTGGTCGTAGACCTGGGTGACGAGCAGACGCTGGCCGAGGGGCTCCCAGGCGAGAACGCCCCAGCCGGAGCCCTGCGTGGTCTGCGTCGCGGCGGTGAGCTGCGCGCGGAACTTGTCGAAGGTGCCGAAGTGCTCGTCGATCGCGGTGCCGAGGGCGCCGTCCGGCTTGTCGCCACCGTCCGGGGAGAGGTTCTCCCAGAAGATCGAGTGCAGGACGTGACCCGAGACGTTGAAGGCCAAGGTCTTCTCGAGGCCGACGAGGCCACCGAGCTGGTCCTTGTCGCGGGCCTCGGCCAGCTTCTCCAGCGTGTCGTTGGCGCCCTTGACGTAGGCGGCGTGGTGCTTGTCGTGGTGCAGCTCGAGGATCTCGCCACTCATGGCGGGCTCGAGGGCTCCGTAGTCGTAGGAGAGGTCGGGAAGGGTGTACATGAAACCTCCGTGATTGCGAGTGTTGTGCACCTCCTACCCTTCCACGACGCGACGAAGCGGTCCATGAAAGGTCACCCTCACATGAGACCGACCCAATTCCTAGGGCGTCCTACAATCTCTCCATGACCGATCGCGACCCCATTGCCGCAGCCCATGCCCAGTGGATCTCGCACGGCTGGTCGGACGCTGCCGACGGCATGGCGCTGGTCACCTCGGTCGTGCGCGCCCAGCAGCTCGTCCACGAGCGGGTCGAGGCGACCCTGCGTCCGCACGGCCTCACCTTTGCCCGCTTCGAGATCCTGCGTCTGCTCGCCTTCAGCCGGCAGCAGTCGATGCCGATGAGCCGCCTCGGATCACTGCTGCAGGTCCACGCGACCAGCGTGACGAGCGCAGTCACCCGGCTCGAGACCCAAGGGCTCGTCGAGCGCCTGCGCCGCGAGTCCGATCGTCGGGTCGTCCTCGCCTCCCTCACCGCGGCCGGCGAGGAGCTCGTCGAGCGCGCCACCCGTGACCTCAATGAGCAGGTCTTCTCCTCCCCCGGCCTGGACCCCACCCAGGTCCGCGACGCCACCCGACTCCTGTCGGCCCTGCGGGCAACCCATGGAGATGTCGTCGGGGTGACGTGACTGGCGCGCAAATACTTGGATGTCCTAGCATTGATGCAAGACCCCACCGCACTTCGACGACGAGGTAGGCCATGACCCAGGCTCCGCAGCTGCACTCCCCGACCCACCCGGTCCGATTCGTCACGGCCTCCGCGCTGTTCGACGGCCACGACGCCTCGATCAACATCATGCGGCGGATCATGCAGAGCCAGGGCGCCGAGGTCATCCACCTGGGCCACAACCGCTCCGTCCAGGAGGTCGTCGACGCGGCGATCGAGGAGGACGTCCAGGGCGTTGCCGTCTCCTCCTACCAGGGCGGGCACGTCGAGTACTTCGAGTACCTCACCCAGCTGCTGCGCGAGCAGGGTGCGGGCCACGTCAAGGTCTTCGGTGGTGGCGGGGGCGTCATCGTGCCCGAGGAGATCACTCGGCTGCGCGAGGCCGGCGTGACGATCTTCTCCCCCGAGGACGGTCAGCGCCTCGGTCTGCCCGGCATGATCAACACGCTTATCGCCGACTGCGACACCGATGTCTGGGAGACCGCGCCGGTCTCCCTCGACGCGGTCCTCTCCGGTGATCGCGCCGCGATCGCCCGCGCCATCTCGGGTGCCGAGCTCGGCCACCTCGACGAGGCCTTCCTCGAGGGCATCGCCCAGGCGGCCCAGGCCTCCCACGCCCCTGTCCTGGGCCTCACCGGCACCGGCGGCTCCGGCAAGTCCTCGCTGACCGACGAGCTCGTGCGGCGTTTCCGCGTCGACCAGCAGGACAAGCTGCGCATCGCCGTCATCGCCGTCGACCCCACCCGGCGCAAGGGTGGCGGTGCGCTCCTCGGTGACCGCATCCGGATGAACTCGCTCGGCGAGAGCGCCGCGGGCTCGTCCCCCGTGTTCTTCCGATCCCTCGCCACCCGCGGTGACCGTGAGGTCCCCGAGGCGATGCAGACGGTCATCGACATCACCAAGGCTGCGGGTTACGACCTCGTCATCATCGAGACGCCCGGCATCGGCCAGGGCGACGCCGCCATCGTCCCCTTCGTCGACGTGCCGATGTACGTCATGACGCCGGAGTTCGGCGCGGCCAGCCAGCTGGAGAAGATCGACATGCTCGACTTCGCCGAGGTCGTCGCGATCAACAAGTTCGAGCGTCGCGGTGCCGCAGACGCGCTGCGCGATGTCGCCCGCCAGATCGTGCGCAACCGCGAGGCCTTCGGCCAGCGCCCCGAGGAGATGCCGGTCTTCGGCACCTCGGCCGCGACCTTCAACGACGACGGGGTCACGGCGCTCTACCAGCACCTGCGGGACCTCCTCGCGGACAAGGGCCTCACCGTCGACGAGGGGCAGCTCGCGCCCGTCGACACCAAGTACTCGACCCGCTTCGGTCAGGTCGTCCCCGCCACCCGGGTGCGCTATCTCGCGGAGATCACCGACACCGTGCGCGGCTACCACTCCCGCACCGAGCAGCTCGCCGACGGCGCTCGCCGGGTGCAGCGCCTGGCGGCCGTCGACGACGAGCTGACCGCAGCCGGCAAGGACGGGCACGGCGTCGACGAGCTGCTCGACGCCGCACGCAAGGACCTGCCGGCCGAGGTGACCGAGCAGATCGAGCGCTGGCCCGCCATCGTCGAGTCCTACTCGGGCGACGAGCAGGTCGTCACGATCCGCGGCAAGGAGCTGCACACCAAGCTGACCAAGGAGTCGTTGTCGGGCAACAAGATCCCGCGCGTCGCCCTGCCCAAGCACACCGACCACGGTGACCTCGTCACCTACTGGCGCTCGGAGAACCTGCCCGGTTCCTTCCCGTACACCGCCGGCGTCTTCCCCTTCAAGCGCGACAACGAGGACCCGGCGCGCATGTTCGCCGGGGAGGGCGACCCCTTCCGCACCAACCGTCGCTTCAAGCTGCTGTCCAAGGGGCAGCCGGCCACCCGCCTGTCCACGGCCTTCGACTCGGTGACCCTCTACGGCCGTGACCCGGGCGAGCGTCCCGACATCTACGGCAAGGTCGGCACCTCGGGCGTCTCGGTCGCGACCCTCGACGACATGAAGGCGCTGTACTCCGGATTCGACCTGCTCTCACCGACGACGAGTGTCTCGATGACGATCAACGGCCCGGCGCCGACGGTCCTGGCCTTCTTCCTCAACACCGCGATCGACCAGCAGGTCGACGCCTTCCGCGAGCGCGAGGGCCGCGAGCCCTCCGGCGCGGAGGCCGACGAGCTGCGCGAGCACGCTTTGCAGAATGTGCGCGGCACGGTCCAGGCCGACATCCTCAAGGAGGACCAGGGACAAAACACCTGCCTCTTCTCCACCGAGTTCTCCCTGCGGATGATGGCTGACATCCAGGAGTGGTTCATCGAGCAGGGGGTGCGCAACTTCTACTCGGTGAGCATCTCCGGCTACCACATCGCCGAGGCCGGGGCCAACCCCATCAGCCAGCTCGCCTTCACCCTGGCCAATGGCTTCACCTACGTCGAGGCCTACCTCGCGCGGGGTATGGACATCAACGACTTCGCGCCCAACCTGTCCTTCTTCTTCTCCTCCGGAATGGACCCGGAGTACTCGGTCCTCGGCCGCGTCGCTCGCCGCATCTGGGCCGTCGCGATGAAGGAGAAATACGGCGCCAACGACCGCAGCCAGAAGCTGAAGTACCACATCCAGACCTCCGGCCGGTCGCTGCACGCGCAGGAGATGGACTTCAACGACATCCGCACCACGCTGCAGGCGCTCAACGCCCTCTACGACAACGCCAACAGCCTGCACACCAATGCCTATGACGAGGCCGTCACCACGCCCTCGACGGAGTCCGTGCGCCGGGCCCTGGCGATCCAGCTGATCATCAACCGCGAGTGGGGGCTGTCGATGAACGAGAACCCCCTCCAGGGCAGCTACATCATCGATGAGCTCACCGACCTCGTCGAGGAAGCCGTCCTCACCGAGTTCGACCGGATCAACGACCGTGGTGGGGTCCTCGGGGCCATGGAGACCGGGTACCAGCGCGGTCGGATCCAGGACGAGTCGCTGCTCTACGAGCACGGCAAGCACGACGGATCCGTGCCGATCATCGGTGTCAACACCTTCCTGCGCGAGGACGGCGAGAAGGGCGAGCCGGACGAGATCGAGCTGGCCCGCGCCACCGAGGACGAAAAGGTCTCGCAGCTGCAGCGGGTGCGCTCCTATCAGGAGACCCACCGCGAGGAGGCCGAGCAGGCGATCGCGCGCCTCAAGGAGGCCGCGACCACCGACGCCAATGTCTTCGCGGTCCTCATGGATGCGGCACGGGTGTGCAGCCTCCAGCAGGTCACGGATGCCTTCTTCGAGGTGGGCGGCCAGTACCGGCGCAATGTCTGAGCGGGCTAGCGTGGCGGGGTGAGCACCGATCGTTGGCCTGCGCAGGTCTATGACGAAGGGGAGGACCCGGACTACCGGTTCTCCCTCGCCAACGAGCGCACCTTCCTCGCGTGGCTGCGCACGACGCTCGCGCTGCTCGCCGCCGGCGTGGCCGTCGACGTCCTCGACCTCGGGGTGTCCGACGGCTTCGCCCGGGGGCTGGCCGCGATGCTGCTCGCGCTCGGCGCCATCTGCCCCGTGCTCGCCTTCGTCCGCTGGGCGATGGCCGAGCGGGCGATGCGTCGCGGTGAGCCGCTGCCCTCGCTCGGTGTCGCCGCGGCAGTGGTCACAGGTGTCGTCCTCGTCGCCGCGGCCGTGCTCGCGGTCGTCATCGTCGGGTCGTGAGGCGCAGATGAGCGAGCTCGCCCGCGCCACTCCCTTCGGGGCCCAACCGGAGCGCACCGCCCTGGCCTGGCAGCGCACCGCACTGGCCAGCGCAGGGGGCGCCGCGATCATCGCCCGGCACTCCGGGGAGACCCTCGGTCCGGCCGCCCTGGTCATCCTGCTCGCCACCCTCGCCATGGCGGCGACAGCCTTCGCCCTGGGCCGTCGTCGCTATGCGACAGCCCCGGTCGAGCCGTCCCGACGACGCGATGGCCGGGCCCCCTTCGCCCTGGCTCTGGCGGTCACGGCGATGGCCCTCACCGAGCTCCTCGCCCTCGCTGTCACGATGTCCTGATGCTGCACGACGACCTCGGCGACCCAGTCGACCTCCCGCCCTCGCTCGAGCGGGTCGTCTCGCTCGTCCCGAGCCTCACCGAAGCCATCGCCCAGAGCTGCCCCGACGTCCTCGTCGGAGCCACGGACTGGTGCACCCATCCGGCCGACCTCGACGTCGCCCGGGTCCGCGGTACCAAGAACCCCGATCTCAAGGCCATCGCCAGCCTGTCCCCCGATCTCGTCGTGGCCAACAAGGAAGAAAATCGAGAACTCGACGTCCGACGGATGCGCGAGCAGGGCATCCGCGTGTGGGTCACGGACATCGAGGACGTGCCGACGTCGCTCAGCTCGATGCGCCGGCTCTTCGGCGAGGTACTGGGTGCCACGGTGCCGGACTGGCTCGCTGACGCCGACGAGCTGTGGTCCGCTCCCCCACCCGAGCCGCGCGGACGGGTCGCAGTCCCGATCTGGCGCGATCCGTGGATGGCCGTGGGGCCACGCACCTACACGACCGACCTGCTCACCCGCCTGGGTTGGACCAATGTCCTCGCCGGGCCGGACGCCGATCCGACCGATCGATATCCGCACGTCGACCTCGCGGACCTCGACCGCGCCGACATCGACCTCGTCCTGCTGCCGGACGAGCCCTACGAGTTCACGGCAGACGATGGGCCGGAGGCCTTCGCCCAAGTCCCGACGCAGCTCGTCAGCGGACGCCTGCTCACCTGGTACGGGCCGGCCATGGTCGAGGCCCACAAGACCCTGCGCCCATGACGAAGGCGCCGCCCACGAGGGGCGGCGCCTTCGGTGCCGTGTGGCGGCGTGGAGCTGGTCAGAGCTTCTTCTTGGCCACCGCGGCCTCGGCATCGATGATGCCGTCGCCGTAGAAGCCGTTGAAGTCGTCGTCACCGACACACTCCGCGTTGTACGACGCCGGGATGGGTGCCGGGTAGTCGAACAGGCGCGGCTCGGGGCAGGGCGTGTTGCGCGCGGAGTCCATCAGGACGCTCGCGACGGTGTCGGGGTTCATCCCGAAGCCGGCCTTGCCGTTGACCTTGCCGTAGCGGGAGACGATGAGCGCCGAGACGCCCGCCGCGTGCGGGGACGCCATCGAGGTGCCCTGGTAGTACTCGTAGTACCCGCAGACCTCCTTGCCCTTGACCGTGTCGCAGTCCTTGAAGACGGAGCCCTCGGCGCCGGGCCTGACATTGCCGTCCTCGTCGACGGAGCCCTCGGACTTGACCACGTTCTCGGGGACCGAGGACAGGATCATGCTGGCGGGGTTGGGCCCGGTGGCACTGGGCCAGTCGTAGGCGTCACCGCCGGGGGCGGCCACCTCGATCTGGTCGCTGCTCAGGTCGGTCGTCCAGTTGGAGTAGTACGACTTGCGCTCCGACGGACCGACCGCGGAGACGCCGATGACGTCCTTGCCCTGGGTCGGCAGGTCCATGCAGCTGGCCGGGTCGATGGTGCGGTCGTGCTCGTTGCCCGCGGGGTAGTTGGGGCTCGAGCTGTCGGTCCCAGGGTTGGCCAGGTCGGTGTACGCGTTGCCCAAGGCCCCGACCATCGTCACGCCGTTGTCGTGGGCGTAGCGCATGGCCCGCGAGACGGACTCGATGATCATGTTCTGCTCAGCGGCCTCCTCCGGGCTGTCCTCCGGCGCGCCGTCCGTGCAGTAGTACGCCCACGGGTCGACGTAGAAGCTCATGTTGACCACGTCGATGCCGGCGTCCGCCGAGTAGGTCAGCGCGTTGACCGTCGGGCCGACGAAAAAGTAGCCCGCGTCCTGCCCTGCGCGGACGTTGACGATGGAGGCCTCGGGCGCGACACCCGAGACACCGATGCCGTTCTTGGCCGCGGCGACCGTGCCCGCAACGTGAGTGCCGTGGCCACCGTTGTCGACGTCGGCCGGGTCGACGCAGGACTCGACCTCGCACGGTCCGTCGATGTCCGGGATGTCCGTGACGAAGTTGCGTGAGAGCTTGCGGTCGAAGTTGGGAGCGATGTCCGGGTGGCTCGCATCGACACCGGTGTCGATGATGCCGACCTTGACCCGCTTGTCACCGGCCTCGGTCTTGTGGGCCGCCGCGGCATTGATCATGTCCATGCCCCAGAGCTTGTCGTCCAGGGGGTCGGCGGCGCCCTTCTTGTACTTGCCCTTGCCCTTGTTGGCCTGGGTGTTGCCCTTCGTCGCACCCGGCCCCTTGGCGGCGCCCTGGCCCTTGGTCGGTCGCTCGACGGCATCTTTCTTCTTGTTGACCGGAGATCGTCCGACGACACCTTCGTCAGCGGCGCCGAAGACGTCCTTCATCGCCCGGGCCGAGCTCGCGAAGTCTGCGTCGCTCGAGGTCACGGTGACCATGCCGACCGCCTCGTTGACCGAGGTGACGGTCGCTCCCTTCGCCTCCAGTCGTTTGGCGAGGGCCGTGGCACTGGCGCCGCGGTCCGCGAGGACCACGTAGTGAGTGCTGCCGCCACTCGTGGACGCGGTCCTTGCACTGTCTGCGGTGTCTGCGGTCGGCGCGGCGGTGGCGTTGCTCGTCGCTGCGAGACCGGTCAGCCCGAGCGCCAGAGCGCCCAGTGCCGACACCATGCGTGTGTTGCGCATGTTTTTCCTCCCAGTTGTCGTCATCGACGAGTTGTCGACGACCCGATCGAGACTATGACCTGGATCACCCCCGCGGGCGCGGCAACAGGCGGCAACTTTGCCCGCTCGTGGACATGAGTGCGCCCCCTGCGTCCGGCCAGACGCAGGGGGCGCACTCACGGTGGCCGGGTGGGCCGAGGGCCTACTTGAGCTCCTTGCTCGAGTAGCCGAGGATCCGTCGGGCCACGACGAGGAGCTGGATCTGCTGGGTGCCCTCGAAGATGTCGAGGATCTTGGAGTCGCGAGCCCACTTCTCGAGCAGCTCGGTCTCGGCGTAGCCGGTGGCACCAGCCAGCTCGACGCAGGCCAGCGAGACGTTAACGCAGGTGCGCCCCGCCTTGGCCTTGGCCATGGATGCCTCCATGGAGTTGGGCTTGCCGTTGTCAGCCATCCAGGCGGCGCGGAGGGTGAGCAGGTAGGCGCTCTGGTAGTCCGCCTCCATCTCGATGAGCTTGGCGGCGGCCGCCGACTGCACGGTGGCCGGGCGGTCCCAGTCGACCTCGACCCCGGCGTCCTTGAGCAGCTCGGTCGTCTTGTCGAGCGAGGCGCGGGTCAGGCCCAGCGCCATCGACGCGACGAGCGGACGCGTGTTGTCGAAGGTCTGCATGGCTCCACCGAAGCCACCCTCGATCTTGATCTCCGGGTCCCCGAGGAGGTCCTCGGCGGGCACACGGCAGTCGTCCAGGACGAAGGCGGCGGTGTCGGAGGCGCGGATGCCGAGCTTATGCTCCAGTCGCACCAGCTGCAGGCCGGGGTTGTCGCGACGGACCACGAAGGACTTGATCGCGGTCTTGCCCAGGCTGCGGTCGAGGGTCGCCCAGACGACGACGAGCTCGGCCCGCTCACCGGAGGTGACGAAGATCTTTTCGCCGTTGAGGACGTACTCGTCCCCGTCCTTGGTCGCGCTGGTGCGGATGGCACCGGAGTCGGAGCCCACGTCGGGCTCGGTGATGGCCATGGCCGCCCACTTGCCGGCGTAGCGCGCCTTCTGCTCCTCGTTGGCGACAGCGGCGATGGCGGCATTGCCCAGGCCCTGGCGCGGGATCGACAACGTCAGACCCACGTCGCCGCGGCAGGTCTCCAGGATGGAGAGCACCGAGGAGAGGTTGGAGCCGTTCTTGTTCTCGCGCTCGCCCTTCCTGCTCGCCCGGCCGGAGCCGACGGCCGCGACGTCGCCCTCCTCCGCACCGTCGTCCTTGGCACGGGTCGAGGAGGAGGCGCCGGCCCCCTGGGAGGCGCCACCGTCGGCCATGCCGTCGATGACGGCCGAGACCAGGTCCAGCTCTGCGGGGTACTCGTGCTCGGCGCGGTCGTACTTGCGCGAGATGGGCCAGAAGACCTCCTCGGCCATGCCGCGAGCCTGGGCGACGAGCGGTCGGAACTTCTTCGGAACCTCGAGGTCGATCATGATCGTGTCCTTCGTGTCAGGTAGGTAAGAGGAAGGGGCGCGGCTCAGACGAGCAGCGTGCCCTCGAGGACTCCGGCGCCCCGCAGATCGCGGTACCAGCGCTCGTTGTCGAACTCCTTGACGAAGCCGTGGCCGCCGAGCAGCTGCACGCCGCTCGAGCCGATCCACGTCGCGTGACGGCTGACCAGGTTGCGAGCCTGGGCGATCTCGGCAGAGGCGTCCTCGCCGCGGTCAAGGCGCGCGGCGGCCTTCCACACGACGAGGCGCAGCCCGGCCAGCTCGATGGCGATGTCCGAGACGGTGAAGGCGACGGCCTGGCGGTAGCCGATCGGCTCGCCGAAGGCCTTGCGCTCCTTGACGTACTCGCTCACGTGGTCGAGGACGGCCTGCGAGGTGCCGACGGCCGCGGCCGCCCAGGCGAGGCGGGCACGACGCACTGCGTCGGCGTGGTCCTCGACGGTGCCGAGCAGGTCGCTCGTGGGGACGCGGACGCTCTCGAGGTGCAGGCGGGCGGTCTTGGCCGCACGCACCCCCATGGCGGGGTCGTCCTCGGTCTGGACACCCTCAGTGCCGGGCTTGACGATCACCAGTCGCGACTGGCCGTCGATGGCGACGGAGACGATGAAAAGGTCCGCGCTCTCGGCGCCGGGCACGATGGCCTTGACGCCGTCGAGGACGATCTCGTCACCCTCGATGCGACCCGTGGTCCGCAGCGCGAAGGGGTCGAAGAGCACCTGGGGCTCCTGGATCGCCAGGGCCGCGGTGGGCGGGTTCTCGCTGGTGAACTCCGGCAGGTAGGTCGCCTGCTGGTCGGCGTCGCCGTAGGCAGCGATCGCCGTCGCGACGGCTGCGGGAGCCATGATCGCCGTGGCGATGCCCATGTCACCGCGGGCGAGCTCCTCGAGGACGATGGCGCCGGTGACGGCAGAACGCTCCTCGGCGATGCCCTCGAGCTCGGCGGGGACGCCGACGAGGTGCAGTCCCATGTCAGCGGCCGCGGAGCGGACCTCTGCGGAGACTGCGCGCTCGGCGTCCGCGGTGGCGGCGGCCGGCCGGATGACCTCGTCCGCGAGCTCGCGCGCGACGCCCTGGATCATCTGCTGGTCCTCGGACGGGTTGAGGTCGAAGAGCGGCTTCGGCTTGGCCGCCGCAGCGCGGGCCGGGTCACCCGAGCCCTTCTTCTTGGCGAAGGCACGACCAGCAGCGGTCTGGGCCTTGAAGCCGGAGACGGCGCCCTTGTACAGGTAGCGCTCGACCTTGGCCCGCACCTCCTTGTCCTTCAGGCCAGGCAGGCCTCCGGCCTTGGCGATCAGGCGCAGGCCGAGGCGCTGGCCCTTGTCCGCCAAGGACATCGATTCGCTGGAAGCCATGTGGACTACCCCTTCGCGACAGTGCTGAGTGAATGAAAAGTGTGCGATACCGACAGTACCTGCTACACCACGTATCGGTAAACCGGTGAGTCACAAGCAGCGTCGGTGATCTGACCCACACGGACCCCGCGCACGGATGCGTGCGTCAGATCACGCCGCGCTCGCGGCCACCGCCAACCCATGGCCGGTCACGGAGCGGTAACCTGCCCGCAACCGGGAGAACCCGTGAGGGACCGCCCGCACACCAGCACGTGAGAGGGAAACTGAGCATGGTCGACGTCGACGCCGCGCTTGACGCGTCAGGTCTCACCAACGAGGCCGTCCGCGAGTACGTGAAGCACTGGGCCGAGATCACCCAGCCTGACCGGATCGAGGTGGTGGGTGCACAGGACGACGACCGTCTCATTGCCGAGGCCGTCGAGGCTGGCGAGCTCCTGCCGGCCGGGGAGGGTCGGTACTACTCCCGCTCCTACTCCAAGGACACCGCGCGCTCCGAGGAGCGCACGATCGTCGCCACCAACGACGAGAAGGACAAGGGCGTCTACAACAACTGGCGTCCCGCCGCGGAGATGAAGGACAAGCTGACCGAGCTCATGCGCGGCCAGTCCAAGGGCAAGACGATGTACGTCCTGCCGTACCTGATGTCCCCCAAGAACAACGAGCTCGCGCAGTGGGCCACCGGCGTCGAGCTGACCGACAGCCGCCCCGTCGTGCTGCACATGATCCGCATGTCCCGCGTGGGCATCGAGCACGTCAACGACCTGCCGCAGCAGGACAACTTCGTGCGCGCCGTGCACGTCACCGGCGACCTCGAGAACCTCGGTCAGGGCACCCCCGACGACAAGCGGTACTTCGTGACCGTCGCCGACGAGCGGATGATCCTGCACTTCGGCTCTTCCTACGGCGGCAACGCGCTGCTCGGCAAGATCGCCCACGGCCTGCGCCAGGGCGCCTACGACGGGTGGGCTACCAAGAAGTTCCTCGCTGAGCAGTACATGCTCATCGGCATCTCCGACAAGGAGACCGGCAAGCGCTACCACATCACCGGTGGCTTCCCGAGCGCCTCGGGCAAGACCAACCTCGCGATGATGCTGCCGCCGGACGCCCTCGGCGACCGCTACCAGGTCGACTTCTACGGCGACGACATCGCCTGGCTCTGGGTCGACGAGAAGACCGGCAAGCTCATGGGGATGAACCCCGAGTTCGGTGTCTTCGGTGTCGCCAAGGACACCAACGAGCTGACCAACCCGACGGCGCTGCACTCCGTCAACCCGGGCACCAAGACGATCTTCACCAACATCGCCTACAACCCAAAGACCGAGGAGGTCTGGTGGGAGGGCCGCACGCCCGAGCCGCCGGCCGACCTCGACGGCTGGCTCGACTGGAAGGGCGAGGCGATCGCCGACCGCGAGGCGGGCGACACCTCCCCCTGGGCGCACCCCAACAGCCGGTTCACGACGACGCTGGCCAATGTCCCCAACGCCGCCCCCGACTTCGACGAGCCTGTCGGTGTCGAGGTCGACGCGATCATCTTCGGTGGTCGCACGCGTGACCGTGAGCCGCTGATCCGCGCGATCACCGACCCGGCCGAGGGCGTCTACGACGGCCTCACCCTGGGCGCCGAGGCGACCGCGGCCGCCGAGGGTGTCGAGGGCCAGCTGCGCTACGACCCGATGTCCAACCGGCCCTTCATGGCCTACGGCGAGGGTGACTACGCGCAGCACTACCTCAACATCCTCAGCCAGGTGAAGGACAAGCCGCTCTTCGCCCACGTCAACTGGTTCCAGAAGGACCCGGAGGACGGCCACTACCTGTGGCCCGGGTACCGCGAGAACATCCGCCCGCTCCTGTGGCTCATGCACCTCAAGGCCGGCGAGGTCACGGGTCGCCAGACGGCGGTCGGCGTCATCCCGACGGAGGACGAGCTCGAGATGACCGGTCTCGACATCCCGCAGAAGGACCTCGACCGGATCCTGTCCATCGACGTGCCGCGCTGGCAGCAGGAGATGGGCTTCCGCGAGGAGCACCTCAAGCAGTTCGACCGGCTGCCGGAGGAGATCTGGGAGGCGCACCGTCGTGTGTCCGCCGCCCTCGACAACGAGGCCTGACCCTCCGACGGACCCACGGTGGCCCCGCTCCCCTGACGAAGGGGGCGGGGCCTTCGTCGTGCCCGGCTGAGTACGCTGGCGTCCATGGCCGACCTCACCGAGCCCTGCCCCAACTGCGACCGTCTGATGCGCTGGGAGACCTCCCACGAGCGGTGCGACGGGTGCGGCTACATCCAGCCGTGCTGCGAGGGCGCGCCCTGCCCGATCCCGTGACCCAGGAGCCCTGTCCGGGCCCGTCTGCTCGTGCGTGAAGCCCCCCACCCCATCAGCAGGTGGTTGTGGGTTGAAGTGGTAGCCGTGCCTGCCGGCGAGGCTCCCACGAGGACGCCGGCAGCCAGAACTACCGGTTCAACACACAACCATCCGACCGGGCTCGCCAACCGTCCGGACACGAGTCAGGCCCCGCCGCGTTTCCGCTGGCAGGGCCTGTTCCGTCTGTCTCAACACAGAGTGCGCCCGAAGGGATTCGAACCCCTAACCTTCTGATCCGTAGTCAGATGCTCTATCCGTTGAGCTACGGGCGCCCGCCGCCGAACATGTCGGCAACAAGGAAGGACTGTACCGGGTCAGGTGCCTCTCCACGAAATCGGGTGCTGTCAGGGGCCGCTCGCGACATCCGGCCCTCGTTCCGGGGATGCGAGCAGCGCCCTCCCCCGGCGCTCGGCACACAAAAGCGCCCCCGAGCCATGGGCTCAGGGGCGCTTCGACGCTGGCGGAGGCGGAGGGATTTGAACCCTCGACGGGTGTTACCCGAACCGCATTAGCAGTGCGGCGCCATAGGCCACTAGGCGACGCCTCCCAACAACTCGGACAGACTAGCCGTCCGGCATCCGCCACTCAAAGTCAGGGTCCCCGCACGCCCTGTCCGGCAAGCTCCTCAGCCGCAGATGTCCTCGTCAGCAGTGCGGCTGGAGACCTCGGTGGGCGCCGGCGGTGCCGTGACCGACGGCGACGGCATCGGGCCCTTGCCCTCGCGGTTGGGGACCTCCCTAGCAGGCTCGGCCCCCATGCCGATGACGAGGCGGACATCCCCCTTCGTCAGCGTCGTGTCCGCCTTGAGCTTCGCGCCGGGGTACGCAGCCGCCACCGTTCGCGCGGACTCGGTGTCCCCCTCCGCGTGGTGGACGACGACGCCGGTCACGGAGGACGACGGGGCGATGTCGGCCACCGTCGTCGTGAACCCTTGGGCTGCCAGCGCCTGCGACTCCTGCCCGGCCAGCCCGGAGACCCCGGTGTCGTTGACGACGCTCACGGTCACCGCCGACGGCCGCACGGTGAGCCTGGGCGTCTTGGGGGGCTTCTTTTCCTGTCCGGGAAGGGGGCCGTCGTCACGGATCGCGGTCCACAGTGCGTCCGCTGCTTCGCTCTTCCACTGCACCCGGTTGGGGTCGGGGAGGTACGGCTCCGTCGGCACCGTCACGAAGACGAGGCGGTCGGTCCCGAGGTCCTTCAAGCTCGTGGCGATCGACATCATGCGCCGCAGACCGAGCTCGTCGTCAGCCGTCATCGACTTGGTCGCTGCGTCAAGGAAGCGGTAGAGCCGGTCAGGGCGCAGCAGCAGTGAGGACTTCGTCGCCTCCTGGGCCATGGAGGACATGAAGGTCTGTTGCCGATCGATGCGCTGCAGGTCGGAGCCGTCACCCAGGCTCTTGCGCATGCGCACGTACCCCAACGCTTCCTTGCCATCCAGCCGTTGACGGCCCGCGGGGAGCTCGATCTGGGCGTCCTTGTCGGACACCGGCTTCGGCAGGCACACATCGACACCGCCGAGTCCGTCGACCATCGACTGGAACCCACCGAAGTCGATGACCGCGACGTGGTCGACATAGATGCCAGTCAGACCCTCCAGGGTCTTGACCGTGCACGCCGGGCCGCCCTGGTTGAAGTTGTCGTTCCACCGGCGGATCTCGCCGTTGCCGACGGTGGACTCCGGGTCCGAGCAGTCCGTCGGCGCCTTGGTCATCGAGTCCCGCGGGATCGAGACCACGTAGGCCGCCTCGCGGTCCGCGGCGATGTGGACCAGGAGGTTGGTGTCGGAGCGAGGGCCGCCCTCAGCCGTCCCGACGCCGTACTCGGACGTGCCCAGCCCCTCACGGGTGTCGGACCCGATGAGCAGGATGTTGAGCGCGCCGTCGACGTCGTCGGGCCGCGCCCCGGACCCGTGGGCGATGTCGACCCGGGCGATGTTGCCGTTCAGGTGGGCGGCGACCCCGACCCCAGCGGCCACGCCGAGGGCCGCGACGACGCCGCTGCCCTTGAGGGCACGGCGACGCAGGACGGCCCTGCGACGCTCCCTGCGCTCACGTCTGGCGGCCCGAGTGCCGTCGCCACTGCTGTGCTCTCCACGAACGCCTGGGGACGTTGACGCGCGCGCGCCAGACCGAGAGGCGGCGCGCCGCTGCGCGCGCGTCTCGTGCTCGTGGTGTTCCTTCATCGGGAGGACACACTAACGCCATGTACTGCGAAGGGCCTGACACACAGGACCTGACACATGACGAAGGCCCCCACCAAGAGGTGGGGGCCTTCGTGCGAAGCGGTGGAGTCACCGCATCAGGTGTGCGTCGTCTCAGACGGGACGGACGCTCTCAGCCTGCGGGCCCTTCGGGCCCTGGGTGATCTCGAACTCGACGCGCTGCGCCTCGTCGAGCGACCGGTATCCGGTCGTGTCGATTGCGGAGTAGTGAACGAACACGTCGGGGCCTCCGCCGTCCTGGGCGATGAAGCCAAAGCCCTTCTCAGCGTTGAACCACTTAACGGTGCCCTGTGCCATGAGGTGAAACTTCTTTCCTGTTGAACAATCCGGTCCCGCAGGTCGCGGGACCTTGTGCAAGCTGCAAAGCTCCCCTCGGCAGAGGAACACGCCTCTGGTAATACTGTGGGCTCGGCTGGCGGCCGCGCCCAAATGCATCGTGCGAGAGTTCTGTACTGCAACTACGTGAGCGACGCTACCAGCAATCACGCGCAGTGGCGTGGTCGTGGTCCCCCATCGCCGTGAGGTCAGCTCTGGCGGACCCGCTCGCTGACCTCGTCGATCGCCTCGACATACCCGCGGACCCCATGCCCGACGATGACCGCGGCGGACACATCCGTGAGGTACGAAAAGTGCCGAAAGGCCTCTCTCGCATGGACATCCGAGATGTGCACCTCAATCACGGGCGCCCGCACGGCCGCCAGCGCGTCGCGGATCGCGACCGACGTGTGCGTCCATCCGCCTGCGTTGACGATGAGTCCGAGAGCACTCGAGCGCACCTCGTGGATCGCGTCGATCATGACGCCCTCGTGGTTGGTCTGGCGGAAGTCGAGATCCCACCCGAGCTCATCCGAGCGTGCGCGACACAGTGCCTCGACATCGGCCAGCGTCTCGTGGCCGTAGACATCGGGCTCGCGCTCGCCGAGCAGATTGAGGTTGGGTCCGTTGAGGACGACGACGGTCGGTGGTGGACTCACGCGGCAAGCCTAGCGGCGGGGCTCGCTCAGGCCTCCCGGCGCAGCGTCCGCTCGAAGAGGTCGCGGGTGGCCCGTGGGAGGACGCTCTCGGTGACCTGCACGTCGAGCGCCGGACGCTCGCACCGCAGTCCGTAGCAGAGGACGTCGGGACGCGATGACTCCTCGACCGCCAGGCGAGGCAGCTGGGGTCCCTCGATGAGCGACCGGAAGGCGAGGGCGTCGCGCTCAGGGAGCTCTCCCAGACTCAGCTCACGCGATCTGGTCAGGCCGGCGACACCACCCGAGCGACTGAGGCGGAGCAGTGCTCCGTCATCCACAGGAGTCTCGTCGGCGGGCACGCTCCCCCCTGCCCCTGCGGTGACACCCACCTGCTGCCACGCGTCCGCCACGGCCTGGGCCTGCATCGAGTCATCTCCGAAGCGGGCCTGAGCCGCCGACACCGTGAGTGCCGCGAAGGTCGCGAAATCGCAGTCCGCCGAGATCTCCCCCGTGAGCACGTCGCACCAGATGAGGCCGGGCGCCTGCCAGGCCGGACCGCCGATGGCGGTGGCGACGAGGTGGAAGGCCTTGTTGGGGATGCCCGAGTTGATGTGCACCCCGCCGTTGTCATCGCTCGTGCGCACGAAGTCGTCCATGTGCGCCGGCTGCGGGTCCTTGCCCATCCGCGGATCGTCGTAGGCCGTGCCGGGTGCCGCCATGGAGCGCAGCGCCTGTCCCTGGACCGAGGCGGTGAGCAGCTCGGCACCGATGAGCCAGTCGGCCTCGTCGGCCGCCTGACCGAGATGACGCTGCTTGACGAGGACGCCGAAGACGTCGGAGACGTGCTCGTTGAGCGCGCCGGACTGCCCCCGGTACACGAGCGCTGCGGTGTGCTCGGTGACCCCGTGGGCCAGCTCGTGCCCGATGACGTCGAGGCTGGCCGTGAAGCGGGTGAAGATCTCGCCGTCGCCATCCCCGAAGACCATCTGCGAGCCGTCCCAGAAGGCATTGTCATAGCGATCGGCGTAGTGCACGGTCGCCACGAGCGGCATCCCCGCACCGTCCAGGGAGTCGCGGCCGTACTCCCGGGCCCACAGCTCCCATGTCAGCCCGAGTCCGTCATGGGCCTCGTCGACGGCTGGGTCCCCGACGGGCGGCTCCCCCTCGCTGCGCACGACGGCCCCCGGCAGGACCTCGCTGCCGCCTGCGTCATGGATGGTGCGCTGCGGCCCCTGCTCGAGCGAGGGTTGCGTCGGGATCACCGACGGACGAGGCCCCACGAGTCTGCCCGCGTGCCGCAACGAAGCGTCGATGGCCAGCGTGCGCGCGGCGACGAGGGCTGGCTCGGCCTCAGCCGAGCGGGCGAGGGCGGCCAGGACGTGCGGGGGGACGATGCTGCACCGGGTCATCCACCCAGTGAACTCCCCTCCCCCGACAACCGCACCCGGGAGGAGCGATGGGCCGACCATCCACCACGAGCGGAGGGCGTGGGATTCGAACCCACGATGACGTTGCCGCCATAGCGGTTTTCAAGACCGCCGCACTAGGCCACTATGCGAGCCCTCCTCACTCGCCGGGGCGAGCGAGACCACGGTAGGCCATCCCCCCTGTGGGTAGTGTCGGAGGGGACGCCCCGACCACCAGATCGAAAGGTCACCACATGTCGAAGATCTCCTTCCTGCTCGGCGCCGCCGCCGGCTACGTGCTCGGCGCCAGGGCCGGCCGGCAGCGCTACGAGCAGATCCGCTCCGGAGCGGGTCAGCTCTGGCAGTCGCAGCCCGTGCAGAACCAGGTGGCATCCGCCAAGCGCGCCGCCAAGACCAAGGCAGCGCCGGCGGCACTGGGTGCCGTGAGCACCGCGGCCTCGGCCGCGGGGGACAAGATGCGTGAGGGTGCCAGCACGATCACGAGCGACCCGCAGCGCGACGTGGCGAGCGCGGTCACGGCCGACTCCCAGGGCCCGTCGACCTACCCGCTCGGCGAGGGCCCGACCCCGGCGTAGACCTGCCCGGCATGACGAAGGGGGGCGCTGACCGATCGGTCAGCGCCCCCCTTCGCTCGTCCTGAGGGGACCTAGATGAAGATCGCCGGGTCGGCGTACATCAGGTCCTCCGCGGAGGGGCCGCCGTCCTCCAGCTGGGGGAAGCGGTACTCCGCGGGGATGCCCGTGGCGACGGCGCCCGTCGGCACGTCCTTGACGACCACCGAGTTGGCGCCGACCTTGACATTGCTGCCGACGTGGATGTCGCCGAGGATCTTGGCGCCCGCGCCGACCATGACCTTGTCGCCGAGCGTGGGGTGACGCTTGACGCGCTGGCCCGACGTCCCGCCCAGGGTCACGCCGTGGAAGAGCATGACGTCGTCGCCGACGATCGAGGTCTCGCCGATGACGACACCCATCCCGTGGTCGATGAAGAAGCGACGACCGATGTGAGCGCCGGGGTGGATCTCGATCCCGGTGACCGATCGCGAGACGTACGCGAGCAGCCGGGCGGGCCACCTCCACCCGGGACGCATCCACCAGCGGTGGGCGACCCGGTGCAGCCAGATGGCGTGCAGACCGGCAGAGGTGAGGAGCACGACCCACCGCGACGTGGCGGCGGGGTCGCGCTCCATGGCCGCGGCAAGGTCCTCACGGATCGTGGCGCGGATCGGCAGGTGGGAGGACACGGTCAGTCGAGGAGTCCCTCGAAGAGCGGCGTCGAGAGGTATCGCTCGCCGAAGCTCGGGATGATGACGACGATCGTCTTGCCGGCGTTCTCCGGACGACGCGCCACCTGGTCCGCGGCCGCGAGTGCGGCGCCGGAGGAGATGCCGACGAGCAGGCCCTCGTCGGTCGCCGACTTGCGGGCCCAGTCCATGGCGGTGGGAGCGTCGATGTCGATGACCTCGTCGTAGATCTCGGTGTCGAGGATCTCCGGGACGAAGTTGGCGCCGAGACCCTGAATCTTGTGCGGGCCGGGGGCGCCGCCGTTGAGGATCGCGGACTCGGCGGGCTCGACGGCGATGATCTGGACGTCGGACTTCTTCGAGCGCAGGTAGCGGCCCGCGCCGGTGATGGTGCCGCCGGTGCCGATGCCCGAGATGAGGATGTCGACCTCACCGTCGGTGTCGTCCCAGATCTCCGGGCCCGTGGTCTTCTCGTGGATGGCCGGGTTGGCCTCGTTGGCGAACTGCTTGGCCTGGACGGCGCCGCGCTCGTTGGCGATCTCCTCGGCCTTGTCCACCGCACCCTTCATGCCCTTGGGGCCCTCGGTGAGGATCAGCTCGGCACCGTAGGCGCGCAGGAGCGCACGACGCTCCTTGGACATCGTCTCGGGCATGGCGAGGACGACCTTGTAGCCGCGCGCTGCGCCGACCATGGCCAGCGCGATCCCCGTGTTGCCCGACGTCGCCTCGACGATCGTGCCGCCCGGCTTCAGCTCGCCCGAGGCCTTGGCCGCGTCGATGATCGCGGTGCCGATGCGGTCCTTGACGGAGCTGGCGGGGCTGTAGAACTCCAGCTTGGCGGCGACGGTGGCCTCGGACTCGATGATGCGGTTGATCCGCACCAGCGGGGTCCGGCCGACGAGCTTGGTGGCGTCTTCGTAGATGGGCAACGCGGTTCCTTCCATCGGGGATGAGGGTGCCGCGACGTGCGGCTGACTCGGTCGCGACAACGAACGAGACGTTATGGATATTCCAACATCGTGTTATCCATCATCGCAAGCGGCGTCTCACGGACACGCGTCACCCCCTTCGGCATCGGTCCCGCCCCGCGGGACCCATCGCAGGCGGGTGATGAGCGCCGCATCACCTCAGACCTTTTCGGCGTACCGCGCCACTTAGACTCACCCCATGTCTGCCCTCCAGATCGTCGCGATAGTCATCGGGGTCGGGATCACCATCGTCGGATGGGGCCTGCTCGCCCGCGCCGTCAAGCATTTCCTGACCGTCTTCAAGCTCGCCCAACCCACGCATGGCGAGCGGACCAATTCCCCGGGAGCGCGTCTGGCGACGCTCTTCCGCGAGTTCCTCGGCCACACCCGCATGTCGCGGCTGCCCATCGTGGCGATCGCGCACTGGGTCACGATGATCTCGTTCGGGGTGCTCTTCCTGACCCTCGTTCAGGCGACGATCCAGCTCTTCGACCCCCACTTCGTCATCCCGCTCATTGGGACCTTCTTCATCTACGAGTGGATCACCGAGTTCTTCGCCATGGCGGGCATCGTCACCATCGTGATGCTGATGGTCATCCGGCAGAGGCAGCACCCCCGCTCGGCCTCGGGCGACGAGGGCCGCAGGTCCCGCTTCTTCGGCTCGACCTTCTGGCAGGCCTACTACGTCGAGCTGACGATCCTCGGCGTCGGCGTCTGCATCGCGCTCCTCCGCGGTCTCGAGCGTGCGCTGCTCCTCAACTCTGCTGAGGCCGACCATGCCTCGTTGCTGCACTTCCCGCTCACCGGGTGGCTCGGCTCGCTCTTCAGCGGCATGTCCGTGGAAGCGCTGGAGGCCGGCATCATCGTCGTCGCGCTCATCAAGCTGCTGATCTCCTACGCCTGGATGATCACCATCTCGATCAACCCGACGATGGGTGTCGCGTGGCACCGCTTCCTCGCGTTCTTCAACATCTACTTCAAGCGGCACGCTGACGGCCGCACGTCGCTGGGTGAGCTGCAGCCGATGATCGTCGACGGCAAGCCCTTCTCCATGGAGTCCATGGAGGAGATGGACGAGGACTCCACGCTCGGCGTGGGCAAGGTCGAGGACTTCACCTGGAAGGGCCTGCTCGACTTCTCCACCTGCACCGAGTGCGGTCGCTGCCAGAGCCAGTGCCCCGCCTGGAACACCGAGAAGCCCCTCTCCCCCAAGCTGCTCATGATGACGCTGCGCGACCACGCGCACGCCAAGGCGCCGTACCTGGCCGCGGCTCAGGGTGTCTCCGGCGTCCTGTCCTCTGCGGGCGGAGCGCGCCCGCAGACCGCCCACGGGGCCGTCGCCCTGGCCGGGCCTCCGATGCAGAGCGGCGCCGACGCCGCGGTCGCCGTCGAGGAGCCGCCCGTCATCAACTGGGCGGACATGGCGCTCATCGGGCAGACCGGCTATGACCCGGAGCAGCCGCTGACGGCGTACAACCCGCACGGGCCCGACGTGGTCATCGACGAGGACGTCCTGTGGTCCTGCACCACCTGTGGCGCCTGCGTCGAGCAGTGCCCCGTCGACATCGAGCACGTCGACCACATCGTTGACATGCGGCGCTACCAGAACCTCATCGCGTCGGCCTTCCCGAGCGAGCTCGGAGGCCTGTTCAAGAAACTCGAGTCCAAGGGCAACCCCTGGGGCATGGGCGCCAAGGCGCGCATGGACTGGGCCAAGGACCTCCCCTTCACCGTCAAGGTGCTCGGCGAGGACGTCGAGTCGGCCGATGACGTCGACTACCTCTTCTGGGTCGGCTGCGCCGGCGCCTACGAGGACCGCGCCAAGAAGACCTCGCGGGCGGTGGCCGAGCTGCTCGACCACGCCGGCGTGGACTTCGCGATCCTGGGCAACGGCGAGACCTGCACCGGCGACTCCGCTCGCCGCGCGGGCAACGAGGTGCTCTTCCAGATGCTCGCGGAGCAAAATGTCGCGACGCTCAACGAGGTCGGCGCGACCAAGATCGTCGTCACCTGCGCGCACTGCTTCAACACGATCAAGAACGAGTACCCGCAGCTGGGCGGCAACTACGAGGTGCTGCACCACACGCAGCTGCTCAACCGCCTCGTTCGCGAGAAGAAGATCGTCCCGGTCAACCGTCCGGAGGCTCCGCGCAAGTCCAGCAACAAGGACGTCGCGTCCACCGGCCCGTCGGTGACCTACCACGACCCGTGCTACCTGGGCCGTCACAACAATGTCTACGCCCCGCCGCGTGAGCTCATCTCGGCCCTGCCGGGAGTTGAGCTCAAGGAGATGGAGCGCTCCAAGGAGAAGTCCTTCTGCTGTGGTGCCGGTGGCGCTCGCATGTGGATGGAGGAGCAGCTCGGCTCGCGGATCAACCTCAACCGCACCGAGGAGGCCATCGCGACCGGCGCCGACCGGATCGCCGTGGGTTGCCCCTTCTGCCGCGTCATGCTCAGCGATGGTCTGACCGCCAAGCAGTCCGAGGGTGCATCCGAGGACATCGAGGTCGTCGACGTCGCGCAGATGCTGCTCGCGTCGGTCAAGGAGGCCACGGTCCCGGCCAAGGCCGCCCCGACCGAGTCCGAGGAGCAGGCCCAGGCCGAGCCCAAGACCGCTGTCCCGGCTCCGGCCGAGGGCGAGGGTGCCCAGAGCGCGACCCCAAAGGCCCCGAGCGAGGCCGAGACGGCCAAGACCGCCGAGGCGGTCGAGGAGGCCGGCGAGGACCCGCAGGCGGTCAAGGGCAACGAGACCGTGGCGAGCAGCAACGCCGCGCCGTCGTGGGAGACCGAGGCTGCGACCAAGAACGCGGCTCCTTCATGGGAGACCGGCGCCGCCGCCCCGGCTGCTGAGGCCCCCCAGGCCGAAGAGCCCAAGGCCGAGGCGAGCGCCGCGGACAAGAACGCGGCGCCCTCCTGGGAGACGGGTTCGGCTGCCGAGAAGAACGCCGCCCCCTCGTGGGAGACCGGCGCCGCCGCCCCGGCTGCTGAGGCCCCCCAGGCCGAAGAGCCCAAGGCCGAGACGGCTGCTGAGGCGGACGACTCGGTGGCTGCCAAGAACGCCGCTCCCTCCTGGGAGACCGGCGCACCGGCTGCTGCTGCCCCGGCTGTGGTCGACGAGACCAACGTCGAGGAGACCCCGGCACAGGAGCCCGTCACTGACGAGCCCGCCGCCGAGGCCACCCCGGTCGAGGCACCTGCTGCTGAGGAGACGGCTACTCCCGCAGCCGCACCCACCGGCGACAGCGACCTGGCTGCCAAGAACTCCGCACCCTCCTGGGAGACCAGCGCACCGGCTGCCGCTGCTGCCCCGGCTGCGACTGAGGCGTCGAAGGCTGACGCAGCTCCTGCCGAGCAGCCTGCTGCCGAGGCCGAAGCGACCGAGGCCGAGGTGACCGAGGCCCCTGCTGAGGCGCCGCAGGTCGAGGAGTCCGCGAGCGAGGCACCTGCTGCTGAGGAGACGGCTGCTCCCGCAGCCGCCGCCACCGGCGACAGCGACCTGGCTGCCAAGAACGCCGCACCCTCGTGGGAGACCAGCGCTCCCGCCGCAGCCACCCCGGCTGCGACCGAGGCGCGCAGGGTGGAGGAGACCCCGGCACAAGAGCCCGTCACCGACGAGCCCGCCGCCGAGGCCACCCTGGTCGAGGCCCCTGAGGCCGAGGAGGCCACGGTCGACGAGCCCGAGGCTCAGGCCACGGAAGCACCTGCTGAGACCGAGGCACCCGCCCCGGTCGAGCAGGCCGCTCCCCCGGCCGACGCCGGCGACCTCTCGGACCTCGCGAAGAAGAACGCGAACCCGTCCTGGGAGTGATCCACGCATGACGAAGGGCGCCGTCCACCATGAGGTGGGCGGCGCCCTTCGTCGTCGTCAGGGGTCCGTCAGTCGAGCCCCTCCTCCTTGAGGAAGTCCGCGGCCACCTTGTCCGGGTCCTCCTTGTCGATGTCGGTGCGCTTGAGCATCTGCGACAACTTGTCGGTGGTGAGCTTCGTCGAGACCTCGTCCAGGGTCTTGGCGACCTGCTCCTTGGCGTCATCGCGCACGAGCGGGACGACATTTTGGCTGCCGAAGAGCTTCTTGGTGTCCTCGAGGACGACGAAACCGTTGTCCGCGATCGCCGGGTCCGTGCTGAAGATGTTGGCCGCCTGGATCTGGCCGTTCTTGAGCGCGCCGTTGGTGGCCTGCCCGGGCTTGAGCGGCCGGAAGCTCTTGAATTCGATGCCATAGGACTTCTTCAACCCGGGGATGCCCTGGGACCGGGTCTTGAACTCCGACGGCGCACCCAGCGTCATCTCACCGGCGACCTTGCTCAGGTCCTCCATGGTCGTGAGGGACTTGCTGTCTGCCGTCTCCTTGGTGACGACGATGGAGTCCTTGTCCTCGGCCGCAGACTTCTCCAGGACACTCGTCCCCTCGGGCAGCAGGTCCGCCAGGGCGTCGTAGGTCTTGTCGGGATCGGTCTCGGCGAACTCCTTGTCGTAGTACAGCGCCAGGCCGCCGGTGTACTCCGGCAGGACGTCGACCGAGCCCTCGTCGAGCGCCTTGAGGTAGACCTCGCGTGAGCCGATGCCCGTCTTGGTCGTGGCGTTGACCCCGTCGGCCTTGAGTGCGCCGGCATAGATGTGCGCGAGCAGGATTGACTCCGAGAAGTCGGCGGAGCCGACGACGATGTCGCCCGAGGCTGCGTCGCCCCCTTCGCTCGAGGAGGAGTTGGAGAGCGGGTCACCGCCTCCACCACAGGCGGACAGGCCGAGCGCGCCGGCCATGGTGAGCGCGAGTGCGGCAGTGCGCACCCGTCGACGGGGGTGGGTGGTCGAGCTCATGGGGTTCCTCCAGCGGGAGCGGTGCGGTTGGGTTCGGACGGGCGAAGGGGGCGAGTGCGGCCGGTGAGTCCCGGGGAGACCACGAGACGTTCGAGCAGCGCGAAGGGGGCATCCAGCGCGAGGGCGAGGACGGCCACGAGGAGCGCGCCGCCGGCGGTGCTCGCGTAGTCCTGCGTGGCGAGTCCATCGATGAGGAATCGCCCGAGACCACCGAGCCCGACATAGGCAGCGACGGTCGCGGTGGCGACGACCTGCAGGACGGCGGCGCGTAGGCCCGAGATGAGCAGCGGCAGCGCGATGGGCAGCTCGACCTTCCACAGCACCTGGCTGCCGGTCATGCCGATCCCCCGCGCTGCATCGCGCGCTGCAGGGTCGACGGCCTCGACCCCTGCGTAGGTGCCGGAGAGGATCGCCGGGACGGCGAGCAGCACGAGGACGATGACGCTGGGGACGAGGAAGGCCGCGTCACCCGGCAGACGGGGCAGCAGCACGAGCGTGAGCGCGAAGAGCAGACCGAGCGTCGGCACCGCCCGCAGTGCGTTGGCGGCCGTGACCATCCAGCGCCCCCGACCGGTGTGGCCGATCCACAAGCCGAGCGGGATGGCGATGAGCGCCGCGATGACCAGGACCAGGAGGGTGTAGCCGATGTGCTCGAGCAACCGGGCGAGGATGCCGTCGGCGCCCGACCAGCTCGCGCTGCTCGTCAGCCAGTCGATGATCGACCCGATCATGCGGCACCCCCCTGGCCCGCGCGGCGCCACGGGGTGAGCGCGCGCTCCAGCAGGCGGATGGCCAGGTCGAGGACCAGCGCGAGGAGGACACAGCCGAGGATGCCTGCGACGAGCTCGCCACTGATCGCCCGGTTGTACCCGTCGACGAGCAGGTCACCGAGCTGGTTGACGCCGATGAGGGAGGCGATGGAGACGATCGAGACATTGCTGACGGCGGCCACCCGTAGGCCGGCGGCGATGACGGGGACCGCCAGTGGCAGGTCGACCCCGAAGAAGCGCCGCACCGGCGTGAAGCCCATGGCCGTCGCGGATCGAGCGACCTCCTCGGGCACCGAGCCGAGGCCGTCGACGACCGAGCGCACGAGCAGGGCGATCGTGTAGATCGTCATCGCGACGACGACATTGATCGGGTCGAGGATGCCGGTGCCCAGCAGGAGCGGCATGAGGACGAAGAGCGCCAGCGAGGGGATCGTGTAGAGCAACCCGGCCCCGACGATCACGGCGCCGCGCAGCCGGCGGTGACGGTTGGCCAACCACCCGAGCGGAAGGGAGATGAGCAGCCCGATCACGAGCGGCACCCCGGCGAGCCACGCGTGCCGCAGGGTGAGCGACAGGATGTCGTCGAGGTGGTCGAGGATCCAGCTCATGTCACTGCGCCGAGTGCGAGACGGGTTCGCCGGGCTCGCTCGGTCGCTCCCGAGTCTCGATCACGGACAGGACCTCTGTGGCCCGGCAGGTTCCCGCGAGCGCGCCGTCGCCGTCGACGACCACGCCACGCCGGCTCGGTGAGGAGAGCGCGGCGTCCAGGACCAGCCGCAGGGGGCCGTCCACCCGCGCCAGGGTGCCGCCGAGCGCCAACGACCGCTCGTCGATGCTCCCAACGCCTGGCAGGTCCACGGGTCGCGCCCACCCCTTGGGGTGACGGCGATCGTCGACGACGAGGACCCAGCCGTCCCTCCCGGCGGTGGCCGTCGCATCCGCGACGCTCGCCCCGAGGCGGACCGTCGGCTCGTCGTGCAGGGGGACGCGAGCACTGTCGAAGCCGAGCGCCCGGTAGCCCCGGTCACGGCCGAGGAAGTCGGCGACGAAGTTGTCCGCTGGATGGGCGAGGAGCTCGGCCGGTCGGGCCAGCTGTGCGATGCGCCCACCCACCTGGAGCACGGCGACGTGGTCACCGAGCTTGATCGCTTCGTCGATGTCGTGGGTGACCATGACGATCGTCTTGCCGAGCTCGCCCTGCAGGCGGAGGAACTCGTCCTGCAGCTGCTCACGCACCACGGGGTCGACGGCGGAGAAGGGTTCGTCCATGAGCATGACCGGCGGGTCGGCCGCGAGCGCACGAGCGACGCCGACGCGCTGCTGCTGCCCC
This sequence comes from Janibacter limosus NBRC 16128, assembly GCF_001570985.1. Classification (GTDB taxonomy): domain Bacteria; phylum Actinomycetota; class Actinomycetes; order Actinomycetales; family Dermatophilaceae; genus Janibacter; species Janibacter limosus. The sequence goes on along the minus strand of NZ_BCSS01000012.1, from coordinate 5,673 downwards.
CCGGAGAGCTGGCTGGGGTAGCGCCGTCCGAGCGCCGGGTCGAGCCCGACGAGCTCGAGCAGTTCACGTGCGCGGGTGATGGCGCGCTTCTTGGGGGTGCCGAGCAGCAGGGGCACGGCCGCGACATTGCGCTCGACCGTGTGGTGGGGAAAGAGGCCGCCGTGCTGGATGACATAGCCGATCCCACGGCGCAGCTCCGCAGCATCCATCGCCAGGACGTCCTGGCCGTCGATCGTCACGGACCCCGAGGTCGGCTCGATCATCCGGTTGATCATCCGCAGCGTGGTCGTCTTGCCACAGCCGGACGGGCCGACGAGCACGGTGATGGCTCGGTCGGGCGCGGTCAGGCTGAGGTCGTCGACGGCAACCGTGCCATCGGGGTACTGCTTGGTGACGCCGTCGAGCCGAATCATCCGGCACCCGTCCCATCAGGTCGCGCGGGCAGTGACGCCGCGTGGTCTTCCAACCTAACCCGAGAAGACCGCCAGCACCTCTGCACGGGAGACGTTTTCCAACGAGTCGTGGCCCCAACGCGGCTGCCTGTCCTTGTCGACGAGCAGGGCGCGCACCCCTTCGTCGAAGTCGCCGCGCACCAGCAGGCCGCGCGCGACGAGCGTGTCGGTCTCCAGCACCTCTCGCACCGACCCTGCGTGCTCGGCCCGGCGCAGCGCCTCGAGGGTGACGGCCACGGACAAGGGCGAGCGCTGGGAGATCTCCTCGGCTGCAGCGCGGGCGTCAGGGTGGTCGTGGGCGCGCAGCCGGCGCAGGATCGCCGCCGGGTCGTCACCGGCGTAGCACTCGTCGATCCAGCCGCGGGCGGCAGCGAGAGCACTGTCCTCGCTCGTCCCGGCTCCGGCAGGCACCGGCTCGACAGGACCTCCGCCGGCAATGGCCTGCACGAGATGCGGCAGGAGCGTGTGGTCGACGACGGCATCGGCGAGGCCGAGGTACACCGCGTCAGCCCCGGTGAAGGTCGTCCCGGTCATGGCGACGTGAGTCCCGGTCTCCCCCGGTGCGCGGGAGAGCAGGTAGGTCGCGGCGACATCGGGGAAGAAGCCGATGATCGTCTCAGGCATGGCGACTCGCGAGCGCTCGGTGGTCCAGCGAGCGGCGGCAAACATGGAGATGCCGAGCCCGCCGCCCATGACGACGCCGTCCATGAGGGCGACCACGGGCTTGGGGTACTCGGCGATCTGCGCATCCAGGACGTACTCATCGGCCCAGAAGTCCACTCCCCCACTGGTGCCCGCCAGGTGAGCCTCGCGGACTGCGCGGACGTCGCCTCCTGCGCAGAACCCGCGCTCGCCGGCGCCCTCGATCGAGACGACGTCCACCGCGTCGTCCTGCGCCCAGGCGAGCAGCTGCGCGCGGACCGCCACGACCATGTCGCGGGTCAGGGAGTTGATGGCGCGGGGCCGGTTGAGCAGGATCCTGCCGAGGGATCCATCGACGGCGAAGAGCACCTCGTCGGTGCCGGTCGGTCCGGGAGCGAAGTCAGACATGCCGACACCTTGGCACAGGCCCCGGGGAGGCTGGGGCGCGGGCTGGCACACTGACCTCGCTATGACGACTGACAGGCCCAGGACACGCTGGGGGACGGCGGCAGCATGGGCGACGCTCACCGTGCTGGTCCTGTGCGTGCTCGCCATCGTCCTCATGCACGCCAATGACGGACGCACGAGCGTCGGGGTGGTCCTCGCGGCCGGGCTGCCCGCGATCCTCCTCGTGGCCGTGGGCGCGGCCCTGCTGCCGTGGCGCCACCACCGGTGGTGGCGGCTCGCCCTCGCTGCAGGTCTCCTGGCCAGTCAGGTGCCCCTGCTCGACCACGTGGTCGCCGACGGCCACCGGGTGGTTCCGGGCTCCCCCACGATCAGCGTCGCGACGCTCAACACCGCGTGGGCCGGTCCCACCGACGCCGAGCTCGTGGACCTGGCGGAGGGGGTGGACGTGCTCGCGCTCCAGGAGTGGGCGCCGGACCGCACCGCGGGGCTGGGTCGGGCGCTCGGGCCGCAGTGGCATCTCGCCGACAGCGACCACGACGACTACATCGAGGCCGACGTCGACGTGTGGGTCCGCGCTCCGTGGCGGGTGGTCGCGACCGAGCCCCTCGCCGGCCGCCAGCCGGGCAGCATCCTGCGGCTGCGCTCTGGCCGGGCCGAGGTGAGCGTCATCGGCACCCGACTGCAGAATCCCGCCTTCTTCGCGGCCGAGCGGTGGGGAGAGGGGCTGGACTCCCTTCGCACCGCCACGGAGGCTGCCGACGGTCCGGTGATCGTGCTCGGCGATCTCAACGCGCCACCGAGCGCGGTCGCCTTCCGCGACTTCGTGCGCCGCAGTGGTCTGCGCGACTGCACCACCCAGCTCGGGTCGGGCTTCCCCGGGACGTGGGGGCGCACGCGGGGCGCCGGCTTCGCCCCCGTACCCATCGACCACGTGCTGACGCGTGACGCGACCTGCACCGACCTCGTGGTCACCCGCGAGCGCGGCAGCGACCACCGCGCCCTCACGGCGACGGTGGCGCTGGACTGATCAGGCGCTCGCGGCGGCGCCGTCGATGCGGGCGAAGGGGGCGGCGGCTTCCAGCTCGAAGGCCAGCTCCAGCAGGAGACGCTCCTGGCCCTTGCGGGCCGAGAGCATCACACCGATCGGACGGCCGTCGTCGGTGCGACCGAGCGGCAGCGAGATCGAAGGCTGACCGCTCGCGTTGTGCAGCGGGGTGAAGCCGACGTATGGAGGCAGTCGGCTGAAGTGGGTCTCGAAGTCGAGGTCGCCGGACAGGTATCCGATGCGGGGGGTGGTGTGCGCGAGCGTCGGGGTGAGGACGAGGTCTGCGGGCGCGGGGAAGAGCCGGTCCGCGGCGAGGCCGGTCAGGCCGAGCCGAGCGATCGCCAGCGGGAGGCGGTACAGGCGCTTCTTGGCACGAGCCGCCAGACCGAGGGTGAAGGGATCGAGCTGGCTGGCGTCGAAGCCCTTGCCGTAGATGCTCGCTCCCTGCATGGCGGAGCTGAGCGCCAGCAGGCCCCAGTAGTCCTCGAAGTCGGTCTTGAAGAACTCGGGAACCGCGACATCGAGGTCGGGGTCGACGGTGTGACCCAGGCTCTCCAGCAGCCGGCCGGCCGCCTCGACGGCCTCTCGGGTCTGCGGGTCCGTGGGGGGCACCAGAGGCGAGTCGACCATCATCCCGATGCGCAACCGTCGCGCGCCCGGCCCCTCGACGAGACCCACCTCGGGCAGCTTGCCCGAGGGCTGGAAGCGCTCGGCGGCGGCAAGGAAGGTCGCGGTGTCCCGCACACTCCTCGTGAGCACGCCGTTGACGACGATCTTGACCGGGGCCTTGTCGGTCGCGGGCTCGCCGAGCAGCCGCCCCCGGGTGACCTTCAGACCGACGAGACCGCAGGCTGCCGCAGGGATGCGGATGGAGCCACCACCGTCATTGCCGTGGGCGATCGGCAGCGCACCCGACGCCACGAGCGCCGCAGAGCCACCCGAGGACCCGCCGGAGGAGTAGCCAGTCGCCCACGGGTTGCGCGTCACCTGGCCCCCCGGGCGCTCGGTCGTCGCGGTCCAACCGAAGGGAGGACAGGTCGTGGTCGCGACGGGGATGACCCCGGTCGACAGGACCTGCCGCACGATCGCGGAGTCGACGGTCTTGGGGGTGGGCGACAGGGCGCGGGACCCGGCCGTCATCGGCAGACCCGCGACCGGCACGTTGTCCTTGAAGGCCGTCGGCACCCCGGCGAAGGGAGCGGACGTCCCGGTCGGCAGGTGCTCGGCCCGCCTACGCGCCCGCTCGTGGTCGTCGACGGTCGTCGCGCCGAGCTCCGGGTCGACAGCAGCGACCCGAGCGATGGCCGCCTCGACGGCCTCGCTCGCGCTGATGCTCCCGGACCGGATCGCCTCGGCGACGCCGGTCGCATCGAGCGTGCCGAGCGCGTCGTCGGCGAAGGCGGACACCCGGCGGCTGTCGTGCTCCTCACGGGTCTCGTCGTAGGCGGTCGGGAGGTGCGTGTCGGCGCTCATCCCCTGATGTTACTCATGGGTCACAGGTCGGTCCGGTGGAAGTTGGCGAAGGACCGGCTGGCGGTCGGTCCGCGCTGTCCCTGGTAGTGCGAGCCGTAGACCCCTGACCCGTACGGGTGCTCCGCCGGGGAGGACAGGCGGAAGAAGCACAGCTGTCCGACCTTCATCCCCGGCCACAGGCGGATCGGCAGGGTCGCGACATTGCTCAGCTCGAGGGTCACGTGGCCGGAGAAGCCGGGGTCGACGAAGCCCGCCGTGGCATGGGTCAGCAGGCCGAGGCGACCCAGCGAGGACTTGCCCTCGACCCGAGCGGCGAGGTCGTCGGGCAGCGTCACGGTCTCCAGGGTGGAGCCGAGGACGAACTCACCGGGGTGCAGGACGAAGCCCTCGTCCGGCTCGACCTCGATGAGTCGCGTCAGCTCGGGCTGGTCGGCGGCGGGGTCGATGACCGGGTACTTGTGGTTGTCGAAAAGGCGGAAGAACTTGTCCAGCCGCACGTCGACGCTGCTCGGCTGGACCATCGCCGGGTCCCACGGGTCGAGCGCGACCCGTCCACGATCGATTTCGGCCCGGATGTCCCTGTCGGAGAGCAGCATGGATCGACCCTAGGCGACGATGGCGGATGATCGACGTATGACGACCCCTGCTCCACTGCTCGAGCGCACCTCCCGCCGCGGTCTGCTCACGTTGGCCGCGGTGACGATCGGCTCGGGGGTCGCCCTCCTCGACGGGACGATCGTCGGGATCGCGCTGCCGACGATCGGGCGTGACCTGGGCTCGAGCCTGAGCGGGCTGCAGTGGATCAACAACGGCTATGTCCTCACCCTCGCCTCGCTGGTCCTGGTCGGTGGCGGGCTCGGTGACCGGTGGGGTCGTCGCCGGGTCTACCTCGTCGGCATGGCCTGGTTTGCCCTGGCCTCCCTCGGCTGCGCGATGGCGCCGAGCACGGACTGGCTGATCATGGCCCGGATGCTGCAGGGCGTCGGCGCTGCCTTGCTGACTCCCGGCGGGTTGGCCATCATCCAGAGCTCCTTCCACCCGCGCGATCGCCCGTGGGCCATCGGCACGTGGGCCGGGGTGTCAGGGATCGCAACGGCCATCGGCCCCTTCGTGGGTGGTTGGATCCTCGACCACCTGTCCTGGCACTGGATCTTCGCCGTCAACGTCCCCCTGTGCGCGGGCGTCATCGCGTTGTCCCTGTTCGCGGTGCCCGAGTCGCGTGATGTCGAGTCGACCGGCTCCTTCGACCTCGCTGGTGCGGGAGCCACCGTGGTCACTCTCGGGGCCCTCACCTGGGTGCTCACCAGCGGCCCCGGGGCGAAGGGAGCGGCCCTCGCCCTCGCCGGCACCGTCGTGGTCCTCGGGGTGGTCGGGTTCGTCATCGCCGAAACCCGCGCAAGCCGGCCCCTCGTCCCCTTCGCCCTGTTTCGCTCACCGGTCTTCGCCGCCGCCAACCTGATGACCTTCCTCGTCTACGGGGCGCTGGGGTCGATGATGTTCGTCCTGGTCATCCAGCTGCAGACCTCCGCGGGCTGGAGCCCTCTCGCGTCCGGTCTGGCGACGCTGCCCGTCACCGTCCTGCTCCTGCTCCTCTCACCGCGGATGGCGGAGCTGGCCCAACGCACCGGGCCCCGCCTGCCGATGAGCGTCGGG
>NZ_BCSS01000011.1 GCF_001570985.1 Janibacter limosus NBRC 16128 | reverse complement strand
CCCGCCACGGCAGGTCGACGTCGGCTGAGAGGCGGGCCAGCCCGTCCGCGAGCGGACGCACGTGGACGGCGATGTCGAGCGACCCGACGTGCAGCGTTGCCCGGTCGACGCCCCTGTCGTGGTCACCCTCACCCTGCATCTGCCGGGGCAGATGCGCGGATTCGGTGACGGCCACCTCGGTCAACGCGACGTCGATGACCGATGCCAGCTCGAAGGCTCCCGGCGTGAGCAGCGCGAGCGAACGGCCGACCTCGTCGGACTCGACCCGGCGCAGGTTGACCGCGACCCGAGAGACCGGTCCGACCTCCTCGCGAGCGGAGTCCTGGCTGTGCAGGCCGCGCACGCTCACCTCACGAGCGCGTCCGTGGTCCAGCAGTGTCAGGCGGTCGCCGGCCCGGACCGTGCCGGCGCCGAGCGTGCCGGTGACGACCGTCCCCGCGCCCGAGACCGAAAAGCTGCGGTCGCCCCAGAGCCGCACGGGCGCACCGGGATCCGGCTCGGACAGTCGCCCTGCCAGGTCGTCGAGAGCGACCCGCAGCGCGTCCATGCCGTCGCCGCGGACGGCCGACACCTCCACCGCCGGTACGTCGAGCCCGGCCTCCGTCAACCGCCGGGTGGCCTCCGTCCGCACCTGATCGCGCTGGGGCTCGTCGGCCAGGTCGCAGCGGGTGAGCACGAGCAGCCCGTCGGTGATGCCCAGGGCCTGGACGGCCGCGAGGTGCTCGCTGCTCTGCGCCTGCCAGCCCTGGTCGGCGGCGACGACGAAGACCACCGCTGGCGCCGGGCCGAGCCCGGAGAGCATCGTCCCGACGAAGCGCTGGTGCCCCGGCACGTCGACGAAGGCGACCTCCGCCCCGCTCGGCAGGGTCGTCCACGCGTAGCCCAGCTGGATCGTCAGTCCGCGCTCACGCTCCTCGCGCAGCCGGTCGGGGTCGCGCCCCGTGAGGGCCTGCACGAGGGTCGACTTGCCGTGGTCGACGTGCCCGGCAGTGGCGAGCACTCTCCTCATGACGACGAAGGGGGAGTCGCGCCAGATCCGTCGTGCCCCAGTGCCGCTCGCAGCGCTGCCAGCACGTCGACATCCCGGTCGGCGGGGATGCAGCGCAGGTCGACCAGGCCACGGCCCCCTTCGACGCGGGCGAGGACGACCGGCAGGTCACCCTCGGGCTGGCGTAGTCGCTCGACCGCAGCGACGGGGATCTCGACGGCCCATCCTGGCAGTGGGACCCCGGGGGCGCCCCCGCCACCGACTCGACCCTCGACCGGGACGATCTCGCGACCGACCTCGGCGGCGAGTGCCTCGACACGGGGCCGCAGGTCGTCGGCGGTTGCGTGCAGCGCCGCCGTCACGGGTGGGACGGGTCCACGCACGGTCGCCTCGAGCGCGGCGAGGGCGAGCTTGTCGACGCGCAGCGCACGCTGGAGGGGATGCTGGCGCAGCTTCTCGACGACCTCCGCGTCACCGAGGACGAGCCCGGCCTGCGGTCCGCCGAGCAGCTTGTCGCCGCTCGCGGTGACGATCGTGGCGCCGGCGCGCAGCCAGGTCGTCGCATCCGGCTCGTCGGGCAGCAGCGGGTCGGGGGAGAGGAGACCGGAGCCGATGTCGGCGACGACCGGCACGCTCGAGCCATCAGGACGAGTGAGCCCTCGCAGCTCGTCCAGCCCGACCGAGGTGACGAACCCGTCGACCCGGAAGTTGCTCGGATGGACCTTGAGCACGCACCCCGTCTCCGGCCCGATCGCGTCGGCGTAGTCACGCAGGTGGGTCCGGTTGGTCGTGCCCACCTCGCGCAGCCGCGCGCCGGTCGAGGCGATCAGGTCGGGCAGGCGGAAGCCGTCACCGATCTCGACCATCTCCCCGCGGGAGACGACCACCTCGCGTCCGGCGGCCAGTGCGGTGGTCGCGAGGACCAGCGCCGCCGCGCCGTTGTTGACCACCAACGCACCTGCGGCGTCCGGGACCGCCTCGAGCAGGGCGCCCAGCGCTCCCGCTCCCCGCCGGCTGCGCGCGCCGGTGGCCAGGTCCATCTCGACGTCCACGTATCCGGCGGCATCGACGACGGCGTCGATCGCGCTGGGGGAGAGGGGTGCTCGCCCGATGTTGGTGTGGACGACGACGCCCGTCGCGTTGAGCACCGGGGTGAGTGAGCTCGTCCGGGTGGGCAGGGCTGCGAGGGCGGCGCCGACGACCTCGTCGGGTGCGAGCTCACCGTCACGGGCTCGCTGCTGGGCCGCGACGACGGCGTTGCGCACGACGACGCGACCCAGCTGCTCGGCCGCTGCGACGAAGGGAGGCTGAGCCAGCACGGTGTCCGTGCGGGGGATGGCCCGGCGCGGGTCCTCGCTCACGGGTGGCGCTCCCTTCGTCAGGGTGGAGACTGGCGGAGGCGGACGGGAATCGAACCCGCCAGACCGAGATGCTCGGCCTCACCGGTGTTGAAGACCGGGGGGACCACCAGGAACCCAGACGCCTCCGAGTCCAACCTTAGGGGCAGGAGACCCACGTCACGCCCTCGGGTCCTAGGGTGAGGTCATGGAGCCGATCCGACTGACCCAGTTCGCCCGCGGCGGGGGCTGCGCCTGCAAGATCCCGGCGGGTGAGCTCGAGCAGATCGTCGCCGGCCTGCACGTCGCGGCCCCGCCCGGCTCCGACGTCCTCGTCGGTCTCGACGACGGCGACGACGCGGCGGCGGTGCGCATCGACGGCGGCCGCGCGGTGCTCTCGACCTCGGACTTCTTCACGCCCGTCGTCGACGATCCCTATGACTGGGGTCGGATCGCCGCGGCCAATGCGGTCTCCGACATCTACGCCATGGGTGGCGACCCGATCATGGCGATCAACCTCGTCGCCTGGCCGCGGGAGCTGCTCCCGACCGAGCTGCTGACCGAGGTGCTCCGTGGGGGCCTCGACGTCGCCACCGAGGCCGGCTTCCCCGTATTGGGTGGCCACAGCATCGACGCCCCCGAGCCGATCTACGGCATGGCCGTCACCGGCACCGCCGACCCGGACCGCCTGATGCGCAACGACGCTGCAGAAGCAGGCCTGCCTATCAGCCTGACCAAGCCGCTCGGCGTCGGCGTGCTCAACAACCGGCACAAGGCGACGGGGGAGCGCAGCGAAGAAGCCATCGCCTCGATGGTTGCCCTCAACCGCGATGCCGCGCAGGCGGCCCTGGCTGTGGGTGTCCGGGCGGCGACCGATGTCACCGGATTTGGTCTGCTCGGCCACCTCTACAAGATGTGCCGGGCCTCCGGCGTCGCCGCTCGGATCGATGCCGCCGCGGTTCCCTACGTGACGGGTGCCCGCGAGGCCCTCGCTGCCGGGCACGTCCCGGGCGGCTCCAAGCGCAATCTCGACTGGGTCCGCCCGCACCTGTCCGCGGTTGGCATCAGCGAGGACGAGCTCATCCTGCTCGCGGACGCGCAGACCTCTGGCGGGCTGCTCGTCGTCGGCGAGGTCCCCGGTGCCCCGGTCGTCGGCGAGACCGTCGCTGCCGGCTCGCTGCCCGACCGCGCCCTGGTGCAGGTGGCATGAGCGAGGTCGGCCGGCTCCTCGAGTCGGCCCGGGCCGGTCTGACCCGCCTCACCCCGCACCAAGCACACGATGCCGCGAAGGGGGGAGCCCTCCTCGTCGACACCCGGACCGCTGCCCAACGGGCCCGGCAGGGTGAGCTGCCCGGTGCCCTCGTCATCGATCGGACCGTCCTCGAGTGGCGCCTGGACCCGACCTGCCCCCACCGCATCCCCGAGGCGACGCCCCGGGCCCGGGTGATCGTCCTGTGCCGTCAGGGCTACAGCTCGTCACTGGCGGCTGCCTCCCTTCGCTCACTGGGAGTCGACGCGACCGACGTGGTCGGCGGGGTCGAGGCCTGGGCCGCCGCGGGCCTGCCCTTCCACGACGGCCCGGCCGACGTCCGCGAGTGAGAGCCGACGACATGCATGAGACCCCGCCCTCCTCTGTAAGGACCTCACCCATGGCCACCCAGACCCCGCTCGAGTTCGTCAACACCGACGCCTTGCTCTCCGAGGAGGACATCGCGATCCGCGGCACCGTGCGCACCCACGTCGAGACCAGGATCAAGCCACACCTGGCCGACTGGTACGAGTCGGCGTCGATACCGGTGCGAGAGCTCGCCACGGAGCTCGGTGACCTCGGTGTGCTCGGCATGCACCTCGAGGGGTACGGCTGCGCGGGCATGTCGGCGACCGCGTACGGGCTGGCCTGCATGGAGCTCGAGGCCGGCGACTCCGGCGTGCGCTCCCTCGTGTCCGTCCAAGGGTCGCTGGCGATGTTTGCGATCTGGAAGCACGGGTCCGAGGAGCAGAAGCAGGAGTGGCTGCCGCGCATGGCCACCGGTGAGGCGATCGGGTGCTTCGGGCTGACCGAGCCCGACTTCGGCTCCAACCCCGGGGGCATGCGCACCCGCGCTCGTCGGGACGGTGACGACTGGGTCCTCACGGGCAACAAGATGTGGATCACCAACGGCTCGGTCGCCGACGTGGCTGTGGTCTGGGCGCAGACGGACGAAGGGGTGCGCGGCTTCGTCGTGCCGACCGACACCCCCGGCTTCTCGGCCCCGGAGATCACGCGGAAGATGTCGCTGCGCGCATCGGTCACGAGCGAGCTCGTCCTCGACGACGTGCGCCTACCCGGATCGGCGGTCCTGCCCGAGGCCGTCGGACTCTCGGGTCCGCTCTCCTGCCTCAACGAGGCGCGTTTCGGCATCGTCTTCGGCTCCTTGGGCGCCGCGAGGGACTGCCTGGAGACGGCGATCTCCTATGCCGGTGACCGCGCGATCTTCGACAAGCCGCTCTCCGCCTACCAGCTCACCCAGGCCAAGCTGGCCGACATGACGCTCGAGCTGGGCAAGGGGATGCTGCTCGCGCTCCACCTGGGCCGCCTCAAGGACGCTGGCACGCTGCACCACACGCAGGTCAGCCTGGGCAAGCTCAACAACACCCGCGAGGCGATCGCCATAGCCCGCGAGTGCCGCACGATCCTCGGCGCCGCCGGCATCACGCTCGACCACCCCATCATGCGCCACGCCAACAACCTGGAGTCGGTCCTCACCTACGAGGGTACGTCCGAGGTGCACCAGCTGATCATCGGCCAGGTCCTCACCGGTCAGTCCGCCCACCGCTGAGCGGGAGGGCTCGGGGCCTTGTCAGCCCGACCGAGAAGCACACGACGGCCCGCCTGCCCACCCGCGGATGGGCAGGCTGCCGAGTGGTAGTCAGGCGGCGCTGGGAACTGGACCCGAGTAGTAGCGCTGCACGTAGACCTTGGAGATGTAGACGCTGCCGCTCGACGTGAGCTTGGCCGCGGACGGCGTCATGGTGGAGCCGTAACCGGACGGGGTCTTCCAGCTCTTCGTGCACCGCGTCACGTAGGACTTGCTGTTGGTGAACGACGCCGTCGTGCCGAAGGCCGTCGGCTGCAGGTTGGCCTTCGTCGTGCCCTTGCCGACGACGCAATAGCGATAGATGACCCCCGGGGCCGGCTTGAAGGACCGCCCCAGCGTGGTCCATGAGCTGTACGACAAGGACTTGCCGACGCTGGACGATGAGATCGTGCCCCAGCCGGCGGCGCTGGCGGGTGCAGCGGAAGTGACGGCCAGGCCTGCCGTGCAGGCCACAGCAGCGGCAGCGCCGATGAGTCGATTGCGCATGAGAGATCTCCCCTGGTCCAGTGATGGCCGACGATGTGTCGGGCGGACCTGAGCATGCCAGACCCGACGACCGGGAGACGCGGTCGCGGATGCGCATTTCATCCAGGAGATGTCAGGCGTGGTGCTTCGGCGGCTTGGCGATGAAGGGGATCACCAGACCGGCGAGGGCGATGATGCCCATGACGGTGAAGGCCATCGTGTACGCCTGGTCCTCGCCGATGAGCCACGAGATGAGCAGCGGGCCGATGATCCCGCCGATGGACCAGCCGATGAGCATCAGGCCGTAGATGCCACCGGAGTTCTTCACTCCGAAGAAGTCGCCAGCAGTGGCCGGCAGGGTGCCGAAGGCGCCGCCGTAGCAGGTGTAGACGATGGCGCACAGCACGTAGAAGGCGGCGGCATTGCCGATGTGCGGGATCGCGAGCAGGGCCAGACCCTGCAGCCCGAGGATGCCCATGAAGGCCGGCATGCGGCCGATCTTGTCGGAGACCGCCGCCCAGAGGATGCGACCACCGCCGTTGAAGAGGCCCATGACGCCGACGAGGGTCGCGGCCGCGGCGGCGCTCATGCCCGCCACGTCCGTGGCGGTCCCGGCGGCGACAGAGATCAGTGAGATGCCGGCGGTCACGGAGATCGTCAGGATGAGCGTGAGCATGTACCACTGCGGGGTGCTCAGCGCCTCCTGCTGGGTGAAGTCACGGGCGGCCTTCTTGGCCTGCTCCTGCTTCTTGGTGTCGTGCTTCGCCTCTGCCGCGGCCACGCCGGGCGCGACATAGCCGGCCGGCGGGTTCTTGAAGACCGAGGCGCCGATGAGGCCGAAGACCAGGTAGGCGACGCCCAACCAGAGGAAGGCCTTGGTCGGGTGGACGTCGTAGCCAGCCATCCCGTCGATCATCCGCTGGGCGAGCGGGGAGGTGATGACGGCACCGAAGCCGAAGCCACCGACAGCGATGCCGGTGATCAGGCCGCGCTTGTCGGGGAACCACTTCTGCAGCATGGCGATCGGCACGATGTAGGCCAGGCCGAGACCGAAGCCGCCGAGCACGCCGTAGCCGAGGATGAGCAGCCACAGGTCGGAGGCCTCCCGGGTGAGGCTGGCCAGCATGATGCCGATCGAGTAGATGACGACACCGGCCAGGGCGACGAGCCGTGGTCCGCGCTTGTCCTGGATGCGCCCACCGAGGAAGGTCCCGAGGAAGAGCATGCCGATGGCCACCTCGAAGGGGATGGTGGCCTGGACCTTGGACAGCTCGATCGCCGACGCGTCACCCTGGATCGCCTTGCTGAAGGTGCTCCATGCGTAGACGGCCCCGATCGTCAGCTGGACGAGGACACCACCAGCGAGGATGAGCCACCGGTTGCCGGTGGCGGCCGAAGCGGAGCTCGTGGTTGCCGTGCTCATGGAGACCTCCTGGTACGAAGGGGCACGGCCCGCTGGTCAGCGGACCGTGACGATGCTGTCGTCGATGGAGCCCTGCTGTCGTCTCTTGTCGAGCCGGTCCTTCTGGACACGGACGGTGTACTTGGGGTCCTTGGCCGACTCGATACCCGCCTCGACGATCCCCATGCGGGTCAGGGCCGAAGCGGCCGCCAGGGCCGTGCCCGAGGCGATCGCGGCGACGCGACTGCGCCCCGCGAGCAGGGTGCCCAGGCCGCCGGCGATGGCCAGCCCCTTGGCCAGGCGCAGCTTGCCCGCGCCCTGCCCGGTGGTGACCGGCTCGTCGATGCCCAGATCGGCCAGGTGCTCCTCGAGCTGGTGCATGGCGGCCAGCTCGGTGGCGACACCCGCCAGAGCCAGCCGACGCACCGGACCGGCAAGAGCAGCGGGGGTCAGGACCATCTGCACGCCCGCGGAGGCCAGGGCCGCAGAGCCGACGAAGACGAAGGGGAGCTGACGCCGGCTCTCGTGCCACACCGGGTGGGCGGTGTCGGCGAGCAGGACAGCGGTGTATGCCGCGAGCGGCGCGCCGAAGGCGGCCTGACCGATGGTCGACGGAGTGTCGAGTGCGTCCGTGACCCGGGTGAGGGCCGTGACCGGTCCCCGCGCGGGCAGGAGTCGCAGCACCTCGGCGCCCGTGGTGACTGATGCACACCCTGCGTAGGCGGTGAGGATCCAGGTGCCGACCGACATGGGGGAGGTGAGCTTGACGGTGCGCATCATGTTGAGGAAGCGCTCGGGTCGCCCGAGGTCGGCCACGAGGGCCGCGCCGCTGAGTGCGACGGTGGTCATCGCCGTCAGTCGTGCATTGCGTTGCAGGACAGCATTGCCCGTGGCCGCAGCTCCCGCCTGGATGATGCCGGACGTCCCCGCGATGCCCCCGACGAAGAGGTACGCGGAGATCTTGTGGTCCCACGGCACCGGCTTGACGATCGCCTGGCCGTAATAGCTGGAGAACTCGGCGTCCGGAACCGCGGGCGCCTCCCGACGACCGCCGCCGTCGCGGCTGAGCCAGCTGCGCTGGGCGCCCTTGGCCAGATCGCCGGCCCGGCGGATCCCGGAGTCACGGCGGCGCTTGCGCCGACCCTCCTCGGGCGGGCGGTAGCTGTCGAAGGGAGAGGTCGTCACGACGTGCTCCCGATGAAGGAGACGGCCACGGCTCCGAGCAGGCCGATCCCGGCGAGGCCCGCAGCGCGGAACATCTCGGGCAGCTTGGCCGTGGGGACGACCGGGTCCGGGGGCAGGCCGTAGACCTCGGGCTCGTCGAGCAGGAGGAAGACCGAGCCGGTGCCGCCGACGCCGTCGTGCTCGTTGGCGCCGTAGAGACGAGCCTCGGTGAAGCCCTGCTCGTGCAGCTGGGTGACACGCTCGCGGGCCGTGGTCACCATGTCCTCGTGCGCGCCGAACTTGATCGACGTCGTCGGGCAGGTCTGGGCGCACGCGGGGGTCTGGTCGTGGGTCAGCCGGTCGTAGCAGAGGGTGCACTTCTGGGCGACGCCGACATTGGGGACGTGGCTGTCAGCAGTGACCGAGACGCTCTTGTCGGTGCGGCGCTCGATGACGCCGAAGGGGCAGGCGCCGACGCAGTAGCCGCATCCGTTGCAGATGTCGTCCTGCACGACGACGGTGCCGTGCTCGCTGCGGAAGAGGGAGCCCGTGGGGCAGACGTCCAGGCAGCCGGCGTGGGTGCAGTGCTTGCACACGTCGGAGGACATCAGCCAACGAAACTCCGGGACCGCTCCGACGATCGGCACGCCGTCGACGGTGAGGCCGTAGTCGCCCGTGCCGCCGGCCTCGACATTGGCCTTTTCGCTGAGCATGTCCGTCAGTGCTGGACCGTGCCCCTCGATCGGCGCGGGGAGCGTGCCGTACCCGGCGGGGGAGGCGATCGACGGCTCGGGTGCCGGTGCGGGTGCACCCATGCTAGGCATGCCCAGGTCCACGAGCCGCCGACCCGACTCGCGCGCGGCCTCGATCCGGTCCTGGCTCTGCTCGACGAAGGCGACGTGGCGCCACGTGCTCGCCCCGAGGTCGCCGGTGTTGTCGTAGGAGTTGCCCGTGATCGCCAGCCCGTCGAGCGGGATGCCGTTCCACTCCTTGCAGGCGACCTCGCAGGCCTTGCAGCCGATGCAGATCGAGGTGTCGGTGAAAAAGCCCTTGCGGCTCGGTGCCTCCTGCCACCCGGCGTCGGTGGCCGGGTCGGTCTGGCCCGAGAGCTGTCGGGAGAGGTAGCCCATCAGCGGTCTCCTTCCGTCTCGCGGGTGGCTGCGCGACGCGCGTGGACCGCCGCCGGGACGTCGTCGGCGTGCTGGTTGCCGGTCTCGACCGTGGTCCCTGCCCGCGACTGGTACTCGGCGACGAACCTCAGCAGCGCGTCACCGTGGGGCCGCCGGCCGGGGATGATGTCGCAGGCGCCGACCTTGGACTCCTGGATCTGGACATTGGGGTCCAGGGCCACGCCGAGCAGGTCGTTGGCGCCATCGCCCTCGACGACCGCATCGCGCCCGACACCCCAGTGATAGGGCAGGCCGATCTGGTGGACCGTGTTGCCCATGATCGTCAGCGGCGTCATGCGCTCGGTGACCAGGACGCGTGCCTCGATGGCGCTGCGCGCCGAGACGATCGTCGCCCACTCGCCGTTGACCAGCCCTTGTTGCTCGGCGAGCTCGGGGGAGACCTCGCAGAACATCTCCGGCTGCAGTTCCGACAGGTACGGCAGCCAGCGGCTCATCCCCCCGGCGGTGTGGTGCTCGGTGAGGCGGTAGGTCGTGAAGACGAAGGGGTAGACACCCGATCCCGGCTCGTCACCGGACGGACTCCACAGGTTGTCCTTGCGCGGGTAGACCAGCCGGCCCGGGTTGCGCTGCTGCGAGTACAGCGGGTTGGTGACCGGCGACTCCTGCGCCTCGTAGTGACTGGGCAGGGGACCGTCGACCATGCCCTTGGGTGCGAAGAGCCAGCCCTTGCCGTCGGCCTGCATGATGAAGGGGTCGTCCCCGGCGATTGCCGCCGGCCCACCGACGTCGGCGTCGGGCCGGAAGGTCGGGTCGCGATCGACCGGGAAGTCGGGCACGTCCTTGCCGACCCACTTCTTGGCGTCGACGTCCCACCAGACGTACTTCTTGCGCTCGCTCCATGGAGTCCCGTCGGGCGCTGCGGAGGCGCGGTTGTAGAGGACCCGTCGGTTCATCGGCCAGGCCCAGCCCCAGTCGAGGGCCGTCTCGTCCTGATCGCGTCCGGGGACGCGGTTCTTGGACTTGTTGACCCCGCCGGCGAAGACGCCGGTGTAGATCCAGCAGCCGCCCGTGGTTGAGCCGTCGGGCTTCATCTCGGCGAAGGTGCTGAGCGGCTGGCTCGCCTTGTCGCCGGTGAGGTGGAAGCCGTTGATCTCCGCCAGCACCGCCTCGGCGTCGGTCTCGCCGTGCTCGTCCTTGGGGTAGTCCCAGGTCATGTCGAGCAGTGGCCGGTCGCGTTCGTCCGTGGAGTCCTTCAGTCGCTCGCGGATGCGCACGCCGAGCTCGTGGAAGAACTCGAGCTCGCTCTGCGCATCGCCCGGGGGCTGGATCGCCTGGTGGTGCCACTGGAGCATCCGCTGGGTCTGGGTGAAGGTGCCCGACTTCTCGACGTGGTTGGCCGCGGGGAAGAAGAAGACCTCGGTGTCGATGTCCTCGGTCTTCAGCTCGCCGCTGGCGATCTCCGGGGAGTCCTTCCAGAAGGTCGCCGACTCGATGAGCTGGAAGTCGCGCACGACGACCCACTTCAGGTGGGTCATCGCCAGACGCTGCATCTTGCCGTGGGCCGACCCGACCGCAGGGTTCTGCCCGATGACGAAGTAGCCCTCGACCTCGTCGTCGAGCATCGCCATGACGCTCTGGTAGGTCCCGTGCGCGCCGGTCAGACGCGGCAGGTAGTCGTAGCAGAAGTTGTTCTCGGGCGTCGCAGCATCGCCGAACCACGACTTCAGCAGGCTCGCGGTGTAGGACGGGGCCTCGGTCCAGAAGCCCTTCTGCAGAGGCGAGCTGATGCTCGACAGGTACTCCTCGTAGGTGTCGTGCTGGCCGACCATCGGCATCGGCAGGTAGCCCGGGAGGATGTTGAAGAGGGTCGGGATGTCCGTCGAGCCCTGGATGCTCGCGTGACCGCGCAGCGCCATGATCCCGCCACCGGGGCGTCCCATGTTGCCCATGAGCAGTTGGAGGATCGCCGCCGTGCGGATGAACTGGGCGCCGAGGCTGTGCTGGGTCCAGCCCAACGCATAGGCGAAGCAGGTCGTGCGCTCGCGGCCGGAGTTGGCCGTCAGCGCGTCCGCGATCTGGTGGAACTGCCACTGCGGGATGCCGCAGACGTCCTCGACCATCTGGGGTGTGTAGCGCGAATAGTGCCGCTTGAGCACCTGGAAGACGGAGCGCGGGTGCTGCAGGGTCTCGTCGCGGATGACCCGCGAGTGCTCCAGGGCCGGGCCGGCGCCGCCGTGCTGGTCGCCCGCGGCGCGGGCGGTCTTGCTGGCACCGTGCTCGTTCTCACCCGAGGGACCGTCGACGTCGTCGCCGCCCCCTTCGCCGTCCGTGCGCGCGTCGTACGCCCACGAGGACATGTCGTAGGTGCCGGTCTCCGGGTCGTAGCCGGAGAAGACACCGTCGAGGTCCTCGGTGTCGACGAAGTCCTCGCTGACGAGCGTGGCCGCGTTGGTGTAGGCGACGACGTAGTCGTGGAAGTAGAGGTCCTTGGCGAGGACGTGGTTGATCAGTGCACCGAGCAGGACGACATCGGTCCCGGCCCGGATCGCGGCGTGCGTGTCAGCGAGCGCCGAGGTGCGGGTGAAGCGGGGGTCGATGTGGATCACCCGGGCGCCACGGGCCTTGGCCTCGGCCACCCACTGGAAGCCCACGGGGTGGCACTCGGCCATGTTGGAACCCTGGATGATGATGCAGTCTGCGTTGGCCATGTCCTGCAGGGACTGGGTGGCGCCGCCGCGCCCGAAGGAGGATCCCAGACTGGGAACCGTGGCGGAGTGTCAAATACGCGCCTGGTTCTCGATCTGTATCGCGCCAGAAGCCGTGTACAGCTTCTTCATCAGGTAGTTCTCTTCGTTGTCGAGGGTCGCGCCCCCGAGAGAGGCGATGCCCATCGTGCGCCGCAGCCGTCGACCCTTGTCGTCGACCTCCTGCCACTTGTTGGCGCGAGCCTCCAGGTAGCGGTCGGCGACCATGTCGATCGCCTCGTCGAGCTCGATCCGCTGGAACTCCGTGGCGCCCGGCGCCCGGTAGAGCACGTGGGTCTGACGGGTGGGGGAGTTGACCAGCTGCTCGCTCGCGGCACCCTTGGGGCACAACCGCCCGCGGCTCACCGGCGAGTCCGGGTCACCCTCGATCTGGACGACCTTGTCGTCCTTGACGAAGACCCGCTGACCGCAGCCGACGGCGCAGTAGGGGCACACGCTCTGCACGACACGGTCGGCCGTCGACGTGCGCGGCTCGATCTCACGGGTCGTGCGTGAGGTGACCGCGTTGCCGCGGCCGAGGAAGTCGCCGGAGGCCAGCTGCCGCAGGACGGGCCAGCCCAAGAAGGTCGAGTCCTTCGGTGCCATTGCGGCTGCTCCTTCGTCAAGAGGTCGTGACCTCTGTCACCGTATCCCCTTTGTACCCGACGCGGGAGCCTTCACACCTCTACCAGGCGTACGGCTCGTAGTTCTTCAGGAAGACCCCGTGCAGGTCCTCACCGCGCTCGCCACGCACGATCGGGTCGTAGACACGGGCGGCACCGTCGACGAGGTCGAGCGGGGCGTGCCATCCCTGGGCCGCGATCTCCAGCTTTTCGTGGTGCGGACGCTCGTCGGTGATCCAGCCGGTGTCGACGGCGGTCATGAGGATCCGGTCGGTCTCGAACATCTCGCCGGCAGAGGTGCGGGTCAGCATGTTGAGCGCGGCCTTGGCCATGTTGGTGTGCGGGTGGCCGGCGCCCTTGTACCGCCGGGAGAACTGCCCCTCCATCGCCGAGACGTTGACGACATAAGCCCGAGCAGCGTGGCCGACCTCTTCGCTGCGCCGCTCCACTGCGGCCCGCATCGCCGGCCGCAGCCTGGAGACGAGGAGGAAGGGAGCGACCGAGTTGCACATCTGCACCTCGAGGAGCTCGAGCGGGTCGACCTCGTCGACGGTCTGCTTCCACGAGTTGCTCGCGACGACGTCGGGCAGCAGGCCACCGGCGTCGACGGCGGTGCCGGCGAGGTGCGCCTCGAGCGAGGCATTGCCGGCGGAGAGAGCGAGCTTGGTCAGGTCGGCGGCGCTGCGTGCGGCGACGTCCGCGTGCGGCACCGGGTGCTCACCCAGCGTCCCGATGAGCGCGGCCGGGTGCGCCTCGCTCACCCGGTCGAAGGTCAGCATCCTGGGCGTCGCCCCACCGGTCTCCAGCGGCTGGGACTCGCCGTCGACGAGGCTCGAGTAGGCGCCGGGGGAGCGGCGCACGGTCTGGCAGGCGTTGTTGATGAGGATGTCGAGCGGCCCTGCGGCAGCGACCTCGTCGGTCAGCGCGACGACCTGCGTCGGGTCGCGCAGGTCGATGCCGATGATCGTCAGCCGGTCGATCCACTCGGGGGAGTCGGCGAGCTCGGCGAAGCGTCGCGCGGCATCCCTGGGGAAGCGGGTCGTGATCGTCAGGTCGGCTCCGTCGCGCAGCAGGCGCAGGGCGATGTACATGCCGATCTTGGCGCGCCCACCGGTGAGCAGCGCCCGACGTCCGCGCAGGTCCGTGCCCTGGTCGCGGCGCTCGTGGCTCATGGCCGCGCAGTCCGGGCAGAGCCAGTGGTAGAAGGCGTCGACGAGCGTGTAGTCCGCGTGGCACATGTAGCAGCCGCGCGGGATCTGCAGCTCGCCCGCGTAGCGGGCCCCCGTCGAGGAGGTGAGGGGGATCCCCTTCGTCTCGTCGTCGATGCGCAACGGGGAGCCGGTCGCGGTCTGGTCGAGGATCGCCTGGTCGTGGATGACCTTGGGGCCGCGCTCGGCCTGGCGGGCCTCGCGGCGGCGGGTCTTCTTCACCCGGTTGTACATCGAGCTGGTCGCCCGCTTGACCGTGGAGATGTCCTCGTGTCCCGACGGCAGCTCGTGGAGCATCCCGAGGACGCGAAGGGTGGTGGCCAGGTCGTCGGGGTCGACGCCGTCCACGCTGGCAGAGGTGCGTAGGCCGTCCGCGGCCGTAGCCTCGAAGCCGTCGTCAGGCAGGGATTCACTCACGGACCCCGAGGATACGTGGCTTCAGGTGAGGTCGAGGACCTGCTGTGCGCCGAGGGCCACGAGCGCGATGTCCGTCGCCACGGCGATGCGGTCGATGCCCAGGGCCCGCAGCGCGGGGACCCTCGCCGGATCGCCGGCGAAGGCGGCGACCTCGATGCCGTGGCTGCGGGCTGCGGCCAGGATCCGACCGACGGGGCCGGAGTCGGAGGTGTCGGCGAGCAGGTCGTCCAGGCTCATCCCGAGGGAGAGCGAGAGGTCGACCGGTCCGAGGAAGAGCAGGTTGACCCCGTCCAGTGCAGCGATCTCCTCGACGGCATCGAGGGCGCCGGCCGTCTCGATCATCACCGCGCACTGGACGTGGGCGTTGGCGCGCTCGGCGTCCGGGGCGTAGCCGTCCCACATCGGGGTCAACGGTCCCCAGCTGCGCTCACCGAGTGGCGGGTAGTAGGTCGCCCGCACGGCCTCCTGGGCATCCTCGACGGAGGCGATCGACGGGACGATCACTCCGGCAGCACCCGCATCGAGCGAGGCGCCGATCCACGCGTGGTCGACACCGGGGACGCGCACGACGAAGTTGGCCTCGACGTCACCGAGGGCCCGGCCAAGGTCCACGAGGGCGGAGCGGTCGATCGCGCCGTGCTGGGCGTCGAGGGCGAGCCAGTCGAATCCCGTGCCGGCGAGGCGGCGGGCGAGGTCCACGTCATTGCCCATGAGCCACAGGCCGCGCGAGTCCGGACCGATTGCGGCGCGGTCGGGCGGGGCTTCGCGGTCAGGTCCGGCCGGCGTCGTGCTGTACATGGCACCTCCAGGGGCTCTGTGCCCAGCCTAGGCCGAGTCCGGCGGGCATCTCCTTAAGGTCGTGCTCATGGACTCCACCCCAGCAGGCCCCGACCCCTTTGCCGACCGCACCTTCGCTGCCGTGATCTTCGACAACGACGGAACCCTCGTCGACTCGACGGCCTCGGTGGAGCGCTCCTGGGTGCGCTGGGCCCTCGAGCACGACATCGACCCCACGACCCTCGTCGGCCACCACGGCATGCCAGCGCCGGCGATCATCGCCTCGGTGGGGCCCTGGCTGGACCCGGCGGCAGCCTTCGCGAGGATCGAGCAGCTCGAGGTCGCTGACGTCGAGGGGGTCATCGCCCTCGCCGGGGTGCTCGAGGCGATCACGGCACTCGACGGGGCCCCGGTCGCGGTGGCCACGTCGGCGACGCGTGAGCTGGCGCGAGTTCGACTGGCAGCAGCGGGGATCGGCATCGACGAGGTCGTGACCTTCGACGACGTCGAGCGCGGCAAGCCGCACCCCGACCCCTTCCTCGTGGCGGCGCAGCGCCTGGGTGTGGCACCGGCGGACTGTCTGGTCTGCGAGGACGCCCCGAGCGGCATCGCTGCGGCCAGGGCTGCCGGGTGCGCGGTGCTCGCGGTGACGACGACGAGCGAGGCCGACGCCCTGGTGGGCGCCGACCTCGTCGTGGAGTCGCTGGCCGACGTGCGCTTCGCGGTCGTCGACGGGCGGGTGCGGGTCAGCCTGCGCTGACCTGGCCGGCCTGACGGGGCGCGGCCGGGTCGGCTGCGCCGGCACCCATGTCGCGCTCGACATAGGTCTCGATGTCGTTGAGGTCGTCCTCGCTGCGGCGGGCCACGGTGAGCAGGTCCTGCATCTTGGAGACCTCCTCGACCTGCTCCTTGATGAACCACTGCATGAACTGCTCGGCGGCAAAGTCGTTCTCGTCGCGGGCGATCCGGGTCAGGCCGTTGATCTGCGCGCTGACCGTCTTCTCCTGCTCCACCGCGAGCTCGATCGGTGCCACGGCACCCTCGAGGTCGCACCGGGGAGCGGCCGTGGCCGGGATGTTGACCGGCTGGTCGGTGTCGAGCAGGTACTGGACCATCATCAGCGCGTGCCCGCGCTCCTCGGCGGCCTGGCGGTAGAAGCAGCCGGCCAGCTGCGGCAGAGTCATCCCCTCGTAGTACGCGGCGATCGCGAGGTACTGCTGGTGCGCGGCAAACTCCTCACCGATCTGCACGGTGAGCTGGGCGGCGAACTTCGAGGTCGTCATCGCGCCAGCCTACGGTCGGGCCCGCCGCGATTCGAGCAAGGACAGGCGACCCTACGTGCGGTCAGGCGGGTCAGGCGGCAGCGCGCAACTTGGCCTTCTGCTTGGTGGTGACGAGCTTGCGCTTGTGGACGGCGTAGCCGTCGGGCAGCCGGCCCTCCTTGAGCAGGCGGATGGGGCAGGAGCTGCAGCGACTCTTGCTGACGCAGCACTTCTCCTTGACCTTGACCTTGCCGATCTTCACCTTCTTGCCCATGCCCGCACGATAGACCCAGGAGGTTAGGTCTGCCTACCCTGTGTTCTGCTCATGAGACGAAGGGGTTCTCCGTCGACAGCTGCTGTGGTATCCCCGGCTCGGCGTAGTGCTCGATCCCGAAGGCGGCCGCAAAGACCTCGGGGGGCATCTGCAGCATCCCCTGGACGTCGGCCTGGGAGCCGTGACTGGCCAGGGCTGCGCGCTTCCGGTCGATGACCGAGGTGACGTCGAGCGCGTGGTGGATCTCGCTCTCCGGCAAGCCCATCGGGTTGCCATCGTCCATCGGGCCGTCGACGTCCAGGTCAAGCTCGAGCCCTATCTCCTTGGCCTGGGCGAGCTGGGCGCGCATCCGGTCACGGTTCATCGTGTTCTCGAGGAGGCGGGGTCGTCGGGCGGCGAGCTCGGCGGCCCGATGGGCGACGTGGTGGACCTTGACGTGGTCGGGGTGGCCGTAGCCGCCGTGCCAGTCGTAGCCGACGAGGATGTCCGCGTCCTCCTCGTCGAGGATGCGCGCCAGCCGTCCGGCGGCCTCGTCGAGGTCGGCGGAGTGGAAGGAGGTCTCGTGACCGTTTTGCTCCCACCCGGTCATCCCGGAGTCGGCGTACCCGAGCCACTCGACGCGGACCGTGCCCGTGATCGCAGCCGAGGCCTCCGCCTCGCGCTGGCGGTGGTCGGCGAGGCTCCCCCCTTCGCCCAGGTCGTCGGGGACCGTGCCGTGCTCGCCGTGGGTGGCGTAGACGACGACCACCCGGTGGCCGGCGTCCGAGGTGAGGATCATCGAGCCGGCGGTCCCGCTGGCCTCGTCGTCGGGGTGGGCGTGGAAGAACACGGTCGTCGTCACCGGACCATCCTGCACCCGCTCGCCGACAATCCCGTTGCCTCACGCGACGAAGGGGAGAAGTCTCACCTCATGACCGCTGACGCGCAGGCCCACTGGCTCCCCTTCGACAGCTATCTCACCGCGTTGGAGCGGGAGACCGCACGCTTCCGTGAGTGTGTCGGCGCGGCCGACCCGGGGGCGCCGGTGCCCAGCTGCCCGGACTGGGATGTCGATGACCTCCTGTGGCATGCCGGTGGCGAGGTGCAGGACTTCTGGGCATGGGTCATCGCCAACCGGCCGGAGGCGCCGGATGCATATGAGGAGCCCGCCCGCCCCGCGGACCGGGACGGGCTGCTGCGCGTCCTCGACCACGCCCACGAGGAGCTCATGCTGCGACTGCGCAATGCCGACCCGGCAGACGCCGCCTGGTCGTGGGCCGGCGACCCGGCGCTGCACACGGTGGGATTCACGATGCGCCGGCAGGCGCACGAGATGCTCATCCACCGGGTCGACGCCGAGCTGACCGTCGGCGACCCCACCCCGCTCGACACCGGCCTGGCGGCCGACGGCGTGCTCGAGGCCCTCGACTGGATGTACGGAGGACTCCCTCGCTGGGCGAGCTTCGCCCCCGGTGGCGGCACCGTGGCGGTGCACATGACCGACACGGGCCACCGGGTGCTCGTCACGCTCGGTCGCATCACCGGCCGCAACCCGCACGACGGTGCCGACATCGACCAGCCGCACCTGCGCGTCATCGATCGCGCGGCGCACGGCCACGGTGGCGCCGACGCGGTGATCGCGGGGACCGCGCAGGACCTCGACCTGTGGCTCTGGCACCGCGGCCCCGCGCACCCGATCGCGATGGAGGGTGGTGAGGGTGTGATCGACCAGCTGACGGCGGTGCTGGGCGAGCCCGTGGACTGAGGGACCCACCCCATCAGCGTTCCGCAGAGAGGACCCGGTTGACGTGGGGAGGTTTGGTGAGGCTAGCCTCATGTCAACCTCATCAGCAGGCGTCCGGCATCGTGCGGTGGCGCCCCCTTCGGAAGGACCCCCCTTCGTGCTCTCCCGCACTCGCTCCCTCGCCCTCGTCGGTGGCCTCGCCCTCGCCCTGTCCGCCTGCGGCGGAGCCTCTGACGCCGAGACCGCCGCCGGCCCCACCATCGAGGTGGAGGACAACACGGGCGCGGTGGAGGTGCCGCAGGCGCCGGCCTCCGTGGTCGCGACCGACAACCGCACCTTCGAGACCCTCTCCGACTGGGACGTGAAGCTCTCCGCGGCAGCCGTCACCCTGATGCCGGACACGATCGAGTACACCAAGGACGACAGCATCGTCGACCTCGGCAGCCACCGTGAGCCCAACCTCGAGGCGATCGTCGCCGCCAAGCCCGACCTGGTCATCAACGGCAACCGCTACGCCGACCACGAGGCCAAGCTCAAGGAGCTGGCGCCCAAGGCGGCCTTCCTCAACCTCGACCCGCGCGAGGGTGAGCCGCTCGACGACGAGCTCAAGCGCGCGACCAATGTCCTGGGCGAGGTCTTCGACAAGGGGGACGAGGCCGCCAAGCTCGGCAAGGACCTCGACGCACAGGTCGCCCGGGTCAAGGAGGCCTACCAGCCCGGCGACACCGTGATGGCCATCAACACCTCCGGTGGCGAGCTCGGCTACATCGCGCCGACAGTCGGGCAGACGCTCGGCCCGGTCTTCGACCTGCTCGACCTCAAGCCGGCCCTCGAGGTCGAGGGTGCGAGTGACGACCACCAGGGCGACGAGGTCTCCGTGGAGGCCATCGCCAAGGCGGACCCGGACTGGATCCTCGTCATGGACCGCGATGCCGCCGTGGCTGCCGACGAGGAGGGTTACACCCCCGCCAAGCAGCTCCTCGAGGACTCCGACGCGCTCAAGGACGTCACCGCGATCAAGGAGGGCAATGTCGTCTTCATGCCCGCGGACACCTACACCAACGAGGGCATCCAGACCTTCACCGAGTTCTTCACGGACTTCGCCGACGCGCTGGAGGAGAAGAAGAGCTGATTGCCACGACCGCTGAGCGCGGCGCCTCCAAGGGACGCCTTCTCGACCCGAAGCTCGCCCTCGGCATCCTGGCCGTGGGCGGGCTCCTCGTCGTCTCCCTCTTCACCGGCGTCTACGACATCTTCGGCGGTGAGCGGGGCGGCGAGATGTTCGCCATCACCCGTATCCCGCGGACCGTGGCGCTCGTCCTCGCCGGCGCCGCGATGGCGATGTCCGGGCTGGTGATGCAGCTGCTGACGCAGAACCGCTTCGTCGAACCGACGACGACCGGCACCACCGAGTGGGCCGGTCTCGGCCTGCTCGCCGTGATGATCCTCTTCCCGGGGGCCAGCCTCATGGAGCGGATGATCGGCGCGATCATCGCGGCCTTCATCGGCACCATGGTCTTCTTCCTCTTCCTGCGCAGGGTGACCCTGCGGTCCTCGCTCATCGTCCCGATCGTGGGGATCATGCTGGGCGCCGTCGTGGGGTCGGTCTCCACCTTCATCGCGCTGCAGACCGACATGCTGCAGAATCTGGGGATCTGGTTCGCCGGCAGCTTCACCTCGGTCCTGCGCGGGCAGTACGAGGTGCTGTGGATCGTCGCCCTCGTGGCCGTCGCCATCTTCGTGGTCGCCGACCGCTTCACCGTCGCCGGTCTCGGTGAGGAGATCTCGACCAATGTCGGGCTCAACTACAACCAGATCATCCTCATCGGGACCTGCCTGATCGCCGTGGCGACCGGGGTCGTGACGGTCGTCGTCGGCAACCTGCCCTTCCTCGGGCTGATCGTCCCCAACATCGTCTCGATGTTCCGCGGGGACGACCTGCGCAGCAACCTGCCGTGGGTCTGCCTGCTGGGCATCGCCATCGTCACCGTCTGCGACCTCATCGGACGCACGATCATCGCGCCCTTCGAGGTGCCGGTCTCGCTCATCCTCGGGATCGTCGGGGCGACCGTCTTCATCGCCCTCCTGCTGAAGCAGCGTCGCCGTGGCTGAGGCACCCACGCGGCCGCGCGTGACCCCGCCGATCACGGACTCCGTGGTGACCACGGGCGAACGCGCGTCAGGCCCCCTTCCCACCGCCCGCTCCCGCCGGCGCTACCGGATCGTCCTGACCGTGCTCATCGTCCTGGCGGTCGGCTTCGGCTTCGGACACCTCGCCTGGGACAACCCGATGCCGCTCGGCTCCGAGGGCTTCTGGCTCGTCGCCGAGCTGCGGGCGAGCTCTCTCGTGGCGATGGCGGTCGTCGCGGTCTGCCAGGCGATCGCGACGGTGAGCTTCCAGACGGTGACCAACAACCGGATCATCACGCCCTCGATCATGGGCTTCGAGTCGCTCTACGTCGCGGTGCAGACGGCCGCCGTGTACTTCCTCGGCGTCGCGGGGCTGGGCATGCTCACCGGGCTGCCGCAGTTCGTCCTGCAGATCGCGATCATGGTCGGACTCTCGCTCGCGCTCTACGGCTGGTTGCTCTCCGGGCGCTACGGCAATGTCGAGATCATGCTGCTGATCGGCATCGTCATCGGCGGCGGGCTCGCCTCGGTCTCCTCCTTCATGCGGCGGATGCTCACGCCCAGCGAGTTCGACGTGCTCACCGCGCGGATGTTCGGGTCCATGGCCAACGCCGACCCGATGTACTTCCCCGTCGCGATCCCGCTGTGCATCGTCGCCGCTGCCCTGCTGTGGCGGCGCTCGAGCCGGTTGAACGTCGTGGCACTCGGCCGCGACACCGCCACCAACCTCGGGCTCAACCACCGCCGCGAGCTCATGGTGACCCTCTTCCTCGTCTCGATCCTCATGGCCGTCTCGACGGCGCTCGTCGGGCCGATGACCTTCCTCGGGTTCCTCGTCGCCACGCTCGCCTACCAGTTCGCCGACAGCTACGACCACCGGCGGATCTTCCCCGTGGCAGTGCTCGTCGGCTTCGTCGTCCTGTCGGGGGCGTACTTCGTGATGAAGCACGTCTTCTACGCGCAGGGCGTCGTCTCGATCATCATCGAGCTCGTCGGGGGCTCGGTCTTCCTCATCGTCATCCTCCGCAAGGGGCGCCTGTGATCACCTTGACCGATGTCCGCAAGAGCTACGGCAGCGAGGTGACGATCGGACCGGTCGACCTCGAGATCCCGGCCGGCGGTGTCACCGCTCTCGTCGGTCCCAACGGCGCCGGCAAGTCGACGCTGCTGACGATGATCGGTCGCCTGCTCGACCTCGACGAGGGGGCCATCGAGGTCGCCGGCTACGACGTGGCGAGCACCAAGTCAAAGGACCTGGCCAAGGTCATCTCGATCCTGCGGCAGGAAAACCACTTCATCACCCGGCTCACCGTGCGCCAGCTGGTGGGCTTCGGTCGCTTCCCCCACTCGCAGGGGCGGCTGACCGTGGAGGACGAGGAGGTCATCTCGCGCTCGATCGACTTCCTCGACCTCGGTGGGCTCGAGGGCCGCTACCTCGACCAGCTCTCCGGCGGCCAGCGGCAGCGGGCCTATGTCGCGATGGTGCTGTCCCAGGACACCGACTACGTGTTGCTCGACGAGCCGCTCAACAACCTGGACATGCAGCACTCGGTGCACATGATGCGGATGCTGCGCCGGGCCGCGCTCGAGCTGGGTCGCACGATCATCGTGGTCCTGCACGACATCAACTTCGCCGGGCACTACTCGGACCGGATCTGCGCGGTGAAGCAGGGCAAGGTCGTGGAGTTCGGCACGCCCGACGAGATCATGACCGACGAGGTGCTCACGCGCGTCTTTGACACCCCGGTGCAGGTGATCGAGGGCCCCAACGGGCCGCTCGCCGTCTACTACTGACAGGTGACTCGCGGGTACGACGTGCACCTTCGGTCGCGAGGGTGGCCAGAAGCCCGAGTTGTCGGGGTCGGAGGATCGAGCGGTGACGGCAGGTGCACGTCGTACCCGCAAGTAACGTTGGGTGCTCAGCCCGCGACGGGCTCGGAGACCGGCTCGTGCGTTGGCGGGGCGAGCTCGTCGCGCCGCTCGTAGGCCCAGCCGGGCCCGCGCAGCAGGAAGCCGAACCGGTCCGACCACGTGGGCGACGAGGCGATGTCCGAGGCGATGTCGCGCCACTCGTGGGTGGCGATCGTGCCGAGGTTGTAGGTCTCGATGTTGCGGGTCAGGCCGTAGCGCACCCGCTCGACCTCGGGCTCGAAGGTGCCGAAGAGCTTGTCCCACAGGATGAGGATCGAACCGTGGTTGATGTCGAGGTATTGGCGCTGGCTGCCGTGGTGGGCGCGGTGGTGGCTCGGGGTGTTGAGCACCTTCTCCAGCCAGCCGATCGACTGCACGGCCTCGGTGTGGATCCAGAACTGGTAGATCAGGTTGATCGCGCGGGCGTCCTCGATGTAGCGCGGTGGGATGCCCAGCAGGGCGAGCAGTCCGTACGGGACGGACATGGTGACGCCGTCTGCCACCGGCTGACGCAGTGCGGTCGAGAGGTTGTAGCGCTCGCTGCTGTGGTGGACGACGTGCACGGCCCACAGCCACCGTGACTCGTGGGCCAGCCGGTGGTTCCAGTAGTAGATGAAGTCCCAACCGGCAATGGCGATCAGGTAGGCAGCGGCGCCGGAGCGCATCGACAGCGGGCTGTGCCGGGCGAGCCGTGTCGCGGAGGTCTGGATCGCCCAGATCGAGGCGGCGGCCACGGCGGTGGATCCGACGGCCGCGACCGCGGAGCCCGAGGTCATCAGGCCGAGGGCGTCGACGCGTGAGCGGACGGTGGTGGGCAGCGTCTGGTCGGAAGGGAGGGTCCCCGCCGCGGGCAGCCTGCCTCCGTGGTCCGCGCGCCGGCGCAGGACATCGCCGACGGTCGTCGCGACCCCGGCAGCCACCCCGAGGCCGACCAGAACATTGCCCGCCCGGGTGCGGCCGGGGGCGAGCCGGCGGATGATCGGACCGGTGACGAAGGGAGCGATCAGGCTGCCGATGCCCATGGCCAGGCTGGCGATCGTGTCATTGAGCTCGTAGTCGCCCGCGCGGTCCTCGCCCGGGGCGGCGGGGTGCTTGCGCTGCCACCAGAACTCGGCGCCCATGGCACCGACGAAGGCCGGGATGGCCAGCACGGTGAGATCGGGTCGCTGCATGTCGGGGCTCCTTTGCCGCATCGAGAGGGGGGCAACTGACTCTAGAGTCAGTTCAGGCCGGTGACAAGATGTGCCGCATCACAGGAGGAGGAGATGTGACCGGGATCGGGACGAAGGGCGTGGCTCGCGCCGAGCGCAGGCGGCAGCTCGTCGACGAGGCCGTCGAGGAGCTGGGCCGGAGGGGCTATGCCGGGGCGTCGATGGCCGATGTCGCCGAGCGCGCCGGTGTCTCCAAGGCGATGGTGCACAACGTCTTCGGCTCCAAGCAGTCGCTCGCACTGGCCTGTCTCGAGGAGGTCGGGCCCGGCCTGGTCGCGTCGATCGCGATGGCGCAGACGGCGAGCGACCCCGGGCAGCGGGCGCAGGAGACCTTCACCGCGATCTTCAGTGCGATGGCTGACCACCGCCACGCGTGGGCGCTCATCAACGACGAGACCCTGCCCGAGGGGTCCGCCGCTGCGGCCCGCGCGATGGAGCTGCGGGTGCAGCTGCGCACGATGGGGACCGTCGGCACCCGGGACGTGCTCTCCAGCGCCGGCCTGACGGACCCGCTCGACCACGACCTCCTCGACCGGCTGTGGGAGTCGATCGTCGCGGCCGCAGTCACGTGGTGGCAGGACCACGAGGGCCACTCCGCCGAGGACATGGCGGCTCGGCTCGCCCGACTGCTGGGCGTGGTCACGCTGTCGCAGTGACTCCCGATGGGCCGGTCATCGACTCCCGGTCGGCAGGCAGTGCCCGGCTGGCCCGATAAGAGCCGAAGACGGCGATCACCAACCCGACGGGCACGATGACGAGCAGGGCGCGGTGCAGACCGACGGCTTCGGCGCTCAGGCCACCGACCGGTGTCGCGAAGGCGTCGGAGAGGATGCCGACGAAGATCGGCCCGAGGGTCGCCCCGACGAGGTTGAAGGACGCGAAGTAGACCGCGATGGCGGTTGCTCGCATGTCCGGTGGCGTGACATCGGCGATCGCGGGCGAGGCTGCGGCGGAGAGGAACTGGGTGCCCGTCCAGCCGGTGGCGAAGAGGGCGATGAAGAGCACCGCGTTGTCGGACCCGAGGAGCAGGGCCGCGAGGGTGAGGGGGATGGCGAGGGCGAATCCGATGGCCGGGACGACGAGGCGACCGGAGGGGTGGCGATCGGTTGCGCGGTCGGCCAGGCGTCCGCCCACCAGCAGGCCGACGATCCCGGCGAGACCGAGGATCGCTCCGGCGCCAATGGACGCGGCCCCGATCGGCAGGCCGAAATAGCGCTGCAGGAGCGGGACGATGAAGGTGGCGACGCCGTAGGTCGGGATCTGCAACCCGATGCCGGCCACCATGAGCCAGGTGATCGTGCGGATCCGCAGCACCGCCCGGTACGGATGCCTCTCCTGCGCGGCCGCGCGCATCTCGGCCGTGTCGGTGGCGCCACGCTCCGGCTCCTTGATGACGAGCATCGCGATCGCGAGCAGGAGACCGGGCACCGCCGCGATGATGAAGGGGGCGCGCCAGGTCCCCGTGGCCTCGACGACGACTCCGACGGTGAGGAAGGCCAGCAGGAGCCCGATGGGGATGCCGAGGGAGACGATGCTGATGGCGCGGCTGCGGCGCTTCGGCTCGTAGGCGTCGCAGATCAGGGCATTGGACGCCGGCCCGTAGCTGGCCTCGCCGATCCCCACGCCGAGCCGGAAGAGGAAGAGGAAGAGGAAGCCCTGAACCAGTCCGCTCGCCCCGGTGAAGAGGCTCCATACGACGAGGCCTCCGGCCATGACATAGCGGCGTGGCACCCGGTCGGCCAGCCGCCCGAGGAGCACCCCGGCGATGGCGTACACGATGGTGAAGGACCCCCCGAGCACACCGATCATCGTGTCGCTCAGGCCGAACTCGTCCTTGAGCGGCTCGACGATGACCGCCGGGATCGTCCGGTCGTAGAAGTTGACGACGTTAGCCAGGGTGAGCGTCGCCAGCAGGTACCAGCGCTGGCGGGACGTCACGGCGTCGGCGAGGGCCATGGGCACAGTGTGGACCGCAGACGGCGTGAGGGGGAGCCGCAGCGCTCAGCTCGCCGCCATCCCCCAGCGCACGAGGCGGGTCGAGGTGTGCCCCGCGGCGCGGGCGAGAGTGCGCCGGCCGCCCCGGGTCGCTGGCAGGTCGAGCATCTCGCCGGCCCAGGGCGGCAGGACCGAGAGGGCTCCGGCGGCGATGAGGCCGTACCCGGGGCGGGCGAGCGCCGGAAGCGGGGGCTTGCGCAGCAGGAAGGTCGCTGCGTCGCGGGCCGCCTCGGTGATGGCGAGCTCGGGCCGGTAGTCGGCGAGCTGGGCCTCGAGGTCCGCGACCGACGTCGGCAGGTCCCGACCGCCGAGGCGGTGCGCCGGGACCGCGGCCTGGGCGACATAGGTGTCTGCCTCGTCGACGGTCAACGGCTTGGCCCCGAAGTGCTGATGGGCGCGCAGGAAGCACCAGACCTCGGCGACGTGGACCCAGCGCAGGAGGTGCGGGTCGTCCGCCGCGTAGGGCACGCCCAGGTCGTCGGTGCCCCGGACCCGCGAGTGCACCGCCCGCACGACGTCGACGGCCTGCTCCGCGTGCTCGATCGTGCCGTAGGTGGTCGTGGCGATGTAGTGGCTCGTGCGCTGCAGCCGGCCCCACGGGTCGCCTCGGAACCCGCTGTGACCGGCGACGCCCGCCATGGCCGATGGGTGCAGGGACTGCAGCAGCAGGGCTGCCACGCCACCGCTGAACATCGAGGCGTCGGCGTGGACCCGCCAGATCGGGTCGTCGCTGCTGAACCACCGTGGGCCCGGCGTGTCCCAGATGCGCGCTGCGGCCTCGCGGGCGTCGGGTCCCGCCACCCTGCTGCGCAGTGCCTCGGCCAGACGTCGCTGGGCGGCGTCGATGGTCCGTGAGGTGAGGACGCGGGAGGCTCTGGCCACTCGTCCAGCCTAGGACGCGCTGGCGTCCAGCCATAGTGTCGAGGCATGACACCGAGAGCAGGCCACTGACGATGAGGTGGCGCCGGACCCCCCTTCGCCTCGAGGAGGCCGGGCCTGCGAGCGTCGACGAGGTCTGGCGCAGGTACACCACCCCCGCGCTGTGGGCCGGTTGGGTGCCAGGTGCTGTGTGGACCCCCACGGTGGGACCGGTCCGGGTCCGGATGCGGCACGGCGTCGACCGGTCATGGAGGGGCAGCCGGGCGTGGGTGGAGATCGACGCGCCCCGACCGCTCGCACTGCCTTATGCGCCGATCGCGCGCCTCGCCCTGCGCCGACTCGTCGCCGCCTGAGGCTCGCATAGGGTCGGCGGGTGATCGAGCGACTGACGTGCTTCACCGGATCCACCCCCGGCAACGACCCCAAGTGGGTCGATCTGGCCCGTGCGGTCGGGTCCGACCTCGCCGACCGCGGGATCGGGGTGGTCTACGGCGCGGGCGGAGGTGGCCTGATGGGTGCTCTGGCCCAAGGGGCCCTCGACGCCGGGGGAGAGGTCATCGGTGTCATCCCCGAGTTCATGATCGAGCGGGAGTGGGGCCGGGATGACCTCACTGAGGTGCACGTGGTGCAGACCATGCACGAGCGCAAGGCGCTCATGGCCGACCTGACGAGCGCCTTCCTCGCGCTGCCGGGCGGGATGGGCACGCTCGAGGAGATCTTCGAGGCGTGGACCTGGCGGCAGATCGGCCTGCTCGACAAGCCGGTGGGCTTCCTCGATGCCGACGGCTTCTGGACGCCGCTGCTCGACTCCCTTCGCGGCATCTCGCAGGCCGGCTTCATGTCCCGGGCGAGCCTCGACGACATCGTCGTGGCGCCTGACCTGGACTCCGCTCTCGCCGGCCTGGAGTCCCGAGGCGTCGGTACGCGGATGCTGCGTCCACTCACCTGAGGCCTCTTCGCATCTCCTCAAGGCCGTGCACCCCCGCGGTCGCATCTCCTTGAGGTCGTGCGAATCAGGCGATGTCCGGCCGGGTACCGATGAGTCGCAGTGCGGCGCCGTCGCACTGCGGGCAGGGGTGGACGAGGGGTGCGTCCACCTCCGGCCACACGATGCGGAAGATCCCGTCGGTCGTGCACCCGTAGGCCACGATCCGGGCTCCCTTCGCGGGCGGGGTCTGCGGTGCCTGACGGCGGTACGGGACGAAGGCGGGTTGGGCGCGCATGAGCAGATGATGCGTTGATCTCGTTACCTGGTGCGGACGCTTGTGTTTCACGCACGTTGCCGGCCCGGATCGAAGGGGGGAAGCCGTGCGATGTCGTCCGCGACGGCCGAGTAGCGTTGTGCCCATGACTGAGATGCGCGCGGAGAAGGACAGCATGGGCACCATCGAGGTGCCCGGGGACAAGTACTGGGGAGCGCAGACCCAGCGCTCGCTGGGCAACTTCGACATCGGCCGGGACACCTTCGTGTGGGGCCGCTCGATGATCCGTGCGCTCGGCACGCTGAAGAAGTCGACGGCCCAGGCCAACGCCGAGCTCGGCGAGCTCCCGCAGGATGTCGCGGACCTGATCACCCAGGCCGCCGACGAGGTCATCAAGGGTGACCTCGACGCCCACTTCCCGCTCGTGGTCTTCCAGACCGGCTCGGGCACGCAGTCCAACATGAACTCCAACGAGGTCATCTCCAACCGCGGCATCGAGATCGCTGGCGGCGAGATGGGCTCCAAGGCGCCGGTCCACCCCAATGACCACGTCAACCGCGGCCAGTCGAGCAACGACACCTTCCCGACCGCGATGCACATCGCGATCGTCCTCGACCTCAACGAGCGCCTCTACCCGTCGGTCAAGCAGCTGCGCGACACCTTCGACGCCAAGGCCAAGCAGTACGCCGACGTCGTCATGGTCGGCCGCACGCACCTGCAGGACGCCACCCCGGTCACCCTCGGTCAGGTCATCGGTGGCTGGGTCGCGCAGATGGACTTCGCCCTCGAGGCCGTGAAGTACGCCGACGAGCGCGCCCGCGAGCTGGCCATCGGTGGCACCGCAGTCGGGACGGGCCTGAACGCCCACCCGAAGTTCGGTGCGCTCACCGCCGCCAAGATCACCGCCGAGACCGGTCTGGACTTCACCCAGGCCGACAATCTGTTCGCCGCACTCTCCGCGCACGATGCCCTCGTCGAGGTGAGCGCCTCCCTGCGCACCCTCGCCGGCGCCCTGATGAAGATCGCCAACGACGTCCGCTGGTACGCCTCGGGTCCGCGCAACGGCATCGGCGAGCTGGCCATCCCGGAGAACGAGCCGGGCTCCTCGATCATGCCGGGCAAGGTCAACCCGACCCAGGCCGAGGCGATGACGATGGTCGCCACGCGGGTCTTCGGCAATGACGCGACGGTCGGCTTCGCGGGCAGCCAGGGCAACTTCCAGCTCAATGTCTACAAGCCGGTCATGGCGCACGCGGTCCTCGAGTCGATCCGCCTGATCGCCGACTCCTGCGTCTCCTTCGACGAGAACTGCGCCGTCGGCATCGAGCCGGTCACCGAGGTCATCGAGGGCAACCTCGAGCGCAACCTCATGGTCGTCACGGCGCTCAACCGCCACATCGGCTACGACAAGGCAGCCGCCATGGCCAAGAAGGCCCACAAGGAGGGCACGAGCCTGCGCGAGGCGGCCATCGCTTCCGGCGACATCTCCGGCGAGGACTTCGACGCCTGGGTGGTCCCGGCGGACATGACGCACCCGAGCGCTGGCTGACCACTGAGCACAGAGCGAAGGGGAGGGGAGACCGACCGGTCTCCCCTCCCCTTCGTCGTGGTCGGGTGGGTCTAGAAGCTCTCGTCGGCGACCGCTGTGGTCGCGTCGGATCCCGATGTGTAGCCGCCGAGCAGCTCCGCGAGGCGAAGGGGGCCGCGCGCCTCGTCGTGCCGCCCGGCCCGCTGGAGGGAACGGCCGAGGAGCAAGTGGGCGTAGGCGTCGTCCGGGGCCTCCTTGAGGACCTGGCGGCAGGCGGACTCGGCGCGCCCGAGCTGCGCGGAGTGGAAGTAGGCGCGAGCCAGCAGCAGATGCATCTCGGCGGTGCCGTGGCCGATCGGGTCGGCGTCATCACCGGCTCGGGCGGTGGCCAGGTCGGTGAAGAAGTCCTCGAGCTCGCGTGCGGCCTCGGTGTACCGGGCGTCGTCGAAGGCCTGCTTCGCGCGCTCGTACCGCTCGAAGCCGTAGAGAGTGTCGGTGCGCGTCATCATGTGCGTCTCAACCTCCTCGAGTCGAGAATCATTCCCATCAGCTGGCGAAGTCCGCCAGCCACCGCCCCAGTTCACGCGCGCAGCCGTCGACGGCAGCCGACCAGTCGTGGGCGGTCTCGTCCGCGTTGTCGCTGACCATCTTGACCAGGTGCACGGGCACGTCGAGCTCGGTGCAGGCCAGTGCGATGGCGTAGCCCTCCATGTCGACGAGGTCGGCCTGCCGGGCCAGCTCGTCCCGGACGGTCGGGTCGGTGACGAAGAGGTCCCCGCTCGCGAGGGTTGTCGCGTGGGAGGGGTTGATCGCGATCCGCTCGCGCGGGTCGATGCCGAGCTGGCGGATCGCTTCGGCGGACAGGTCGTGGTTGAGGACCGTCCCGATCTCGTGGACTCCGCTGATGCCCTCCCGCAGCGCGCCGGCCGTCCCGATGTTGATGACGACGAGCTCGTCGCGCCTCGGGTGCTCGCAGATCGCGCGGGTCACGGCGACGGCCGCGAGGGTCTTGCCGACCCCCGTGATGAGCACCTCCATGCCCTCGGGGACGTACGCGGCCTCGGCCGCGATGGCGGCGACGACAAGTGGTTGCATGGGGCCAAGGTATCCGTCGTAGGGTGCCGAGCATGGCCCCCTTCGCCCCTCACGCGCTGCTCACCGGCGCTCGGCTGCGGCCCGGTGCGTCTCCGGTCGACATCAGGCTGCGCGAAGGGCGGATCGCCGAGGTCGGGATCGGGCTGGCCCCCGCAGGGGCGGCTGTCCATGACGCCGGGGGAGCGCTCGCGATCCCTGGTCTGTGGGACGGCCACGTGCACTTCGGGCAGTGGGCGGCGATGGCCCGTCGCGTCGATGTCGCGGACACCGCCGGCCCCGAGGAGGTGACCGCCCGGGTGGCACGTCACCTGGCGGTCGAGAGGCCGGCTCCGGGGACCGTCGTGCAGGGTTTCGGCTGGCGGGTCGCCGGCTGGGACCGGCTGCCGAGCACCGCCGAGCTCGACGCGGTCGCGGGGGATCGCCCGGTCATCCTCATCAGCGGCGACTGCCATGCGGGCTGGCTGAGCACTGCCGCCTTCCGCGCACTCGGGCTGCCGGTCCACGAGGGGCACCTCGACGAGGACGAGTGGTTCCCGATCTACCAACGGATGGCCGATCTCCCCGAGGACCAGGCCGTCGTCCGCGCCAGCCTCGACGGCGCGATGCGCGCTGCCGCGGCCAAGGGCGTCGTCGGCATCGGCGACATGGAGTTCGAGGCAGGTCGCCTGGAGTGGCCGGGCCGTACGGCTGCCGGGCTCGACCTGCTGCGGGTGCGCACCTGCACCTACCCGGAGGGGCTCGAGGACGCGATCGCTGCCGGCGTGCGCACCGGCGATGTCCTCGACGAGACCGGTCTGGTGACGATGGGCCCGCTCAAGGTCATCACCGACGGCTCGCTCAACACCCGCACGGCCTGGTGCTGCGAGCCCTTCGTCACCGACGACGACCTCGGCGACCCACACGGCAAGCGCAGCGTCGACCCCGAGGAGCTGACCCAGCTGCTCCGCCGGGCCCACGCCCAGGGACTCGACGGTGCGGTCCACGCCATCGGCGACGCCGCGCTGCTCGACGCCCTCGACGCCTACGCGGCCAGTGGCGCTCACGGCTCCATCGAGCACGCGCAGCTGGTGCGCATGGAGGTGCTCGGACGCTTCGCCGACCTGGGTCTCATCGCCAGCGTGCAGCCTGCCCACCTGCTCGACGACCGCGACTCGACGGAGGCGCTGTGGCCCGACCGGCTCGAGCGCTGCTTCGCCCTGCGCTCGATGTCGGACGCGGGGATCCCCCTGCGTCTGGGGTCGGATGCGCCCGTCTCCCCGCTCGACCCGTGGCTGGCCATGTCGGCCGCGGTGCACCGCAGTGCCGACGATCGGGAGCCGTGGGCGCCCGAGCAGGCGATCACCCCACGCGAAGCATTGCTCGCCTCGACGGACGGGGTGAGCGAGCTGGCTGTCGGCGGGCCCGGGGACATCGTGCTGGTCGACGAGGACCCTTGCCCCGCAGGTCTGTCCGGTACCGCGGAGCAGGCGGCCCGGCTGCGCGAGACGCGGGTGCTCGCGACCTTCGTCGCCGGGCGCCTGACCCACTCCGCCTGACGTCCGGTCTTCGGAGCCCTCGCGGTTGCGGCGACGGACGGGCGTCAGGAGCTGCTCATGCACCGTCTCGTTCCTGTCACCATGGGGGCATGGCCGACACCGAGCTGGCCGAGGTGGCCGACTTCCTCGCCGGGCACGCCCCCTTCGCCGCCCTGCCCGTCCGGGTCCTGCGCGCTCTCCCGGCACGGCTGACGATCCGCTACCACCGCCGGGGCAGCTCGCTCATGGCCGTGGGTGTCGACAACCACGACCTCATCATCGTGCGCTCGGGGGCCATCGAGATCCGTGACGCCGACGGGGGACTGGTCGACCGGTGCGCCGAGGGGTCCACGGCCGGCTCGACGACCCTCGTCGGCTCCAACCCCTCACGCTTCGACGTCGTGGCCATCGAGGACACCCTCGCTCTGCACCTCCCCGGCGAGGTCTTCCACGAGCTGTCGCAGGCGTATCCCGACTTCGCTGACCACTTCGACGCCGAGCGGGCGGACCGGCTGCGGACGGCGGCCTCGTCGGTCGCGACGAACCCGGCGGGCGAGGCGATCCTGCGTACCTCCGCGCGCGACCTGGTCCTCAGGGAGCCCGTCTCGGTCCCCGACGACGTCACGATCGCCGAGGCCGCCCGCGTGATGACCGACGAAGGGGTGTCCTCCCTCCTGGTCATGGACGGGCAGGGACTGGCCGGTATCCTCACCGACCGTGACCTGCGCCGCCGGGTCGTCGCCGCGGGCCTCGACCCTGCGGGGCCGGTGACCTCGGTGATGACGCCCGACCCCGTCGTCGCGGCCGCGGACGCCTCCGCGCTGGAGCTGCTGGTGACGATGACCGAGCGCACGATCCACCACCTGCCGGTGCTCGAGGGCGGGCGGCCGCTCGGAGTCGTCACGACGACGGACCTCATGCGCCTGGAGCGGGTCAACATGGTGCACATCGTCGGCGATGTCTCGAAGCAGCCTGATGTCGCCGGGGTCGTGGCCATGGCGCAGCGCCTGCCCCGACTCGTCGAGCAGCTCGTCGGCCAGGACGTGGCCGCCGGCGACATCACCCGCGTGGTCACGACGGTCGGGGACGCCATCGAGCGTCGGCTCATCACTCTCGCCGAGGACGAGCTCACCGCGGCGGGTCACGGTCCGCCACCGCGCTACTGCTGGATGACTCTGGGCTCCAGGGCTCGGCACGAGCAGGCGCTGGGAGGCGACCAGGACCACGCGGTGATCCTCGCCGACGACGCGCCAGAGGGCGCCGAGGACTACATCGGGGCCCTGGCCGAGATCGTCGTCGCCGGCCTGGAGGCCTGCGGATATCCGCGCTGCGAGGGCGATGTCATGGCGAGCAACCCACGCTGGAGACAGCGGCTGACCGGTTGGCGGCGCGAGTTCCGGCAGTGGATCCACGAGCCGACCTCCGATGCCGTCCTCACGGCCAGCATCTTCTTCGACTCCCGCCCCCTCGCTGGGGACGAGGCACTGCACGCCCGCCTCGCGCAGGACATCGCAACCTGGGCGCCGCAGGGGCACAACTTCCTCGGGCACCTCGTGGCCGCAGCCGTGGCCAACGAGCCACCCCTCGGCTTCTTCCGCGGATTCGTCCTGGCTCGGGCCGGGGACCACAAGGACACGCTCGACCTCAAGCGCGGCGGCGTCGGTGCCATCGTCGACCTCGCTCGCGCCCACGCGCTCGGAGCCGGTCTCGTGTCGGTCAACACCCGCTCGCGGCTGCTCGCCGCGGGCCGTGCCGGCGCGCTCGACCCGGCCATCGCCGCCAGCCTCGTCGACGCGCTGGAGTTCATCTCGCACGTGCGCCTCGCGCACCAGTCCCGGCAGGCCGCCGCCGGTGTCACCCCCGACTCGCGACTGCGACCGAGCGAGCTGACCCCCTTCGAGCAACGCACCCTGCGCGAGGCCTTCCACGTCGTGCGCGCTGCGCAGCAGGCGCTGGCCCAGCGCACCCCGGCACAGCACCTCACCTGATGTTCGGGATCCGCCGATCTCCCCAGCGACGCCGCGAGAGTGCGCTCGTCGCGGCCCCACCCGGGCCACTACGGGACTACCTGTCCGCTCCCTTCGCCGACCCGGGGACGCCCGTCACCGAGCTGTCGCTCCTGGCGCTCGACGTCGAGACCACCGGGCTGGATGTCGAGGAGGACCGCGTCCTCGCGGTCGGCTGGGTGCCTTTGGACGGCCTGTCCATCGACCTGTCGGGCGCGCGGCGACGCGTCCTGGCCACCCGGCGTGACGTGGGGCAGTCGGCCACCGTGCACGGGCTCACCGACGACGCCGTCGCCGCAGGTGACCTGCCGATCGACGTCCTCACGGAGCTGCTCGGGGCGCTGTCCGGGCGGGTCCTGCTCGCGCACCACGCGAGCATCGAGGTCGGCTTCCTCGACGCCGCGTGCCGGCGCGTCCACGGGGTGCCCTTCGTCGCCAGCAGCGTGGACACCCTGCACCTCCAACGACGAGTCCTCACCGAAGGGCTTGGGGCACAACCTGATCCGTTGCCCGGGGCCCTGCGCCTGTGGGCGGCCCGGGAGCGGTACGGGCTGCCTCGATACCGGGCGCACGAACCCCTGACCGATGCCCTGGCCTGTGCCGAGCTCTACCTGGCCCAGGTGGCCGAGATGTCCCAGCGCACGAGCACACCGTTGACGCTCAAGGCGATCCGGGCGACCTGAGGCATGCGGGCACGAGTGAGCCCGGGCCACACGGGAGGCCCGGGCTCACCTGCGACGAGATCAGCTGGCGGTGGTCACCGTGACGCCGTAGTAGTTCGCCGCGTCGACGACCGGCTGGAAGAAGCTGTACGACCCGGCGTTGTAGCCCTGGTTGTACCCGCAGTCGGCGCCGACCGGGCCGCCGGAGGTCATGCCCTGGGCGAGGTTGCCGACGCCGATGTAGGCGCCGCCGGAGTCGCCGCCCTCGGTGCACACGCTGGCCTCGGCGAGCCCGGAGACCTGGGTGCCGCCGTAGTTGACGGTGCGGTTGTAGGCCTTGATCGTCCCGCAGGTCCACCCCGTCGTGTTGCCGGCCTTGCAGATCTCCGAGCCGACGGCGTTCTTGCTGGCGCCCTGCACGGCGTAGTAGCCGGAGTGCCCGCGGCTGTCGACGTAGGGCTGGCCCACATCCTCGGAGTCGATGTCCATCAGGCCCATGTCGACGCTGCTGGAGCCCTCGTGGAAGCGGGTGTGGGTGCCCGCGCCGATGTGGGTGCCGTTGGCGTCGAGGATGTCGGGCAGGCCCTCCACGCAGTGGCCCGCGGTGAGCAGGACGTTGTTGCCGCTGGAGGTGGTGCCGGGGAAGCCGAGGCTGCAGTTGGTGCCGGGGGAGAGGTCCATGATCCGGCCGGGGACGACATCGGCCTGGGTCGTGAGCTCGTCAGCCGTCGTGACGGTGACCTTGTCCATTGTCGAGAGCTTCGTGCGCAGGCCCTTCGGGGCGTCGGCGGCCAGGCGCACCTCGACGACCCCCTTGGTCAGGTTGGGTCCGACGGTGACGACGTGGTCCGAGGCCTTGCCGGCCGTGGACAGGACGCGATCGGCGATCCTGTCGAGGCCGCTCTGGCTGGTGCTGGTGCTCGGGCGCAGACCGGCGGCGCGGACCGTGGCGGCGTCGGCGGACGAGGTGACCCCGACGACGAGCTGGGTGCCGTCGAACCACGCACCGTCGGCGTCGACCCCCTTCGCCTCCAGTGACCGCAGGGAGGACTGCTTGTCGTCCTTGATCGCGAGGAAGCTCTTCGCCTCGGCCCGGGTCTTGCCGTCACGCTCCATGACGAACGAGGTCATCGGGTCGGCCTTCTGGATCTGGGCGTCGGGTACGTCCGCCGCAGAGGCCAAGGGGGCCATCACGATGCCGGCACCGAGGAGTGCTCCGGTGAGGGTCAGGGTGGTGCGCAGGGTCATTGCCTTCTCCTTGTCACTGGCCGGGGTGTCCGGCTCGTGAGTCGAAGGTGGCGGTCCGTCGCCCGGTGCGCCACGGCTCCTGACCAATTTGCGGCCTGGTCTGACCAAGTCCGGGCCGGATCGCGGCATCCGATGACGGAGCGAAGGGGGATTCTCACCGATCGCACTCACCGTTCACGCCAACTTCACACGCGCGGGTTTGCACTCCCGACCCACCTCCTCTAAACTGGAATCATTCCAATCGACGTGACGCTCAAGTAGGTCGCGTCGCTGGAGTCACCTGAACCCCAGAGATGCACAGGAGATCAACGCATGTCCCTCATCAACACCCAGATCAAGCCCTTCCAGGCCACCGGCTACATCAACGGTGAGTTCAAGGACTACTCCGAGGCGGACATCGCCGGCAAGTGGGCGATCTTCTTCTTCTACCCGGCGGACTTCACCTTCGTCTGCCCGACCGAGCTCGAGGACCTGGCCGGCCAGTACGACGCCGAGCTCAAGGGCTTGGGCGTCGAGGTCTTCTCCGTCTCGACCGACACGCACTTCACGCACAAGGCGTGGCACGAGACCTCCGACGCGGTCGGCAAGGTCACCTACCCGATGCTCGGCGACCCGACCGCCACCATCTCGCGCAACTTCGACATCCTGCGTGAGGACGAGGGTCTGGCCAACCGTGGCACCTTCCTCGTCGACCCCGATGGCGTGATCCAGTTCCTCGAGATCACCGCCGAGGGCATCGGCCGCAACGCCGCCGAGCTCGTCCGCAAGGTCAAGGCTGCGCAGTACGTGCGCAACAACCCGGGCGAGGTCTGCCCGGCCAAGTGGGAAGAGGGCGCCGAGACGCTCGCCCCCAGCCTGGACCTCGTCGGCAAGATCTGATCCACCTGTACTGACGCATCTCGGGTGGGGGGCGGCGCTGGCCGCTGCCCCCCACCCACCCCCTCAACATTCCCCCTTCGCTCGTCAGGAGTCGCTCGCACCATGGCCCTCGATCCCGCCCTCGCCACCCAGCTCAAGGCCTACTTGGACAACCTCCGCGAGCCGATCGAGCTCGTCGCCTCCCTCGACGCGAGCCCCAAGTCCGCTGAGCTCGACGACCTGCTCGTCGAGATCGAGGGCATGAGCGAGCAGATCACCCGCCGTGTGGCCGAAGGGAGTGACCTGGACGAACGCGTCCCCTCCTTCGCCATCGCCCGGGTGTCCGACCCTGCCGTGTCCGTGCGCTTCGCCGGCATCCCCATGGGCCACGAGTTCACCTCCCTCGTCCTGGCGCTGCTGCAAGTCGGCGGTCACCCGAGCAAGGCCTCCCAGGACCTGATCAACCAGGTCAAGGGGCTGCAGGGTGAGCACCACTTCGAGACCTTCTTCTCCCTGAGCTGCCAGAACTGCCCGGACGTCGTCCAGGCGCTCAACCTGATGAGCGTGCTCAACCCCGGCATCACGCACACCGCCATCGACGGCGCGGTCTTCCCGACCGAGGCCGAGCAGCGGGGCGTCCTCGCCGTGCCCACCGTCTTTCACAACGGTGAGACCTTCGGCTCCGGCCGCATGGAGCTGGCCGAGATCGTCGGCAAGGTCGACGAGCTGTCCGGGGGTGACTCCGCGGCCCGCGCTGCCGAGGAGCTCACCGCCCGCGAGCCCTACGAGGTCCTCGTCGTCGGTGGTGGCCCCGCCGGCGCGTCCGCCGCGATCTACGCCGCGCGCAAGGGCATCCGCACCGGC
This sequence comes from Janibacter limosus NBRC 16128, assembly GCF_001570985.1. Lineage (GTDB taxonomy): Bacteria > Actinomycetota > Actinomycetes > Actinomycetales > Dermatophilaceae > Janibacter > Janibacter limosus. The sequence continues at coordinate 52,483 of NZ_BCSS01000011.1, read as the reverse complement.
CTCGTGGCCGAGCGCTTCGGCGGCCAGGTCCTCGACACGATGTCGATCGAGAACCTCATCTCGGTCCCGCACACCGAGGGCCCCAAGCTCGCTGCCGACCTCGAGCGCCACGTCAACGAGTACGACGTCGAGATGGTCCGCAGCCAAGCCGCTGCCGGCCTCACCGCCGGCGACGACGGCCTGACGCGGGTCGACCTCGGCAACGGCGCGAGCCTGTCCGGCAAGACGGTCATCCTGGCGACCGGTGCCCGCTGGCGCACCATGGGCGTCCCCGGCGAGGAGGACTACCGCAACAAGGGCGTCACCTTCTGCCCGCACTGCGATGGTCCGCTCTTCAAGGGCAAGCGCATCGCCGTCATCGGCGGCGGCAACTCCGGCGTCGAGGCCGCGATCGACCTGGCCGGCATCGTCGGTCATGTCACCCTCATCGAGTTCATGGACGACATGCGCGCCGACGAGGTCCTGCAGCGCAAGCTGCGCTCGCTGCCCAATGTCGAGATCCGTCTGGGCACCAAGACGACCGAGGTCATCGGTGACGGCAGCAAGGTCACCGGCCTGGCGATCGAGCCGCGTGACGGTGGCGAGGGTGAGCAGCTCGAGCTCGAGGGCGTCTTCGTCCAGATCGGCCTGCTGCCCAACACCGAGTGGCTCGGCGATGCCCTGGAGCTGTCCGAGCGCGGTGAGATCGTCATCGACGGTGTCGGCCGGACCAGCCTCCCCGGTGTCTTCGCTGCCGGTGACTGCACGGTCGAGCCCTACAAGCAGATCGTCACGGCGTTGGGTGCCGGGTCGACGGCCTCGCTGAGCGCCTTCGACCACCTCATCCGCACGAGTGCCCCCGACGAGGAGTCGGCGATCGCGGCGACCAAGGCGGCCGACGGCCCGCTCGAGGCGGGCGACCAAATCGACGTCCCCGACTCGGTCGGCGCCTCCGCCTGAGCGTGCACTCGATAGCGTCTGAGCAACACCTCTTCGACCCCAGGAGCGAGCATGAGCGAGCAGATCGACCTCACCGACCACGGACCGGCCCCCTATGTCGTCAACATCGAGTCGGCCACGCTGCAGAACACCAACTACCGCTCCACGCTGTGGACCGGCCAGTACATGCAGCTGACCGTCATGGCCATCGCGCCCGGCGATGACATCGGGCTGGAGGTCCACGAGGACCACGACCAGTTCCTGCGCGTCGAGGAGGGCCGCGGCCGCGCCCAGATGGGACCGGCCAAGGACGACCTGTCCTTCGACCGTGAGGTCGGCGACGACGACATCATCATGGTGCCGGCCGGTCAGTGGCACAACGTCACCAACATCGGTGACGAGCCGCTGAAGGTCTACTCCCTCTACGGCCCGCCGGAGCACGTCCACGGCACGGTCCATGCGACCAAGGCCGACCAGGACGCCGACCCCAACGAGCACTGATCACGACGCAGAGGGTGGGGCTCGCCGAGAGGTGGGTCCCACCCTTCGTCATGCAGTGGCACCGTAGGTGACCGGCGAGTAACGTCGCGTCCATGAAGAGCACCATCGAGTACACACACCTCGCGGGCGACGGCGAGCCGGTCGTCCTCATCCACGGCATCGGTCACCGGCGCCAGGCGTGGGGGGAGGTGCCTGCACTGCTCCACGCGCGCGGTCACGATGTCTACGTCGTCGACCTCCCCGGCCACGGATCCTCCCCGGTGCCCGCCCGCCCCGATGGGTACTCGATGAGCAGCCACGCAGAGCAGTTCGAGCGTCTCTTCCGGCAGCTGGGCATCGACCGGCCGCACGTCGTGGGCAACTCCCTCGGCGGTGCGATGGCCCTCGAGCTGGCTCGCCGCGGCATCGTGCGCAGCGCGACCGTGCTCTCCCCGGCGGGCTTCTTCCCCGTGCTCCACCTGCCCAATGTGGCGGCCAACCTGCTCTTCATGAAGGCAGGCAGCCACCTGCCCGAGGCGTTGCACCGCAGGCTCAACGCGCACGTCTGGTTCCGCAAGCTCGCCTTCCGCTCGCTCTACACCCACCCGGACAAGGTCGCGGCCGAGGATGCGGTCGCTGACACCCTCAACCTGCGTCGTGCCAAGGGCTTTTGGCCGCACTTCGTGCGCGCGACCTTCCTGCGCGTGACCGGTCACGTCATCGTGCCGACGACGATCGCCTGGGGTGACACCGACCGCCTGCTGCTGCCCTCCGAGGCCAAGATCGCGCGCGAGCGGCTGCCCGAGGCGACCCACGTCAGCCTGCCGGACTGTGGCCACTGCCCGCAGATCGATCACCCGGACCTCGTCATCGACGCCATCACCGCGACGATGACGCGCTCCGAGGACAAGACGGCGGTCTGACGCACGTCGCCCGAGCCTTCACGTCCCCCGCATGGGCGGCTGTACTCATCGCGTTCCCCGGAGGCTGAGCAATCGCACGGTGCCGGGTGCCCCCTTCGCCGACGACGATCGGTCTCGACGGTCACTGATCGTCGGGACCGGGGACCTCGCCCCGGCTCCAGGGGACAAGGGAGAACACGATGACTGCTCGACGCACCTCACGGACCAGCTCGAAGATCGGCGCGGTGCTCGCGACCGCCGCGCTCGCCATGACCGGGATGGCGCTCACCGCCGCGCCGGCCTCCGCGGCCGAGGGCGGCACCGAATGCCCGCCCGCCACCAGCCCGCCGTCGCCCAACACCTGGATCGACTCGCGCACTGGCGGATATCGCGGCGTCCGCAAGGTCTCGGACGAGAGGGGGCCCGCCGGCAAGTACGCGATGTGGTCGATCCAGGAGTACGAGACCTTCGGTCACGACTTCTACCAGCAGGAGACCTGGGACGTCGACTGGCTGCGCGGAGCGACCCGCACGGACTGCACGCGGGAGGAGCGCAAGCCTCAGCCGCCGAAGCCGAGCGGCGGCGGCGGCGGTAGCTCCTCCGGTGGCCTCGGCGGTGGCGGCACGTTGTGGATGTCGTTCCCCTCCGGGGGAGCCGAGCCGGATCGCTACGGCGTCGTGGGCGACATCCAGCCCCTCTGAGGCGACACGCGACGGCAGCGGCGCGGACCGACCACGGTCCGCGCCGCTCAGCGCACCCGCACGATGCCGTGCGCGCCCCGCTCCGCGTCGGTCATCACGTGGTTGACGAAGGGGTAGCGGCCGGCCTGCGGGAAGGTCAGCTCGACGAACCCGCCCTGCGCGGGCAGCAGCCCGAGCGCCTGTGACCCGGCAGTCGGCCCACCGACCTCGTCAGGCCCGCCGATGCGGTAGGCGCCCTCCTGCCAGACCGTGTCGAACTGTCCGCCGACGACGTGGAAGGAGACCGGCCCGTCCGGTCCGGCGTCGAGCGCCCAGAAGCGCACCCGCTCGCCGACGCGAGCGGTGAGGGGGTCCGCGTCGTACTGGAAGGCACGTCCGTTGAAGGCCGTCGCCACCGGCTCACCGCTGGTGTCCTCGCCCGCGTGGAGCTCGGACGCTGTGAGGACGTAGGAGCGGTCGACCTCTGGCAGGTCGAGCGGCTCGATGACGACGGCACCGAACATGCCTTGGGCGATGTGCGTCGACATCGGCATCGTCGAGCAGTGGTACATCCAGATCCCGGCGCGCTCGGCGGTGAAGGTGTACGTCAGTCGCTTGCCCGGAGCGATGGTGCGCATGGGCTTGTCAGGGGCCAGGGAGCCGGCGTGGAAGTCGATCGAATGCCCGATACTGCCGTCGTTGACCAGGGTGATGACGAAGCGGTCGCCGACGCGGCCGTGCAGCGTGGGGCCGGGGGCGCTGCCGCCGAAGGTCCAGCGGGTGCGGGTGACTCCCGGCGCCACCTCGACCTCGATCTCCTGCACCCGGAGCGTCACGCGGTGGGTTCGCTTGTCGGACAGCGGTGGGAGAGAGGCATCGTCGGCCGTGAAGCCCTCAGGCCACGTGGCTCCCGGCTGCAGGGCGAAGGCGCCGTCCGCGGCCTTGTCGTGGCCGGCGTGGGGCGAGGTCGCGGCCGCGTCCACAGGCGCCCCGGTGACAACGATGTCGAAGGTCATCCCCATCGCCCGGTGGCCGGTGACGGTGCACCACCCCTGCCGGTCGGCGCCGACGATGCCGACGTCGAGGGTGGCGGACTCTCCCTGCGTCAGGCGTGGGGTCCGGGTGTCGTCGTCGAGGTGGAGGTCGTGCACGGTGCTGCCGTCGCTGTTGGTGAGGGTGATGACCAGACGGTCGCCCGCAGGGACCTCGACGCGGGAGGGGCTGAAGGTCATGTCGGCCTTCGCCTCCACGGCGACCGTGGTCGTGTGGCCGGTCGGGCTCACGGCGGTGGCGGCGGTGCTGGCGCTGCCGCCGTCCAGGACGGGTTGCAGGGCCGGGCCCGCCGCGAGGGCGAGGGCCACGAGCGTCACGCCCGCCATGAGCTGGGTGCGGGGGAAGGGCGGCTCGAGCACTCGCGCAGCCTCGGCGCGCCCCTGCTCCAAGCCTGCACGGCGATCCTCAGGGGTGGCCAGCGCGGCCTCCTTGCGGGTGGCGACGACCCGCTTGATCGTGGTCAGCAGGATCGGGATGAAGGCGGCCATGCCCACGAGCACGAGGGCCGTGAGGACGACGCGCGTGCCGGAGGAGACGGGCAGGAGGGCCAGGGCAAAGGGCGCGTTGATGGTGACGATGCGGGTCATGCCGAGACGGTCGAAGCCCTCGATGCCCACCCGGACCACCCGCGGGCCGCCGCCGATGACGGCCGGGACGAGGTGGCTCAGTGCGCCGGTCAGCACCTGCAGCCCGAAGCCGACGACGAGCACGGCCGCGACCCGCCCGTAGCCGGTGGCCATCGCGGTGAAGTCGTCGGCGGTCGCCACCCGCCAGGCGACCATGCCGATGCCGACGAGGAACCACGCGGCTCCAGCCATGACGGACCACGAGGCGAAGTGGCGCGGCGGCTTCTGCCGGGCCGGTGCGACGAATGAGCGGGCGGTCCACAGCAGCGAGACGAGATAGCCGGCCACACCGGCGAGGAGCAGCCAGCGCCACCCGAGGAGAGCACCGGTGCAGGCGATGGCCAGCCCGCCGACCAGGCCGGGGAGCGACTGGCGGGCGCGGCGCTCAGCGGCGTCGTCCATCCGGGCGCGCAGGATCGTCGGCCACAACGTGATGAGCGTGCCCGTGACGGTGATGCCGACCCAGCCGAGCACGTTGACGAGGGAGTGGGCGAGCAGCAGGCGGGCGTGCATCTCCTCGCCCTGGCCGCGGGCCAGCAGGACGCCGAGGGTGGCGCCGACGGGAAGGAAGGCGGCGGAGGCCAGGTAGTGGTGGACGACGATGCGAAATCGCCCGGGCAGGGCGCCGCGCAGCCGTCGCCCGAGCTGCCAGGCATGCCAGACCACTGCGACGACGACGGCGATCGCGCCGACGAGGGTCACCCACCACCAGGTCGTCGGGACGCCGACGAGGACGGCGAGGATGCCGACGTGGAGCAGGACCAGGCGACGGTTCTGCATCGCGCGCACGTCGATGTCGGGGTTGTTCTTCAGCAGCGTCGTCGCGAAGTGTGCGCTCCACACCATGATCGAGTGGGTGAGGCCACCGAGGGCGACCATGTGCACCATCAGCCAGGTCGCGTCAGGGACGAAGGGGTGGACCAGCGCTGTGAGCGCGGCGGCCATCAGCCACAGCACGCCGGGGCGGTCGCGCATAGCCCAGACCCCGCCCGGTCCGCGGGGCGGGGCGGTCGGCCGGCCGGTCACGGTGCGGTGGGTGGAGCGGATCGTGGTGCGGGAGCCACCGGGACGGCCGCGGCGGTCAGGGCGTCGACCTCGTCCCAGTCGTCGCCGCGCAGGGTCGTGAGCGAGGCGGGGAAGAGGCCGTCCTCCTCGCGCTCGATGTGCGAGCGCAGCTGCTTGTAGAAGCGGTCGGCGAGGTCGCTCTCACCTGCGCCGACCCGGGCCAGCAGCTCGTCGAGGGTGACGTGCTCGCCGCACAGGGAGTCGATGTAGGGGGTGAAGTCCTCGTCCCGGCGCAGGACCGCGAAGAGACCCGCCTCCTCCGCGACGGTGTGCGGCGCGAGCAGTGCGGCCACCTCGTCGACGAGCTCGACGACCTCGTCGGTGGCGCCCGCTGCTGCCGCGCGCCGCAGCAGGCCGGTCGCGTTGATCAGCTCCTCGTGCTCAGCGGTGAATCGGCCGATCATGTCGATCGACTGGCAGCCGCAGTAGGAGCACATCGGTCAGACTGCGCGGGTCAGGCGCAGGGTCCAGGCCTCGGGGCCCTCGACGAGGTACTCGACCGACCAGACACCCGGCTCGAGGCCCTCGACCTGGCGCAGCAGGGGCTGAGGGTCGTGCGGCGCGACGAGGTCGAGCGAGCGGCCCGGGCGGATGGCCGAGAGAGCTCCGATGACGGTCGCGTGCCGGATGGCCCGCGGGATGGGGCGCACGTCGAGGGCAGGGATGTCCTCGGCCATCTGCAGGTTGGTCTCGGTCATGGTGTGTCCCTTCGCAGGTGGCTGGCGGGTCCTGTTGCCCGACGTCCATCAATTTACTACATTGGGAGCCGTGAAAAACAATCCTCTCGGCCCCCGCCCTGCACCCGAGGCGGATCCCGGTGGTCTCGGTGCGGCGGGACTGGTCCTGGCCGCGATCCGTGAGGCCGCGGGACCCGTGCGCGTCGGTGAGATCGCTCAGGCCGTGGGCTCGCACGACAACACCGTGCGTGGGCACCTGGCCGCCCTCCTCGAGCTCGGCCTGGTCGAGTCCGAGGCCGCCCCGGCGCAGGGGCGGGGGCGCCCCGCGGTGCTGTACTCGGCCGAGCCCCGGCCGGGTGTGCGCACCGACGAGTTCCGCTCCCTCGCAGGTGCCTTCGCTGCAGACCTGGTCACGCAGGGGAGCGGCCGGCAGGTGCGTGAGCGGGCCCGTCGGATCGGTCGGACCTGGGGCGAGAGTCTGACCCCACCGCCGGCGAAGGGGGCCGCCCCGCAGGATCTCGACAGCGTCCTGGCCGACCTCGGTTTCGGGCCGCAACGCGATGCGGACGTGGTCCGCCTGACCACCTGCCCCTTGCTCGACCTGGCCGTCGCCAACCCCGACGTGATCTGCCAGGTCCACCTGGGTCTCGTCGACGGGATCATCGACAGGGGTGAGGGTGACGCGGAGGCCGAGCTCACCCCCTTCGCCGAGCCCGGTGCGTGCCTGTTGCGGGTGCCGCGGACGGCCTAGCCCTGGGGATGCAGGCCGGCCGATGCACCACAGGCCGCGGAAGCGTATGTTACTGGTGAGAAACAATCCACCGTGATGGAAGGTCATCGATGACTGCCGCACCCGAGGGGCACGCCCCCCAGCACTCCGCCAGCGCCGAGCTGCCAGATCGCGTCGACGTGCTCGTCGTCGGCGCCGGCTTGTCGGGCATCGGGGCCGCCCACCGCATCCGCGAGGCCAACCCCGGCATCGCGCTGGCGATCCTCGAGGCGCGTGAGGTGACCGGCGGGACGTGGGACCTCTTCCGCTACCCGGGCGTGCGCTCGGACTCGGACATGTTCACGCTGTCCTTCCCCTTCCGTCCGTGGGAGGGGCGCAAGGCGATCGCGGACGGCGGCGACATCCTCGACTACATCCGCGAGACGGCGCGCGAGTCGGGCCTCGAGGAGCTGATCCACACCGGGCACCGCGCGGTCGCGGCGAGCTGGTCGAGCGACGATCAGGAGTGGACCGTCGAGGTCGACTCCCCGGCCGGGCGCCGCCAGGTGCGCGCCGGGTTCATCCATCTGGGCAGCGGCTACTACAACTACGAGCAGGCACACGATGCGGGCTTCGAGGGGGTCGAGGACTTCCGCGGGAGGGTCATCCACCCGCAGTTCTGGCCCGAGGACCTCGAGCACGCGGGCAAGCGCGTCGTCGTCATCGGCTCCGGCGCGACCGCCGTCACCGTCGTGCCCGCGATGGCCGAGGCCGCCGCGCACGTGACGATGCTCCAGCGCACCCCGAGCTATGTCTTCGGGCAGCCCGGGGTTGACCCCTTCGTCCAGGCCCTCCGCAAGCGGCTCAGCCCCCAGGCCGTGCAGAAGGCGGCGCGGGTGAAGAACCTCGGCATGCAGTACTTCCTCTACGAGCTCTCCAGGTGGCGGCCCAAGGCGGCCAACAAGATCGCCCTGACCGAGCTGCGCCGGCACCTGCCCAAGGACGTCGTCGACGAGCACTTCACCCCGCCCTACAACGTGTGGGACCAGCGGCTGTGCGCCGTGCCGGACGGCGACCTCTACACCGCGATCCGCACCGGCCGTGCGGATGTCGTCACCGGGCACATCGACCGCTTCGTGCCGGAGGGCGTGCGGCTGACCGACGGGCGGGTCGTCGAGGCCGACATCGTCGTCACCGCGACCGGCCTGCTGCTCAAGCTGCTCGGCGGCATGGAGTTCACCGTCGACGGCGAGGCCGTGCAGATGGAGCGCGCCTTCGCCTACCGTGGTCTCATGCTCGCGGGGGTGCCCAATGTGTCGATGACCGTGGGATACGTCAACGCCTCGTGGACGCTGCGCGCCGATCTCGTCAGCAGGTACGTGGCCTCGCTCATCGCCCACATGCGCGACCGCGGTCTGGGTGCAGCAGTCCCCGTCGCCCCGGACGGCATGACCGCCGGTCCGATCCTCGACCTCACGGCGGGCTACGTCCAGCGCGTCGTCGCGGCCTTCCCCAAGGTCGGGGACCGCGCGCCGTGGACGATGCCGCAGAACTACGTCAAGGACAAGATCGCCTTCGCGCGGGCGGACGTCACGACTGACATGCACTTCCTGCCCGTGGGGGCGAAGGGGGCGAGCCTCCCGCAGGGTGCGCAGGCACCGGCCGAGCTCCCGCTGCCGGGGACGTCGAGCAATGCCGACGGCTCGCCCGGCGACGTCCGCGACGAGACCCTCGAAGTGGCCCGGTGAACCGCCCCGAGCTCGTCGTCGCAGGCGGGACCGCGGTCGTCACCGGTGCGGCAGGCGGCATGGGAGAACACATCGCCAAGGGCCTGGCGCGGCGAGGCGCTGACCTCGTCGTCCTCGACCGTGACGCCGACGGGCTGGCGCGAGTCGTCGCCGACATCGGCCGCGAGACCCCGGGTGCACAGGTGACGACCCATGTCGTGGACCTTGCGGACCGGGCAGCGGCCGATGAGGTCATCGCGCGCATCCGGGACGCGCACCCGGGCGTGACGATGCTCTTCAACAACGCCGGCGTGGCTGTCGGCGGGCGCTTCACGCAGGTGGACGCCGAGGACTTCGACTGGCTGCTCGAGATCAACCTGCTCGCGCCCATCCGCTTCACCCGCGCCCTGCTGCCGGTCATGCTCGAAAACGGGGAGGGACAGGTGGTCAACACCTCGAGCCTCTTCGGGCTCGTCGGGCCGCCCGGGCAGAGCGCCTACTGCACGAGCAAGTTCGGCCTGCGAGGCTTCAGCGAGTCGCTGCGCAGCGAGCTCGAGGAGGAGGACCAGCCGGTGGGTGTCACGGTCGTCCACCCCGGCGGCATCAAGACCAACATCGCCGTCAACGCGCGGGTCGCGGGCGGGGTCGATCCGCAGGAGGCCGAGAGCAACCGACGGGCCTTCGCCAGGATGCTCAGCTATCCCGCGGACAAGGCCGCCGAGGAGATCATCGAGGCCGCGATCGCCCGTCGGCCGCGGCTGCTCATCGGCAACGACGCCAAGGCGCTCGACAAGATCGCGCGTCTCTCACCGTCGCGGTACTGGTCGCTGATGAGCCGTGCGATGGCCCTGGCGGCGAAGCGGAAGTAGCGGCTGCCACGATGGGGGCATGACGATGCCTCAGCAGCTCCAGGGCCGACTGCGCCTGCCCATCATCGCCGCGCCGATGTTCCTCGGCTCCGGCCTCGACCTGGTCATCGGCACCTGTCGTGCCGGTGTCATCGGGACCTTCCCCGCGCTCAACCTGCGCACCACCGAGGAGTTCGACGGCTGGCTGACCCAGATCGACGAGGCGCTCGCCGAGCCGACCGACTCCGGCCGTGAGCCCGCCCCGTACGGGGTCAACTTCGTCGTGCACCGGACCAACAAGCGCATCGAGGCCGACCTGGAAAAGATCGTCGAGCACAAGGTGCCGCTCGTCATCACCAGCCTCGGTGCGGCCAAGGACGTCGTCGACGCGGTCCACTCCTACGGCGGTCTCGTCTTCCACGACGTCGTCAACGCCCCCTTCGCCGCCAAGGCCGCGCAGGCCGGCGTCGACGGACTGATCCTCGTCTCTGCCGGCTCCGGTGGGCACTCCGGTGGGCTCAACCCCTTCGCCCTGATCGCCGAGGTGCGCACGGTGTGGGACGGCCCGCTCATCCTCGGCGGCGCCCTCAGCTCCGGTCGCGATGTCCTCGCGGCGCAGGCTGCCGGCGCGGACCTGGCCTACATGGGCACGCGCTTCCTCGCGACGGAGGAGTCGATCGTCTCCGAGGAGTACCGCAAGATGCTCGTCGACTCCGGCGCCGACGAGATCGTCTACACGCCCTCGATCAGCACGATCCCGGCCAACTTCCTGCGCGGCAGCATCATCGGCGCCGGGCTCGACCCCGACAACCTGCCGGTCCCGGAGCGCATCGACGTCTCTCACGTGACCAACCCGCACACCGAGGAGGAGCCCCGCAGCACCTCGTCGACGGTCGCGCCCAAGGCGTGGCGCGACGTGTGGAGCGCGGGCCACTCGGTCGCGGGCATCGACGAGGTCCTGCCGGTGGCCCAGCTCGTCGACCAGCTCGAGGCCGAGTACACCCAGGCGAAGGGGGAGCTGCTCGCCGTTCTCGGCGAGTGAGGCGCGGAACGCCCGGCGAAGGGGGTTGCCCCCTTCGTTAGCGTGGGGTCATGACTGAGCTTCCCACCCGCGTCCTGGGGGACGGCGTCTCCGTCCCCGTCCTCGGCTTCGGCACCTACCCGCTGCGCGGTGACGCCGGCGTGCGCGCCATGGTCTCCGCGCTCGAGGCCGGCTACCGGCTCATCGACACGGCGGTCAACTACCGCAACGAGCGCGAGGTCGCCGAGGCGGTGCGCGCCAGCGGGCTCGACCGTGGCGATGTCTTCGTCCAGACCAAGGTGCCCGGTCGCGACCACCGCAGCGCCAAGCACTCCATCAAGACCTCGCTGCAGGTGATGGACCTCGAGTACCTCGACAGCGTGCTCATCCACTGGCCCAACCCGTCGCAGGGCGGCTACGTGCGGGCGTGGGAGGGGCTGGTCGAGGCCCGGGAGGCGGGTCTCGTCCGATCGATCGGCGTCAGCAACTTCACGCCTCAGTACCTCGACGAGATCATTGCCGCGACCGGCGTGACCCCGGCGTCCAACCAGATCGAGATGCACCCGGCCTTCCCGCAGGTGGAGCAGCGCGCGGCCGACGCGGAGCGCGGCATCGTCACCCAGGCGTGGAGCCCGATCGGTCGTGGCGAGGTCCTCGACGCCGCGCCGGTCCTGGCCGCTGCCGAGGCCCATGACGTCACCCCCGCCCAGGTCGTCCTGCGTTGGCACCTGCACCTCGGCTCCCTTCCCCTGCCCAAGTCCGCCGACCCCGGGCGCCAGCGCAGCAACCTCGAGGTGCTCGGCTTCGACCTGTCCGACGCCGAGACCGCGGCGATCACCGCGCTCGGCCGGCCCGACGGGCGACTCTTCGGCGCCGATCCCGTCTCCCACGAGGAGATGTGATGGAGCTGCTTCCACGCCTCGACGCTGATGAGGTGCGCCGTCTGGACCGGGCGCACGTCTTCCACTCGTGGAGTGCTCAGGACCTGATCGACCCGCCGACGATCGTGTCGGCGCGGGGCAGCCGATTCATCGACCACACCGGTCGGGAGTACCTCGACTTCGCCAGCCAGCTGGTCAACCTCAACCTCGGCCACCAGCACCCCGAGCTCATCGAGGCGATCTCCGAGGCGGCCGGGCGGATGGCGACGATGGCGCCCGGTTTCGCCGTCGAGACGCGTTCGCAGGCGGCCGCGATGATCGCCAACAAGGCGCCCGGTGACCTCGACTCGGTCTTCTTCACCAACGGTGGTGCCGACGCCAACGAGCACGCGATCCGCATGGCTCGTATCCACGCTGGGCGGCACAAGGTCCTCGCGGCCTACCGCAGCTACCACGGTGGCACCGCCGCAGCGATGGCGCTGACCGGAGAGCCGCGGCGCTGGGGGAGCGAGCCGTCCTTCACGGGCGTCGTCCACTACTGGGGTCCCTACCCCTACCGCTCGTCCTTCCACTCCGACAGCGAGGAGCAGGAGTGCGAGCGGGCGCTCGCCCACCTGCGCCAGACCGTCGAGGTCGAGGGGCCGGGCCAGATCGCCGCGATCGTCCTCGAGACCGTCGTCGGGACCAATGGCGTGCTCGTCCCGCCGGACGGCTACCTCGCGGGTGTCCGCGAGCTCTGCGACGAGCACGGCATCGTGATGATCGCCGACGAGGTCATGGCCGGCTTCGGCCGGGCGGGCGAGTGGTTCGCGGTGGACCACTGGGAGGTCACACCTGATCTCATCACCTTCGCCAAGGGGGTCAACTCCGGCTATGTCCCACTCGGCGGCGTCATCGTCAGCGGCGCGATCCGCGAGACCTTCGGCCAGCGCCCCTACCCGGGCGGCCTGACCTACCAGGGGCACCCGCTCGCGTGCGCGTCTGCGGTGGCGTCGATGCGCATCTTCGAGCGCGACGACATCATCGGGCGGGCCCGGGCTCTGGGCGAGGACGTCATCGGGCCGGGCCTGCGGGAGATCGCGCAGCGGCATCCGAGCGTCGGTGACGTGCGTGGCCTCGGGGTCATGTGGGCCGTCGAGCTCGTGCGTGACCGTGAGACGCGCGAGCCGCTCGTGCCCTTCAACGCGACCGGTGCCGACGCGGCGCCCATGGGAGAGGTGGCTGCCGCCTGCAAGAAGTCGGGGCTGTGGCCGATGGTCGCCGGCAACCGCGTGCACGTCGTGCCGCCCCTGACGACGAGCGCCGACGAGGTCCGGGAGGGCCTGGCGATCCTCGACGAGGCACTGTCGGTCGCTGACGCACACACCCGGTGACCGCGGCTGACGTGCCCTCGCCGCGGTGGCCGGTCCGGCCGGAGCCCGGCGAGGCCGTGCCTGCCGAGTTTGGCATGTCGGCGTACTGCGTCGCCGATCCTGCGCAGCGGGCGCCCGACCGGGACGCGCTCGTCGTCGTCCACGGTGCTGGTGACGACTCGCGCTGGACCTTCGCGCAGGTGGATGACACCGTCCGCGCCGTGGCCGCCGGACTGCTCGGGCTGGGGCTGGACCCTGGTGACCGGGTGCTGCTGCGCATGGGCAACCGGGCGGAGTTCCCCTTCGTCTTCTTCGGGGCGATCGCGGCCGGCCTCGTCGCCGTGCCGACGAGCTCGCAGCTGACCCCTGCCGAAGCCGCCAGCTTGCTCGCCGACTCCGGCGCGCGGGCGGTCGCCCTCGACCCGGACCTCGAGCTCGCTGTCTCGCAAGGGGTCTCGGTGGTCACGCCCGACGACATCACTCGCTGGGTGGCGGGTCGGGAGCGGGCTGGTCATGACATCGGCGACCCCGACCGTCCGTCCTTCATCACGTACACCTCCGGCACGACCGGCAGACCAAAGGGGGTCGTCCACGCGCATCGCAGCGCCTGGGGGAGGCGCCCGATGTACCGCGGCTGGTACGGGCTCGACGAGGGTGACGTCATGCTCCACGCCGGCGCCCTCAACTGGACGTACACGCTGGGCGTGGGGCTGACCGACCCGTGGGCCAATGCCGCGACCGCGATCGTCCACGACGGACGGCGTGACGGTCAGGTCTGGCCGCGGATCGTCCAGTCGCACCAGGCGACCCACTTCGCGGCCGTGCCGGGTGTCTACCGGCACCTGCTCCGCCACGGTGACCCGAGTGCATGGGACCTGTCCTCGCTGCGGGCCTCGCTCGTGGCGGGAGAGGCGCTCCCTTCGGCTCTGTGGCAGGAGTGGACCGAGACGACCGGGGTGCCCCTGCACGAGTCGCTCGGGATGAGTGAGATCTCGACCTTCGTCTCGGCAGGGCCGGAGGTGCCCGTCAGGGCAGGCAGCCCCGGGAAGGCGCAGCCAGGACGGCGGATCGCGGTGCTCGACCCGGATCTCCTCGACGACCCGACTCCCTTGCCGCGCAACGAGATCGGTCGCCTGGCGGTCCACCGCTCCGACCCCGGCCTGATGCTCGGCTACTGGCGGCGGTCGGAGGAGAGCGCCGAGGTGATGCGGGGCGAGTGGTTCGTCACCAGCGACCTGGCCGAGCTCGACGAGGACGGCTACCTGACCTATCACGGCCGCTCCGACGACGTGATGAACGCGATGGGCTACCGCGTCTCCCCGGTCGAGGTCGAGGACGCGCTGGCCGGGACGCTCGGTGTCGCCGAGGTCGCCGTCACGTCGCTCGACGTCGGTGACGGGGCGAGCGTCATCTGCGCCTGGGTGGTGCCGACGGATGCCACCGCGGATCCAGAGGTGCTGCGCGACGAGGTGATCGAGCGGGCCATGGAGAGACTGGCCCCCTACAAGCGGCCCCGCGAGGTGCGTCTCGTCGACGCCCTGCCCCGGACCGCCAACGGCAAGGTCGTGCGGCGCGACCTACCCGAGTCCTCCCCGGGTGGAGGCGAACGCGCCGACGAATGACCGGCGCGTCGACGTCCACCGGCGGCCGCGAGTTCAGCGCCGCGTCAGTCCCACCCGGAAGCCGACCGGCATGAGCGTCAGCCGTTCGGTGATCGTCAGCTCGTAGCCCGGCTCCGGCGTGAGGTCGAAGCGGTGCAGCAGCTTGGCCAGGACGATCACCGACTCGTGCAGCGCGAACTGGCGTCCGATGCAGGCCCGCTCGCCGGTGCCGAAGGGCTTGTAGGCGTGCGCGGGCCTCGCCCGGTTGTGCTCGGGAAGGAATCGGTCGGGATCGAAGCGCTCTGGGTCCGGCCAGACGTCAGGGTCGCGGTGGAGCAGGGGGATGAAGACGAGCACCTTGTCGTCCGGAGTCATCCGTAGGCCTCCGGGGACGCCGGCCGACCCGTCGGCACCGATGGTCGTCGTCTCCCGGGGCGAGCGAGCGAAGCCCGGTGCGGTCGGCCACAGCCGGAGGGTCTCGTCGACGACCCGGCGCAGGTAGCGCAGCTTGGGCACCTGCTCGAAGGTCGGGTCGACCGCAGGGTCGCTGCCGAGAACCTCGTCGAGCTCGGCACGCACCCGAGCGAGGATCTCGGGCTCGCGGGTGAGGTGGTACAGCGCGAAGGAGACTGCCCCAGAGGTGGTCTCGTGACCCGCGACGAGCATCGTGAGGATCTGGTGACGCACGTTCTGGGCGTCGAGCAGCGCCCCGGAGTCGTCGACGGGCTCGTGCATCATCCGCCCGAGCAGGTCCTCGTGCCGCTCCCCGCTGATCTCCCGGTCCGCGACGATCTGCCGCAGCAGACCGTCGATGTAGCCGTGCCGCGACAACGCCACCTGGTCCTTGCGGCGAACCCTGCGCCTGCCGACGAGCGGCAGTGCCGCGACATTGGACCGGGCGGCGGCGTGCGACATGTCCTGGACGAAGGTTGTGACGAAGGGGTCGACCTCCTCGGTCGCGAAGCTGCCGAAGGTGTGGCTGAAGGCCGCTCGGGCGATCGTCTCGAGGGTGAGCTTGGTCAGCCATGGGGAGACGTCGACGGTCCTCCCTTCGCCGGCAGCGGTGTCCCACACCCCGACGAGCTCGTTCGTCGCGTCGATCATGACGTCGTGGTAGCCGCGCATGGCCGCCTTGGAGAAGGCGGGCATGAGCAGGTCGTGGGCCAGACGCCAGTTGGGCTCGTCGGTCTCTGCGGTGAAGAGCCCGTCACCGACGAACATCCGCAGGTCCTGCACGCCCGGTGCCAGCGCCTTGGTGAAGCGCTTGTCGTCGCAGAGCTCACCGACGAGGTCCACGCCTGACGCGAAGACGAACTTGCGGCCCAGCGCGAGCATCTCGAAGATCGGCCCGAGCCCGACGCCGAGGCGCAGCATGTTCTGCACCGGCTGCGTCGGGTCCATCCCCTTGCGGAAGGCGTCTCCGAGCACCCGACGACGTCCGGGAGGGTGGGGGAGGTCATGCTCGGCCCAGCCCATGCCGGTGTTCGGCGGGAACTGCTCGAGGGTGTCGCTCCCGGGTGCATGAGCCGCAGCGGGAGCGGCAGCGGCAGCGGGTCGGAGCCGGGTGGCCACGTCCATCGGGGCCGTCCTTTCGTCAGGTGTAGTGACGTGGTCCACCGTAGTCCCGATGACACTGCCGACGCGGGGGAGAGACCCTGTCCATCCCCCGAGTGCCCATGGGATGATGGGCGCATGAGCAAGCACACCTACCAGCGCCTCTCGCACCCCCCGACCGGGCCGCACGCCGTCGAGGACCTCGGGCACGCGCAGAACGCCGCCTGGTGGACCGTCATGGTCCTCGGGATCGTTGCCGGTGCCGTCGGCACCTGGGCCGTCGTCGTCCTCAGCCCGCTCCTGGGCATCATCGCGGTGATCCTCGCGGTGGTGACCATCGTCGTCGGTGTCGTGATGTCCAAGATGGGCATGGGGAGCTACACCTACTCCGAGGGTGACACCGCCACCAACAGTGAGTCGCTCGGCATCAAGTGACCTCGTCGAGGGTCGTGCCGATGAGGCGCGCCCTCTCGTCGACGGCCCCCGTGTCGGGCCCGCAGGTGCTCCCGCACGGCGTCCACGAGCAGGTCGCGATGTCCAGCGCGACTGTCGTCCGTTCGCCGCCGCAGGCCGGCGCCACGTGGGTGGGCGGCCTTCGCCCACCTCGGTCCGATGGCACAGGTGAGTCAGATCCAGCTCACCCAGCCGGTCATGACGATCGCGTGGGCGGGGCTCCTCCTCGGCGAGGAGATCACGCCGCGCACCGTCGTCGGCGGTGCCGCCGTCATCCTGTGCGCCGCGCTCGCGGTGCGCTCACGGCGGACGCCGGCCCGCCCCCTTCGTCGCCCGGGTCAGGAGGTCGGGACGTGCTCCTCGATGTCGGCGAGCCAGCGGGTCGCGGCGACATCGCTGGGCATGCGCAGGTCGCCTCGCGGTGAGACCGCGCCACCCGGCAGCACCTTGGGCCCGTTGGGCAGGGCCGAGCGCTTGAACTGGTTGTCGAAGAAGCGCTGGACGAAGACGAGCAGCCACCTGCGGATCTCGGCGAGGTCGTAGGCGCCGCGGTCCTCGTCGGCGACGGTACTGGGCCAGGTCCCCGTGGTCGCGTCCGACCAGGTCTGCTCCGCGACGAAGGCGATCTTGCTCGGTCGGTCCCCGCGACGCAGCACATGGAAGAGCGTGAAGTCCTGCAGGGCGTATGGCCCGATCGTGTCCTGAGTGGACTGGGGCCGGTCCGCGTCCTTGCTGGGGACGAGCTCGGGGGAGATCTCGGTGTCGAGCACAGACAGGAGCGTCTCGGAGACCTCGGGCAGCTGACCGGAGTCGGCGACCCAGTGCACGAGGTGCTGCATGAGGGTCTTGGGCACACCCGAGTTGACTCCGTAGTGGCTCATCTGGTCCCCGACGCCGTAGGTGCACCAGCCGAGCGCCAGCTCGGACAGGTCTCCGGTGCCCAGAACGATCCCGCCGCGCTGGTTGGCGATGCGGAAGAGATAGTCGGTGCGCAGCCCCGCCTGAACGTTTTCGAAGGTGACGTCGTAGACCTCGTCGGGGTGATCGGCGTCGGGGTCGAGACCGTAGGGGTGGCCCATGTCGCGCAGCATCTGCGTCGCGGCCGGGCGGATGTCGAGCTCCTCCCACGTGATGCCGAGGGACTCCATGAGCGCGACCGCGTTGGTCTTGGTGTGATCGCTCGTGGCGAAGCCGGGCATCGTGATGCCGATGATGTCCGTGCGCGGGCGCTCCAGCCGATCCATCGCCTTGGCCGCGACGAGCAGGGCGTGCGTCGAGTCGAGCCCGCCACTCACGCCGATGATGATCTTGGGCTGCCAGTCCGGGCCGCCGATCGCGCGCAGCCGCTGCTCCAGCGCGGAGACCTGGATGTTGTAGGCCTCGTAGCAGTCCTGGGCGAGGCGGGCCTCGTCGTCGGGGACGAAGGGGAAGCGGTCGAGCGGGCGCCGCAGCCCCAGGACGCCGGTCGGCGGGTCGAGTTCGAGGTGGACCTCGCGGTACGGCGCGCTGTCCGTGCCAATGCCCAGGGCGACCCCGTTGTCGTCGAAGCTGCCCTGGCGCATCCGCTCCTGCCGCAGCCGGTCGACGTCGACGTCGACGAGGGTCTCGCGCGGACCGGAGGGGAAGCGCTCGGACTCGCCGAGGAGGTCACCCCCTTCGTAGACCATCGTCTGGCCGTCCCACGAGAGGTCGGTGGTGGACTCCCCTTCGCTCGCGGCGGCGTAGAGGTAGGCGGCGTTGCAGCGCATCGAGGCCGAGCGGGCCAGCAGGTGCCGGTCGTCGGCGCGAGCCACGGTGATGGGAGAGGCGGAGAGGTTGAGCAGGACGGTCGCGCCGGCCAGCGCCGCGTGGTGGCTCGGCGGGACGGGGACCCACAGGTCCTCGCAGACCTCCGCGTGGACGACCAGTCCCGGCACGTCGTCGACGTGGACGAGCACGTCGGTGCCGAAGGGGACGCCGTCGAGCACCTCGGCCGCCTCGCCGCTGGCGAAGGTCGGGCGGAACCACTCGTCGACGATCCCTGCGCCGGCCGCGAAGTGCCGTTTTTCGTAGAACTCGCGGTAGTTGGGCAGGTAGGCCTTGGGCGCGATGCCGAGGATCTCGCCGCGGTGGATGAGGACCGCACAGTTGTAGAGGCGGTTGCGGTGGCGAAGGGGGGCGCCCACCGCGATCAGCGGCAGCAGGTCGGCGCTCTGCTCGGCGAGGTCGATGAGGGCCGCCTCGACATCGCGCAGGAGCACGTCCTGCAGGAGCAGGTCGTCGATGGCGTAGCCCGTCAGGCTCAGCTCGGGGAAGAGCGCGATCGCCGCGCCCTGATCCGCGACATGGCGCACGCGCTCGAGGATCGCCTCGGCGTTGGCGCGCGGGTCGGCCATGGTCACCGGCAGCGTGCACGCGGCGACGCGGGCGAAGCCGTGGCGGTACAGGTTGCGGAAGTCGCGGTCCGTCATGGCCCGAGACTACCCAGCCCGGCGGGCGCTCATGCTCTCTGCGGAGAACGCACCGCTGCAACCATCGCAACGTTCCCTGAGGAGGTCGCGCAGCGATCGTCGCAACGTTCCCTGAGGAGGTCGCGCAGCGACCGTCTCGAAGGGAGGCGCTCGCTCAGTTGTTGACGAGGCGGGTGCGGGTGCCGGCGACCTGCAGCTGGGTGACGGGTTCGTCCTGGAGGTCGGCGGTGGCACCGAGGTCCTGCCAGGCGCCGCCGTTGACGCGGTACTGGCCCACGAGGCGGGCGTCGACCTTGACCGAGCGGGTGCCGGTGGTGGTGTAGGTGTGGCGAATGCCCCCGTCCGGGTAGATGCCGCCGGTGTCCGAGGTCCAGCCGGACGTGCTGCCGTCGCCGTAGGTGTAGCGGTAGTCCTTGGCGGTGATCTTGAACTGGATGGTCCAGGACAGCAACTTTTCGGGGGTGCTGACGTCGCCGGGTTGGAGGTCGTCGGTGTCTGGCCAGTCCGCTTGGTAGTAGGTGGGTAGACCGACGAGTGTCTTGTTGCCGACGGGCTGCATGGACACCGACGGCTTGGCGAAGGGGAGCTCGAGGAAGGCTGAGCGGATCTGCGCGATCGTGGGCACCGGGGGCGGTGGAGGTGTCCGGGGGATCGCGGGGTCATTGACGTCCGGCGGGGCCGGGGTGCCGGGTAGGCAGGTCAGTTGCGGGCCGTACCACTGGTCGGTCCCGACTTGGCGCTGCCAGACCAGACGGGGAGGCCCGGAAGCGTTGGGGTTCATCCTGCAGTCAATGATCGCTGCGCTGCAGGCTGGGTCGAGACCACCACTGGTGCAGGTGGTGAACTTTGCCTCCCACTGCACTGCAGAGGGAGCGCTCACACCGAGAGCTGACTTACCCTTCTTTCTGCCTGCTGACCGTTGTTCGTGGCGCTCGCCGTGGGAAACCCGTTGATCAGTGACGTGGATCTTCACGTTTCGATTCGTCCATTCAGGGACGGGCGGGTCCTTTGCAGCGCTAGCGGGTACTGACCCAAGAATCACCGAAGCAATGGCGAGGGCAGCGATCAAGTGATAATGAACGTGTCGACGACGACCCATGATCCCTCATCCCAGTCGACGTACACGATGCTCTTGTACTTGGTCTCCTTCACATGGCCAACAGCTTCGGCTCCGTCCACGAAATTGTGCGCTTGATCGGTGACGTTTAGGGTCGCGGCCTCATCTGATTTCCCGTCCGTTGTCGTGGCAATCAATGCCAACGTGACTTTTGTCGGAATGCGATCGGCGTGGATGCCTTTGTCGTGGTCCTTATCGATGTCATCTATAAGGCTGTGGCACACGGTGCAGTCTGGCGAGATGAGTTCGCTCAGACCGTTTGTGTCGCCAGATTCCTGAGCTCGTCCGGTCTCTTCCCAGTAGAACTTCGCGAAGGCCACAGCACCCTCCTTCGTGTGCTTCTTGGCAGCGGACGGCAGCTCAGGCGCAGCGTCGCCCCCCTTCGTGCTGGAGCTTGATGAAGACGTCGAGCTCGTCGCCGAGCTCGAGCTGCTCGTCGTCGAGTCGCCGGGCAGAGGGCCGACCGTGGTCGAGCTGGTCTCCTCCCCGTCACCCTCGCCGGCGCAGGCGGACAGGCCGCTGATCGCCAAGCAGGTCGCGGCCATCAGGGCCGCAGGGCGTCGCACCAGTCGCACGTTGTCGTCCTCCCTCGGGCGCCCATCTCGGCGCCTCTCAGGCATCCAGCGTATTGAGATCGGGCCGGTTCGCATCTTGAGTTTCCACAGCCAGCCGTGAGACCTCCGCACCACGTGGGAACTCGGTGGCGTCTGCTCGCGGCACCGGATTGGATGGAGGAGTGCAGACCTTTTCCCTCGCCGAACGCCCCGACCTGCTCGGCGCCTTCTGGTCGATCCCCGGTGACTGGCCGACCTTCATGCTCCAGGACCCGACCTCGGACCGCGCCTACGAGGCTGCGGTCGAGGGCTTCCCGCAGCTGCACCTCGTCGTCATGGACGACGACGTGGCGGTCGCCCGGCTCCATGCCGTCCCGTTCGCGGCGAGCACCGACACCCTTCCGCCCCGCGGGTGGGACTGGGCGCTGCAGCGGGCGGAGTGGCTGGTGGCGAAGGGGGGTCCCCCCGACCTGTCCACCGTCAGCCTCATCGAGGCGCGGGTGGCGCCTGACCGACGCGGCGAAGGGCTCAGTGGTCCTCTGCTCGTCGAGGCCCGACGACGCTATGCGGAGCTGGGCTGCCGGGACCTCTTCGGCCCGGTCCGTCCGACGCGCAAGGCGCTCGAGCCGCGCTCCGGCGCGGACGAGTACGCGCGCCGGGTGCGCGATGACGGGTTGCCGCAGGACCCGTGGCTGCGGGTGCACGCACGGCTGGGTGGCCGGATCGTCGAGGTCGCGCCGCTGTCGATGACGATCCCCGGGACGCTGGTGCAGTGGCGTGAGTGGACCGGTCTGCCCTTCGACGCGGACGGCCCCGTCGACGTCGAAGGGGGTCTCGCCCCCGTCCACGTCGACATCGCCAACGACCACGCGGTCTATGTCGAGCCGAACGTCTGGGTGCACCACGACCTACGTGGTGCCTGACCCGACCCGTGCGCCCCATCGACGAGCTCGTGGCTGAGGCACCGAGGAGCGGCCATCGTGGGGATGCTCCGCCCTGCTGGCTCAGCTTGGTCTCAGGAGCGTTGTCGGAGTCCACTGCCAGAGTAGGACGCATGTTCGATGAAGAGCTGACCGAGGTGGAGACGTCCTTCCGGGGACTGGGCAGGGCGCGGACGGGGGTGCGCGAGCGGGGGAGCCGAGCCGATGAGCAGGCGTTGACCGATGCGTTGCGCGCGACGGAGCGCCTGAGACGTGCGGCGGACGCGCTCGAGCTGACGGTGCTCGGCCAGACCGTGCGGTTCGAGGACCAATGGGGTGCGGACGGGGTCTACCGCCAGGTCCAGCTGCCAGCAGGGCAGGTGGGGGAGTTCGCCGCCGAGGCGGTCGCGGTCGCCACCAAGGCAGGGATCTTCGAGGCGGGCGAGCGGTGTGACCTCGCGGCGCGGGCGGTGACCGACCTGTCGTGCCTGACCGATCTGCTGGCGGAGGGGCGGATCCGGGCCAGGGCGATGGGCCTGGTGGCCAAGGAGACCCGTGAGGCCAGCGAGGAGGCGGTGGCAGCGGTGCTCGAGCACCTGCTGGCGCCCCTTCGTGGCAAGCCGGGTAGCACCCGCATCGAGGACCTGGAGGAGCGGGAGCTGCGCAAGGCTGTCCGCAGGGTCCTCGAGCGGGTCGAGCCGGAGCTGTTGCAGGAGAGAGCTGCCCGCAACCGGCGCCAGGCGGTGGACGTGCGCTTCAGCGAAGGGGTGGTGGGCACGGCCGACATGCGCGCGACGCTGCCGACGGAGGACGCGCTCGTGCTCAAGGAAGCGATCGAGCAGGCAGCCGCCGCGCGCCGCGCGCTCGACCCGTCCCTGACCGCTGCCGCCTCCCGGGCTCATGGTCTGCTCGACCTGGCGCTGCGGGGCGTGGAGGTCCGGGCTCTGGTGCGGCTGGGGATCCCGGTGGTGACGTCGGCGGCCTCCCGGTTGACCTTCGCCCCCTTCGCAGGCGGCGAACGCGGCGGGAGCAGCGAGCTGGCCGTCGCCCTGCACGGCCCAACCGTGCGGGAGGGCCGCTTCGTGACCGGCGACGGTGCCGACCAGGTCGAGGTCATGGCCGAGGAGTGGGCCGGCGGGGCGGTGGCCTCGCAGGTGCCGACGACGCTGGGTCCCGGCGGGCAGGCGGCGTGGGTCGGTGGTTGTGACATCCCGGGGGTCGGCTTCATCCCGCCCGACGCGGTCGCGGCGATCACGGCCAACCTCGAGACCAAGGTCTCGCGGGCGCTCATCGACGCTCGCACGGGGACGCTCGTGGAGACGAGCAACCCGCGGTACGTCGTCACCGACTCGATGCGCGAGTTCGTCGCGGCGCGCGACGAGACCTGCCGCATGTGGGGCTGCAACCGTCGACTGATGACCGGCTGCACCGAGGACAACGCCGACCTCGACCACGCGATCGAGTGGCCGCAAGGACCCTCCTGCCCGGACAACCTGTCGGGGCTGTGCCGCCACCACCACCGGCTGAAGCACTCACCGGGGTGGACGCACACCCTCCATGAGGACGGCCGCACCGAGTGGACCAGTCCCGCCGGGACGGTCGTCGAGACCTTCCCGGCGCTGTGGGTGCACGTCGGGGACGAGTGTTCGCCCCCCGAGGAGGGGGCGAACATGCGGGATGAGGCCTGGGGAGCTGGCGACGACGAGCAGCTCGCCGCCTTCCACGCTGCCAACCTCTCCCCTGTCGCCGCGTCGATCTTGCCCCCCACGCAGGGGGCGAAGGCCGACTTCGAGGAGCCGCGTTTCTGAGCGGGCCGCGGCCTCCCGCTACGTTG
This sequence comes from Janibacter limosus NBRC 16128, assembly GCF_001570985.1. Taxonomy (GTDB): domain Bacteria; phylum Actinomycetota; class Actinomycetes; order Actinomycetales; family Dermatophilaceae; genus Janibacter; species Janibacter limosus. The sequence goes on along the minus strand of NZ_BCSS01000011.1, from coordinate 29,061 downwards.
GGCCAATGCCGACCGACGACCGCAAGACCAAGCCCACCGACACGTCCGTCGTCGAGCTCCTTGCCGCCGTCGCCGACGAACGGCGTCGGGTGGATGCCGAGACCGTGCTGGGCCTCATGCGTCGGATCACCGGGGTGGAGCCGGTGGTCTGGGGCCCGTCGATGATCGGCTTCGGCACCCAGCCGTACACGACGGCGGACGGCAAGGCGCGCGAGTGGTTCCGCATCGGTCTCGCCCCGCGCACGGCGGCCCTCACGCTCTACGGCCTGACCTTCTACGGCTCCAACGCGGACCTGCTCGAGCGGCTGGGCAAGCACACCATCGGCAAGGGGTGCCTCTACGTCAAGCGGCTGTCCGACGTCGACGAAGGGGTCCTCACCGACCTCATCGAGCGGGCCTGGGCCGAGGGCGCTGCGGATGCCTGACATCATCTGGCCGCGGACGGCCGGCCCCCTGACCCTGCGCCCTCCGACGGTGCCGGACATCGAGCAGGCACTCACCTGGCGCAACAGCCCCGAGGTGACGTGCTGGCTGCTGCGCACCACCGTCGACCCCGGGACCTATACGCGCAGCTGGCTCGAGGAGGACCCGGACAGCATCGGCGTCGCCGCGCACGTGGACGGGGAGCTCGTGGGGACCGGCTCGCTCGACATCGTCGACGCCATGGGGCAGGTGCACGCCGGCGAGTCGATCTGGCGCCGGGCCCAGGCCGGCATCGGCTACACCATCGACCCCGCGCACGCCGGTCGCGGGTACGCGACGCACCTGGCCCGGGCGCTGCTGTCGATCGCCTTCGACGACCTCGGGCTGCACCGGGTGACGGCTGGCTGCTTCGCCGACAACACCCCTTCGTGGCGGGCCATGGAGCGCATCGGCATGCGACGCGAGCAGCACGGGATCAAGGACTCGTGGCACGCCGAGCTCGGCTGGCTCGACGGGTACACCTACGGGATCCTCTGCGAGGAGTGGGCCGAGGTGTCAGGGGCCGAGGTGCGAGCCGACGAGTAACCGTTCCCGGAGGCCGTGACCCCCGATCGATGCCGACCCGATCAGCGTCCTTCGACCGGTTGTCCTCCACCCAGGGAGGCCCGGTCGACCGCGGCCCGACCGGAGATCCACCCTTCGCCATCGGTGACGGCGGAGGCGCGCTTCATCCGCAGGTACGGGAAGTGCTGGTCCACCGCGTCGTCGACGGCCTCGCGTCGCTCCTCGAGCAGTGGCACGAGCTCCACGCCGGAGCCGGACAGGGACTCGGAGCCGGAATCGGAGACGCGCCGCTCACCAACCACCGTCGCGACCTCGGCATCGGCGACCTCGCTCAGCCGCTCGCTGATGCGGTGGGCGAAGGCGGCGAGGAAGGAGCGCCGGAAGGCCGCGGTATGGGAGCGGCCGCGAGCATCGGTGCGGGTGCCGTGCTGGGCCATGGTGGACCACCCGGGAGTAGTTGGCGCGATCCCGCTGAGGAGCGAGACCTTGGGTGACTCATAGGGGTTGTCGTCCCCCAGCCTGCGCATGGCACCACTCGGGGTCGACCGTGGCCCTCGCGTAGCGCTCGAGCACATGGGCCATCGCGTCGCCCAGGAGCGCGTCCGCGGGAGGCTTGGTCAGCCGAGTGACCAGTCGGTGCAGGTCGATCGGCTGCCAGTCGCGGTCAAGGCCTGGCCGACCCGGTCGGTGAGGATGCTCAGGATCGCCCACCCGGCACAGTCCCGGTCGTAGCCGGTCTGGGTGTCGGCGACCAGATGACGGGTCAGCGCTCGGGCGCGGGCGCGGTGCCGGTCGGACCACGCGCTGGCTGCCTCCATGACCTGGTCGGCAAACCTCCCGATGTCTGCGTCGCGGTCCCGCTCGATCCCGAATGCCGTCACGTCATCCCCTGCGTCTGGTGTTGGGGCAACGGTGCCACGTCCCACCGACCGTGCGCAGACGGCCTGTGGACGAAGGGGGTGGCCGCCGGCCCGCGGATGATTCGTCCGCGTGTATACCTCCACCCGACGAAGGGGGCGTCCCTACTGCCGACGGGCGCTCGCCGCCGCGATCTGCTGCAGCAGGCCCACCGCGAGCCGGGCGGCCTCGTTGGTCTTCGCGACCGGGGCGGTGAGCGCCACGATGTCGCGCACCGGGTTGGGGTTGGTCAGGCGCAGTCGGCGCACGGTCTTGGGGATCGTGCGGGCCGCGAGGTCGGGGATGACGGTGATACCCACGCCCGCCGCGACGAAGGCCGTGGCCGTGTAGTGGTCCTGGGCCTCCACCGTGTACCGGGGCCTGAACCCTGCTGCGCGACAAGCCCGGTCGACCATCTCCTGGGTGATGCCGGCGGAGATGTCGTTGCTGATCCACTTGTCGTCGGCGAGCTCGGCCATCTCGATGCGCCGCCGACCGGCAAGTCGGTGGTCGGCCGGCACGAGCGCGACGAAGTGGTCGGTCATCAGCGGCGTGACGTCGTAGCCCGGACGCACCGATGTCGTCGGGTCGTCGGGCACGACGTCGATGTCGACCGGAGGGGCCTGGCCGGGTGGATAGCCCTCGGTCAGCACCATCTGCAGGGTCAGCTCCGGCAGCTTGGTCTGCAGGCGCTTGGCCAGCTGCGGCATCCACCGGTAGCCGGCCGAGGCGAAGTAGCCGATCGACAGCTCTCCGGTCCCGCCGTCGCGCAGGTCCTCGACCACCGCGTCGACCCGCTTGAGCTCGGCCATGAGCTGCTCGCTCTCCGCGGCGAGCGTGTGGGCGGCCGGCGTCGGCTCGATCCCGCGGCCGTGACGGGTGAAGAGTGTGAGGCCGGTCTCCTTTTGCAGTGAGGAGACCTGCTGGCTCACGGCCGAGGGGGAGATCCCCAGGTGTCCGGCCGCTGCATTGACCGAGCCAGAAGCCATGACAGACAAGAAGATCCGCAAGCGGTGGGCATCGACCATGCGATCCACCCTAGCCCACAGTTAAGCAAACCTGCACGAACATCAGGAAAAGTAAATTGGATAAAAATAGTTGATGCGGCCACCATTGAGGACATGGAGAAGCTCTGGATGACCTACATCAACGCCCTTCGTCCCGCCGCCAACCGCCACTGGGGTGCCGGCCCGGACTCAGACCACACCCGCATGGCCGCGGAGCTCGCCGTCATGTCCCAGGACGACACCCGCCGAAAGCAGGACCCCATCGACTCCGCGACGTCGGCGCCGCAGTACCACGCGCCCTACAACAACCAGATGAGCGACCGCTTCCACCCCGTCCTCTCCACGCGCTGAGCGCGACCTGCCGGGGGTGATCCAGCCCGGGCACGACGAAGGCCCCGCACCGACTTGGTGCGGGGCCTTCGTCATGTGCTGGTTGGAGGGGGACGCGCTGACCACTCGTCGGCGCGTCCACCTCCACCCGGCGAAGGGGGCGGCGGCAGGGCTCAGCGGGTGCCGACGTGGTCCTTGATCACGACCGCGCGGCCGGCCTCCAGGCGCGCCACGGGGACGCGGAAGGGGGAGCAGCTCACGTAGTCCAGGCCTGCGTTGTGGAAGAAGTGGATCGACTCGGGGTCGCCACCGTGCTCGCCGCAGACGCCGGTCTTGAGGCCGGGCTGGGTCGCGCGGCCCTTGTCGACACCGATCTGCACGAGCTCGCCGACGCCGAGCGCGTCGAGGGTCTCGAAGGGGGAGATCGTCAGGACGCCGTTCTCCAGGTACTTCGGGAAGAAGGCCGTCTCCACGTCGTCGCGGGAGAAGCCCCACGTCGTCTGGGTCAGGTCGTTGGTGCCGAAGGAGAAGAAGTCGGCCGTCTGCGCGATGCGGTTGGCCGTCAGCGCCGCGCGGGGCAGCTCGATCATGCAGCCGATGGGGATCTCGATGGCCTGGTTGTGGGCCTCGGCCACCTCGGCGATGATCGCCTCCGCCTGGGCGCGCACGATGACGAGCTCACGGTTGGAGCCGATCAGCGGGACCATGATCTCCGGCTGCGGGTCCTTGCCCTCCTCTCGCAGGCGCACGAGGGCCTCCGCGATCGCGCGGATCTGCAGACCGAAGAGGCCCGGGATCTTCAGCCCGAGGCGCACGCCGCGCAGACCGAGCATCGGGTTGGACTCGTGGATGGAGCGCACCGCGTCGCGCAGCGCGCGGGTCCGCTCGACCTCCGGTCCGCTCTCGCCGCGCTCGTCGGCCAGGGCGACCTCGACCGTCAGGTCGGTCAGGTCGGGCAGGAACTCGTGCAGCGGCGGGTCGATGAGACGGATCGTCGTCGGCAGCCCGTCCATCGCGGTGAGCAGATTGACGAAGTCCTCGATCTGCGCGGGCAGCAGCTCGGCGAGGGCGGCCTCACGGTCCTCGCCGCTCTCGGCGAGGACGACCCGCTCGATCTGCTGGCGCCGCTCGCCGAGGAACTGGTGCTCGGTGCGGCACAGGCCGATGCCCTCGGCGCCACGGTCGCGGGCGCGCTGGGCGTCCTCGCCGTTGTCGGCGTTGGCCCGCACCTTGAGCCGGCGACGCGTGTCGGCGTGGCGCAGGACCCGGTCGACGGCCTCGATGAGCTCGGTGGTCTCGTCGTCGTCCGCGATCGCGCGGGCGGCCTCGACGCCCTCGGAGATGTAGGTCATGACGGGGGAGTCGACGACGTGCACGTCGCCGAGGAAGACCTCGCCGGTCTTGCCGTCGATCGCCAGGGTGTCGCCCTCGCGGATGACGTGCTCACCGACGCGGATCTCCTTCTTGGCCCCGTCGACGATCAGGTCCTCGGCGCCGACGACGGCGCACTTGCCCATGCCGCGGGCCACGACGGCCGCGTGCGAGGTCTTGCCGCCACGTGCGGTGAGGACACCGGCCGCGGCGATCATGCCGGGCAGGTCCTCGGGGGAGGTCTCGCGGCGCACGAGGATCACCGAGCTGCCCTCGGCCTGTCGGGCCACGGCGCTCGCGTTGTCGAAGGCCACGGCACCGACGGCGGCACCCGGGGAGGCGCCCATGCCGGTCGCGATGAGGGTCCGCTCGGCCTCGCGGTCGAACTGCGGGAAGAGCAGCTGACCGAGCTGCTCGCCGGTCACCCGCTCCAGGGCCTCGTCCATCGTGATGAGGGCCTCGTCGACGAGCTGGGTGGCGATGCGGAAGGCCGCACCCGCGGTCCGCTTGCCGACGCGCGTCTGCAGCATCCACAGGGTGCCGCGCTCGATGGTGAACTCGATGTCGCACAGGTCGCGGTAGTGCGTCTCCAGACGGCGCATCGCAGCGCGCAGCTCCTTGTACGCCTCCGGGTCCTGGTCCTCGAGGTCGGTCAGCGCGAGGGTGTTGCGGATGCCTGCGACGACGTCCTCACCCTGGGCATTGGGCAGGTAGTCGCCGTAGACGCCGGAGTGGCCCGAGGAGGGGTCACGCGTGAAGCAGACGCCGGTGCCGGAGGTCTCGCCGAGGTTGCCGAAGACCATCGCCTGCACGTTGACCGCGGTGCCGAGGTCGTCGGCGATGCGCTCGCGGCGCCGGTAGAGCTGTGCGCGCTCGGTGTTCCAGCTGCGGAAGACGGCCTCGATGGCCAGGTCGACCTGGCGGCGGGGCGTCTGGGGGAAGGGGTTGCCGGTCTCGTCGAGGACGATCTGCTTGTACTCGGCGACGATCTGCTTGAGGTGGTCGGCGGTCAGGTCGACGTCCGCGGCGACCCCGGCCTCCTCCTTGTGCCGGTCGAGGACGTCGGAGAACTTGTCCGAGTCGACGTCGAGCACGGTCTTGCCGAACATCTGGATCAGACGACGGTAGGAGTCCCACGCGAAGCGCTCGTCGCCGGCGAAGGAGGCCAGCGAGTGCACGGTGTCGTCGTTGAGCCCGACGTTGAGCACCGTGTCCATCATCCCGGGCATGGAGAACTTGGCTCCGGAGCGCACGGAGAGCAGCAGCGGCTCCTCGGAGTCGCCGAGGGTGCGACCGATGAGGTCCTCGACGTCACGCAGCCGCTGGGTCACCTCGACCCGGACCTCGGGCGGCACGCGCCCCTCGGAGAGGTAGGCGCGGCAGGCCTCGGTCGTGATCGTGAAACCGGGCGGGACCGGCAGACCGAGCTTGACCATCTCGGCGAGGTTTGCACCCTTGCCACCGAGCAGGTCCTTCTGGTCGCGGTCGCCTTCGCTGAACATGTGGACGTACTGAATCACCGGGGGGCCTCCCATACGCGTGCGCGGAACCCGCCCACTATGACAGGCGGCATGCCCATCGTCGTGGTCGGTTCCGCTGGGGGGCCGATCAGGCCCGGCCGGGCTCGCTCTCCAGCTCGCTCTTGAGCCGGTCCAGGGTGCGTCGGATGTTCTTCGGCTGGAACTGCGCGAAGGTGCGTCCGCCGGTCGCGGCCTTGTCGAAGACCCGCGCCACGGCGTCGGGCCAGCGCCGGTCGTCGGTCCACGTCTCGGTGACGAGGGTCCCCCCTTCGGCCTCCTCGAAGCGGTACTCCCAGGTGGCGATCCGGGCGGGGAGAACCGGCTTCTTGCCACCGATGCGGTGCACGCGGAAGGCGAAGCGCTCTCCCGGGTCTGCCGCGGTGACCGTGCACTGCGTCGACCAGCGGGCGCCGCCGCGCTTGTTGGTGCCCACGAAGGAGGTGCCGACCGCGATCGGCGCGGTGCCGGTGGTCCGGCCACCCGTGTTCTCCGGGCTCCACCGACCCATCTGGGTGATGTCGCTGACCGCCTCCCACGCGGTCAGCGGGCTGACGGCGATGGTGACGGAGTCGGAGACGGTGCGGGTTCGGCTCATGCCGTCACCGTGTCACAGGTCGAGGCCGCTGCCGTCGAGCCGGTAGGTCTCCCACTCGGTCTGGGGCGTGGCACCGATCGACTCGTAGAAGGCGATGGAGGGCGCGTTCCACCGCAGCACGGTCCACTCGAGCCGGCGGAACCCGCGCTCGCGGCACTCCCGGGCGAGCTCGGTGATCAGGGCCTTGCCCAGGCCGGACCCGCGGTGGCGCGGCTCGACGAAGAGGTCCTCGAGGTGCATGCCGTTCTTGCCGGTCCACGTCGAAAAGGTGAGGAACCACAGGGCGATCCCCGCGACGTGCCGCTCCTTGCCGTCGCCGGCCTCGGCGACGTGGCAGTAGGCGGTGGGCTCTCCCTTCGACGGGAAGAGCGCGGCCGTGAAGTCTTCCTCGGTCGCCTCGACGGCGTCCGGCTCCTTCTCGTAGGCCGCGAGGTCCTGGACGAGACGCAGGATGTCGGGGATGTCCGCGGTGGTGGCCGGGCGAATGTCGGGGTGGCTCATGGGGAAGATTGTGCCCTTAGTCCAGCGTCGTGCGACCGCGATGGATGCGAAGGGAGAGGAAGAGGACGATCAGCCCGGCCACGGACAGGCCGGCACCGACGAGCGAGGGGGCCTGCCAGCCCCAGCCGGCGGCCAGGACGAGCCCACCGAGCCACGCGCCGAGCGCGTTGGCGACATTGAGTGCGGCGTGGTTGCCGGCGGCGCCGAGGGTGCGCGCCTTGCCGGCGACCTCCATCAGGCGCAGCTGGAGCGCCAGGACGAAGGCTGAGACCGAGATGCACACGAGGAGCAGGACGATCCCTGCCGGGATCGCCCAGTTGGCGGCCCAGGCGAAGGCAGCCAGCGAGGTCCCGGTCGCGATCGTCGACCCGACGAGGGTCCCGAGGACGGAGCGGTCGACCAGGCGGCCGGCGATGACGGTGCCGACGAGCCCGCCGACCCCGTAGATGAAGAGGTAGATCGGCACGGCGTCCGCGGGCAGGCCGGTCTGGTTGCGCAGGATCGGGGAGATGTAGGAGTACATGGCGAAGACGCCGCCGAAGCCGATCGAGCCGATGAGCAGGGTCAGCCACACCTGCGAGTCCTTGAAGGCGGCCAGCTCGCTGCGCACGTCGGCCTCGGTGTCGGCCGCCTGGTGGGGGACGACGGTGCTCACGAGCACTGCGGTGAGGATGCCGATGCCGGCGACCAGCCAGTACGCGGAGCGCCAGCCCGCCTGCTGCCCGAGCCAGGTCGCGAGCGGCACGCCCGCGACATTGGCGATCGGGATGCCGAGCATGATCCGGCTGACCGCCCAGCCGCCGCGCCCGACGGCGACGATGTCGAAGGCGACGATCGAGGCGATGCCGAAGAAGGCACCGTGGGGGATGCCGGCGACGAGGCGCGCGAGCATGAGCAGCTCGTAACCGCTGGCCATCGCGCTCAGCGCATTGCCGATGGCGAAGAGGACCATGAGCGCGACCAGCAGCTCGCGACGGGGCAGTCGGTTGCCGAAGATCGCGATCGTCGGGGCGCCGATGACGACCCCCAGCGCGTACGCGGAGATCGTGTGCCCGGCCTGCGGGATGCTCGTGCCGATGCCGTGGGCGATCTCGGGCAGGAGCCCCATGGTGACGAACTCCGTCACCCCGATCCCGACCCCGCCGAGCACGAGGGCCGTCAGGGCGATCCCGACCCGCCCGCCGGCGTCTGGGGACGAGACGGATGGCGAAGGGGGAATCACCGCACCATCTTCCCTCAGACTTGACCCCTCGACGGCATCGCTCTACATTTGTAGATAGTTCATTCTACGGAAGTAGAAAAAGTGTCCGGCAGGGCACTGCCCCGTCGTCAGGAGCTGGATCCCATGGCCCTTCGCCTCTATCGCCTCGGTCGCTGGTGCGCCATGCACGCCAAGCGGGTGCTCGTCATCTGGCTGGTCGTGCTCGTGGCCGCCGGTGCCGCCGCGCTGTCCTTCGGCCACCCGATGACCAACGAGGTCTCCGTGCCCGGCAGCGACTTCGAGGCCGTCCTCGAGGACCTGCAGACCGAGATCCCCGACGCAGCAGGTGGCTTCGGCACCATCGTGCTGCACACGGACGAGGGCGAGTTCACCCCCGAGCAGCGCCGCGTGATCGACGACGTCTACGCCGACTGGGCCAAGCAGCCCCACGTGAAGTCGGTCATCGACCCCTTCGCCAACCAACGCACCCTCGACGACTCCCGGGCCGACCTGGCCGCCGGCAAGGACGAGATCGCCACGGGGACCAAGGACCTCGAGACGGCCTGGACCAAGATCTCCACGGGCCAGGGACAGATCGACTACGGCAAGGCCTGGATCCGGTGGTTCGAGGCCAACGACCCCGACAGTCCGATGCTCGCCGACATCCGCCAGCAGGTGCAGGACGGGCAGAAGGACCTCAAGGACGCCAAGGCGAAGTACGCCACGGGCCAGCGCAAGCTCGCCACGGGCAAGACCCAGTACGCGGCCGGCACGAGCATCACGGACGCGGCGGCCGACACCCGCTTCGTCACCGATGACGGTTACGCCCTGACGCAGATCCAGTTCGACACCAACACCAACTCGGTCGACCCCGAGGTCAAGGAGTCGATCGTCGAGATCGGCCAGCAGCTGCAGGACGCCGGCATCGACGCGGAGTACAGCGTCGAGATCACCCAGGAGAACAAGCTCGTCGGCCCCGGCGAGGCGGTCGGCCTGGCCATCGCCGCGATCGTCCTCATGCTCGCCCTCGGCTCGCTCGTCGCCGCCGGGCTGCCCATCGCCGGGGCCCTGCTGGGCGTCGGGGTCGGTCTGGCCGGGGCGCTCGCCGCGACCCACTTCTTCGACATGCACGCGATGACCCCGGCGCTCGCACTCATGCTCGGTCTGGCCGTCGGCATCGACTACGCCCTCTTCATCGTCAACCGGCACCGCACCCAGATCCTCGACGGCCGCGAGCTGACCGACTCCATCGCGCACGCGGTGGGCACGGCCGGCAGCGCCGTCGTCGTGGCCGGCACGACCGTCGCCATCGCCCTGACGGCGCTCGTCGTCACCCCTGTGCCGCTGCTCGGCCAGATGGGTCTCGTCGCCGCAGCCACGGTCGCCGTCGCGGTCTGCGTCGCGCTCACCCTCACCCCAGCACTGCTCCGTCTCGTCGGGACCCGGGTCATCTCGCGGCGCACGTGGCGCAAGCACGGATACGCGCAGCCCGGCGTGGCGCCGGAGGGCGCCGCCGGGCCGGATGCCGACGATGTCTTCGGTGCCGGCTTCGTCAAGGGCGTGACCCGCCGCCCGGCGCTCGTCGTGCTGGCCGTCGTCGCCCTCTGCGGGATCCTCGCGGTGCCGGCCCTCTCCCTTCGCCTGGGTCTGCCGGACGGCTCCAGCGAGCCCGCGGACTCGACGGCCCACCAGGCTTACGCGCAGGTGGACGAGCACTTCGGTGCCGGGGCCAACGGCCCGGTCATCGCCGTCGCCACGCTCGACGAGGCGGCGCAGGACGAGGACGCCGTCCTCGTCGAGCAGAGCACGATCGTCCGACAGCTGGGCACCGTGGGCGGAGTCCACGCCGTCATCCCCTTCGGCGTGAGCGATGACCGCAGGACGCTTGCCTTCCAGGTGGTCACCGAGGCGGGGCCGGCAGACGAGGAGACGAGCGAGACGGTGCGGTTGCTGAATGCGAGCGCCGGACCGATCGGTGAGGCCACCCACTCCGAGATCGGCCTGACCGGTCAGACCGTCGCCAACATCGAGATCTCCGAGCAACTCGGCCAGGCGCTGCCGCCCTACCTCGGCATCGTCATCGGGCTCTCGCTCATCCTGCTGACCGTCGTCTTCCGCAGCATCCTCGTGCCGCTCGTCGCGACCGCCGGGTTCCTGCTGTCCGTCGGGGCCTCCTTCGGTGCCGCTGTCGCGGTCTACCAGTGGGGCTGGCTCGGCTCGCTCCTCGGGGTCGACACCCCGGGACCGATGCTCAGCTTCATGCCGATCATGCTCATCGGCGTCCTCTTCGGCCTGGCGATGGACTACCAGATGTTCCTCGTCTCGGGGATGAAGGAAGCGCACGCCCACGGCACCGACGCCCGCTCGGCCGTGCGCCACGGGTTCACCCACGGGTCCAAGGTCGTGCTCGCGGCGGCGCTGATCATGGCGGCCGTCTTCGCGGGATTCGTCTTCGCCCACCTGACGATGATCCGACCGATCGGCTTCGCCCTCGCCGTCGGCGTCCTCGTGGATGCGCTCCTCGTACGGATGACGCTGACCCCAGCCGTCATGCACCTGCTCGGAGAGGCAGCCTGGTGGATGCCGCGCTGGCTCGACCGGATCCTGCCGGACCTCGACGTCGAGGGCACGGCTCTGGAGCGGATGGAGGCGAAGGGGGAGACCTCGGCCACAGCCACGGCGGTCACCGCCTCGTAAGGTCGGCTCCCATGACGACGACCCAGAGCGCACCGCTCCTGCAGACCACGACCGAGATCGCCGCGACCCCGCAGGAGGTGTGGGCGGTGATCACCGACCCGCGCGCTCTCGGTGGCCTGTCCGACCAGGTCCTGCGCACGCACGTCGTGGGGACGGCGCCCGTCGGGCTCGGCACCAGGACGATCAACATCAACCGTCGGGGCCCGCTTGTGTGGCCCACCCGGGCCAAGGTGGTGCGCTTCGAGCCGCACCGTGACTACGCCTTCCGGATCAAGGACAACGCCAGCACCTGGTCCTTCGAGCTCGAGCCCTCAGCCACCGGAGGCACGACCGTGACCCACCGGCGTGAGGCCCCCAACGGGATGACCAAGGTCTCGATGGTCCTGCAGGACAAGGTCCTCGGTGGCGTGGCGGACTTCGACCGGGAGATGGAGGCCGGCATGGCCACAACCCTGCAGCGGCTCAAGGCGCTCCTCGAGCGCGGCTGAGCACCCGCCCGGGAGCTGGCCCCCGGGCGCCCCGGCGGGGGGCCCCACACAAACATGGGTACTTCTCCCCATCGACCCCACCGTGCCCGCTCCGTAAATTCATCGGTGTCAGCAGGCAGGGGGACGCCGACTGACACTGGCTCGGAACCTGCAGGGGGGTTCCGCAGCCCGACGCAGGGCGGGATTCCGCAGGGGGAGTCCCGCCCTTCGTCGTGCCCGCACCTCCTCGTGGATCTGTCGTATGGGGCGGGCTTGTGTGACGATTGGGTCCATGACCACACCACCAGGGGGGCCGAGCGGCCCGAACACACCTCCGCCTCCGGGCAGTCCTTACGGGCAGACGCCCCAGACGCCGGGTCAGCCCGGTCCGTACGGCCAGCCCGGCCACGGTGGCCAGGGGGGTCCGCCCCCCGGCAACTTCGGTGGTCCCACGGGTGGCCCCGGCGGTCAGCCGCCGAAGAAGGGCCCGGGCAAGGGCCTCATCGCCGGTATCGCCGGCGGTGTCGCACTGATCCTCCTCCTGTGCTGCATCGGCGGATTCTTCGTCCTCCGTGGCGATGACGAGGAGTCCTCGTCATCGTCGTCGACCTCCCAGTCGACGAGCGAGAGCTCGACGTCGGAGCCGACGAGCGAGTCCTCCACCACGGAGCCGACGAGCGAGACCACGTCCGAGCCCACCAGCGAGACCTCGAGCGAGTCCTCCTCCGCCGCCGGTGGCGGTGACTTCCCCGACGAGTTCGACGGGTGGAAGAAGGGCAAGACGAGTGACGCTGCCGGCCAGGTGACCGCGGTCTACACCAAGGGCTCCGACACCATCAGCGTCGTCTCCAGCGACGCCATCAAGCCGAGCGACTTCGAGGCCGTCTGGGACAAGGACGAAAAGGTCGGTGACTACCACTGCGGCTCGATGTCCTCGACGATGCAGTGCGCTGGCGAAAAGGGCGGGACCACCTACCTGATCACCTCCGTCACCAAGAAGACCAGCAAGGACGTCTCGGAGATCCTCGGCAAGTACCTCGACGCCGTCTGATCCACCACCACTCCTGACACGGAAGGGTCTCGTCCTCGGACGGGGCCCTTCCGTCGTCCCCGTCCGGAATTAGGGTGGGTGCATGCCTCGGTACATCACCACGACCATCCAGGACGGCATCGCCCACGTGCGCCTCGCCCGCCCGGACAAGCTCAACGCGCTCACGCTCGACATGCTCGATGACCTCGCGGCTGCGGCCCACGGGCTCGCTGCCGACCGTCGGCTGCGTGCCGTGGTCATCTCCGGCGAGGGGGAGTCCTTCTGCGCCGGCCTCGACTTCGGGTCCGCGATGAAGAAACCGTCGGACATCGTGCGCCGGTTCGTGCCACGACCCTGGCGCGGCACCAACACCTTCCAGGAGGCCGCGTGGGGCTTTCGTCGCCTGCCCGTCCCGGTCATCGCGGCCGTGTCGGGTCACTGCCTGGGCGGCGGGCTGCAGATTGCGCTCGCCGCGGACTTCCGCATCGCCCACCCCGAGTCGACCTGGTCGGTCCTCGAGGGTCGCTGGGGGATCATCCCGGACATGTCGGGGGTGCAGGCGCTCTCCGAGCTCGTCGGCATCGACGTGGCCAAGCGGCTGACGATGACCGCGGACAAGATCTCCGGCGACCGGGCCCAGCAGATCGGGCTGGTCACCGAGCTCTCTGACGACCCGGTGGCGGCCGCCTTCGAGCTCGCTGACCAGCTGGCCACCCGCTCGCCCGACGCCCTGGCCGCGACGAAGCGGCTCTTCGACAGCACCTGGCACCGCAGCGCCCGGCACACCTTCGCTCGTGAGCGGTGGGAGCAGCTGCCGCTGCTCTTCGGACCCAACGCCGCCCGCGCCCGGGCGGCCAACGCCCGCAAGCAGCAGCCCGAGTTCCTTCCCCGACAGCGCCGCCTCGTCCCGTGAGCGGCAGCCCGCGCGCGCAAGCCGGATTCCTGCCGATCGTCCCCGTGGACCTGCCCGAGGGGTGGTCCACCCGCGCCCCCGACGAGGGGGATGTCGATGAGCTCATCGCTCTGGTCTCGACGGCGAAGAAGGCCGTCGACGGCTCCGGCTCCATCGAGGAGGAGCTCGTCGCCAACGAGGCCGTCGGAGAGGCGTCGTGGACGCGCCGGCAGGTCGTCGTCATCGACCCCAAAGGCGTCATCCGGGTCTGGGCCCGCGTGCACGACCGGGCGGCCGGGCGGAGCAATGTCGAGCTGACGACCGACCCTGCTCTCGGCGCCGAGGTCGAGGAGCAGGTGGCCCCCTCGGTCCTCGCCTGGGCGGAGTCGGTCGCCCTGCGCATCTCGCGTGGGCGGGGGCTCGGTGGCACCCGGCTCGACATGTCCGTGCACGAGGACGACGAGCGCCTGCGACGGCTGTTGCAGGACAACGGCTTCACCCTCGCCCGCACGTGGCTGCAGATGCGTCGACCGGTGGAGCCCGGTGACGAGGACCTCGTCACGACCCATGCCAGGGAGGGCGTGGTGGTCCGTCAGGTGGATCGACGCGAGGACGGCACCCCCTTCGCCGCGGACCTGCAGGCGGTCTACCGGATGATCGAGGAGTCCTTCGCAGACCACTTCAACTCCTACCGCGAGTCCTTCCCCGAGTTCCTCGCCCGGCTCCGCGAGGCGCCGGGCCACCGGTGGGACCACTGGTGGATCGCCGAGATCGAGGTCGAGGGCCACTGGGTCCCCGGCGGGGCCGTGGCCGCGGCCGTACTCCCGGAGGACGCGTCAGGGGTCCGTGGCACGTACATCGACTACATCGGTGTCCACCGCCTGGCGCGTGGTCGAGGTGTCGCCAAGTCGCTGCTCCACGCCGTCATGTCCGACACGGCCGCGCGGGGGCGCAACCGGGTCGCGCTCGAGGTCGACGCCGACAGCCCGACAGGGGCCGACGGGATCTATGCGTCCATGGGGTGGACCACCCGCCACCGCACCGAGTCCTGGCACCGCGACGTGCGGGTCGAGGGGACCGACGACCCCGTGCCGCTGGCCCGCCTGGACGAGTAGCGGTCAGTCGGGGCAGCGGCGGGTCGAGATCGTGAAGCCCTGCGTGCGCAGGCGCTCGATGAGCGGGGCGGCCATCGCGACGGCCGGGGTGATGACGCCGCCCGCGCTGTCGAGGTCGTCCTCGGCCAGGCACAGTGCGGACTGACCGAGCATGATCGCGGTGCCGCTGTAGCCGGGGTCGGCGTCGGCGGCGACCTGCGTCGCGTACTTGGCTCCGCTCGTCGTCCCCGCGACGACCTCGAGCGCGAAGCATCCGTTGGCGCGGGACTCCTCGTCGGGCCCCTCGCCCGGTGCCGGCAGGAAGCGGTCGACGACCCTGCGGGTCGGGGAGAAGGACAGTCCCGCGACGAGGCCGACCAGCCCGGCGGTGGTGCCGGTGGCGCGAAGGGGGGCCGTGGCGCGCGACCCGAAGTCGGTCACCTCGTGGTAGCGGAAGGCTCGGCCGTACTGCCACCCCAAGAGCGCGTTGCTGCGGCGCACGATGCGGGTGTTGAAGGAGGCCATGACGAAGGGGCCGGTCCAGTGCCCGTCCTCGGTCCGGCGCACCGGAAGGCGTGAGCCCAGTCCCTTGGCGAAGGAGCGCACCCGACCGGTGCGCACGGACTCGGCGTCGGAGTCGGACCGGTCGGCCTTGGTCGGCTCCGCAGCCCGGTCGGGGGAGAGCCCGTAGGGGTCGGTCATCGCGCGACGGTCCTCGAGCGACTCCCGTGCAGCGATGGCCTGCTTGCGCATCGAGTCGATGGTCCCGCCGGAGAGACCGCCCTTGAGGCGACGGACGAAGAGGACCGTGTCGGTGAGCTGTCCGGCGCCCTCGTCGGCAGCCGTCCGAGCGGTCTCCCAGACCCCCAGGTCGGAGGGGATGGAGTCGAAGCCGCAGGAGTGCACGATGCGCGCTCCGGAGCGCGCGGCGACCTCGTGGAAGGCCTCTGCGCTGTCCCGCACGAAGAGGACCTCGCCGGTCAGGTCGGCGTAGTGGGTGCCGGCGAGCGCGCAGGCCTTGACGAGCTCGCCTCCGTGGATGGCGTATGGGCCGACTGTGGTCACGAGGACCCGCGTGCGTGCGGCGAGATCGGCGCAGGCGGCAGGGTCGGCGACGTCGATGACGAGCCGGGGCCAGGCCGCAGCGACCCCGCCGAGCTCGGCAGAGAGCGCCTCCAGGCGGTCGCGGGAACGCCCGGCGATCGCGATCCGCGTCCCCTCAGGGGCATGGTCGCGCAGGTGCCCTGCGGTCAGCCGTCCGACGAAGCCAGTGGCTCCGACGAGGACGATGTCGAAGTCACGGGCCTCGGTGTCACTCATGAAATGACAGTAACGCGTTGTGCCACAAGCGGATCCATCGTGGGCTGACGAGGCGCGCCGCGTGGTCCGCCTCGAGAGCGCATGGTCCGATGGACAGGGGGTATGGGCACGATGCCTGTCCACACCCCAGACGAAGGAGAAGCACCATGACGCAGCCTCCGAACGAGACCCCCGACCTGCCCGAGGAGGCCATCGGCGGCGTGCCGACCCAGGCCCCGCAGTCCGATGGTTCTGCTGGCGACGGTGGCGCCGATGGTGCTGCCGGCGATGGCGCTGCTGGTGACGGTGGCGATGGCGGTGCCGATGGTGCTGCTGGCGACGGCGCTGCTGGTGACGGTGGCGCTGATGGTGCTGCCGGCGACGGCGGTGCCGACGGCGGTGCTGCTCCCACGGAGCGGGGCCTCTGAGTGACCCACCCTGACGAGGCCGGTGCACCTGAGCGGTGCGCCGGCCTCGCCCGCGTCACCGACCTCCAGCCGCAGGAGCTCGCCGCATCCTGGGGTCACGAGCCCAGGCACGTCCCGGCGCAGGCGCTGCCGGCGCCCTTCGACGACCTGCTCGACAACCGTGCCGTCGACCGGCTGCTCTCGGTGCACGGCCTGCGCACCCCCTTCCTGCGCGTGGCCCGCGAAGGGCGCACCCTCGCCGACGGTGACTTCACCCGTGGCGGCGGTGTCGGAGCCGGGGTGAGCGACCAGCTGGACGACACGGCGCTGCTGCGACTCTTCGCCGAAGGCCACACCCTCGTCCTGCAGGGCCTGCACCGGACCCACCCCCCGGTGCTCGATTTCGCCCAGGACCTGTCGGCAGACCTCGGGCATCCCGTGCAGGTCAACGCCTATGTCACGCCCCCGCAGAGC
Source organism: Janibacter limosus NBRC 16128 (assembly GCF_001570985.1). Classification (GTDB taxonomy): domain Bacteria; phylum Actinomycetota; class Actinomycetes; order Actinomycetales; family Dermatophilaceae; genus Janibacter; species Janibacter limosus. The sequence continues at coordinate 12,292 of NZ_BCSS01000011.1, read as the reverse complement.
CGCGGCTTCGCCGCCCACTACGACGTGCACGACGTCTTCGTGCTGCAGGTCGGCGGGGACAAGCACTGGCGCCTGCACCCACCCGTCCAGCCCCACCCCCTTCGTGATCAGCCCTGGCAGGACCACCGCCAGGCGGTCGACGAGGCGGCGAAGGGGGAGGCGCACCTCGACGTGACCCTGCGCCCCGGCGACGCGCTGTACATCCCTCGCGGTTGGCTGCATTCGGCGACCGCGCTCGGCGGGGTCAGCACGCACCTGACCGTCGGCGTCCACGTGTGGCACCGAGGGCACGTCGCCGAAGCCGTCCTCGACACGGCGCGCAGGGCGCTTGCCGACCTCCCGGAGCATCGGACCTCCCTGCGTCCGGGTGTGGACGTCACCGATCCCGCGGACCTCGCCCACGACCTGGCTGCAGTGCGCGCGGCCCTCCTCGACGCGATCGCCGCCGTCGACGAGTCCGCCGTCGCGGCCCAGCTGGCCGCCCGGTCGCGATCTGCCGGCCGGCCCGCACCGATCTCACCGCTCAGCACCACGCAGGCGCTGGCCGACGGAGCGGACGGACTGCCCATCGCGCCCCGCAAGCACCTGCAGGCGTCGCTGGAACCGTCCGCCGACGGGGCCGTCCTCGTCAGCAGGGCCGGGCGGCTGCCCCTCACCGCGACGGAGGTCGACGACGTCACGGCGTGGCTCGCGGTCGGCGACGCCACGGTGCTCGCCCCGGACCTGACCCGCCGACTCGTCGTCGCCGGGGTCGCAGTCCCCGCGCAGCCCCCGCCCGCGTAGGGTCGCCGGTGTGAGCGCGTCCCCGTCAGCCCAGCGGTTCCGGTGCTCGCTCGCCGCCCTCGAGCGCGGCGACGTACCGGTGGGCACGGCCGTGCCCGCGCGCTACTGGCTGCTCGTGGCCCACCCCGGCCCGTGGCCGGCCAAGCCGATCGAGGCGGACTTCCTCAGCGAGGTCGCCACGGAGCTGTCTGCGGCCATGGGCCGCTTCGGGGCTCGGCTGCAGCTGATCCGCCGGCACGGCCGCCAGGAGGGCGAGCTGGTCGAGGCTGATGTCGGCGCCGACGGCGACAGCCCGGTCTTCCTCGTCGATGTGCGCCGCGGGCTCGTCGGGCGGGCCACCTGGCGTCGTCCCGAGGACCTCGTCGCGCTCGCCGCCCGCTTCGAGGACCTGCCCGATCCGAGCCCTGAGCCGCTGCTGCTCGTGTGCACCCACGGCCGCAAGGACGTCTGCTGCGCCATCGACGGCCGGGTCGTCGCGGCCGTTCTCGACGACGCACTGCCCGGGGCGGTGTGGGAGACCACGCATCTCGGTGGGGACCGCTTTGCCGGCAATGTCGCCCTCCTGCCCGAGGGCTCCCAGTACGGGCGGCTCAACGGCGATGTCGCACCGCAGGTCATCCTCGATCACCTCGACGGGCGCGTGGACCTCAACCGCTGGCGTGGACGCTGCTCCTGGCACCCGGCCGCCCAGGTGGCGGTCCACGACGTCCTCGGCAGCGAGCCGGATGTGCGCCTCCCGGACATCGCCCCGCCCCGCGTCGAGACGACCGGGGAGGACTCCTGGGTGGTGCACGTCGATGCCGGTGAGCGGACCTCCCTTCGCCAGGTCGTGCGCACGATGAGCGCCCCGCACCAGCTCACCTGCTCGGGAGGGTCCAAGGTGCAGGCGCTGTACTCGGTCACCCCGGGCTGACCGGGGTGGGCGAGCGGTGGACATCACCGTGGACCGGAGGACAGGTCATCCCGGCGACCGACTAATCTTGGGGTCCATGACGACGACGCCGCAGAGCACCGCAGCAGACGACCACTTGGCCGAGTGGGCCGACCGACAGGCGAAGGCCGAGGCGATCATCCCTCTCGTGGGCCGTCTCTACCGTGAGTACGGCGTCGTGACGGCGATCCACGGCCGCACCCTCCTCGGCCAGTCGCCCACCGATGTGCTCAAGGCGCACCGCTTTGCGCGTCGCGTCGACATCGAGCTCAACGTCGACGACACCCTGCCCCTGCTCGAGGCGCTCACCGCCCTCCAGCCTGGTCCTGCGTCGGTCGACATCGCCCGGCTGCACCGCCGTCACCTCGAGGCCGGCGAGGGCGTCGCGCTCGAGGACTTCCTGCGCGCCGAGCTCGATGACGTCGTCGGCAAGCACGGCAGCAATGCCCTCCCGAGCACCGACGTGGTCCTCTACGGCTTCGGTCGCATCGGCCGCCTGCTCGCCCGCATTCTCGTCGAGCACGCCGGCACCGGTCAGGGCCTGCGCCTGCGCGCCATCGTCGTGCGCAAGGGCGCTGACAACGACCTGTCCAAGCGCGCGAGCCTGCTGCGCCGCGACTCCGTCCACGGCTCTTTCGCCGGCACGATCACTGTCGACGAGGAGGCCAACACCATCCTCGCCAACGGCACGCTCATCCAGGTCATCTACTCCGACAGCCCGTCGAGCGTCGACTACACCCAGTACGGCATCAGTGACGCCGTCGTCGTCGACAACACCGGCCGGTGGCGCGACGACGAGGGGCTCTCCCAGCACCTCCAGTGCCCGGGCGTCTCCCGTGTCCTGCTCACGGCCCCCGGCAAGGGCGGCCTGCCCAACATCGTCAGCGGCATCAACGACGCGATGATCGGCACCGACGACAAGATCGTCACCGCTGCCTCCTGCACGACCAACGCGATCGTCCCCGCGCTCAAGGTCATCAACGACGAGTACGGCGTCGTCGGTGGGCACATCGAGACGGTGCACTCCTTCACCAACGACCAGAACCTCATCGACAACTTCCACAAGGGCGAGCGTCGCGGCCGCTCGGCGGCGCTCAACATGGTGCTCACCGAGACCGGCGCGGCCAAGGCCGTGGCCAAGGCGCTGCCCGAGCTCGAGGGCAAGCTCACCGGCAACTCGGTGCGCGTCCCCACGCCCAATGTCTCGATGGCGATCCTCAACCTCACTCTCGAGAAGCCGGTCGAGCGCGACACGCTCAACGACTTCCTGCGCGAGGCCTCGCTCTACGGCGGCCTGCACAAGCAGCTCGACTACATCGACAGCCCCGAGGTGGTCTCCACCGACTTCGTCGGCAACCGCCACGCGGGCATCGTCGACGGCCGCGCGACGATCACCGCTGGTGACCGTCTGGTCCTCTACGTCTGGTACGACAACGAGTTCGGCTACTCCTGCCAGGTCGTGCGCGTCCTCGAGGAGATGGCCAAGGTCCACCCGCCGGTCTTCCCCAAGGCCTGAGTCCACGCAGCGAGCCCCCGGTCGGTCAACGGCCGGGGGCTCTTGGGCGCGGGTCGAGGTAAACGCGCGGGTGAATCGTCTGCGTGTATACCTCCAACCGCGCGAGGGGGGAGGGGCGCGAAGGGGGGAGGGACGGGCGAGGGGGCGCCCGTCAGCTTCCGAGCGGGCGCACCGTCAGCTCGTCTCCGCCGCAGGTGCGACCCTCCTCGGGCTCGTCGACGATGCGGGAGGCGTTCAGGACCGAGAGCGAGTCGAAGGACGGGCGACCCTCGATGATCGCGCGGTACTGGTAGCGCACGAGGCGCTGGGCGCGGCACTCGTCGTCGAAGGTCAGCACGTCGAAGGAGCTCGGCTGGCCCACCAGCTCGGCATCGACGTCGCTGACGAAGTGCGAGAGGGTCCCACCCCCGGTGAAGCTCCCCGCCTGGACCCGGTTGCCGTCGAGCAGAGGGACGTGACCGTGGCCGTTGAGCCGCATCCGCCCGGGCGCGTCCTCCAGGGCGGGTGCCTCGTGGGAGACGGTGATGTCGGGCTGGGCCCCGTCGCCGAGCGCCGCGAGCCACAGGTCTCGCGCAGCCGTCTGCTGGTCGGTGCTGCCGTCGTCGGCATCGCCGTAGTAGCGCGGATCGTTGAAGCCCGCGATCCGCAGCCCGCCGACGGTGACCTCGCGGTACTCGCCGGGACCGGGCTGGAGCAGCTCGACACCGTCCGTGCGACCGAGCGCGTCGAGCAGCGAGGTGTCGCCGGCCGAGGCGCGGTCGTGGTTGCCCGAGACGAAGATGTACGGCACCCCGAGTGAGCTGATCGAGGGGTAGAGCCGGCTCAGCCGGGCCTCCTCGACATGTCCGAAGTTGATCAGGTCACCGGAGTCGATGACGACGTCGATGCCCTGCTCCTGCACGATCGTGCGCATCAGGGCGTACTGGTTGGAGGAGTGGAGGTCGGAGACGAGCAGGACCTTCAGTGCTTCGGCATCGCGGGAGGCCTCGGGTGCGTACTCGTCCTGGACCGCGGTCGACAGCGCCAGCAGGTTGCGTAGATAGGGCGTCGCCTGGTCCGCCCTCTGCTCGACGTCGTCGAGCAGGCCACGGTTGGCGATGGCCAGCTGGAGCAGGCCGGTGGAGTTCAGCTCGACGAGTCGGTCGGGATCGTAGGTGCGCTGGGTGGACAGGCCGAGGCCGGCACAGGTGAGCGCCGCGACCGTGAGGGCGCCGACCGTCGTGCGCGCTGTGGGCAGGGACCGGCTGCGCAGCCCGATGACGAGCAGGACGAGCCCCACCCCACCCAGTGCGCCGAGGCCGAAACGCAGGGCCACCCCCTTCGCCGCCTCGCCGATCACCCGGGAGCGCTCCTGGGGGCTCACGTCGAGGGAGGCCGCGTCGAGGTTGCCGGAGGCGACGAGCTCGGTGATCTCGGGCTTGACGCGTGGCGAGACGGAGATGCCCGGCGCGAGGCCGGAGAACTGCGCGGACACGCTGCCCACGACGGTGTCGGTCCCGATCCGGGAGCGCTCCTCCCAGCTCGGCGTGAGTCGTACATCGGCGGCGTAGTAGTCCGTCTCGACGGTGACCGGCCACAGCGAGGCGGTCACGAGGCCGCCGGCGAGCACGGCCGCGGCCACGAGCAGAGCCAAGGCGACCGGGCGCAAGCGAGCGATCCGTCCCATGTGCCCACTCTAAGGAGGCGGACCTGAACCCCAATTGCTACCCGTGAGTAATGAGGTCTAGAGTCGCCCCATGGATGCAGACGCCATTGTCGTGGGCCACGGCCTTGCCGGGCTCGTCGCCGCAGCGGAGCTCGCTGATGCGGGCCGCAAGGTGCTCGTCGTCGACCAGGAGAGCGAGGCCAACCTCGGGGGCCAGGCTCACTGGTCCTTCGGTGGGCTCTTCTTCGTCGACAGCCCTGAGCAGCGACGTCTGGGCATCAAGGACTCGGCCGAGCTCGCGTACGCCGACTGGATGAACACCGCCGGCTTCGACCGCGACGAGGACAACTGGCCGCGGCAGTGGGCGCAGGCCTACCTCGACTTCGCCGGCGGCGAGAAGCGCTCGTGGTTGCACCAGCAGGGCATGCGCTGGTTCCCGATCGTCGGGTGGGCCGAGCGCGGCGACGGGTCGGCGCACGGCCACGGCAACTCGGTGCCCCGGTTCCACATCACGTGGGGCACCGGTCCCGGGGTGGCCGCCCCCTTCGTCCGGCGGGTCGAGGAGGCCAAGGAGCGCGGCCTGATCACCTATGCCCACCGCCACCGGGTGGACGAGCTCATCGTCGAAGGGGGCGCCGTCACCGGTGTCCGTGGCGCCCGGCTCGCGGAGGACCCCGCTGAGCGGGGAGTGGCGACCAACCGCGACACGGTGGGCGGCTTCGAGCTGCGCGCGCCCGTCGTCCTCGTCGCCTCGGGTGGCATCGGTGGCAACCACGACCTGGTCCGCCAGAACTGGCCGGAGCGCCTCGGGACCCCGCCCAAGCACATGATCACCGGCGTCCCCGCCCACGTCGACGGCCGGATGATCGCGATCACCGAGGCCGCTGGCGGCAACCTGATCAACCGCGACCGCATGTGGCACTACGTCGAGGGCATCAAGAACCACTCACCGATCTGGGACCAGCACGGCATCCGGATCCTGCCCGGCCCGAGCTCGATGTGGCTCGACGCCGAGGGCAACCGCCTGCCCGCGCCGCTGCTGCCCGGCTACGACACCCTCGGGACGCTCGCCCACCTGCGCGCGACCGGGCACGACCACTCGTGGTTCATCACCAATCGGTCGATCGCGGGCAAGGAGTTCGCGCTGTCCGGCTCGGAGCAGAACCAGGACCTCACCGGCAAGGAGATCGCGGGCGTCGTCCGCAAGCGGTCCCTGGCCGATGTCACGCCGTCGATGCAGGCCTTCCTCGACAAGGGGGCCGACTTCGTCCAGGCCGACACGGTCGAGCAGCTCGTGGCGAAGATGAACGGCCTCGTCGAGGACGGCGAGCCGCAGCTCGACGCCGCGCACGTCAAGAAGCAGGTCGACGAGCGCGACATGCAGCTGGACAACGGCTACTCCAAGGACGCGCAGATCGCCGCGATGCGGGTGGCGCGCTCCTACATCGGCGACAAGATCTCCAAGCGGGCCTACCCGCCGCACAAGCTGACCGACCCCAAGAAGGGGCCGCTCGTCGGCGTCAAGCTGCACATCCTCTCCCGCAAGACCCTTGGTGGCTTCGAGACCGACCTGTCGGCACGGGTCCTCGGGCACGACGGCGAGCCGATCCGTGGGCTCTACGCCGCAGGCGAGGCGGCTGGCTTCGGCGGCGGCGGTCTGCACGGCTATCGGGCGCTCGAGGGGACCTTCCTCGGCGGCTGCATCTTCAGCGGCCGGACCGCCGGTCGCGCGATGGGCGCCGAGATCGGGGACTGACCCCCGACCCCGGCGACTCGCTCACTCCGTCCGGCGGGTGAGGTCCGGGGTCCGTCGGATCCCGAGCCCGGCGAGCAGGGCCGCGAGGGCCGGCACGGCCAGCAGGACGATGGCCAGCGGTAGCCATGGGATATCGACGACCGCGTCCCTGGCCGCGTAGATCCCCGTCACCGGGTTGTAGCCGTCCGAGGTGAGGGCCCGCGCGATCGTGATGCCGGGGAAGGTCCCGACGACCAGACCCAGGACGATCCCGATCGTGGCGAGCAACCAGGTCTGGGAGGCCACCATGAGTCGTCGGGTCCTTCGGCTGCCACCGACGGCAGCGATCGTCGCCTGGTCGCGCTCCTGCTCGGCCATGCTCAGCGCCGTTGCAGTGAGGGTGACGACGAGCAGCACGAGGGTGAAGATCCCGATGAGCACGGCGATGACGATGGCGAGTGGGTTCTGCCAGCCACGCTCGATACTCACGTAGCTCTCGTCGCCCAGCAGCTGCTGCACGCGCTCCTCCGTCGTGCTGTCGATCGCACCATCGGGATCGCGCACCAGGTGACCGCTGATCGTCAGCGGCCAGCCGGCCTGCTCTGCTGCTTCGGTCGGGAGGACGAAGCCTGCCTGCCAGGACCGCGCGAGGGTGTCCTTGGAGCGGGTGCGCTCGACGACCGGGACCCGACTGGTCGTGGCCTTTCCCGTGAGCTGGTACTCCCCGGTGTCGTTGTCGACCGTCATCGTGCCGCGTGCCAGCTCGACCTGGCCGTCCGACGCGATGTCGCCGGGGTCGGTGGCCACGAGCACGCCGCCTCCGCCCGAGACCGTGCGGGCCTCGTCTCCCGTGAGCTCGAAGCGCCTGATGATCTCCGCACCGGGCATGAAGGCGAGCGGCGACATGACCGGTGCCGACCCCGAGCCGCTGCTGCCGTCGGGGCAGCGGGCGCCGGGCCCCTCGCCGGGCGCCATCTCGACATCGCCCTGGGGCTCCTGGCCCGCGCCGGGGTCGACGACCTCGGTCACCGTGCAGTCATGAGGGAGCGTGATGAGGAAGGGCTCCTCGACCGTGTCCCCGCTCTGCGCAGGTTCGTCCTCGAGGGGCAGCCCGTAGGCGTGCACCGGCGTCAGGGCGAGCCCGGGCAGCTCACGTGCGACAGCTGTCATCGGGTCGCGGTCGGAGGGGCCGTCTGCGTAGATGTAACCCTCGCCGAGGATCGTCTGGGGGACGTAGTCCTGCCGCTCCTGGGTGTCGTCGCTGCTGGCCCCGATGAGACCCATCGTCAGCGCGGCCGAGCCGGCGAGCACCGCGGCGACGGTGGGTGCGCTGCGGGTGCGGTGCCGCGCCAGGTCGCGCACGGCGAGGCGAAGGGGGAGGGGCAGCGGTCCGACCATGCGGCCGAGCGTGTGCAGGATCCGGGGCACGAGGAGCAGCGCGCCGAGCACGAGGACGATCGCGGCGAGCGCGATGATCGTCGGCCCACGGTCGAGCCCGATGATGACCCCTGCGCCCCCGACCACGGTGGCGACCAGTCCCAGGACGAAGAGCCAGCGCGACGGTGGCGGGGTGACGACCCGTCCACGCATGGCGCCGACGATGTCGAGGCGGGTGAGCCGCTGCGCGGGGATCAGCGCGGCGAGGATGGCGGCGAGCAGCGCGATGGCGCAGATCGCACCGAGCTGCCACCACGGCACCTCGAAGGGCCCCAGGGGCGAGCCGCGATCGGTGATGGCGCGGACGACGACCCATCCGACCGGTACGGCCACGGCGGCCCCGACCAGTGCACTCAGGCCACCGAGGACGATCGCCTGGGCAAGGACGGTCCGGCGCAGCTGCCCGGCAGTGGCGCCGTTGCTCGCAGCGAGCGCGAGCGTCCGACGCTGGCGCGTCGCGCCGACGGCGAAGGCCGGCCCGACGAGCAGCGTGATGGTGATGAGCAGGAGGGTGGCCCCCAGGACGACGAGCTGGGCGGTGTCACTGCCGCCGCCCATGTCGCGCAGGTCGGGCTCGATCTGGTCCTGCGTGGGCGGGTGGGCCACGACGTGGGCGCTGTGGACCGCGAGGCCGTACTCGTTGAGCCGGGTGACGTCGTCCCAGGTGATCGGCTGGGTGCGCGTGACGAACCACCCGCTGGTGGTCGACTGCTCGTCCATGAAGGTCGGGGTCGTGGTGACGAGCTCGTGGCTGCCGCCCCATGTCTGGGCGGACAGCGCCGTCCCCACGACCTGGACCGTGCGCTCCTCGCCGTCGACCACGAGCTGCAGGGGACCGCTGTCGGGGACCCCCCGACCGACGGCCCGGGGTGAGACGAGCACCTCGTCGGCCCGGGTGGGCCAGCGTCCCGACCGCAGCGTGATCTTGCCCGTGAGGTGGGCGGGGTCGGCGTAGGCGAAGGTGGCGAGCCCGAGGTCGCGGTCACCGATGCGGGCACGCGACTGGCCCTCGCTCCACGCCAGCGCCTGGCCGCCGGTGAGGTCGCCGATCGCCGAGGCATTCATCTCGGCCGTGCCACCCGGACGGGCACCCGGGATGGCGCGGGCCGGCGCGTCCTTGTCGGCGTACCCCCGGTTCGGGTCCACTGCCTGGGCGATCCGTCGGCCCTCGGTCATCGAGATCGAAGCCTGCGCAGGGCCCATGGCCAGCGGGACCGACTCCTCCGTCGAGACCTGACTCGTCGCGCCGAGCACGAGCCCGAGGCAGATGAGCATCGTGGGCACGCCCACCATGAGGAGCACGGCGAGCGAACGCCCGCGGTGGCGGCGCACGTCGCGTCGGGCCAACCGTAGGGCCACCCGCCAGGAGGCCGTCCACGACGAGCTCCGCGAGGACGAAGGGGGGAGCGCCGGCGGTGTCCCCCCTGCGGACACCGCCGGCGTGGTCTGGGTGGTGGTCATCGGGCGGGCTCGCTCTCGAGCAGGTCCTCGACGTCCGAGGGATCGCCCGTGGTGTCGACGACGACGCCGTCACGGAGGAAGACGACCCTGTCGGCCCACGCTGCGTGCCGGGCCTCGTGGGTGACGAGCAGGCCACCGGTCCCGGCGTCGCAGCGCTCGCGCAGCACCCGCAGCACCTCTTCCCCGGTGTGGGTGTCGAGCGCGCCGGTGGGCTCGTCGGCGAGCACGAGCCGGCGGCCGCCGACGAGCGCGCGGGCGAAGGCGACGCGCTGCTGCTGCCCGCCGGACATCTGGTCGGGGTAGCGGTCGACGAGCTCGGCCAGACCCATGCGCTCGAGGGACTCGATCGCTGACCCACGTGCGGCGCGCACCCGCTGGCCGTCGAGCTCGAGCGGCAGTGCGACATTTTCGGCGGCGGTGAGCGCCGGGATGAGGTTGTAGTCCTGGAAGACGAAACCGACGTGGCGACGCCGCAGGGCCGCGAGCCCACGTGGCGTGAGGGAGTTGATCTCCTGGCCCTCGATGACGACGCGTCCCGAGGTGGCGCGGTCGAGGCCGCCCGCGAGGTTGAGCAGCGTCGACTTGCCGGAGCCGCTCGGGCCCATGACGGCGACGAGCTCGCCGGGGTGCACGCTCAGGCTGACCCCGTCGAGGGCGGCGACGGATGTCTGGCCCTCGCCGTGGATCCGGCTGACGTCGTCGAGGAGGAGGCAAGGGGTGCTCATCGCGACACCTGCGTCCCGGCCCGGCGGTCGGCCACCCGATCGGGCACCTCCGCCACAGCAGCCCGGCGGGGGAGTGCGGAGTAGCGCGCGAGCGTGGACTCCACGTGGTCGAGCCACCGGACCTCGGCCTCTGCCGAGAAGATGAGGTTGTCCAGGACGAGCAGCCACGCGAGGTCGGTGGCGCTCTCGGTCGCGGCCGATCGCTTCAGCGTCGTCAGGTCCCGCAGGTGGCGCAGCGTGGCGGTCCGCTGGGCCTGGACGACGCGGGTGACGTCGACGCCGACGGCAGTGACGGACAGGGCCAGCTTGATGACCAGCTCGTCGCGTGGGGTGTTGCTGCGGTCCACCGGGGTGAGCCACCAGCCGTCGACCTCCGCCCGACCGGCGTCGGTGAGCGAGTAGCTGATGCGACCCTCACCGTCCGGTCCGTCGGACTGGCTGACGAGGCCGTCCCGCTCGAGCCGGGTCAGGGTCGTGTAGACCTGCCCGATGTTGAGCGGCCAGGTGCCACCCGTGCGTGCCTCGAACTCCGCGCGCAGCTGCGCGCCGTACATGTCTTGCTCCGCCAGCAGCGCAAGAATCCCCAGTCGAACGGACATGTCCCCTCCTGAATACTCGGTATGCGCAGAAGGTATACCGAGTATTCACCCCGCGCAACCCTGCATCAGGCGTACCGTGTGCCCGGTTGCGAAGGGGGAAACCACATGTGGGCAGCGTTGCGCCACCGCCGAGGGCAGGTCATCGCGCTGGCCCTCGTCTCGGCACTGGTCGCCACGTGCGCGGTCTTCGCCCCCGTCTTCGCCCGCAGCATCGACCAGGGTCTGCTGCGCGTGCACGTCACCGAGGCCGACCCCGCGACCTCCGCCACGACCCTGGCCCGAGCGCGGTCCTCGTCTGAGCGTGACCTCGTGCCGGGGTCCCTCGTGGCCCTCGTCCCCGCGGACCTCGCGGCCATCTCCCGCACCCCGATCACCGGCATGCGTTATGCCGCGGACGTCGTGCCGCAGCAGGGCAAGCGACCCTCGCCCGTCGTGCTGCGCACGCGCTCGCAGTTGTGCGAGCACATCGAGGTCGACGGGCGCTGCCCGACGCAGGCGGACGAGGTCGTCGTCTCCGCGGCGGACGCCACGGCGTGGGGGTGGCGCGAGGGCACCACGCTGGACATCCCGCAGGAGAAGTACTCGCGCTTCGACCCCGACCTTCCGCCGGTCCAGCTCACCGTGGTGGGTACCTACACCGTCCCCGACGAGGACCCGGCCTACTGGTTGAGCGACCGGCCCGACGGCAAATCGGGCGTGCCGCACCTCGATCTGGACAACCTGCCCGGCATCGACGACCTCTTCACCGCCGAGGACACCTTCGAGGACGCGATCCCGACCGCGGGGACCACGGTCGACCTACCGCTGGACCCCGGCACGGCGACGCTGGACTCCCTTCCCCTGGCCGCGGACTCGGTCGACCGGCTGGCGCAGGAGCACCCGGAGGTGACGATCGACGACTCCGCCGGCGAGCTCGTGGGCGGCATCGCCACCGGTCGCAGCCAGACCGCGGTCATCGTCCCCTTCGTCATGGTGCAGCTCGCCCTGCTGTCGGTCCTCGTCCTCTTCCTCGTCGCCCAGGCTGCCGTCGACCAACGCCGGCACGATGTCGCGCTGGCCCGGCTGCGTGGGCGTTCCCGCTCCGGCGCGCGGCGGCTGCTCCTCGCGGAGCTGGTCATCCCGGTCCTGCTCGGGCTCCCCATCGGCTGCGCGGCCGCACTCGGTCTCGCAGTCCTCGTGCGACGGGCGATGCTGCCGGACGGCATCCCCTTCGAGGTTCCGCTGGCGGTGCTGCCTTGGCTCGTCGGGGCGCTCGTCGTCTCCGTGCTCACCGTGCACCTCGCTGCCCGCCCGGTGCTGCGTGAGCCGGTCAACGACCTCCTGCGCTCGGTGCGGCCGAGCGCCGCGGCCGGCGCACCCGTCGCCGAGGTCGTGGTCGTCGTCCTCGCCGTGCTCGGAGTGGCCGGCCTGGCGACCGGCGCGCTCAGCGGCCCTGCTGCGCTGGCCACACCGACCCTCCT
>NZ_BCSS01000010.1 GCF_001570985.1 Janibacter limosus NBRC 16128 | reverse complement strand
GGCACCGCCGCCGCCGTGGCCGCGCTGCGCGGCCGGGTCGAGCTCGCCGTCGCCGAGCGGGAGTCGCGGATCCGCCTGGAGCACAAGCCGACGGCCGTCGTGCTGCACACCCGCGGCCTGCCCGACGACGTGTTGCCGACCGCTGCGGCCATCGCGCAGGATGCCGCCCTCGTCGACGGCGTCACCCACCTCGCCGGCAAGGGCGTGCACGAGCTGAGCGTGCTGCGTGCCGACAAGGGCACCGCACTGCGCGGCCTCGCCGCCACGCTCGAGGCCGACGCCATCGTCTATCTCGGTGACGACGTGACCGACGAGCACGTCTTCACCGTGCTCGGACCGGACGACGTGGGGATCAAGGTGGGTCCCGGCGAGAGCGCCGCCCGACTACGGGTCGACGACTGCACGCTCGTCCCCGAGGTCCTGACCGCGCTGGCCTCCCTTCGCCCCTAAGGTTGGGCCACACTGAGCTGATGGGCCCGTCGGGCCCGGAGGGAGGAGCCATGCCCCTGGACATCTCCGCTGCCCAGCCCGACCCGGCGCTGCTCGACCTGCCGTGGTCGGCCCCGCTGGAGGACTGGCCGCAGGACCTGCTTGCCGCCCTCCCGCGGGGCATCTCCCGGCACGTCGTGCGCTTCGCCCACCTGTCCGGCGGCATCGTCGCGGTCAAGGAGATCAAGGCCGACATCGCGCGCAACGAGTACCGGCTGCTGCGTCAGCTGCGCCGCCTCGACCTGCCGTGCGTCAAACCGCTCGCCGTCGTGACCGGGCGCACGGACGTCGACGGCGAGCCCCTGGACGCATGCCTCGTCACCCGACACCTGCAGTTCTCCCTCCCCTATCGCGTCGTCTTCGGCCAGCACCTGCGCGAGGACACGGCCGTCCGCCTCGCGGACGCCCTCGCGGTGCTCCTCGTGCGGCTGCACATGGCCGGGTTCTTCTGGGGGGATGTCTCGCTGTCCAACACGCTCTTTCGCCGGGACGCGGGCGCCTTCTCCGCCTATCTTGTGGACGCGGAGACCGGCGAGCTGCACGAGCGGCTGAGCGACGGGCAGCGCGAGCACGACCTCGACCTCGCCCAGACCAACATCGCGGGTGAGCTGATGGACCTCGCCGCGGGCGGCTACCTGCCCGAGGACCTCGACCCGATCGACATCTCCGCCGACCTCATCGGCCGCTACCGCGGGCTGTGGCGCGAGCTCACCGGCGACGAGTGGTTCGACTCCGGCGAGCGGTGGCGCGTCGACGAGCGGATCCGGCGACTCAACGTGCTCGGCTTCGACGTCGACGAGCTGGCCATCACCACCGACCTCGACGGCACCCACCTGCGGATCGAGCCCAAGGTCGTCGATGCCGGGCACCACAGCCGGCGGCTGCTGCGCCTGACTGGTCTGGACGTGGAAGAAAACCAGGCCCGACGCCTGCTCAACGACCTCGACTCCTACCGGGCCTCCTCCGACCGCCAGGGCGACAACGAGTCGCTCGTGGCCCACGACTGGCTCACGCACGTCTACGAGCCGACCGCCGCGGCCGTGCCCCGCGAGCTGCGGGCCAAGCTGGAGCAGGCCGAGATCTTCCACGAGATCCTCGAGCACCGTTGGTACATGGCCGAGCGCGTCGGGCACGATGTCCACATCAGGGACGCGATCACGGACTACCTGCGTGAGGTCCTGCCCAGCAAACCCGACGAGCAGGCCGTCCTGGGTGCCGACACCCAGCTGCTGCCCATCGTCGACAAGGAGAAGTGATGACCGAACCGACGCCGGGTGCGCCCGTCCCGCCGAGCGCCCCCCTTCCGCCGAGCTCGCCCTTCCCGTCCGGCGCCAACGACCCCAACCGTCCCGGCTCGCGAGCCTGGGTGGAGCAGCGCTACGGCCGCACGGCCGACTTCTCCGACCGGATCCTTCCGGGGATCATCGACGGGCTGCTGCCCTTCGCGGCCGCCCTCGTCCCGCTCGTGCTGGGCATCGTCTGCATCATCGCCGGGGCGCCCAAGACCTACGACTGCGGGTACTACTCCACCTGTGAGGTCCCCGGGTCCGGCTCCGGCCCGCTCATCGGGCTGGGCATCCTGCTGCTCTTCCTGACCTTCCTCGTGAGCCTGGCCGTCGTCGCGTGGAACCGCGTCTGGCGCGTGACCAAGACCGGTCAGAGCATCGGCAAGAAGGTGACCGGGCTCAAGCTCATCGATGCCGAGACCGGCGCTCACCCCACGCTCGGGCCCGCCGCGCTGCGCGAGCTCGTGCACCAGTTCGCAGGCATCATCAGCTGGATCTGGATGCTCATCGACGATGACGACCGCACGCTCGCTGACATCGTCGGCAAGACCCACGTCATCCACGCCGACAAGTCCTGAGGCGGCGCCTCACCTGCCCCACGCCTTCCGGGTGACCCGACAAACACCCCCTTCGCAAGCGGTGCAAACCCTTGCGAAGGGGGTGTTTGTCGGGTTGAGCTGCTGTGCGGTGGGCGTCAGCCCTGCGCACCCCGCACGCGGGCGATCTCGTAGAGCGTGACGCCCGCGGCGATGCCAGCGTTGAGCGACTCGGTGGCGCTGCTCATCGGGATCGAGACGATCTGGTCGCAGGTCTCACGGACCAGACGCGAGAGCCCCTTGCCCTCGGAGCCGATGACGACGACGAGCGGTGAGGTCGCCAAGTCGAGACCGGGCAGCTCCACATCGCCCTCCATGTCGAGACCGATGACGAAGAACCCGGCCTTGCGGTAGTCCTTGAGTGCCTGCACGAGGTTGGCCGCCTGAGCGACGGGGATGCGCGCTGCAGCACCGGCTGAGGTCTTCCACGCGGAGGCAGTCATGCCGGCGCTGCGCCGCTGCGGCACGACGACCCCGTGACCACCGAAGGCACCCACCGAGCGCACGATGGCCCCGAGGTTGCGCGGGTCGGTGATGCCGTCGAGCGCGACGACCAGCGGGACACCCGGGATCTGGGAGTCCACGAAGTCCCCGGGGTGCGCGTACTGGTACGGCGGCACCTGCGCTGCCAGCCCCTGGTGCACCGCGCCGTCCGTCAGCCGGTCGAGCTCGGTGCGAGGGGTCTCCATGATCGGGATCCCGGCCTCGGCCGCGATGGTCAACGACTCACGGACGCGGTCATCGCTGTCGATGCGGTTGGCGATGTACATCGTCGTGATCGGCACCTGGGTACGCAGCGCCTCGACGACGGAGTTGCGACCGGCGATCATCTCGGTCGAGGCCTTCTTGCGGCCAGCGGTCGAGCGCCCCGTGGGCCGCTTGTCACCGGACGACTTGTCGTACGCCTTGTGGTTGGGACGCTCGGAGGCCTTGGGCGTCGGTCCCTTGCCCTCGAGGCCGCGGCGGCGCTGGCCGCCGGAGCCTGCCTGCGGGCCCTTCTTGGATCCGGAGCGGCGTACCGCTCCGCGGCGTGAGCTGTTGCCAGCCATCAGTGGTCCTTCCTGGCGAGGCTCCACCGCGCACCGCGCGGAGTGTCCTCGATGGTGATTCCCGCGGCGACGAGTGCGTCGCGGATCTGGTCTGCGGTCTCGAAGTCGCGCGCGGCACGCGCCTTGGCGCGCGACTCGACCTGGAGCTGGACGAGGGCGTCGAGGGCCTGGGTGAGCTCGTCCTCACGACTGCCACCGGCTCCCACCCACGTCGCGGACAGCGGGTTGATGCCGAGGACATCAGTCATGGCGATGACCGTCGCGGCGATCTCGGCAGCCTCGTCCCGGCCCCCTTCGTCCAGGGCGGTGTTGCCCTCCCGGACGGCATCGTGGATGACGGCGAGCGCCCCCGCGACACCGAGGTCGTCATCCATGGACGCGGCGAAGGCCGCTGGCAGCTCGACACCCGGATCGGCCTCGACGGCCCCCTGACCCGGCTGCGCGCGACGCAGGAAGCCCTCGATCCGCTCGACCGCGGCGCCGGCCTCCTCGAGAGAACCCGGGTGGTACTCGATCATCGAGCGGTAGTGGGCCGCGGTGAGGAAGTAGCGGACGGTCAGCGGGTCGTGCTCCTGCACCAGGTGCTGGACCTCGAGGGCGTTGCCGAGGGACTTGCCCATCTTTTCGCCCTTGACCGTCACCCAGCCGTTGTGCAGCCAGTACCCGGCGAAACCGAGCCCGGCCGCGCGGGACTGGGCCTGCTCGTTCTCGTGGTGGGGGAAGCGTAGGTCGATGCCGCCGCCGTGGATGTCGAAGGTGTCGCCGAGGTACTTGCGGGCCATCGCGGAGCACTCGAGGTGCCAGCCGGGGCGCCCCTCGCCGTAGGGGGTGGGCCAGTTGGCGGTCGCGGGCTCCTCGGCCTTGCGGCCCTTCCACAGGGCGAAGTCGCGGGGGTCGCGCTTGCCACGCGGGTCTGCGTCGTCGGCGGCGACCATGTCGTCCAGGCCCTGGTTGGACAGCTCGCCGTAGTCGGCCCAGCTCTTGACGTCGAAGTAGACGTCACCGCTGCCGTCGGCTGCCGCGTAGGCGTGGCCTCGCTCGACGAGGGTCTCGACGAGGTCGACCATCTCGGTGATGTGGCCGGTCGCGCGCGGCTCGTAGGTGGGGGGCAGCACACCGAGCAGGTCGAGCGCCTGCGTCGTGTAGCGCTCGTTGCGGTAGCTGAGCGCCCACCACTCCTCGTCGGACTCGTCGGCCTTGCGCAGGATCTTGTCGTCGATGTCGGTCACATTGCGCACGAGGGTGACGTCATAGCCGTGGCCACGCGTGAGCCAGCGCCGCAGCACGTCGAAGGAGACGGCGAAGCGCAGGTGCCCGATGTGCGGCGCGCCCTGGGTGGTGAGCCCACAGATGTACATCCCCACCCGGCCGGGGGTCACGGGGACGAAGTCGCGCTGGGCGCGTGTGGCGGTGTCAAAGAGCTGCAGGGTCACGGCCCAAGGCTAACGGGCCATGCGGCCCCGTCCGCCATCCCGCGTGCAGTAGGCCATGCTCGGGCCATGACGACATCCCCCGTGCACGTGGTCTTCGAGGTCGACGTCCTCGACCCCGACTCCTCCGCCTACCGTGAGTACAAGTTGGCGGTGGCACCACTCATCGAGCGCTTCGGCGGTCGATACCTGGCCCGGGCGGCCCGCGGCACCGCGATCGAGGGTCCGGCGACGCAAGGCGTGTGGCACCTCGTCGAGTTCCCGGACCCGGCCTCGGTGCACGCCTTCTGGGCCTGCCCGGAGTACGCCCGCCTGCGGCCCCTGCGCGAGGGCGCCGCCGACGTGCGGGCCGTGATCATCGAGCCGCAGGCGAGCTGACCCTCAGGACCCGGGGTCGGCCCACTCCCCCCGGAGCGCAGCCTCGGCCGCGATGGTGGTCTCGGGGCCGTGCCCGGTGAGCACGCGCGTCTCGGGTGGGAGGGGCAGCAGCTTGTCGCTGATCGACTCCACGATCGTCGGGTAGTCGGAGAACGACCGTCCGGTCGCGCCCGGCCCACCGTTGAAGAGCGTGTCGCCGGAGAAGACGACACCCAGCTCGGGAGCGTGCAGGCAGCAGGCGCCCGGAGCGTGCCCCGGCGTGTGCAGCACCTGCAGGTCGGTGCCCGCGACGGTGATGACCTGCCCGTGGGCGAGCGCGCCGTCGGGGGCTCGGTCCGGGTAGGTCATCTGCCACAGCGGGGCCTCGTCGGGGTGCAGCCAGATGGGGGCCTGCTTGGCGTCGGCGACCTCGGCCGCAGCGTTGACGTGGTCGTTGTGGGCGTGGGTGCTCACCACCGCCAGGAGCGTGCGCTCGCCGATCGCCTCGAGGATCGGCGCGGCCTCGTGGCCGGCATCGATGACGATGCACTCGCTGTCGTCACCGACGATCCAGACGTTGTTGTCGACGTCCCACGATCCGCCGTCGAGCTCGAAGGCACCGGAGGTGATGACCTTGTCGATGCGCGCGGTCACAGGACCACGACCGATCGCAGCACGTCACCGGCGTGCATCTTGTCGAAGGCCGACTCGATGTCCCCCAGGCCGATCCGCTCGGTGACGAAGGCATCGAGGTCGAAGCGCCCCTGGCGGTAGAGGTCGACGAGCATCGGGAAGTCGCGGCTGGGCAGGCAGTCGCCGTACCAGCTGGACTTGAGCGCACCGCCACGACCGAAGATCTCGTTCATCGGCAGGGTGACCTCCTTGTCCGGCGTGGGCACGCCCACGAGGACGACCCGACCGGCGAGATCCCGTGCGTAGAAGGCCTGCTCGTAGGTCTCGGGCAGGCCGACCGCCTCGACGACGACGTCCGCGCCGAAGCCTCCGGTGAGCTCACGGATGCGCTCGACGGTGTCCTCGCTGCTCGCGTCGACGGTGTGCGTCGCGCCGAACCCCTTGGCGATCTCGAGCTTGCGGGGGTCCCGGTCCACAGCGATGATCGTCGTCGCTCCGGCGACCTTGGCGCCCGCGATGGCGGCATTGCCGACGCCACCGCACCCGATGACGGCGATCGACTCGCCGCGGGTGATCTCACCGGTGTTGACGGCAGCGCCGAAGCCGGCCATGACGCCACAGCCCAGCAGGCCCACGGCAGCCGCGTCGGCCTCGCCGTCGACCGTGGTGCACTGACCGGCCGCGACGAGCGTCTTCTCTGCAAATGCGCCGATACCCAGCGCCGGGGTGAGCTCCTCGCCGGTGTCGGCGAGGGTCATCTTCTGCGTGGCGTTGTGCGTGTCGAAGCAGTACTGCGGCTTGCCCTTCAGGCACGCGCGGCACTGGCCGCACACGGCTCGCCAGTTGAGGATGACGAAGTCGCCGGGCTCGACATCGGTGACGCCCTCGCCGACGGACTCGACGACACCGGCTGCCTCGTGCCCGAGGAGGAAGGGGAACTCGTCGTTGATCCCGCCCTCGCGGTAGTGCAGGTCGGTGTGGCAGACCCCGCAGGAGTGCACCTGGACGACGGCTTCCCCCGGCCCCGGGTCGGGGACGACGATGTCGACGACCTCGACATCGGCCCCCTTCGAGCGAGCGATGACTGCCTTGACGGTCTGCGACACGACGCGACTCCCTTCGGTAGTGGGCCGGCCGGCCCGGTTGCGTTGTCTCCATCGTGTCCCACGAGGCGAAGGGAGGACAGCCCGGGTTCCGCATAGGCTCGCCCCATGGGTCTCGACTACCGCTTCACCTACCTGCTCACCCAGGTCGGGTGGGCACTTCCGACGACGATCGCCGTCCTCGTCATCGCCGCGATCGCGCTGGTGCGCCGCGACGAAGGCCTGTGGTGGAAGCTCGTCGTGGGTGGGGCGCTGGCCCTGCTCCTGGGGCACGTGGTGAGCATCCTGGGCAACGCACTCATCGTCCAGATGTCATACGGCCACCAGCTGTACTGGCTCATCTCGGTCCCGTCGCTGATCCTGAACGTCGCCGGGATCTCGCTCCTCGGCGCGGGCGCCATCACCGGCCGGCGCGGTCAGGTGGCGACCCGATGAGCCTCCTCGTCGTCCAGCACCAGGAGTCCTGCCCTCCCGGCCGGGTCGGCCAGTGGCTGACGGAGGCCGGTGTCGAGCTCGACGTGCGTCGGCCCTACGCCGGCGACACGCTCCCCGACGACCTCTCGGGCCACCACGGGTTGCTCGTCCTCGGGGGCGAGATGAACTGCCGCGACGACGAGGTGGCCCCGTGGCTGCCGGCGGTCCGTGAGCTCATCCGCACCGCGGCGAAGGGAGTGGTCCCCACCCTGGGCATCTGCCTGGGCCACCAGCTCGCGTCGGTCGCACTCGGTGGCGAGGTCGCGGTCAACCCTCGAGGCCGCACCGTCGGGGTGCTCACCGTCTCCCCGACGTCAGACCTGGCGCAGGACGCGCTCTTCGCCACGGCCCGGGGCGGCCCCGTCGCCCAGTGGAACAACGACGTCGTCACGCGCCTGCCGGAGGATGCAGTGCGCCTCGCCGACAACGAGCGCGGTGACCTGCTCCTGGCCCGGCTGGCCCCGACCGTCTGGGGCGTCCAGGGGCACCCCGAGGCCGACCTGACCATCGTCACCGGCTGGGCGGTCAAGGACTCGGGGTCCCCGGCCGTCGCCGACCTGGACCTGCCAGCCGTCCTCGACGCGGTCGCGGACGCCCAGCCGCGGGTGGACGCGACCTGGCGACCGGTGGCGCAGGCCTTCGCCGCGCTGCTCTGACGCTCAGCCGGCCACGACGAGGGCGGTGGCGATCGCGGCGGCCCCCTCGCCCCGACCCGTCAGACCGAGCCCGTCGGTCGTCGTCCCGCTGACGCTCACCGGGGCACCGCACGCGCCCGACATCGCCTGCTGGGCCTCATCACGCCGGGTCCCGATCTTCGGCCGGTTGCCGATGACCTGCACCGCGATGTTGCCGATCTCGTAGCCGGCCTCGCGCACCAGCCGGGAGGCCTCGGCGAGCAGCGTGACCCCCGAGGCGCCCGCGAGCTCCGGCCGACCGGTCCCGAAGTGCTGGCCGAGGTCACCGATCCCCGCCGCCGCAAAGAGGGCGTCACAGGCCGCGTGGCAGGCGACGTCGGCATCCGAGTGCCCCTCGAGCCCGACCTCGCCGGGCCACAGCAGGCCGCCGACCCAGAGCTCACGCCCCGAGTCGGCCGCAGCGAAGGCATGGACGTCGACACCGATCCCGGTCCGCGGCAGCCGGTCGACCCTGTCGGCGTCATTCACAGTCATGGCGACAGTCTCCCAGCCGGGATGGAGTCCGGTCGCGTCGGCGTTGCACCCAGCGTGGAGCCTCTCGACTCGATCGTCATCGGCGCCGGACAGGCAGGGCTGTCCGCCTCCTTCCACCTGCGGCGTCTCGGGATCGGGCACATCGTGCTCGACGCCAACGAGAGCCCGGGCGGCGCGTGGCAGCACCGATGGGACTCGCTGACGATGGCCGATGTCCACGGCGTCGCGGACCTGCCCGATGCCCCGGCGCCCGGCGGGTCGCACGACCGCGCCAGCGAGGTCATCGCCCAGTGGTTCGACGACTACGAGGAGACCCACGAGCTGCCGGTCCTGCGCCCGGTGCGGGTGGACTCGGTGAGCGACGACGGCGGGCTGCTGATCGTGCGCTCAGGCGATCGCCGCTGGAGCACGCGCACCCTGGTCAACGCCACGGGCACCTGGACCCACCCCTTCGTGCCGACCTACCCGGGGCAGCGCGACTTCACCGGCGAGCAGTGGCACACCGTCGCCTACCCGGGAGCGGAGCACTTCCGTGGCCAGCGCGTCGTGGTCGTCGGCGGCGGGGCCTCCGCCGTCCAGCTCATCGGCGAGATCGCACCGATCGCCGAGGTCACCTGGGTGACGCGCCGGCCGCCGGTGTGGAGCGAGGAGTTCTCCGGCCGCGAGGCGATCGAGCTCGTCGAGCAGCGCGTGCGCGAAGGGAGGCCCCCCGCCAGCGTCGTCTCGGTCACCGGTCTGCGACTGCGACCCCAGGAGATGGCCGCGGCGCGCACTGGCGTCTACGAGCGGCGGCGCCCGATGTTCGAGCAGATCGAGACCGACGGGGTGCGGTGGACCGACGGCGACTTCGAGCCGGCCGACGCGATCCTCTGGGCGACTGGCTTTCGACCGGCCGTGCGCCACCTCGCGCCACTGGGCCTACGCAGCCCCGCCGGGGGCATCGCTCTCCTGCCCGGGACCCGAGATGTGCAGACCTCCGTCACGAGCGAGCTCGACCCTCGGGTCCAGCTCGTGGGCTACGGCCCCTCGGCGAGCACCATCGGCGGCAACCGAGCCGGCCGCGCCGCAGCCCTGGCGGTCCGCCGCCACCTGGGCGACGTTGCCTAAGGAAGCTCGGACAGGAGGCGCTCGGCACGCACCAGGTCCTCCGGCGTCGTCACCTTGAGCGCACGGTGATCACCCTTGACGACGAGCACGTCGTGCCCGAGGGCCTCGACCAGTGCCGCATCGTCCGTCGCCGCAGCACCGGCAGCATGGGCGGCCGTGAGGACCTCCCGGTCAAATCCCTGCGGGGTCTGGACCGCGCGCAGGGTCTCCCGCAGCGGTGTCTCGGTGATGACGCCGCCGGTGTCCACGACCTTGATCGTGTCGACGACGGGCACACCGGGGATCGCGCCCACCACGCCGGCGCGCAGCGCCGCGAGCACCCGCTCGAAGACGGCCACCGGGGTCAGGCAGCGGGCTGCGTCGTGCACCAGCACCCAGCGGATGCCCTCGGAGAGCTCGGCCAGACCGGCCGAGACCGAGTCGGTGCGCTCGGCGCCTCCGGCCACGACGCTGATCCGAGAACCGCTCTCACCGAGGTGCTCCACGAGTGCAGATGTCTCGTCGACATGCGTCGGCGGGACGACGACGACCACCTCGTCGGGGAGCGCGGCGAGCACCCCGCGGAGCGAGCGCTCGAGGATCGTCACCCCCACCAGCTCGACGAAGGCCTTGGGCCGGTCGGCCCCCAGACGGGTTCCGGAGCCGGCAGCGACGACGACGACGCCCACACCGTGATCGGTGTGGGCGTCGTCGTCACGCTCTGAGCTTGTCAGAACACGGCCCTCAGGACGCCAGGACCTCGTCGAGGATGACCTCGGCCTTGTCCTCGTCCGTCTTTTCGGCGAGCGCGAGCTCGGAGACGAGGATCTGGCGTGCCTTGGCCAACATCCTCTTCTCACCGGCGGACAGGCCGCGGTCCTTCTCACGGCGCCAGAGGTCACGGACGACCTCGGACACCTTGATGACGTCACCGGAGGCCAACTTCTCGAGGTTGGCCTTGTAGCGCCGCGACCAGTTGGTGGGCTCCTCGGCGTGCGGGGTGCGCAGCACCTCGAACACCCGGTCCAAGCCCTCCTTGCCCACGACATCGCGGACACCCACGAGGTCGCAGTTCTCGGCGGGAACCTCGATGGTCAGGTCACCCTGTGCCACCTTGAGCTTGAGGTATTGCTTTTCCTCACCCTTGATCTTGCGCATCTTGATCTCTTCGATCAGAGCAGCCCCATGGTGGGGGTACACGACCGTCTCGCCGACCTTGAAAACCATGTGGAGATTTCCCCTTTCGCGACCTCCAGATTACCACGGCGTGTCGTGCGTCGCACAGTCGTCCAGCGCGCCAGAATGCCCCCTCGCGTACGCGCGTGGAGAGACCTGGGCACACCCAGGACAAAACCGTCTGCTCGCTCCCGCTAGGCTGTGCCCCGTGAAGCGCAACCTCCTCACCCGCACCCCTGTCATCGCCTTGGCCATGGCCCTGGCGGCCGGCACGGCCGGCTGCACGGTCACCTCCCCCTTCCAGACGGCCAAGACCCAGTCCCTGGCCGACGGCGTAGCCGTCGATGTCGAGAGCGCCCAGGTGCGCAACCTCGCCCTGATCAGCGGGAAGAAGGGCGGCGACGCCACGGTCATCGGCACGGTCGAAAATGTCAGCGGCAAGGAGTTGACGCTGACCGTCGCGATCCCGGGGGGCAGCAAGGCCGAGGCCAAGATCCCGGCCCACGCCACGGTCGGCCTCAGCGATGACGGCCTGATGACCCTGACCAAGGTCCCGGCACCTCCCGGCGACATGATCGACGTCGAGGTCAGCGACGGCACGGACTCCACCCCCGTCTCGATCCCGGTGCTCGACCCCACCGGCTACTACGAGGACTACGCCCCCGAGGGGTGGACGCCCACCCCGACGCCCAGCGAGTCGCACGACTCCGAGGCAGAGGCCCACTGAGCCGCCCGCACCCCCTGCGCGACGAGAGGCCGGCACCCACCACGGGTGGCCGGCCTCTCGCGTGCGTGGACGCACTGCGCTCAGCCCTCGAACTTGTAGCCCAGCCCCCGCACGGTGACGATGTGGACGGGCTTGGCCGGGTCGGGCTCGATCTTGGCCCGCAACCGCTTGACGTGCACATCCAGCGTCTTGGTGTCGCCGACATAGTCGCTGCCCCACACCCGGTCGATCAGCTGCACCCGCGTGAGCACGCGACCCACATTGCGCAGGAGCATCTCGAGCAGCTCGAACTCCTTGAGCGGCAGCGAGACCTGGGTCCCGCTGACGGAGACGACGTGACGGTCGACGTCCATGCGCACCGGCCCGCCCTCGATGGTCGCGGGGAGCAGCTCCTCGGGCTCGTTGTTGCGTCGCAGCACGGCCTTGATGCGGGCGAGCAGCTCACGAGAGCTGTAGGGCTTGGTCACGTAGTCGTCGGCGCCGATCTCCAGACCCACGACCTTGTCGATCTCGCCGTCCTTGGCCGTGAGCATGATGACCGGGACATTGGACCGCTGCCGGATGGCCCGGCACACGTCTATGCCGGACAGACCCGGCAGCATGAGGTCGAGCAGGACGAGGTCCGCGCCGTCCGCGTCGAAGGCCGTGATGGCATCGGGACCGGTCTCGGCCACGGCGACGTCGTAGCCCTCCTTGTCGAGCAGGTAGGACAAGGGGTCGGAGAAGGACACCTCGTCCTCGACCACGAGGATGCGGGTCATGAGCGGGACTCCTTGGGTTTGGGGGGTGTGATGGTCAGGGGGGCGTCGGGCTCGAGCGACTCGACCGCGACGGGCAGACGGATGGTGAAGGTGGAGCCGTGGGCACCGTCGCTCCACACCTGGATGTCGCCACCATGGTTGGCGCAGATGTGCTTGACGATCGACAACCCGAGACCGGTGCCACCCGTGGCCCGTGAGCGGGCCATGTCCATCCGGTAGAAGCGCTCGAAGATCCGAGTCTGCTCGTGCTCGGGGATGCCGGGACCCTGGTCGGTCACGGCGATCTCGACCGTGTCGTCCAGCAGCCGCGCGCCCACACCCACCGCGGTGTCGGGGTCCGCGTAGGAGATGGCATTGCCCACGAGGTTGCGCACTGCCGTGATGAGCATGTCCTCGTCGCCGCGCACGTACAGATCCGCAGCGACCTTGTCGGTCAGCGTGATGTTCTTGGCCTCGGCCGCGAGGTGCAGGTGCTCGAGGGCGAGGGCGACGACGTCCTCGACCTCGACGAGCTGGGGATCCTGCAGCACCGGCGTGCCCTGCAGCCGGGAGAGCTCGACGATCTCCTTGATGAGGCTCGACAGCCGGATGGCCTCGCTCTGCATGCGACGGGCGAAGCGGTCGACCGCCTCAGGGTCGTCCTTGGCATCCATGACGGCCTCGGCGAGCAACGAGATGCCACCGACGGGCGTCTTGAGCTCGTGGCTGACATTGGCGACGAAGTCGCGCCGGGTCTCCTCGACGCGCCGCCCCTGGGTCTGGTCGTCGACGAGGAGCAGCAGGTGCCTGCCACCGAGAGGGGCCACCCGGGCAGCGACATAGACGACGGAGCTCAGACCGGGCCGGGACAGCTCGAGCTGGGCCTCACGGATCACCCCGTCGCGGGCCACCTGCTCGACCATGGCGAAGATCTCGGGGTGCACGAGGCGCCCGCTGCGCACGAGGCCGTAGGTGATCGCCGCGGGCGAGGTCGTCACGACACCGCCCTCACGATCCAGCACCACCCCGGAGGAACGCAGCACGGCCAAGACGTCGCCGACACCCCGAGGCACCTCGGGGTCGGGCTCGGGTGTGGGGGCGCGTTCGCGGTCGCTCATGGTGATGGCCGCCCAGACGAGGAAGCCGATGAGCAGGCCGGCGACGCCACCAAGAATTGCCGCGGTCGTAGGCTGCACGTCACCGAGAGTACTTCTCCCACGGGGCATGCTGGGACCGGGCCGCACCCCACGAGACGAGCGCCCGCGATGTTCACCTGTGCGCTGCGATGTGTTCACGAGGATCACGTTCACTGTGCCGGGGCAGCTGCCCGATCACCACCGAAGGGGGCGCCATGCGTCAGGTTTTCCATGATGAGCTCGAGCAGGTCGCGACCGACCTCGTCGCGCTCGCCGAGCTGGTCACCACGGCTGTCCGTCGGTCGACCGAAGCGCTGCTCGAGGCCGACGTGCAGCTCGCCGACCAGGTCATCGAGGACGACCAGGCGATCGACCTGCGCCGCAACGACATCGACGCGCGCTCCATCGACCTGCTGGCCCGCCAGGCCCCCGTCGCCAGCGACCTGCGCACGGTCGTCGCCTCGATGCGCATGTCCGGCGACCTCGAGCGCATGGGTGATCTGGCCCGGCACGTCGCGCAGGTCGCTCGCATGCGCTACCCCGAGCACGCCGTGCCCGAGGAGCTGCGCGAGACCTTCGCGCGGATGGGCGGGATCGCCGAGCGCATCGTCGGCCACGTCGCGTCGGTCATCCTCAGCCAGGACCTCGACGAGGCGCGGGACATCGAGCAGATCGACGACGAGCTCGACACCCTCCACCGGGAGATGTTCACCAAGCTCGCCGAGGGCGCCTGGCAGCACGGGACGACCAGCGCCGTCGACGTCGCCCTGCTGAGCCGCTACTTCGAGCGCTTCGGTGACCACGCGGTCACGGTCGCCCGTCGCGTCGTCTTCCTCGTCACCGGTGAGGCCGGGGCCATCGAGCCTCCGGAGGAGTCCGAGCGCCGCTGACCCCCACACACGCAGGAGGCCCGCTGACATCGCGTCAGCGGGCCTCCTGCGTGTGGGGGCCTACTTGCCCTGGTTGGCCACCGCAGCGGCCTCCGCTGCAGCGGCCTCGGGGTCGAGGTACTCCGCCGGGCGCGTGGGCATGAAGTCCTCGCCGAGGTCGTAGACCAGGGGCATGCCGGTCGGGATGTTGAGCGCGGCGATGTCCTCGTCGCTGATCCCGTCGAGGTGCTTGACCAGGGCTCGCAGGGAGTTGCCGTGCGCGGTCACCAGGACGGTGCGACCGGCGGCCAGGTCCTCCCGGATCGGCCCCTCCCAGTACGGCATCAGGCGCTCGATGACGTCCTTGAGGCACTCGGTGCGGGGGACCTCGATGTCGGCGTAGCGCGGGTCATCGGTCTGGGCGAACTCGTTGTCGGTGTCGATGGGCGGCGGCGGGGTGTCGAAGCTGCGGCGCCACAGCATGAACTGCTCCTCGCCGTAGGTGTCGCGCGTCGTCGCCTTGTCCAGGCCCTGCAGCGCGCCGTAGTGGCGCTCGTTGAGACGCCAGTCGCGCCGTACCGGGATCCAGTGCCGGTCAGCGGCGTCGAGCGCGAGGTTGGCGGTCGTGATGGCCCGACGCAGGACCGAGGTGTGCACGACGTCCGGCAGCAGGCCGGCCTCGGCCATGAGCTGGCCGCCACGGACGGCCTCGGCACGTCCTCGGTCGATGAGGTCGACGTCGACCCATCCGGTGAAGAGGTTCTTTTCGTTCCAGTCGGAACGGCCGTGGCGCAGCAGGATCAGTGTCGACATGCGCACAGCGTATCGACGCCCCTCACTCCTGCGGCGGCACGTCCTGCCGCTCGAGCACGGAGCGGAAGGCCTCGAGGTTGCGCAGTGACTCTCCGCGCGAGACCCGCCAGTCCCATTCCTTCTGCATCGAGGACCTGAAGCCCAGGAGCAGCAGCTCGTTGAAGGGCGCGTCGGCCGCCTCGAGCACGACCCCGAGCACCTGGTCGACGACCTCGTCGGTCACTGCGAGGAGGGGGATCCTCCCGCCGACATAGACGTCGCCCGCGGTGTCCACGGAGTAGGCCAGCAGCGGCATGCGCAGGTTGCGGCGCAGCAGGTGCCGGTAGAACTCCTCGTGGTTTTCGTCGGCATTGCGGATGACGAAGGCCGAGACGGACAGGGCGCTCTCACCGACGACGAGGGAGACGACGGTCTTGAGCTTCTTGTCACCGGGCAGGGTGACGACGAGCTCACCGTCACGGGCGCCGTGCTCGTGCTCGAGCTCGGCCTCGGTGACCACCTGGGTCACCACGTCGAGGGCACGCTCGCGGGGGGTCTGCTCGCTCATCTCGCCACCTCCAGGGGCTGGACGGTCGTCGGGTCGGTGAGCGGGGACCGCTCAGCGACGGCATCGGTGTAGACGTCGAGCAGGTGGTCGACGGTCGCCGACCAGCCGAAGTCCTCGGCGTGCCGACGGGCCCGCACCCGCAGGTCATCCGCCCGCACGGGATCGTCGAGGACCGCGAGCAGCTCGTCGGCCCAGACCTCGGGGTCGTGCCCCTCGACGAGCACCCCGGCGTCACCGACGGCTGTCGGCAGGCCACCGACCTTGGCAGCGAGCACGACGGCACCCGAGGCCTGCGCCTCCACCGCGACGAGACCGAAGGACTCGGTGTAGGAGGGCACGGTGACGATGTCCGCGGCGCGGTACCAGTCGGCCAGCTCGGCGCGGCTCACCGGGGCGCCCAGGTGCAGGACGTCATCGACACCCAGCTCCTCGCCCAGTCGCTGCAGCCCGTCGGGTGCGGCCAGGCCACGACCGGAGGCCCCGCCGAGGACCGCGACGACCAGCCGCTCTCGCAGCTCGGGCCGACGCTGCAGCAGCTGCGCCGCTGCGCGCACGAGCACGTCAGGGGCCTTGAGCGGCTGGATCCGCCCGACGAAGAGCAGCACCACGGCGTCCTCGCGCAGCCCCACGCGCTCGCGGGCCGCGGCCCGGTCCCCCGGGACGAAGCGCTCGAGGTCCACGCCCGGTGGCACGACGACGACCTTGCCCGGATCGGCGTCGTAGTACTCGACGAGCTCGCAGGCCTCCTGGTCGGTGTTGGCGATCAGCCGGTCGGCGATGTCGACGACCTGCGCCTCGCCGATCTCGCGGCCGGGGGGCTCGGGGACGTCGTCCTGGGCCAGCTGACGGTTCTTGACCCGGGCCATCGTGTGCATCGTGTGCACGAGCGGCACCTGCCACCGCTCGGCGACCAGCCAGCCCACCTGCCCCGAGAGCCAGTAGTGGGAATGCGCCACGTCGTAGTGACCGGCCGGGACTCGCGCGATCTCGCGCATCATGCCCGCCGCGAAGGCGCACAGCTGCCCCGGCAGGTCCTCCTTGACCAGCCCCTCGTAGGGCCCGGCATCGACATGGCGCACGGTGACCCCGGGGAAGAGCTCGACGGCATCGGGCAGGTCGGCCGCGGTGCGGCGGGTGAAGATCTCCACCTCGACACCCCGCCCCGCCAGCTCGCGCGCGGACTCGACGACATAGACATTGAGTCCACCGGCGTCGCCGGTGCCCGGCTGCGCCAGCGGCGAGGTGTGGACGCTGATCATCGCCACCCGTCGGATGCGCTGCTCGCTCACTCCTCCACCATCCTTCGATAGCTCGTCATCGTCAGCGTCGCCGATGACGACCACGTGTGCAGGTCGGTGTGGCCCATCCGACGCAGGTCGATGCCGCGGTCGGTGCCCTCCGGCCCCAGTCCCACCGTGACGCCGAGGCCGGTGGAGTAGGCATCGGCGACGGGAGCAGGACCGTCCCCGACCCACCAGGCCCGCTTGCGCAACAGCCGCTCGGGCAGGCCGGGTCCGCGGCCTCGCGTGCCCAGCTCCTGGGCGGAGTGCACGACGACGGCATCGGCCCCCTTCGCCCGGACGGTCACCATCAGGCGCGCTCCCTCGAGACGGACGGAGATCGACGCGGGCACCGTGCGGTCGTCCCCGGTGAGGTGACCTGACCAGGTGACCTGCCCCGGCTCGATCGCGAGCCGCTCGACCTCCAGGTTGCTCAGGGACTCCGAGATCTGCTCGCTCCGCTCTGAGCCCGACCCCTCGACCTCGCCCACGAGGGCGGACACCGGCGACCCGCCACGGACCGTGCGGAAGAGCAGGCTGCCGCCATTGGTGATGCGCAGCCCGGTCTCGTCCAGCTGGGCCGCACGACCAGTGCCCAGGGTGACCACGCCCCTGGCCTCCGGGGCGACGACGAGCAGCCCGGGCTGGATCGGTCGGACGCCGGAGTCCCGGCCCAGCGCCGGGGGGACCCAGATGATCCCGGCCAGCAGCAGCGCGCCAGCGAGCGACAGGAGCAAGGACACCATGCTCCAGCTCACTCGTCGGTCTGCGCGCCACACACCTGCCAGCCTAGTTCGACGCAGGACCTACGCTGCCGGGGTGCCCAGCCAGCGCCCCCTCGGCAACATCACCCGGGGAACGACCAACCCCAACCGCCTGCGTCGGTGCGACCGATGGCTCGTGGCGACCCAGCGCGACCGCCTGGCGAAGGGGGCGACCCCTCACCTCGTCGATCTCGGCCACGGAGCCTCCGGGGTGACGACGCTCGAGTGGGCCGAGCGGGTGCGCGCAGTGCGTCCCGATGTCCACGTCACGGGTCTGGAGATCGACCCGGAGCGGGTGGCCACCGCGCAGCACTGGGCTCGACCGGGCCTCGACTTCGCTCTCGGCGGCTTCGAGGTGCCCCTGGCCGGCGGGCAGCCGGCGCGTGTCATCCGTGCCTTCAACGTCCTGCGCCAGTACGACGAGGCGCTCGTGGAGGGCCCGTGGCGCACGATGATCGGGCGCCTCGACGAGCGGGGCATCCTCGTCGAGGGCACCTGCGACGAGCTCGGTCGGCTCGGCAGCTGGATCACGCTCGACGGCCAGGGGCCCCAGACCCTCACGCTGTCGTGGCGGCTGCGCGACCTCGACGCGTCCCGACTGCCGTCGGTCGTCGCCGAGCGCCTGCCCAAGGCGCTCATCCACCGCAATGTCCCCGGCGAGCCGGTGCACGACGTGCTCCGGTTGATCGACGACGCGTGGCGACGGGCGACCCCCTTCGCTCCCTACGGAGCGCGCCAGCAGGCCATCGCGGCCTTCGCAGAGGTCGCCGGGCAGGTCCCGGTCATCGGGGGTCCGCGTCGGTGGCGCCTGGGTGAGCTGACCCTGCCGTGGAGCGCCGTCGCGCCGCGCAGCGGCCCGCTCGCTCAGCGCTGGTAATCGTCCTCGAGCCGGACGATGTCGTCCTCGTCGAAGCTGCCGTAGCCGACCTCGAGGACCCGGCCGGGACGCTCGGAGGAGTTGCCCATGCGGTGCACCGCACCCTGGGCGACCCAGATCTGCTCGCCCGGCTGGGCGCTCCAGGTCTCATCGCCGACGGTGACGTCGATCGGCCCGTCGAGCACCTGCCAGAACTCGGCGCGCTGCTCATGGGTCTGCAGGGACAGTCGCTGCCCGGGATCGACCGTGATGATCTTGACCGTCGTCGCCTCGTTGAGGGTGAACTGCTGGAAGCTCCCCCACGGACGCTCGGACACGAACATCGACCCTCGAGGGTCCGGCAGGCTGCTCACGAACTTCTCCCCTGGATCGTTGGTGCGGTGCGCGTCATTGTGCCCGACTCAGCGACGTCGTCCGAGCACCTCGTCGATCGCCGGCCGCACATCGGCGAGGTAGACCCCGGCGATGACGATGCCGATGATCGCGAGGAAGCCGATCCCCCCGAGAGCAGCGATACCCATCAGCGTCGCGATGGCCAGTGCCGCGACCCAGAAGGTCTTGCTCTGCTTGCCGGTCGCGGTGAAGGCATCCTGACGCTGGCGCACCGCGTGCGCGAGGGCAAAGACCTCCGCGCCGAGGGCGAGGAGACCGAGCACGAGGACGATGAGCCCCTGGACATTGCTGAGGATCTGCACCCGTCCAGCCTAAGCGGGTACGTCGACGACGATCGTCACCGGACCGTCGGCGTGGATGTCGATCGCCATGTCAGCGCCGAAGCGCCCTGTGGCGATCTCGACCCCCCGCTGCCGCAGGCCCTCGGCCACCGCGTCGACGAGCGGCTCTGCGACGGGGCCGGGCGCCGCGGCACTCCACGAGGGACGTCGCCCCTTGCGCACGTCCGCGTGGAGCGTGAACTGGCTGATGACGAGCACCCCTGCGCCGCAGTCGGTGACGGATGTCTCGTCGTGCATGATCCGCAGCTCGGCGATCTTGCGCACCGTCGTCGCGACCTCGGGCGCACCGTCGTCGTGGGTCACCCCGACGAGCGCGACGAGACCCGGCCCGATCTCACCGACGACCTCGTCACCGACGACGACGCGCGCAGACGTCACCCGCTGCAGGACCGTCCTCACGAGACGGTGAGGTCGAGCACCTCGACGGCGCCGACAGGTCGGCCGTGGCCGAGGACCGGCTGGTCGGCGAGCTCGCGCAGACCGGTCGTGTCGACCCCGAGCGCGAGCAGCGCGTGGGCGATGAGCGCCCGACGGGCGCGGGGGGTCGGCCCACCGTCGGCGACCTTGACCGCGATGCCGCGGCCGTCGGCCAGACCGGCGGCGTAGACGGACTCCGCGCCGTCCTTGGCGATCAGGCCCGGCACGGCCTGCATGAAGTGCGTGACATCCCGTCCGGTCCCGCCGACCATGTGGGGTGCCGTGCGCATGGCGTCGGCGATCCTCCCTTCGTCCGTGGTGGGTTCCGCAGCCGCGAGCAGCCCGAAGGAGGCCGCCAGCCCGGACAGCGGGACGGCGAAGAGCGGTGCGCCGCACCCGTCGACGGTCGTGTGGGTGACCTCGCCGACCACCTGGGAGGTCGTCTCGCGGATTGCCTGCTGGAGTGGGTGGTCGACGTCGAGGTAGCTCTCGATCGGCCAGCCGTTGACCATGCAGGTGGCGAGCATGCCGGAGTGCTTGCCGGAGCAGTCCTGGGCGACCGGCGCCGGCTGCGTGCCGGCCGCGAGCCATCGAGCATGCTCGAGCTCGCCGATCGGCAGGGCCGGGGTGTTCTGCAGCGCATCGAGGTCGAGACCGACGCTCGCGAGGATCTCGGCGACGGCCTCGCGGTGGAAGTCCTCCGCGGAGTGGCTCGAGCAGACGAGGGCGAGCAGGTGTGGCGGCAGGTCGAGCCCGTGGCGCACCATCGCGAGAGCCTGGATCGGCTTCAGCGAGGAGCGTGGCAGGACGGGATCGTCCACGCGACCGTGGCGAAGGGGGGTCCCCCCGGCCGGGTCGGTG
Source organism: Janibacter limosus NBRC 16128 (assembly GCF_001570985.1). Lineage (GTDB taxonomy): Bacteria > Actinomycetota > Actinomycetes > Actinomycetales > Dermatophilaceae > Janibacter > Janibacter limosus. Next base: position 70,598 of record NZ_BCSS01000010.1, on the reverse strand, counting down.
GCGACGAGGGTCGCTCGGTGGGCGGACTCGACGAAGCCCCCGCGGGTCACGTGGACCAGCACGGGGGCTTCGTCGAGACTGGTGGTGTCAGGCGCCTGGGCGGTCATCCGCCAGAGGCTACCGGGGTCACCAAAGCATCAGCTGCTGCGCATCAGGCGCAGCCGCGTGATCTCTTCAGTCACCGACCTTCTCGGCGGCCGTGTCGGCAGCCTTGGCGGTCTTGGCAGCGGTCGTCTTCGCGGCGGTGGCCGTCGACTTGGTCGCGGTGCGGGTGCGCGTCGCGGCCTTCTTGGTCGTGGTGGAGGTGCTCTTGGCGGCCGCGGTGGTGCGCTTGGCGGAGCCGGAGACGGCCTTCTTGGCCTTGGCGGTGTCGACCTTGACGTCGACGTCGACGGAGTCGGCGACGGCCTCGGCAGCCTTGGCGGCCTCCTTGCGACCGATGGTCAGGGTGCGCTTGGCGGACGCCTCGACGTCGGCGACGGCCTTCTTGACGGTGGTGACGACACCCTTGCCCAGGGCGACGGTCGCCTCGGCCTGACCGACGAGGTCCTTGGTGGCCTTCTGGTTCTTGATGCGGGTGACGAGCGACTCGCCGCGCTTGGTGAGGTCGGTGTAGTACGCCTGGGCGTCGGCCGGGGCGGCCTTGACGCGGGCCTGGACCTTCTTGGGCTCCAGCTCGGCGCGCAGGGCGGCGATCTGGGTGGTGTACCCGCGGAAGGTCTCCACGGTCAGGTCGGTGGCGCCGATGGTGGCGTAGGTCTGGTCGGTGACGACCTTCTTGACGGTGGTGGTGACGCTCATGGGGTTCTCCTTGGGGTGGTGCTCGTCGACGACGAGGTCGTGGCTCCACGTCCGGCACGTGCCGACGTGGACTTCGAGCTCGACGACGCTGCCGAACTCTTCGTGCTGCCCGCGGACTTCTTCTTCGCGGTGGTCTTGGTCGCGGCGCTCTTGGTCGCGGCGCGCTTGGGGGCCGCCGGGGCGGCCGTGCCGACGAAGGACTCGTAGATCTCGAGCATCGTCTGGCGCTGGCGTGAGGTGAGCGCCGGGTCGGAGGCGATGGCGGCACGGGTCGTGGCGCTCGTCTCCGGGACGCTCTCCTTGGGGTCGAGGAGCCCCGCCTGGACGTACAGCGTCTCGGCGGAGATCGACAGCCCCTTGGCGATCTGCTGGAGGATCTCCGCGCTCGGGCGCTTGACCCCCCGCTCGATCTGGCTCAGGTAGGGGTTGGAGATCCCGGCGATGGCCGACAGCTGACGCACGGACAGCTTCTTGGTGAGGCGCTGCTCGCGCAGGTAGTCACCGAGGTTGTTGCCCAGCTTGCCCGGGAGGGCGTCCAGCGGGTTCTTCGACATGACCCCAGTGTGCTTGCAATAGTTAGCACTTTGCAAGCCAGAGGCAGCAGATGTGGCCGGGCTCTCACCAGGAGGACCGTCGCACCCCAGACCCTGCCGGGCCGAAGGGAGGGGGCCGGGTCAGCGCGGGACGATCGGGGTCTGTGCCGCTGCCACGTCGGGCGCGACGAGCAGGTCGCTCGCATCATCGGTGTTGCGCTTGAGGACGGCGAGCGCGATCGGCCCCTCCTCGTGGTGACGGGCGACGGACGTGACGCGTCCGACGACCTTGTCGCCCAGGAAGACCTCGGCGCCCACCTCCGGGAGGGTGTGACCCGACCCGTCGAGGTGGAGGAAGGCCAGGCGCCGCGGCGGACGCCCCAGGTTGTGCACCCGCGCGACGGTCTCCTGACCGCGGTAGCAGCCCTTGTGCAGGTGGACGGCCGTGCGCAGCCAGTCCACCTCGTGCGCGATCGTGCGGTGGTCGGTCTCCATGGCCAGGCGAGGGCGCCAGGCGGCGACCCGCAGCGCCTCCGCGGCCCAGGTGCCGACCAGCTCACGGTCACCGACGGCGGTCGTGACCTCGTCGACGGGGACGATGACCTCGCGCCAGCGACGCTCGCTCCCCGGGTGGTCCTCCGGGGCCGGTCCGTAGAGGGCCGTGTCGCCGATGACCCGAGGCCACGGGTCGACCCAGGTCGGGGGCTCGCCCTCTCCGCCTTCGCGGTCGACGGTCTCCCCCAGGACGGCGTAGCGATCGGAGACGTCCTCGACCTCGACCCGCAGCATGAAGCGCATCGAGTCCAGCCAGGCCACGAGCGCGGCAGCGGTGCCGGGCTCGACCGTGATCCACGTGGTCGTGCCGTCGTCGACGAGGTGCAGTGCGTGCTCGACGTGCCCCTTGGGTGTCAGGACCAGCGACTCGACGGAGGTCCGCGGCGCCAGGCCGGTCAGCTGCTGACTCGTGAGCGAGTGCAACCACGACAGGCGATCCGGCCCCGTGACGGTGACGACGCCACGGTGCGAGAGGTCCACGACGCCCAACCCCTCCGCGAGCAGTCGCTGCTCGCGCATCGGGTCCCCGTAGTGGGCGGCGACGCCAGCGTCCGGCCCGTCGCCGGGGACGGCGCCGGGGGCCTGCAGGAGGGGTGAGACGGTCATACCCTCCAATCTACGTCGTGCACGGGCGGGCCCAGCAAGGCCGCCTACGATGTCCTCATGCTCGATGACTTCGAGGACACCGACGCCAGCGTCGACGAGTCCCCCCGCCGCAAGGACCGCCGCATGGGGCTGGGCCGACGCATCGTCGTGTCCCTGCTGGCCTTCCTCCTCCTCCTCGTCGTCGGGATCGGCGGCTACGGCTGGTTCCTCAGCAGCAAGGTCGACCGCAACCTCACCCACGACAACCTTCTGGGCGCCTCCGCGGACCTCAAGACGACCACCAAGGGCAAAAAGCTCGTCGCCGACCAGGGCACCAACTACCTGCTGATCGGCTCCGACGCGCGCCCGGGCGAGACGGCCAGCCGCTCCGACGTCATCCAGCTCGTCCACGTGTCCAAGGACTACAAGGACGTGTGGATCATCCACTTCCCGCGAGACCTGTACGTCCCGGTCCACGGTCACGGCGAGGACAAGATCAACGCCGCGTACGCCTACGGACAGTCGCCCCTGCTCGTGCGGACCATCCAGGACCTCGTCGGCGTCAAGATCAACCACGTCGCCAAGACCGATTTCGAGGGCTTCAAGAACCTCACCGACGCCCTCGGTGGCGTCCGCGTCAACAACCAGCAGGCCAGCCCCAAGTACCCCGCGGGCGCGGTCGACCTCGACGGCGCCCAGGCCCTCGAGTACGTCCGCGAGCGCAAGACCTTGGCCGAGGGAGACATCTCGCGCGGTCAGCGCCAGCAGGCCTGGCTCAAGGCAATGATGTCGGAGACCCTGACCCCGGGCGTGCTGCTCAACCCGAGCAAGCTCAATGGCGTCATCGACGCCGGGACCAAGCACACGACCGTGGACAACTCCCTCAAGGCCAGCACCATCCGCCGCGAGGCGATCAAGATGCGCAACCTGCGCGGCGGCAACATCCACTTCATCACCGCGCCGTTCAGCGGGTACGGGACCGCGCCCAATGGCGGCTCCATCGACATCCTCGACGAGCAGGGCATGGACGAGCTGAGCGATGCCCTGCGCACCGATCACATGGAGTCCTACGAGGAGTGAGTCCTCACTCGACCCGCTTGAGCTCCGCCGACAGGTGACTGGTGAGCGGCTGGCCCATCGCGGCCATGTCCATGACCCACATGAGGTTGGAGTTGACCAGGCCGTACATGCGCTTGGCCGCCGTGTACTCCTTGGCGTGCGGGCTGCGGATCACTCCGTCGGTCTGCATCTCGATGCGACCGGGCTCGACGGTGCCGTAGTACATCTCGACGATTCCGGTGGGGTGGGTGAGCAGCAGCTCCGCCGCTCCCTCACCACCGGGGCGCCAGAAGCCGAGCTCCGTGCCCGCGGGACGCACCTTGTTGCCCTCGTCGTCGAGGATCCACGACTGGCTCTCCCACCGGAGGAAGGGCCGGGTGTCGTGGGTGACGACGATCTCCTGGCCGAAGTTGGCCGACTCGATCGTCGGGTAACCGAGGACGCCGGCACCCTCCCAGCGGCCGACCAGCCAGGCCAGGGGTGCGATGTCAGGATGGATCGTGGGGTCGAGGGTGAACACCCACACATCGTAGGGGGCCGGGCCCGATACGGGTCGGCTGCACGCTCCTAGCTGAGCGGCAGGCGCGCCACGAGGTGCACCAGCGGCGCGACGAGCAGGATCGACGCGGCCCCGGCCGCCACTGCTGCGGGCACGCTGTCGACGGCCGGCTGCTGGGCCATCGCCCGCCGCAGGGCGACCGCAGCACCGGCACCGGTGACGCCCAGGAGCGCTGGCCAGGCATCGAGCCCACCGCTGACGAGGGCATGGACGAGCAGGCCCGCCAGACCTCCCACGAGCATGGCAGCCGGGATCATCCAGCGGGAGAGCCTCGGACGCTCGAGGACGAGGTCGACGAGCACGGCGACCGCCAGGGCGACACCGACGACGACCACGGGGCCACCCGCCCCGACGAAGACCGTGCTGGCGAAGAGCGCGCCCCCGCAGATGATCACCAGCCCGAGAGCCGTGGCGGCCAGGGACTCAGCGAGGTGCACGCGAGCCGAGGCCTGGACGAGCGGGTGCAAGCACATGGCCACGACGCCGAGGGCCAACGCCGCCGGGACGTGCTCGAGGTAGGGCTCCTCTGCCTGCACGAGCAGGGCAGCACCGAGGGCGAGCGCGGTCACCATGAGGACGGCGGACATCCCGATCGGGGTGCGGGAGCCGACGAGGTACGGCCAACCCGCCCCGACGAGCAGCCCGGCGACGACGATGACCACGACCTCGAGGATCCGCTCACCAGAGCCCGCAGCAGCGGCGAGGGCGAGGGCGACGACGACGGCCGAGGCCGCCATCACGGGCCGAGGGCGGGCGGTGGGGGCCGCGGGGTCGGCCTGGGCAGCGCCCGCACGCAGGGCGCGCCGGGCGGCTCGGGACTCGTGCTCAGCGGGTAGGTCGGTGCTCACGTGGCGAGGGTATCCGTCGGCTGACGCATATTCTTGTGGTTGATGGCCAGACTCCTGCTCCTCACGGACGACCTGGCACCCAGCGCCGAGGTTCTTCCGGCCCTCGGGTTGCTGGGGCATCAGGTGCGCACGCTCCCCGCAGAGCCCTCCTTCGCCGCCGTGGCGGCCACGGACGTCGACGTCATCCTGGTCGACGCCCGCAGGGAGCTGGCTCGCGCCCGTTCCCTGTGCCAGGTGCTGCGCACCGCGGGCACGATCTCCCCCGTCCTGGCCATCCTGACGGAGGGAGGCCTGATCGCGGTCAACGCCGAGTGGGCCGTGGACGACATCCTCCTGGACAGGGCCGGACCCGCCGAGGTGGAGGCCCGATTGCGGCTGTCCATGACCAGGGTCGCGACACCTGAGGCCGAGGAGGAGCGCATCATCGCGGGCGACCTGACGATCGACGAGAGCAGCTACTCCGCCCGCCTCGGCACCCGTCTGCTCGACCTGACCTACAAGGAGTTCGAGCTGCTCAAGCACCTGGCCCAGCACCCGGGCCGCGTCTTCACCCGCGCCCAGCTCCTGCAGGAGGTCTGGGGCTACGACTACTACGGCGGGACCCGCACCGTCGACGTCCACGTCAGACGTCTGCGCGCCAAGCTCGGCAGCGAGCACGAGCAGCTCATCGGCACGATCCGCAATGTGGGGTACCACTTCGTCGCGGCCCGCGACGACGACAGTCACGACGCTACGGTGGAGTGATGGCGACCACCACTCCCTTCGCCCGACTGTCCGCCGACCACGTGGACCAGGTGCGGGCCGCAGCCTCGGCGGCCGCCTCTGCGGACGACGTCGAGCCACTGAGCGAAGCCTTCGTCCTGGCCCTGCCGCGCGAGGGCGACCACCTCCTGGCCCTCGACGGGGACATCGTGGTCGGCTACGCGTCGACTGCCGAGGACGGCTCCCTCGAGGCCTTCGTGACCCCGGACCACCGATCCCGTGGGGTCGGGGCGGACCTGCTGCGGTCCGCCCTGCAGCGACGACCGGATGCCCGGCCGTGGGCGCACGGCGACCTGCCGGCCTCGCGCGCCCTCGGCGAGCGACTCGGCCTGCACGTCGTGCGGGAGCTGCTCGTCCTCTCCCGCGCCGTGCAGCCGGGCGACGAGCAGGACCCCACGCTCCCCGACGGGATCCGGCACCGCGCCTTTCGCCCCGGCGAGGACGAAGGGAGATTGCTGGCCGTCAACGCCGCAGCCTTCGTCCACCACCCCGAGCAGGGCGACCTCGACGCGGCCGGCCTGGCCGAGCGGATGGCACAGCCGTGGTTCGACCCGGAGGGGGTCATCCTCTTGGAGGGGGCTGCTGACGATCGCCCTCTGGTCGGGTTCCACTGGACCAAGATCGACCCTCCGGGTGGCCACATCGGCGAGGTCTATGTCGTCGGCGTCCACCCCGACTTCCACGGCCGCGGGCTCGCGGCCCCCCTCACCGGCCTGGGACTGGCCCACCTCGCCCGCCAAGGGGTCAGCGAGGTCGAGCTCTACGTCGAGGCCGACAACACTCCGGCGCTGGCGACCTACCGCCGGGCCGGCTTCGAGCGCAAGGCCTCCCACGTCATGTATGCACGCGGCGCGAGTTCACCGGAGGTTCACGACACGGTGCAAGGATGAGTCCCATGTCGGACGACTCCTCCCTCGACACCCCGGCGGCCCTCACCGCACGACCGGGGATCATCCCGGGCGATGTCTCCATCTCGTCCTCCTCACCTGCTGCGACCAACGAGCTGCGCCCCCGTGCGGCCAACGGACGCTTCGTGCGTGTGTCCTCGCACGAGGAGGCGAGTGCGTCCGACCTGCCGAGCGACCGGTTCCTCGACCGTGAGATCAGCTGGCTGCAGTTCAACGAGCGGGTCCTGCAGCTCGCCGCCGACGAGTCCGTGCCGCTGCTCGAGCGGGCCCGTTTCCTGGCGATCTTCACGAGCAACCTCGACGAGTTCTTCATGGTCCGCGTCGCTGGCCTCAAACGACGCATTGCGACCGGTATCGCGGTGCGTAGCCCCTCGGGCCTGGAGCCACGGGAGGTCCTCGAGCACATCTCCCGCATCACCCACGACCTGGTCGCCATGCAGACGCGCATCTTCGAGGAGAGCGTGCGCCCTGCCCTGGTCGACGAGGGCATCAGCATCGTGCGCTGGAGCGAGGTCGAGCCGCCTGAGCAGGAGCGCTTGACCGAGCTCTTCAGCAATGAGATCTTCCCCGTGCTCACCCCCCTGGCCGTCGACCCGGCGCACCCCTTCCCCTACATCTCCGGGCTCTCGCTCAACCTCGCCGTCATCCTCATCAACCCCAAGACGGGCAAGGAGCACTTCGCGCGGATCAAGATGCCGCCCTCGCTCCCGCGCTTCCTCAAGGTCCGTCGGGCCACGGCCTCGGTGACCGCCGACCTCTTCGAGGCACAGGTCGTCCCCCTCGAGGACGTCATCGCCGCCCATCTCGACCAGCTCTTCCCCGGCATGGAGGTGCACGAGCACTACTCCTTCAGGGTCACCCGCAACGAGGACCTCGAGGTGGAGGAGGACGACGCGGAGAACCTGCTCGCAGCCCTTGAGAAGGAACTGACCCGCCGTCGCTTCGGCCCGCCCGTGCGGCTCGAGGTGGAGGAGGACCTCGACGACCACGTCATGGAGCTGCTCAGCCGCGAGCTCGGCGTGACCGACGACGAGGTCTACCGGCTGCCCGCACCGCTCGACCTGCGCGGCCTCAACGAGATCGCCGACATCGACCGCACCGACCTGCACTTCCCTCCCTTCGTCGCCCGGACCAACGCCGACCTCGCGCCCGCCGAGTCCTCCAAGGCCGCCAACCTCATCGAGCGCATCGCCCAGCAGGACGTGCTGCTGCAGCACCCCTACGACTCCTTCTCGACCTCGGTCCAGGCCTTCCTCGAGCAGGCAGCCGCCGACCCCCAGGTTCTCGCGATCAAGCAGACCCTCTACCGCACGAGCGGCGACAGCCCCATCGTCGATGCCCTCATCGACGCCGCCGAGGCGGGCAAGCAGGTGCTGGCCGTCGTCGAGATCAAGGCTCGCTTCGACGAGCAGAACAACATCGAGTGGGCGCGCAAGCTCGAGCACGCAGGCGTCCACGTCGTCTATGGCATCGTCGGCCTCAAGACCCACGGCAAGCTCGCACTCGTGGTGCGGCAGGAGCCTGACGGGGTCAAGCGGTACTGCCACGTCGGCACGGGCAACTACAACCCCAAGACCGCCCGGCACTACGAGGACATCGGGCTGCTCACGGCAGACCCCGAGGTCGGCCAGGACCTGACCCGACTGTTCAACCAACTCTCCGGCCTGGCGCCGCGCAGCAAGTTCAAGCGACTGCTCGTCGCGCCACGCAGCCTGCGCGACGGGCTCCTCACCCGGATCGACAAGCAGGTCCAGCGACAGGCGCGTACCGGGGACGGCCATGTCGCCTTCAAGGTCAACTCCCTCGTCGACGAGGCGACGATCGACGCCCTCTACCGCGCGAGCGCCGCCGGAGTGCAGATCGACATCTGGGTCCGCGGCATCTGCGCCCTCCGGCCCGGCGTCGAGGGGCTGAGCGACACCATCCGCGTGCACTCCGTGCTCGGACGCTTCCTCGAGCACTCACGTCTCTTCCTCTTCGGCACCGGAGACGACCGCGAGGCCTGGATCGGCTCCGCCGACCTCATGCACCGCAACCTCGACCGCCGCGTGGAGGCCCTGGTCCGCATCGCCGACCCCCGTCATGTCGATCAGCTCTTCGACCTCGTGGCCCGCGGGATGTCCGACGACTACGCCCACTGGGCCCTCGACGGGGACGGCCGCTGGACGCGCATCCACCAGGACACCGACGGGCTCCCGCTGCCCGACATCCAGGCTGCCCTCATCGCGATGCACGCCAAGCGTCGTCGCAAGGCTCGGCGCTGACGATGGCGACGGTCCTGGCGGCAGGCACCCTGCCGTGGCGTCGCCGACGTGGTCACCTGCAGGTCGCACTCGTCCACCGCCCCCGGTACGACGACTGGTCGTGGGCCAAGGGCAAGCTCGAGCGCGGCGAGACCTTCCCCGTCGCCGGCGTGCGGGAGACCCTCGAGGAGACCGGACTACGGGTGCGCCTGGGGCATCCGTTGCCCACGACGACCTACACGGTCGCCACCCGGACCGGCGCCGCGGTCAAGGAGGTGCGCTACTGGGCCGCGGAGGTCACCGGCGGTGACGGCGGGCTGGTGCACGAGGTCGACGCAGTCGACTGGGTCGAGGCCGCTGCGGCCCAGCAGCGCCTCACCTACGCGCACGACCGGGCGCAGGTGGCGGCACTCCTGGCCGCCGACTCCAGCGGCACCCTGACGACATGGCCGCTGGCGATCCTGCGCCACGCCAAGGCACGACCTCGCGCCTCCTGGACTGACGACGACTGGCTGCGTCCCCTCGATGATCGAGGCCGCGCACAGGCCTCCGAGCTCGTCCCCCTGCTCGCCGGGTACGGCATCGAGCGTCTGGTGAGCAGCCCGTCCACGCGAGCCAGCGACACGCTCGCTCCCTATGCCACGGCCAGCGGCGGCAGGCTCCATCTCAAGCCCGGGCTGTCGGAGGAGGGCTACGCCCAGGACCCCAGCCGTGCCGGGCACCACCTGGACCGGCTGCTCGTCCGAGGTGTCCCGGCCTGCCTGTGCAGCCACGGACCGGTGCTCCCCGACCTCGTCAAGCGGCTGCTCGATCGGGTCGATCCCGCACTGGCGCCGGGGCTGGTGGCCCGCTCGGTCATCGACGAGGTCGCCACCGACGGACTGGCGAAGGGGGAGGTCCTGCTCGCCCACATCGTGGGGACGGGTGAGGCCGCCCGGGTCGTCGCCGCCGAGCGGCACCACCCGCTCGATCGCGGCTGAGAGACCTCCTGCCATACCCCGGGTGTGACGCACCCGCGACCTGAACCACGCACTGTGCAGGTGCGATTCACCGAGTGTTCACCGATTGCGGACCGTCCGGTCACCGAGCGTCCCTACCTTCGTCAACGTACGACCACGGCGGTCGCGGCGGGCTGCCCTCGTCGCGTGTCCGTGTCCACCCCCTCAGAGAGGTCTGACAGACGTGACTCGCTCCACCCGCAGCCGCAAGGTCCTCACCACGACCGCTGCCCTCGCCCTCACCTTCTCCATGGCCGCCTGTGGCGCGGGCAACGAAGGTGGCTCCGACTCCACCTCCGGCTCCGACTCGAGCTCCGACGCCGTGGCCGGCACGATCAAGGGTGCCGGCGCCAGCTCCATGGAGAAGGCCCAGAACGAGTGGATCGCCAAGTTCACCGACGAGGCGCCCGACGCCACCGTCGAGTACGCGCCCGACGGCTCGGGCACCGGCCGGGAGAAGTTCATCAACGGCGCCGTCAACTTCGCCGGCACCGACTCGGCCATGTCCGAGGAGGAGATCGCCTCCGCGAAGGAGAAGGGCTGCACCGGCGAGACGATCCAGTTCCCCATCTACGTCTCCCCGATCGCCGTCGCCTTCAACCTCAAGGGCGTCGACAGCCTCAACCTGAGCGCGCCGGTCATCGCGGACATCTTCTCCGGCAAGATCAAGACCTGGAACGACCCGGCGATCGCCAAGGACAACAAGGGCGTCACGCTGCCCGACACCAAGATCACGCCGGTCAACCGCTCGGACGAGTCCGGCACGTCGAAGAACTTCTCCTCGTACCTGGCTGAGGCAGCCCCGGAGAACTGGAAGCACGAGCCCGACGACGTGTGGCCCGTCAAGGGTGGCGAGGCGGCCAAGGGCACCTCCGGTGTCGTCGACACCATCGGCGCCGGCGAGGGCAACATCGGCTACGCCGACGCCTCGCAGATCGGTGACCTCACCGCGGCCAAGATCAAGGCCGGCAAGGAGTTCATCGAGTACAGCCCCGACGCCGCCGCCAAGATCCTCGAGAGCGCGAAGCGCACCGACGAGTCCAGCGCGACCAACTTCGCCGTCAAGCTCGACCGTGGCAACGCCGGCGAGGGCGTCTACCCGGTGGTCCTGGTCTCCTACGCGGTCGCCTGCACCGACTACAAGGACCCGGAGACGGCCAAGACCGTCAAGGCCTACCTCGAGTACGCCATCTCGGAGGACGGCCAGAAGGCCTCCACCGACGCTGCCGGCTCCGCTGCGCTGAGCGAGGGCTCCACCAAGAGCGCCACCTCCGCGCTGGACCAGATCAAGACCGACTGACGAGCGTGACCCCACCGGTCGATCCGATCGGCCCTGTGGCTGCCCAGCAGTCACAGGGCCGATCGGCGTGTCGCCCGTCGCCCGTCCCTCCCCCTGAAGGAAGCAGCAGGACACCGTGAGCAGCACGCCAGCAGTGGACACGACCAAGACATCCAGCCTGAGATCCGGGCGCCGGTTCGGTGACGCGATCTTCAGCGCGCTGTCCCACTCCGCCGGGATCGTCATCCTCCTCGTCCTCATCGGCGTCACCTTCTTCCTCTTCTGGGGAGCCAAGGACGCCCTCGTCGCCGACGGCAGCGAGGTCCGCGGTGGTGCCGGGCTGGTCGCCTATGTCGGTCCGCTGATCTTCGGGACCCTGCTGTCCTCGGTCATCGCCCTGCTCATCGCGGTGCCGCTGTCCATGGGGATCGCCCTCTTCATCAGCCACTACGCCCCGCGCCGCCTGGCCTCGGGCCTGGGCTACGTCGTCGACCTGCTCGCCGCCGTCCCGTCGATCATCTTCGGCCTCTGGGGCATGCAGATCGCTGGCAGCGCGGTCCCGTCGTTCGCGTTCCTCAACGAGCACCTCGGCTTCATCCCCCTGTTCTCGGGGACGGTGACCACGACCGGTCGCACCATGCTCATGATCGGCATCGTGCTGGCCATCATGATCCTGCCGATCATGACCGCCGTGAACCGCGAGGTCTTCCTCCAGACCCCGCGCCTGCACGAGGAGGCCTCGCTCGCCCTCGGCGCCACCCGGTGGGAGATGATCCGCCAGACGGTCATCCCCTTCGGCAAGTCCGGTGTCGTCTCGGGCGCCATGCTCGGCCTGGGCCGCGCGCTCGGCGAGACGATGGCCGTGGCCATCATCCTGTCGGCCAGCGGCGGCGGCTACTCGTGGGAGCTGCTCACGGCCAACACGCCGGGCACCATCGCCGGTGACATCGCGCTGAACTTCCCCGAGTCCTTCGGAGTGGAGCGCAGCACGCTCTTCGTCTCCGGCCTGGCGCTCTTCGTCGTCACCTTCCTCGTCAACATGTTCGCCCGGTGGATCATCTCCCGCCGGTCCGAGTTCTCTGGAGCCAACTGATGACCGCCACCACCCATGACGACGTGCAGGCCGTCGGTCGCCTGGAGAAGCCGGCCCGCTGGGCCATCCTCACCGGCTCAGCCATCGTCGCGATCGCCCTGCTGGCCGCGCTCGGCGCCCTCAACCCGCTCAGCACCATCCTCGTCGGCGCGCTGATCTACTGCGTGGCCATCTACGTCGCGGCGCGCGCGGTCGAGGGGGCACGCCACGCCACGGACCGCATGGTGACCGGCGTGGTCACGACGGCCTTCCTCCTGGCGATGGTGCCGCTCATCTCGGTGATCTGGACCATCCTGTCCAAGGGGTTGGACCGCTTCGACATCGAGTTCTTCACCTACTCGATGCGCGGTGTCGGCTCCGGGGACATCGGTGGGGCCTACCACGCGATCATCGGCACGATCATCACGACGGGCATCGCCACGTTGATCTCGGTCCCCATCGGTCTCTTCGCCGCGATCTACCTCGTCGAGTACGGCAACAAGGGTGTCCTGGCGCGTGGTCTGACCTTCTTCGTCGACGTCATGACCGGCATCCCCTCGATCGTCGCCGGGCTCTTCGCCATCGGCTTCTTCACCATGGCCCTCGGCGACGTCGCCTATCAGGCAGGCATCGTCGGGGCCGTCGCGCTGTCGGTGCTGATGATCCCGACGGTGGTCCGCTCGAGCGAGGAGATGCTGCGCCTGGTGCCCAACGAGCTGCGCGAGGCCAGCTACGCCCTGGGCGTCTCCAAGTGGCTGACGATCGCCAAGGTCGTCCTGCCCACCGCCATCGCCGGTCTCGCCACGGGGATCACCCTGGCCATCGCGCGCGTCATGGGTGAGACCGCGCCGCTCCTGATCACGATGGGCGCCTCCCGCGCGGTCAACTTCAACCCGGTCGAGGGGTCGATGTCGGCGCTGCCGCTCTTCGCGTACAGCTCCTATGCCAACCCGGGCACCAACAAGGACGACAGCCTCGCGGCCGCATGGACTGCGGCCCTGGTGCTCATGGTGCTGGTCATGGTCCTCAACATCGTCGCCCGCCTCATCTCCACGTTCTTCGCCCCCAAGACCGGTCGCTGACGCGACTCAGACAAGGAACCATCACGTGTCCAAGCGCATCGACGTCAAGAACCTTGACATCTACTACAGCGACTTCCTCGCTGTGAAGGACGTGTCCGTCACCATCGAGCCTCGCTCGGTCACGGCACTCATCGGCCCCTCGGGCTGTGGCAAGTCAACCTTCCTCCGCTCGCTCAACCGCATGCACGAGGTGATCCCGGGAGCCCGGGTCGATGGTGAGGTCATCATCGACGGGGAGAACCTCTACGCCAAGGGTGTCGACCCGGTCATGGTCCGCCGCAAGGTGGGCATGGTCTTCCAGAAGCCCAACCCCTTCCCCACGATGTCCATCAAGGAAAACGTCCTGGCCGGGGTCAAGCTCAACAACAAGCGCATCAAGCGTTCTGACGCCGACGAGCTCGTCGAGAGCAGCCTGCGCGGTGCCAACCTCTGGAACGAGGTCAAGGACCGTCTCGACAAGCCCGGCTCGGGCCTGTCCGGCGGCCAGCAGCAGCGTCTGTGCATCGCGCGCACGATCGCCGTGAAGCCCGAGGTCGTCCTCATGGACGAGCCGTGCTCGGCACTGGACCCGATCTCCACGCTGGCGGTCGAGGACCTCATCGCGCAGCTGAAGGAGAACTACACCATCGTCATCGTCACCCACAACATGCAGCAGGCGGCGCGGTGCTCCGACCGCACCGGCTTCTTCAACATCGAGGGCACCGGCAAGCCGGGTCAGCTCGTGGAGTTCGACGACACCCAGAAGATCTTCAACAACCCGGGCGAGAAGGCGACGGAGGACTACATCTCCGGCCGCTTCGGCTGACAGACCGCCCCCTTCGTCGGGGGTCAGCAGAACGGCGACGGCCGACGGACCCGCAGGGGGGATCCGTCGGCCGCTCGTCGTGGAGCTGGTGGAGGGGTCAGACGCCGAAGGCGAGCATCCCGATCCACATCATCACGGCCGCGCAGAGACCCGCACCGGGGAAGGTGAAGATCCACGCGCCGACGATGTTCTTGGCCACGCCCCACCGGACCGCCTTGAGCGACTTCGTGGACCCGACCCCCATGATCGCCGCGGTGATCGCGTGCGTCGTCGAGATCGGCGCCTTGAGCATCGTGGCGACGTAGAGGATCGACGCTGCCGTGACCTCGGCAGCGAAGCCCTGCGGCGGGTCCAGGTGGATGATGCCGCGACCCAGCGTGCGCATGATCCGCCAGCCCCCCGCATAGGTACCCATCGAGATGACGACGGCCGACATGACGAGCACCCACATCGGGATGCTGTGGTCCCCGTCGGGCTGGTGACCGGAGACGGTGAGCGCGAGGACGACGACACCGGCCGTCTTGGCAGCGTCCTGCATGCCGTGGCCGAAGGCCATCGCGGCCGCGGAGGCCGTCTGCGCCAGGCGGAAGCCTCTCTTGGTCTTGCCGGGGTTGGCGTCGCGGAAGACCCGCAGGATCAGCTTCATCACCAGGAAGCCGACGATGATCCCGACCACCGGTGAGATGAGCATCGGGATGATGACCTTCTCGAAGATGCCCATCCACTTCACCGCGGCACCGGCGACCAGGGCCGCCCCGCCGAGCCCGCCGATGAGTGCGTGCGAGGAGGAGGACGGCAGACCGAACCACCAGGTGAGCAGGTTCCAGATGATCGCGCCGAGCAGTGCGGCGCCACAGAGCACGAGGCCCAGGTTGCCGCCCGGGGCATCGATGATGCCCTTGCCCACGGTCTCGGCGACCTTGGCGCCGAAGAAGGCACCGAAGAGGTTGGCCACGGCAGCCATGGCGAGCGCGGCCCGAGGCGTGAGCGCACGGGTCGAGACCGACGTGGCGATCGCATTGGCTGCGTCATGGAAGCCGTTGGTGTAGTTGAAGCCCATCGCCAGGATGGTGACGAGTGCAACGGGGATCCACTCCACGAGCGTCAGGACTCCTTGATGACGATGCTCTCGACCCGGTGCGCGACCGTCTCGAAGCAATCGGCCGCCTGCTCGAGGCGCTCGATGATGTCCTTGTGCTTGATGACCTCGATCGGCTCGGTCACCGCCCCGGAGAAGAGATCACGCAGCAGTGTGCGATAGATGACATCGCCTTCGTTCTCGAGGCGATTGATCTCCACCCAGTACTCGGGCAGCTCCTTCATCGTCGCCAGGCGTGGCATCGCGTCCGCCGTCAGCTGGGCCATCCGCACGATGACCTCCATCTGGCCGGTGACATCGGGCATCAGGGCCTCCATGCGGTAGAGCACGACAGCCTGGCCCACCGCCTCGAGGGCGTCGGTGCAGTCGTCGAGGGCCGCGGCCAGCTCGACGATGTCACCGTGGTCGAAGGGGGTGACGAAGCTGGTGTTGACCTTGCGGATGATCGCGTGCGTCGCCTCATCCGCCTCGTGCTCGATGTCCTTGAGCTGAGGCAGGAGCACCTCGCGCTCGGCGGCATCTGCGGCCAACATCTGGGTGAGGGTCTCGGCCGCCAAGACGCTCTGGCGAGCGCTGTCGGCGAAGAGCTGGAAGAACGCGTCGTCACGAGAGGACGGTCGGAAGATGCCCACGGGCGTCAGACTCCGGTTCGTAAGATGGGAGCAGGGACATCCATAGCGTAGGACCGTCTGGCCATCTGCGCGTCATCGGGCGTTCACCGGCTGCTCGAGGAGTGCACCGGGTCGGGAGCGCCTCACGGCGCACGGCCGCTCGTGGCGGCGTATTTTGGGACCCGGGGCTACCGCGACCCGGTGCACCCACCCAGCCTAACGGCGAGCAAGGTCACGTTCATTCCCTGCTGGTCCTGACGCGCCGAGGTCAGTCGAGCGCGCCGCGCCGCCACAGGCGAGCGCTGGCCTCCAGGTCCTCCGCGGTGGTCACCATCGCCGCGGCAGCAGCGACGTCCCCGTCCTCGAGGTGGGCGCGGCCGGTGGCCACCACACGACAGAAGGCTCCCGCGCGCTCCAGGGCCACTGCCAGGTCGCCGTCGAAGACGCCCCCGAGGATCCGGTCCGACAGGTCCTTGACCTCATCGGTGCCCGGCGGGTCCACGACACCGGCGATGACATGGCTGACCTGGGCGACGACCAGTCCTGCCGCGTACTCGCGAGCAGCGACCTCCGGGTTGCGCTGGATCCATGCCCGGAGCACGTAGACACGCCACAGCGCCCCCGGCAGGCTGCGCGCAGGACGGCCCGCCCACAGCTGGGCCAGCGTGTCGATGCCCAGGTCCTCGACGAGCCGCACCAGGCGCGCCGTCGTCGCCGGTGAGGAGTCGCCACGGCCGGCCTCGACGACCGTCGCGGCCGCGGCATGCGCCGCCGCTGCGGTCTCTGCGGGGTCGGGCATGGTGCCGCCGTGGGCCTCCATGGCGTCCGGCCCGAAGTGGAGCGGGCGGCGGGGCTTGCCCGGCTCGCCCACGACTCAGCCCTTGCTGCGGGTGAGGAGGGCGCGCACGAGGGTGACGGCCTCGGACTGGGACAGCTCGGTGCGTGAGGTCTCCCACGAGGCATGCAGCAGGCGACGCATCTCGGAGTTGGCCCACAGGTGCTTGCCGCCGAGGTTGTCCGCCGCATCCTTGAGGGCGGCGACGATGTCGCCGTCCGGGGCGAGCTCAGCGATCCCCCAGTCGTCCGCCGTCGACGCGTCGAGGGTGCGGCCCCCCAGGCCGAACGCGAGCGCGCGCTGCTGGCCGATGGCTCGCGGCAACAGCCAGGCCAGCCCCGGGTCAGGGGCACCCGTGCCGCCCTTGGGCGCGACGCAGAAGGTCGCGTCATCGGCACAGAACGCCAGGTCGCCCGCGAGGACGAGCCCCAGGCCGGAGCCCATGGCCCGGCCGTGCACGCCGACGAGGACCAGCTTGGTCGAGGAGTTGAGCAGCGAGAAGAGCTCCTCGAGCGCGGCCGCGAGCTCGAAGACCGCGGTCGTCGGGTCGTCGGCTGCCTCAGCGTCGCTCGTGTCGGAGCCGAGGCAGAAGTCCTTGCCGTTGGCGGTCAGCGTCAGGATGTCGACATAGGGGTCGCCCAGCGCACGCTCGACCTGCTCGCGCAGGGCGCGAGCCATCTCGAGGTCGAGCGCATTGCCGGCCTCGGGCCGGTCGAGGACGATTCGGGCCAGGCGGTCGGATGCTTCGTACGTAACTCCCACGCCCTCAACCTTAGCCATCGACGCCGGCAACGCCCATGGGTGTGGCGCGTGCCTCCCTTCGCCTGCTGCACTCATGGCTGGAGGTCGTGCTGCGGCTCGATCCCGCTCTCGGGGACGAGGTCGTGCTCCTCGAGCGTGGCCCGCAGCTGTTCGGCGGCGTCGATGTTGAGCGGGCTGCTCGTCCAGGCGGAGATCGGCAGGTTGACGAACCGCTCCTCCAGGACGGCCGGCAAGTCCTTGGTCGCGGGGTTGCTCTTGAGCACCTTGACCTTGTCCTCGAAGCTCTGCCCGTCGTAGTCGACGAAGGCGAAGGCATCCGGCTCGGACGAGACGAGCTGCTCCCAGGAGACCTCGGTCCACGTGTCCTTGACGTCCTCCGTCGCGTTGCGGCCGCCGGCCGTCTCGATGATCGCCTGGGGGCCGCCGTAGGCGCCGGACGTGAAGATCTGCTGGGTGCCGGAGTCGAAGAGGAAGACGGTGGGCGCATCCGCCGCCTGCGGGGCGTCGTCGAGCGCGGTGCGTCGACGGTCGATGTCCGCGTTGACCTGCGCGGCAGCATCGACCCGCCCGGTGATCGCGCCGAGGTTGTGGATGTCTGCCCGCAGCGCCTCCCACGGCGGCATGGTGCCGCGCCGGCCATCGGCCTGACGGCAGCTCTCCGAGAGGACGTAGCCACCGATGTCCCGGTCGGCGAGCAGGTCGGGGGTGAGCTTCTTCTCCTCCGAGTACCCGTAGCTCCAGCCCGCGAGCACGACATCCGGCCGTTGGGCGATGACATTTTCCATCGTCGGGTGATCCGGGGTGGCTTCGGTCAGCCCGTCGACGACATCGGCGCCGTAGACGCTCGACAGCACCGGCTTCGTGTCGTCGAGGCCGACCACGCCGGCGACCTGGTCCTGCGCGCCGAGCGCCAGGACCATCGCGAGCAGATTGCCGTCGCCACCCACGTACATCCGCTGCGCGGGTGCGGGGAAGGCCACCTCCGCACCGCAGTTGGTGACGGTCACCTGCGTCGAGGCCGAGGTGGACCGGGCGTCGCTGCCGGTGCCGCAGGCGGCCAGCAGCCCTGCGACGAGGAGGGCGGCGCCTGCGCGCACGGGACGAAGGGGGGTCATGCCGGGACCTTTCGTGGGGCGGGGACGGACGCTCCGGCTCCGAGGACCAGGTGGACCCGGCCGGTGGCCGGGTCGGTGAGCTGGGCGGCCTCGACGCCGAAGACCAGCCCGATGGTCTGCGGGGTGAGCACCTCGGTCGGCGTGCCGACCGCGTGCAGCCGGCCCTCGTGGAGGACGGCCACCCGGTCGAAGTGCGTCGCCGCCAGGGACAGGTCGTGGACGGCGGCGAGGACCGTGCGGCCCAGCCCGCGGACGGTGTCGAGGAGCTGGACCTGGTGGTGGATGTCCAGGTGGTTGGTCGGCTCGTCGAGGACGAGCAGGTCGGTGCCCTGGGCGAGACCCCGGGCGAGCATCACCCGACGGCGCTCGCCGCCCGACAGGTGCTGGCAGGGGTGGTCGACATGCGCCGCCATGCCGACGGCGGCCAGCGCATCGAGGACGAGACGGCGCTCTCCCTTCGCCCCGACGGACCACGGGGGTCGGTGAGGGATGCGTCCCATGGCGACCATCTCCCCGACCAGGAGGTCCTCGGGTGGCCCGTCCTCCTGCCCGACGTGGGCCATGAGACCTGCACGCTGGCGCGGTGTGAGCGCGGCGAGGTCCGTGCCGTCGACGTGCACGGAGCCACGGGCCGGCGCTCGCAGGCCCGTCAGGGAGCGGATCAGCGTGGACTTGCCGCTGCCATTGCGACCGACGAGCGCGACCATCTCGCCACGCTCGATCTCGAGGTCGACATCGGAGACGATCGGACGGCCGTCGATCGAGCAGGTCAGGCCACGGCTGGTGAGGTGGCTCATGCGTCGCCTCCGGAGTAGGTGTAGTGCCGTCGCCCGAGGAGCAGGAGGAAGATCGGGGCCCCGACGATCCCGGTGACGACGCTCAGCGGGATCTCCTGCGGTCGCACGACGACCCGGGCGGCGACGTCGACCCAGAGCATGAGGAGCGCACCGCCCACGGCGGCGACGGGCAGGACATTGCGGTGGAGCGCACCGACGAGGATCCGGGCGAGGTGCGGCACGACGAGGCCGACGAAGCCGATCCCACCCGAGACGGCGACGAGCACGCCGACGAGCACGGACGTGAGGACGAAGAGCCCGATCCGCAGCCCCTTGACCGGCACCCCGAGCGTTGCCGCGACGTCCGCGCCGGCGGCCAGCGCATCGAGCCAGGCGTGCAGCGCCATGAGCACCCCCGTCGCGACGACGACGACGATCACGGACGGCAGGATCTGGTCCCAGACGGAGCCCGAGAGGCTGCCCAGCAGCCAGAAGAGCACCGACTGCGTCGCCCGCGGGTCGGCGCTGAAGAAGACGAGGAAGCTCGAGACCGACGAGAAGGCGGCGGACATCACCACGCCCGTCAGGACGAGACGAAGGGGGGTGATCCCGCCCTGCCACATGGAGACGCCGAAGACGAGGCCGGTCGCGGCGAGCGCTCCGGCGAGCGCGCCGAGCGAGAGCGCCCAGATCCCGAAGCCGCTCAGCACCCCGAGCACGATGACCAGGGTCGCGCCGACGCCCGCCCCGGAGGAGACACCCAGGAGATAGGGGTCAGCGAGCGGGTTGCGCACGAGGGTCTGCATGCAGGCACCCGCCATGGCCAGACCCGCTCCCACGACCATCGCCATGATGACGCGGGGCGCACGCAGCTCCCAGACGATCGTGTCGTAGGTGGGGTCGGGCCCGGGGGCGCCGGTGAGGCGGGCGCGCAGGACGTCGATCACCCCCGACACGGCGAGCGGCTCGGAGCCGAGGGCGAGCGACGCGACGGCGCTCACGAGGGCGAGGCCGACGAGCGTGACGACCAGCGGGGTCGCGGGGACGCGACGGCCGCCGGGGCGGTTGTGGGACACGGAGGTCTCCAGTGCATCGGGGGCCTGATCGCGAGGCCCGGTCGGATGAGACGAGCCAGCAGGTTTTCGGACTCGGGATCGACCCGACGGGGTTCCTTCCCGGACCTCTCGGTCCAGTGGTTCCTACCCCGTCGGTCACCCATACCGCTGCGCGACAGCTCCGGACTCTCACCGGATTCCCTTTGCACTGGTGTGCGTCTGACTCGCTGGCGACAGTACGCCATGGGCCGGGAGGCGGGCCACCTCCGTCCGTAGACTGCGACGACGCACCGATCGATGGGGATGCACATGCAGGCACGCAGGACCTGGGGCGCGCTCGTCGCGCTGACGATGACCGTGGGCGGGTGCTCCCTCGTGGGAGGCGACTCCTCGACGGCAACGAGCTCGAGCTCGAGCGCGGATCCCGCGCCGTCGAGCGCTCCCACGGACACCGCCGTGCAGACCTTCGCTCCCCCGCGTGAGGGACGCGACTGGGTCGTCGTCGCGGAGGACCCCGCGGCCACCCAGGACATCGCGGACGCCCTCAAGGGCGACGGGCTGGCCCTCACCTCGATCAACACCTCGATCGGCATGGTCACCCTGCGCAGCAGCGACGACGACGTCGAGCAAAGGGCGAAGGGGGTCGACGGCGTCTCCGCGGCCGTCACCGACCGCAATGCGGACTGGACACCGGACGACCCGCAGGTGCCGACGGCCGGCGACCTCACCCCGGCGACGGACATCCCACCGCCGCCCTCGGCCCCTGACGGCGGGGACCCCTTCGACGGGTGGCTCTGGGGCACGCAGGCCATCGACGTGGCCGGCGCGCACGAGGTGACCACAGGACGGCGCGAGGTGCGGGTCGGTGTCATCGACACCGGCGTCGACGCGAGCCACCCCGACCTGGCGCCGGTGCTCGACACTGGGCTGTCGCGCTCCTTCGTCACCGACATGCCCGACATCGACGGGCCCTGCGAGGTCGACAGCTGCGTCGATCCCGTCGGCACGGACGACGGTGGGCACGGCACCCATGTCGCCGGCACCATCGCCGCCGCGGCCAACGACCTCGGCGTCACCGGAGTCGCGCCGGGCATCACACTCGTGGACCTGCGCGCCGGACAGGACTCGGGCATGTTCTTCCTCGGCCCGACGGTCAACGCTCTGACCTATGCCGCTGACCAGCGCCTCGACGTGGTCAACATGAGCTACTACGTCGACCCGTGGATCATCGCCTGCCGCGGCGGGGCCGACGGGGACTCCCCCGAGCAGGCCGCCTTCCAGGACGTCGCGATCGAGCTCATGCACCGCGCCTACGACGTCACCGACGAGGCCGGCGTGACCATCGTCAGCTCGGCCGGCAACGAAGGCGCGGACGTCGGGGCCAGGGGCCAGGACGGGACGAGCCCCAACTACGGCGGGGCCGCCCACGACCGCACGGTCGACCCCCAGGGTTGCGAGCGCCTCCCCCTCGACGGCGAGCACGTCATCGGCGTCGCGTCCGTCGACGAGGGCGACGTCCGCTCCACCTTTTCCAACTGGACCTCGGACCCGAGCGACGACCGGGTCGACATTGCCGCTCCCGGCGGCCAGGAGAGCGATGGCCGCGGCGGCATCCTCTCGGCCATGCCGCGTGCCCTCGCCCGCACCGAAGGTGCGATCGACGACGAGGGCCGGGTGACCGAGAGCGGCAACCAGCGAGTCGTGCGCGCCTGCCCCGACGGCATCGGCGCCACCGACCCGGACCCCGACGAGCGCTGCGGTCTCTACACCTGGCTGCAGGGGACCTCGATGGCCTCCCCACACGTCGCCGGGACGGCGGCCCTGGTCATCAGCGCCCATGGGGAGCGCATGCGCCCCGAGGACGTGGCGGCGAAGCTGCAGGAGACGGCGACCGACCAGCCCTGCCCCGCGGACGAAGGCGTCGTCACATGTGCGGGCACGACGCAGCGCAACGGGATCTTCGGAGAGGGCGTCGTCGACGCGGCTGCGGCGGTGAGGTGAGGGGATCCCCCTTCGGCCGCCGTGGTGGGCCCCGTGGTGTGGTGGTGGGCCCCGTGGGACTCGAACCCACAACCTACGGATTAAAAGTCCGCAGCTCTACCATTGAGCTAGAGGCCCCACCGGGCACAGCGTAGTCGTAGCCGACCCCCGCCCCGCGACGCCGATCCGGGTGCACTTTGCCACGGCCCTGTGACGTGGGGCACAGTGGGCTGGTTGCCGTGGAGACCCTGCGGCCCGATGCCCGAGAGGACGCCATGAGCACCCCCACCCCCGCCCCCCAGAAGGTCGCCGTCATCGGCGCCGGCATGGTCGGACTGTCGACCGCGTGGTTCCTGCAGGAGCACGGGGTCGAGGTCGAGGTCTTCGATCGTGACGGCGTCGCCGCTGGCTCGTCATGGGGCAACGCAGGTTGGATCACGCCGGGCATCTCCACGCCGCTTCCGGACCCCGCGGTCCTCTCCTACGGGATCAAGGCGGTCATCTCCCCCGCGTCGCCCGTCTACGTCCCGGTGACCGGCGACCCGCGGCTGCTGAAGTTCCTCGCGACCTTCACCCGCAACAGCACGATGCGACGCTGGAGCCGCTCGATGCGCGCCCTCGTCCCGATCAACGGGCACGCGCTGCCCGCCTTCGACGACCTGGCCGCCGGTGGCGTGAGCTCCACGGCGCACGATGCGCAGTCCTTCATCGCCGGCTACGAGACCCGCGCCGACTCCGAGTTCCTCCTCACCGAGCTCGAGCACATCGCCGACTCCGGTCAGGACGTCGGCTTCGAGCTGCTCACCGGTGACGAGGTCCGGGCCGCCGAGCCGACCTTCTCCGAGCGCATCGGCGCCGGCATCCGGCTGCTCGGTCAGCGCTACCTCAACCCCGGCGAGTACGTCGCCGCCCTCGCCGACTCCGTGCGGGCTCGTGGCGGCAAGATCCACGAGGGTGCCCGCGTCACCGGCATCACCGACGAGACCAAGGGGGTGCGCCTGGCTCTCGACCAGGCCGGCACCCAGTCCTTCGACCAGGTCGTCGTCGCGACCGGCACCTGGCTGGACGCCCTCGTCCGCCCCTTCGGCGTGCGGATGCACGTCCAGGCAGGACGCGGCTACAGCTTCAGCGTCCCGATCGACCACCAGCCCAAGGGGCCGATCTACCTGCCCGCACAGCGCGTCGCCTGCACGCCGCTCGGGGACCGCCTGCGGGTCGCCGGGATGATGGAGTTCCGCAAGCCCGAGGCAGCGCTCGACCCGCGGCGCATCGAAGCGATCGTCGACGCGACCCGCCCCTACCTCACGGGCATCGACCTCGACGACCGGCAGGACGAGTGGGTCGGCTCGCGCCCTTGCACCTCCGACGGGCTGCCCCTCATCGGTGCCACGACCTCGCGCCGCGTGCACGTCGCCGGCGGTCACGGCATGTGGGGCATGACGCTGGGCCCGGCCACGGGACGGCTGCTCGCCCAGACGATCATGACGGGCCGGCCTGCCCCCGAGCTGACCCCCTTCGACCCGCTGCGCTGATCGGCGGCACGTCGGGGCGGGTGAGGCAGACCACCCTCCCCGACATGCTTGGCCGTTATCGTTCCGTTACCGTCGAGGGGATGCCTTCTCCCGTCGACAAACTCCTGACCAGCCGTGACAACTCACTCAATGCCGTCCGGCTCTGCCTCGCAGCGGCGGTCATCCTGGCCCACTCCTGGCCGCTCGGCGGCTACGGGGCCAACGCCATGGAGCGGCTCGGCGCGGTGGGGGTCGACGGCTTCTTCGCCCTGTCCGGCTTCCTCATCGCCGGCAGCCGGGTGCGCAACGACTTCCGGACCTACATCACCCGCCGTGCGCGGCGGATCTTCCCCGGCTTCTGGGGCTGCCTGCTCGTCACCGGCTTCGTCTTCGCACCACTCGGCGGGATCATCGGCGGCCATGGGTGGAACCCCGCGCACTCGCTGTCCTATGTCCTCGACAACGCGACCCTGTGGATGACCAACCCGGCGATCGGCGGCACCCTCGCCGGCGCACCCAACCCGGGCATGTGGAACGGCTCGCTGTGGACCCTCATGTACGAGTTCGCGGCCTACCTGCTGTGCGGGGCAGCGCTCGGCATCGTCTGGGTGCGCCGCCACCTCGTGACCTCGGCCGCCATCGCGACCGTGGCCCTGCCCGTGCTCAGCTGGTGGGTCGGCGACCTGCCCGGCACGGGGCACATGCTCACCAGCGCCCTGCGGCTCTTCTCCTTCTTCGCCGTCGGGGTACTCGCCTATGCGCTGCGCGACCGACTGCACACCACCACGCCCCTGACGATCGCTGCGGTCGCATGCGTCACGGTCCTGGGCATCACTGACGAGTCCGCGCTCAACCTGCTCTCGCCGATCCCGCTCACCTACGCGCTGCTGCACATCGGCAACACGTGGAAGACGTCGATCGCGGCCAAGGAGGACCACTCCTACGGCCTCTACGTCTACGGCTGGCCGGTGCAGCAGGTGCTCGGCATGCTCGGGCTCGGGGCCCTCGTCCCGGTCCCCGTGTTCGCCGCGGTCTCCTTCGCCTGCACCCTGCCGCTGGCGCTCGCCTCGTGGCGCCTCGTCGAGCGACCGGCGATGCGTGCCACGCTCCCCTCGCTCCCCGCCCGTTCCACCGGAGACCTACACCCGGCCGACATGCCCGTGCACCTGCCGGAGCACATCCACCAGCGCGCCACCTTCGCCGCGCACCGCTGACACGGGCAGACCGCCCGGGACTCAGGCGATGAGCACGCTCAGCGAGTGGATCGCCAGGCCGGCGAGCGCGCCGACGACGGTGCCGTTGATCCGGATGAACTGCAGGTCCCGCCCGACGAAGAGCTCGATCCGCTCGCTCGCCTCGTCGGCGTCCCAGCGCTCGACGGTCACCGAGATGACCTCGGCCAGCTCGTCGCCGTAGGTGTTGACGAAGAAGGCCACGATCTCGCCCAGGTGGGTCTCCAGACGCTCCTGCCAGACCGCGTCGTGCTCGAGGTGATCGCCGAGGTGGGTGAGCAGCTCGTCCCCGCGCCGCCAGAAGTAGGACCCCTCGTCGGCCATCGCCCCCATGAGCGAGGTCCGCAGGGACTGCCACACCGCCACCGCACTGGTCGGCACCTGCGGGTGCGCCAGCAGCCGCTCCTTGAGCGCCTCGGCACTGGCCATGACCTCGGGGTCGTGCTGCAGGTCGCGGGCGAGTCGGGTCAGCAGGTCATCCAGCGCGGTCCGGGCCGGATGATCGGCGTCGTGGCGCATCTCGTCGAGCCAGGTGAGCGCCTGCCGGTAGGTCCAGTCGATGACCTTGTCGTCGACCCACTCGGGGGTCCACCACGGCGCCTTGTCCCCGACGACCTGCTTGAAGAGGTCCGGGTTGTCCGTCAACCACCGCTGGATCTCGTCGATGCCGAGGTCGACGATGCCCTTGTGGCTCCCCCCTTCGACCACGCCCTCGAGGAGTGAACCGGCGATGGGGCTGATCGGCTCCTGCGCCAACCGCGGGAGCAGCAGCTGGCTGAGGAAGTCGTGGACGTCGTGGTCCTCGATGCGCTCCAGCGCCCGCGTCCCGCCGCGGGTCGCCTCAGTGAGGACGCGCTGGCGGTGTGACGGCTCCGCCAGCCAGGCCCCGAGCCGCTCGGCGATGTGGGCCGTGGCCAGGCGGTCGCGGGCGATCTCCTCGGTGAGGAAGTTGTCCGCGACGAACTCCTGCAGGCTGCGCCCGAGCTCGTCCTTGCGCTTCTTGACCAGCGCCGTGTGCGGGACCGGGATGCCCAACGGGTGGCGGAAGAGCGCCGTCACGGCGAACCAGTCCGCGAGCGCGCCGACCATCGCGGCCTCGGCGGCGGTGTTGACGTAGCCCCACACGCCCGCGTGGTCCAGGCGCAGGGTCACGACGTAGACGACGGCCGCGAGGACGAGCAGCCCCGTCGCCAGGGTGCGCATGCGCCGCAGACCGGCGCGGCGGCGCTCGTCGGCAGGGGTCTCTTGCAGGAAGCTCACGTCCCAGATCTTCCCCCATGGCCCGGCCTAGACTCGCCATCGTGGACTTCCTCAACGGCCTGATGCCGCAGCTCGACCTGACCTACGACGACGTCTTCATGGTGCCGCGGCGCAGCGACGTGGCCAGCCGCCACGGGGTCGACCTGGCGACCAGCGACGGGACCGGCACCACGATCCCGCTCGTCGTCGCCAACATGACGGCGATCGCCGGGCGGCGGATGGCGGAGACGACGGCCCGGCGCGGAGGCCTGACGGTCATCCCGCAGGACATCCCGGTCGAGGTGGTCGCCGAGGTGATCTCCTTCGTCAAGGGGCGCGACCTCGTGCACGACACCCCGATCACGCTGGAGCCCAGCACCACGGCTGGCGAAGCCCTCGCCCTGATCAACAAGCGCGCCCACGGCGCCGGGGTCGTCGTCGAGGACGGCCGCCCGGTCGGCGTGGTCACCGAGCGTGACCTCGAGCGGGTCGACCGCTTCACCCAGGTCCGGGATGTCATGTCCCCCGGCCCGATGACGCTCTCCGCCGATGCCGACCCGCGCACCGCCTTCGAGGAGCTGCACCGCGCCCGTCGTCGGGTGGCTCCGGTCGTCGACGCGGACGGCCGGCTCGTCGGCATCCAGACGACGAAGGGAGCGGTCCGCGCCAGCATGTACACCCCCGCTCTCGACGGGCAGGGCCGACTGCGCATCGCCGCAGCGGTCGGGATCAACGGCGACGTGAGCGGCAAGGCCGCCGCGCTGCTCGAGGCGGGCGCCGACGTGCTCGTCGTCGACACCGCCCACGGCCACCAGACCAAGATGCTCGACGCCCTCGCCGCCGTGCGGGCGCTGGACCCGCAGGTACCGATCGTCGCCGGCAACATCGTCTCGGCGGCCGGCACCCGCGAGCTCATCGAGGCGGGCGCTGACATCGTCAAGGTCGGCGTCGGGCCCGGCGCGATGTGCACGACCCGGATGATGACCGCCGTCGGGCGTCCTCAGTTCTCCGCGGTCCTCGAGTGCGCCGCGGCCGCGCGCGAGCTCGGCAAGCACGTCTGGGCGGACGGCGGCGTGCGCCACCCACGCGATGTCGCGCTCGCCCTCGCCGCCGGTGCCAGCAATGTGATGATCGGCTCGTGGTTCGCCGGGACCCTCGAGTCCCCCGGCGACCTCGTCACCGACTCCGACGGTCGGCGGTACAAGGAGTCCTTCGGGATGGCCTCCGCACGCGCGGTACAACACCGCACGGCGGCAGACTCCCCCTTCGACCGGGCGCGCAAGGCGCTCTTCGAGGAGGGCATCTCCAACTCTCGGATGTACGTCGACCCGGCCGGACCGGGTGTCGAGGACGTCATCGACGAGATCATCGGCGGCGTGCGCAGCTCGTGCACCTATGCCGGCGCCACATCGCTCGAGGAGTTCCACGAGCGCGCGCTCGTCGGCCTGCAGTCCACCGCCGGGTTCGCCGAGGGCCGCCCCCTGCACACCTCGTGGTGACGTCGTGAGGTCCCTCGAGCCGCTGCAGGCACCCGTCGACCCGATCGAGGCACTGCGTCGCGTCGGTTTCCTCCTCGAACGCTCCCGGCAGCACAGCCGGCGCGTGGAGGCCTTCCGCGGCGCGGTCCAGGTCCTGCGCGACCTGGACCCGGGAGAGGTCGAGCAGCGGGTCGAGGCCGGCACGATCACCGATCTCGCAGGCATCGGCAAGTCCACCGCCGGCGTCATCGAGCAGGCTGTGCGGGGCGAGCTGCCCGACTACCTCGTCACCCAGCAGGAGGAGCACGGGGGGGCCCTCGTCGAGGGTGGCGAGACCTACGCCGAGGCGATCATCGGTGACTGCCACCTGCACTCGGACTGGTCCGACGGAGGTAGCCCGATCGACGAGATGGTGCTCACCGCCGTCGAGCTCGGTCAGGAGTGGATGGTCCTCACCGACCACTCCCCACGCCTGCGGATCGCCAACGGACTGTCTGCTGAGCGCCTCTCGCGCCAGCTGGACCTGGTCGCCCGGATCGACGACTCGCTCGGGGACGCCTTCACCCTCCTCGCCGGCATCGAGGTCGACATCCTCGACGACGGGTCGCTGGACCAGACCGAGGAGATGCTCGGTCGGCTCGACCTCGTGACCGCCTCGGTCCACTCCAAGCTGAAGATGGGCCGGGACGCGATGACACGCCGGATGGTCGCCGCGGTCAGCAACCCGAGGGTCAACGTCCTCGGTCACTGCACCGGCCGCCTCGTGACCGGTGGGCGTGGCACCAGGCCGCAGAGCGACTTCGATGCCCGCGCGGTCTTCGAGGCCTGCGCGGAGCACGACACGGCGGTCGAGATCAACTCCCGGCCCGAGCGCTGCGACCCGCCCGACGAGCTCATCGAGCTGGCGCTGGAGATCGGCTGCCTCTTCGCCGTCGACTCGGACGCGCACGCGCCGGGTCAGCTGGAGATGAAGGCCTACGGCGCCGAGCGCGCCGAGCGCCTCGGGGTGCCTCTGGAGCGCATCGTCACGACCTGGGACGTCGAGCGCGTCCGGTCGTGGACCCGGGGCTGAGCTCGTCCCACCGGCTGGCCACCTGGACGACACGCCGCAGACACTTTGGTGAGGGAACCTTCGGCGGGGCAACCACCGGTCCGCCGCTGCGCTGGGCACAATCCAGTGATACGGGAGCGATGGTCGCCTGCCCCCCGCACGAGCACACCCTGACCGAGCACTGTGCACGAAAGAGGCCAAGAGTTCCCGATGACAGCAGACACCCTGACTGTGCGTGACGACATCGTCGTCTGCTCCTTCTACACGGACGACGACTACTACCGAGCGCACGCCGACACGCTGCGCGGCAATGTCGCGGGGCTGGGTGTACAGCTGGAGCTCGAGGAGATCCACAAGGGACCCGACGACGACTGGGCCGACCTGACCCGGCGCAAGATCGGCTTCCTCAACGGTGTGTGTCTGGCCAACCCGGACAAGCGCGTCTACTGGATCGACGTCGACTGCTCGCTCCTGGCCTTCCCCGAGTTCATCGCCTCGACGACCGCCGACCTCATCGGCTTCCAGCGCGGCTTCGGGACCCCCTCGTCAATCGGCTACCTGTCCAAGACCCGCTTCTGGGAGCCCTGCTTCTTCGGGATCAACACCACGCCTGCTGCCCGCAAGTTCATGGCCGACGCCGCGACCTTCGAGCGCGAGATGGACATCAAGGCCACCGACGACTACTTCTTCGAGGAGTCGTGGCGCGCCAACGGCGCCAACATGACCTTCCAGATCATCCCGTCTCCGGCGATGCTCTCCAAGGCGCAGCCCGACAGCGGCATCACCCCCTTCTTCTCCTTCGGCGCGAGCGGCAATGTCGCCGAGTTCAAGCTCAAGGTCGAGCAGCACTCCGCGATCGGCGGCACCGCCGGTGCTGTCGGCGGTGCCCTCATCGGCGCCATGTCCGGACGGACCGCTGCCAAGCACGTGGCCCTCCAGGCCGCCAAGCGCGTCGAGCGCGCCCTGCCGACCGAGGCCGCGCACCGCCTGCGCCGCATCGCCGACCGGACCGGTATGACCCACCGCCTCACCGCTCACACCGCCGGCCCCGGGAGCACCGGGCCGAGCACCCAAGCCAAGCTCGTCAACTGGATGATCTCGTCCGGCCAGAAGGGTGACGCGGCCGCCGTCGAGAACTTCTACGGCAAGATCGAGGACCGCATCGTCCCCGGCAAGCCGGAGATCGCTGCCAAGGAGGTCGCCAACTCCTTCGCGCACTACGCCTCGCCCGAGCGCCCGGGCACACCAGTGACGCTCGCGTGGTGGGTCAAGCCCTTCCCCGGCAACTTCGGCGACTGGCTCAGCCCGCTCGTGCTCGCACACGAGACGCCCCACCCGGTGCGCTACGTCCCGACGACCGCCAAGACGAGCGACCCGCACCTCTTCGGCATCGGGTCGGTGGGCCGCTTCATCAAGCCCTCCTCGATCGTCGTGGGGACGGGCATCAGCACGACCGAGCACCTGCTCGAGGGCAGCGCGTCGTACCACTCGGTGCGTGGTCCGATCACGGCCCAGTCGCTGCGCGACTCCGGCGGACCCGATGTCGAGTCCTTCGGCGACCCGGGCGTGCTGCTGCGTCGGGCCGTCCCTCTCGAGCGCGGTGAGACGACCGGCCGGGTGACGCTGGTGCGTCACTTCACCCACGCCAATGTCCCGCTCGTGCTGCCGGACCACGTCGACGAGCTCGACGTGCGGATGTCGCACCCGTCGAGGATCCAGGGGTTCCTCGAGCAGCTCGTCGGCTCCGACTACGTCCTCACCAGCGCGATGCACGTGATGATCGCCTGCCACAGCTACGGCATCCCGTGTGGGCTGATCAACTTCGAGGGCCTCCAGAACGCCGTCCCCGGCACAGGCATCAAGTACGCCGACTACAGCCGCGGTGCAGGGCTCGACAGGGACTACGACCCGCAGCTCATCCGCTTCGACCTGACCAAGATCTCGCTCGAGGACCTCGTGTCGCAGGTCCGCCTGAGCGACGACAAGCTCGACGAGGTGGAGCAGGCCATGCGTGGCGGCGTGGAGGAGTACCTTCGCCGTGCCGAGTGACCAGGTGGTCGCCACGGCCGGGTCGACGTCCCTGACGTCGCCCCCCGCTCACGAGAGCACGTGGCGCCACCTGCGAGAGGTCTTCCAGCGCCTCTTCCCCACCCCGGGAGCGAAGGGGGAGGCCGCCGGCCTCGCCCTCGTTATGGCCAGCGTCCCCGTGATGGAGATGCTCGTCATCCGGATGTTCACCCACCTCATCACGACGGGCGCGCAGACCCTCCAGCGCGACCCGGGCGCGATCGTGCGCAGCGGTGCGCTCTTCTTCGTCCTCTTCGCAGGGGCCCGGGTCGTCCACCACGTCGTGAAGATCGCCCGGATCGCGGTCTTCCGCCGCCGCTTCGAGACCTCCTTGGCCGATCGCAACCGCGCCCAGGAGAGCTGGGACTGGGCGATGGCGCTCGAGCTGTCCAACCAGATGGTCGGCGTCGTCCAGATCATCGCCCTCGCGGCCCTCATCGCGGTCCTCGACCCGGTGACCGGCCTGGTCAACGCCATCTCGGCCGCCACCGTCCTGGCGATCATCGTCTGGCTCTTCTCCCGGCACCTGGGGCTCCAGCGCGACTACGTGGCCATGGGCAACCATCCGGGGACCATCTCGGTCGGAGAGCGCATCGGCACGCGGATCCGCACCTCCGAGCTCGGCGGCATCATCGGCAGCCTCGGCCTGGTCGTCACCCTCGTGTGCGTGCTGCAGCGCACCGTGCACGGTGAGGTCTCGGTCGGCGACGCCGTCGTCTTCCTCCTCGCCGGCCGCATTGCCTTCGGCCAGGTCGGCAACCTCTCCTCCTCGATGATGCGCTTCGCCCGCGCCTCGGCCCGCGCCAACACCACGCTCGCCAAGGCCGCCCGCGCGCGGCCCTCGAGCGAACAGCTGCAGCAGACGATCCCGGCCTCGAAGGCCCCTGTGTGGCTGCTGGCGGCCGGGCAGCGGGGGGACCGCGCGATGATCGCGACGATCATGGAGCGGGTCGGCCCCGAGGCGCGGCGGAGCGAGGCCGTCACCGGGGCGCAGGCGGCCGCGACGTCGTTCGCCGCGCACCTGACGGCCCACCCGGGGAGCGAGCCGATCCCGCTCGCGTGGTGGCCCAAGCCCCTCCCCGGCAATGCCGGTGAGTGGATGAGCCCGCTCGTGGTGGGCACGCACGCGCAGCGCGGCATCAGCTATGTCTCGCCGACGTCGTCTCCCACCGAGCCCCACCTCGTCGGCCTCGGCTCCCTCGGGCGCCTGATCACCCCGTCGTCCGTCGTCGTCGGGACGGGCATCAGCTCCACCGCCCACCCGATGACACCCGACGCGACCTACATCTCGCTCCGCGGCCCCATCTCCGCCGACCGCCTCGCGCGACAGGGCGGCCCGACCATCGATCGCTGGGGGGACCCCGGCCTGCTCCTGAGGCGTCTCGTCCCGCTCGAGCGGGGCGAGGGCAATGGCCGCGTCGCTCTTGTCCGGCACCCCCTCCACGCGAGTGCTCAGCTCGTCACTCCCGACGACGTCGACGACATGACGCTGCTCTTCAGCCACCCGGACGAGGTCCGCGCCTTCCTCGCCTCGCTCACCGACCACGACGCCGTGGTCACGAGCTCCCTGCCGGTGCTCGTGGCCTGCCACAGCTACGGCATCCCCGTCGGCTTCGTCGGCCTCCACGGCTTCGACCCGGCACGCGCCGACGGACCCCTCAAGGTCGAGGACTACGCCCTGGGCGCCGGCGTCGAGGTCGCCCTCGACATCCCCCACCTACCGCTCGATCTCACGGGGATCGACCTGCGGGCCCTGACCACGCCCGTCCGGGTCGGCGACGACACGCTCGACGAGGTTGCTGACGCACTCACGGAGGCCATCGACATCGTGATCGAGAACCTCTCCCTGCACGATGATGACGACGAGGACGACGAGGACGACGCATGAGCCTGACGACCACCAGCCCCATGAGCAGCTCCACGAGCAGCGCGCTGTCCCAGCTGACCATCGGCTGGTCGAGCCTGGCCGAGCGCACCGGCGCGATCACCATCCCGGACGGCGCGGACGAGGTCGAGGTGATCGTGGCCGTCCAGGGCGGGCTCGACCGGGTCCACCCCCTCCACGGGTGGGACCGCCTGATCGACGTCCCGGGTCGAGGAGTGGCCCGCAGCCGCAACGCGGTCATCGAGGCCACCACCCGCCGCTACCTCCTCTTCTGCGACGACGACGTGCAGGTCGACCTCGAGGGTGTCGCGGCCGGGATCGAGTACCTCTCGAGGTCGGGTTCCGCCTTGGCCCTGGGCCTGGGGACGACCCCTGACGGGGTGGTGCGCAAGCGGCGGCCCATGGGCGGTCGAGAGAGGCTCACGAGCTTCTCCGCGGCCCGCGCAGCGACCTACGAGATGCTCGTCGACGTCGAGCAGGTCAAGGCGGCAGGCGTTCGCTTCGACGAGCGCTTCGGCGCGGGCGTCGATCTCTATCTCGGCGACGAGTACCTCTTCATCTTCGACCTCTTCCGGGCTGGGCGGCGAGCGGACGCCATCGACCACGTCTACGGCATCCACCCGGCCGACAGCTCGGGTCACCGATGGGGCGCCGGCGACGCCCGGGTCCGCGCGGCGGTGCTCAACCGGGCCTTCGGCTGGAAGGCCCCGATCGTCCGTCTGGCCTTCGCCAACCGGCACGCCGAGAAGCTCGGTGGATGGCGCGCAGCCGCGCGATTCGCCCTGGACGGAACCCGTCCGTGAAGCCGTTTTGGCGTTCGGCCAGATCTTTCGTATGCTTTCCGAGTCCTCGACGGATTCGGGTGCTGCCTGCTGCGTAGCGAGGGGTTCTCGAAGACGGGTCCCCATCGTCTAGCGGCCTAGGACCCCGCCCTTTCACGGCGGTAGCACGGGTTCGAATCCCGTTGGGGATACGCAAGAAGCACGAAGCCTTGTACGACACAAGGCCCTGTAGCGCAGTTGGTTAGCGCGCCGCCCTGTCACGGCGGAGGTCGCGGGTTCGAGTCCCGTCAGGGTCGCTCGCTGGTCCAGTCCGGACCGGCTCGGCCAGGTAGCTCAGTTGGTACGAGCGTCCGACTGAAAATCGGAAGGTCGGCGGTTCGACCCCGCCCCTGGCCACCATCAAGCCGTAGGTCCTCACCGACCTACGGCTTCGGCATGTGTGCAGCCAAGGAGCGCCCGCGGGTGGTGGTCACCACCACGCGAGCGCATGCGTCAGCTGAGCTCCTTGACGATCTGGCCGATGTTGTCGATCGTCCGCTTGAGCTCCTCGACGTGGCGGGCGTCGAAGGCGCTGAGGACGCGCTTCATCTCGGTCGTGGAGATGCCATCGGTCCGGGGCAGGTACACGACCTCGATGTCGTCGGAGATGTCGTCGAACTTGCCCGTCCAGTCCGCACCCATCCCGAGGATGTCCACGTCGTAGGTGACGATGTCCTCAGCCTTCTGGCTCCACCGGTCCTCGGGGATGGCCAGGTCGACGTCCCTGATGTTCTGGACGATCTCGAGGCGCTGCTCGAAGGGCACGATGGGCCGCTTGCCCTTGATGGCGTTGAACTCGTCCGTGGACACCCCCACGATCAGCCGGTCCCCGAGGGCACTCAGCCGCTTGATGATGTTCAGGTGTCCGATGTGGAAGAGATCGAAGGTGCCATACGTGATGACGGTCTTGCCCATGGGTGAATACCTCGTAACGACGCTCGGGGCTGCAGCGCCCCAGTCTATGGCGACCGGTCCCACCGTCGTGGGACGCCGGCGACCGGGACTCGGGCCGCAGCATTACCCCCTTCCCACCCCAGCCAGTAGGGTCGAAAGTCGATCCCGTTCGAGAGGACCCCACATGCTCAGGTTGTCGACGTGACCCCCACAGTCGACGTCATCGTCCTCACGCAGGGCGATCGCCACACCGAGACCCTGCGCGCCCTGGACTCGGCGCGGGCGCAGGAAGGGGTGGCCGTCACCCTGATCCTCGTCGGCAACGGGTGGCAGCCCCAGGGGTTCGCCGACGACGTCCACACCGTGCACCTCCAGGACAACGTCGGCCCCGCGGAGGGGCGCAACATCGGGGTCGAGCACGGAACCTCGGAATTCGTCTTCTTCCTCGACAACGACGCCTGGCTCCCCGACACCACCTCCTTCGCCCACGCCGTGGCGCGCTTCCGAGCCGACCGACGGCTCGGGCTGGTGCACGCCCGGGTGGCCGACACCGACGGCGTCACCCTGCGGCGGTGGATCCCCCGGGTGTGGACCGGCGACCCGGACAGGGGCAGTCCCGCATTCGCGATCGCCGAAGGGGTCGTGGTGATCCGGCGTCAGGCCTGGGAGGAGACCGGAGGCTACCCCGGCGTGTTCTTCTTCGGGCACGAAGGGATCGAGCTGGCCTGGCGTCTGCGCGACCACGGCTGGGAGCTCACCTACGACCCGTCCGTCCTCATCCACCACCCCGCCACCGAGGCCACCCGGCACAGCCTCTTCTGGCGTCTCAACGCTCGCAACCGCGTGTGGGTCGCGCGTCGCAACCTCCCGTGGCCCCTCGCCGTCGTCTACGTCGGGTCCTGGACTGCCATAACGATCGCCCGCAACTGGCGCCGGCCCACGGACCTGCGGCAGTGGTTTCGCGGCTTCCGCGAAGGAATCACGACGGACCCCGGAGGGCGCCGACCCATGAGGTGGCGGACGGTGTGGAGGCTCGTGCGCCTCGGGCACCCGCCAGTCATCTGAGCGTGCGCGGGCGCCCGTGTGCCACCGTGTCGGAATGGACCGGAGGGCCGCCCTCGACGACAATCGACGTCACGTCCTCCCACCCACGTGCCCGAGGATCGTCCCGATGACCGCATGACCGCCGACGAAGGGATCCAGGACGTGCTCGCGGACTTCAGCGCCACAGCTCGCAACCACGTCCGGTCGTTGCGTGACGGGACCCGCACCGTCTCCCTCGACGGCAGGTCAGACGGTGACACCGTCCGGGTGCGGAGCGGCCGGTCCCTGCTCACCGCCCGCATCGTCGAGCGGTTCGACGCCTGGGCCCTGCGGGACCGGTGTCGTGACGAGGTCGCCGCCGCGCTCGCCCGCGCCGGCATCGACCACCTCGGGCTCGACAGCCCGCAAGAGCAACCGCACCGAGTCATCGTCTCGGCCGCGGACGCCCACCGCGTCCCAGACGCCTTGTCGCCGCTGGCGGCGCGACCCGAGCTGCACGTCGCCCCCATCCACGGGACCCGGCGATCGCCGGCGCGACCGCTCTCCCGCCTGGCCTCCGTCCGACCGGGCGATGTGGTCCGGATCTTCTCCGCCCAGGTCTCCCGAGCCGGCCGGCTGCTGCCGACGGCCGATCTGGGCGTCGACCTCGAGGTGTGGGAGCAGGTCAGCACGCCCCGCATGTCGCCGGACGGGCCGCTCCTGCCGACCGGCAGCCTGGTGGCCCCCCGCACCAACTCGCACGCTCGCTTCCTGCCGCCCGAGGCACTCACCGGCGCCCCCGCTCCGGGGGCCTGTGCACCGCTGGAGCAGGTGACCTTCCCCATCGACATCGTCTACACGTGGGTGGACGCGGACGACCCCGACTGGCAGGCGGACTTCGCCGCCGCGCGCCGGGGTGACGACGACGCGGCGGCGCACACGAGCGCCCGGTCCTCGTCGCGCTTCACCAGTCGCGAGGAGCTGCGGTACTCGCTGCGGTCCGTCGCCGCCTACGCCGGCTGGGTCCGCAGGATCCACATCGTCACCAACGGCCAGGTGCCGGCGTGGCTGGACACCGACCATCCGCAGATCCACCTCGTGCACCACGCGGAGATCTTCCCCGACCGCACGCATCTGCCGACCTTCAACTCGCACGCGATCGAGGCCAACCTCCACCGCATCCCGGGTCTGGCGCAGCACTACCTGTACCTCAACGACGACGTCTTCCTCGCGCGTCCTCTGCGGCCGGAGCAGTTCTTCACCGCCAGCGGGCTGCTGAGGTACTTTCCGTCCATGATCCCCGTCGAGGATGGCGCGGCCGATGCTGCAGACCTCCCGGTGGTCGCTGCCTTCAAGAACGGTCGTCGGATCATCGAGGACAGATTTGGCCGACGTCCGATGACGCGGCCCCGACACACGCCGCACCCGCAGCGCAGGGACGTCCTCGAGGAGATCGACGCCGCCTGCCCCGAGGTCGTGGAGCGCACGAGCGCGTCCCGCTTCCGACACCCCAGCGACGTCTCCCTCGCCGCGCAGCTGCAGGCCTTCTGGGCGGCTGCCACCGGCCGTGCCGTCCCGGCCGACACCCGGTACGAGTTCATTGACATCGGCGACCCGGGCAGCGACCGGCGCATCGACCGGATGCTCGTGCGCTCCGACCTCGACTCCTACTGCCTGAACGAGACCCACACCGACGACCCCGCCCTCGCCCAGCAACGCGTCGACCGGATCGTCGCCGCGCTCCTGCCCTTCCCCTCCCCCTACGAACGTTGAGCCGCATGCCAGTCCCCGCCCTCCTCGCCCACAAGGCCCTGCTCCTGCGCCGCGAACGACGCCGGTCCCGGCCGCCGACCGTCGGGCCGTACTCGCGCATCCACCTGGACATGCAGCAGACCGGCAGCACGATGAGCGTCGAGGCCCTCACCGGGCCGTCGCTGCACCTCCACGAGGTCTTCGTCCTCATCGCCGACGAGTGGATCCGCCTCGGCTCCTGGCAGTCCGAGCAGACGACGGTCCTGGGTGAGGCGGCCGTCCGTCACCGCACGAGCTTCGACCTGGACATCGTCGCGCCGGAGGTCCTGCCCGATCCGGGCGACCCGGACGAGGAGCCCGAGCAGGGCGCCAAGACCTCCGTCTGGATCTCGGTGACGGAGGACCGTGAGCGTCCGCCGCGGTACGCCACCGAGGTCGTTCAGGAGGACGAGGTCCTCAGCTACCGGGTCCCGCTCGGTCGTTTCCAGCGTACCGCCGAGCCGGTCTTCGCGCCCCTGACCAACTCGGCGGGGCAGTCCGTGCTGCCGTACGTCAACCGCAACGGCCACCTGGCCCTGGTCATCGACCAGGAGATCAGCCCCAACCTGCGCGTCGAGGTCTCCCACCTGCGCATCGAGGACGGGCGTCTCGTGCTCGCCGGCGCGCTCGCGTCCCGGCACACCGTCCTCACCGGCGCCGAGCTGCAGCTCGTCGGCCGGGACGGGGCCTTCCAGTCGAGCAGCCCGGCGCGGATCACCACGGACCCCATGCGCTCGGTCCGCACCTTCGGCGGCCACTTCTACGAGTTCTCCACGGAGCACGACTTCCTCCGTGACCTGGTGGACGGGATCGGCAAGGACACGATCGGCGACCTGTGGATCCAGGCGACGACGACCGATGGCCAAGTGGTGCGCGGCCGGGTCGGGCGCACCCCGTACCTCGTGCGCAAGGGGACCAACGACGGCTGGGTGGCGTCGGGCGACACCACCTTGGCCATCACGCCCTACTTCACCTTCAAGGCGAAGTTTCCCTCGCTGCACCTGGAGCTCTTCCCCACCGACGCCCACAAGCGGCTGCGCGGCCTCATGCGGCCCGGGTCCTTGTCGCTGCACCGGCTGCGTCCCGGCTCCAAGCCGGTCTGGCTGCTCGGCGAGCGCCCGTACAAGGCCCAGGACAACGGCCTGCACCTCTTCCGCCACCTGCGCACGCACCATCCCGAGATCGACGCGTACTACGTCATCGAGGAGGACTCCCCGGAGCGGGCCAACCTCGAGGGGCTCGACCACGTCCTCGACTTCAAGTCCTTGGAGCACATCGAGACCTGCCTGCGCGCGGACCGTCTCGTGGGCACCCACCACCCCAACTTCCTCTACCCAGCCCGCACCCCGCGCTTCGCCCGCAAGATGAAGGCCCCCAAGGTCTTCCTCCAGCACGGCGTCATGGGGACCAAGTGGATGGCCCTCAACTACGGCAAGCGGGTCACCTCCTTCGAGACCGACCTCTTCCTCGTCTCCTCCGAGCGCGAGAAGGAGTACATCGTCCAGGACTTCGGTTACCAGCCCGACGAGGTCGCGGTGACGGGCCTGGCCCGTTTCGACACCCTCTTCGACGGGTCCATCGCCCCGGTCAAGGGGCAGATCCTCGTGCTGCCGACCTGGCGGGACTGGTTGCAGGACCCGGATGCCTTCACACAGACCGAGTACTTCGAGCAGTGGCACGGTCTCCTCACGGACCCACGGCTGTCGGCCCTCCTGGCACGGCACGACGCCAGCATCGTCTTCTGCCTGCACCCCAACATGCAGCAGTTCAGCCACCACTTCCACGCCCCGGGCGTCACGGTGGTCCACCAGGGAGATGTCGATGTCCAGGACCTGCTCAAGCAGAGCGAGGTCATGATCACCGACTACTCGAGTCCCGGGTTCGACTTCTCCTTCCTCGACAAGCCCGTCATCTACTTCCAGTTCGACGTCATGCGCTTCCTGGGCCGCTGGGGGAGCCACCTCGATCTCGGCAACGAGCTGCCCGGGCCCATCGCCCACGACCGCGACCGTGCCCTCGACCTGCTGGACGACACCCTCGCGCGTGGGGGAACGATCGAGCCGAGGTACGCGGCCCGGGCCGCACGCTTCCTCACCCACCGTGATCGCGACAACAGCGAGCGGATCATCGACGCGGTCCGCGGCGCGCGGCGCGACCGCTCGTTCGTGGGCGCGGTCACGGGTGCCGAGCTCCCCCAGCTCGTCCTGCAGCGCGCTCGCCGCAGCCAGCAGTACTTCCCGGTGATGCGGCGGCTCTTCGCCCTCGCCCGGCTGCTGCCGGCCCGGGAGGCCATCCTCTTCGAGAGCGGCATTGGTCGTCAGTACAGCGACAGCCCCCGCTACATCTACGAGGAGCTCGTGCGCCGCGAGGACCCTCGTCACAAGGTGTGGGTCTACGACAAGTCGATCCCGGTGTGGGAGCCCAACCTCACCGTCGTCAAGCGGCTGTCACCGGCGTACTTCTGGCACCTCGGACGCTCGCGGTACTGGGTCAACAACCAGAACTTCCCCCACTACATCCGCCGTCGCCGCGACGGCGTCTATCTCCAGACGTGGCACGGCACGCCGCTCAAGCGCATGCTCCACGACCTCGACGAGGTCGTGGGTCGTGACGAGGGCTATGTCGATCGCGTCACCAACGCGGTGGCCCAGTGGACCACCCTGCTGTCGCCGAGCCCGTACGCGACGCAGGCCTTCCGGTCTGCGTTCCAGTACGACGGCGATGTCCTCGAGGTCGGTTATCCGCGCAACGACATCCTCTGCGCGCCGGACAGCTCCACCCTCGTCGAGCAGGTGATGCAGCGGCTGCAGCTGCCCGAGGGCAAGCGGATCGTCCTGTACGCCCCCACCTTCCGCGACGACTCCAAGGGGCGGCGCGGGTTCTCCTTCGAGCTGCCCTTCGACCTGGAGCGCTTCGCGCAGGAGATGGGTGACGACGTCGTGCTGCTCCTGCGCATGCACGTCCTCATCGCCGACAAGCTGGTCGTGCCCAAGCACCTGCGGCACCGGGTCGTCGACGTGTCGAAGTACCCGGACATCCAAGAGCTCTACCTCATCAGCGACGTCCTGGTCACCGACTACTCGTCCGTCTTCTTCGACTTCGCGCTTCTCGAGCGTCCCATGGTCTTCCACGCGTACGACCTCGACAAGTACCGCGACCAGCTGCGCGGCTTCTACCTCGACTACCCGAGCGAGGTGCCCGGGCCCATCACCACGACCGAGGACGAGCTGTACACGGCCCTGCGCACCAGCCTCGCCCCCGGCGGCACAGACCGCTCGCTCATCGATGCCTTCATCGCGCGGTTCGCGCCGCACGACGACGGTCACGCCGCCGCCCGTGTCGTGGACTCCGTCCTCGCCCCGCCGGAGGCGCACGACCAGGGGTGATCCGAGGAGCGGCGGGTTGCCCCCTTGGCCGCGACGAGGAGGGCCCGCGTGATCGATCGCGCGGGCCGTCCCCGTCACCACCGGGCGGCCTATCGGTTGACGGCCGCCTCGATCTCCTTGGCCATGTACGGTGCCATCGTCTCGACATA
This sequence comes from Janibacter limosus NBRC 16128, assembly GCF_001570985.1. Taxonomy (GTDB): domain Bacteria; phylum Actinomycetota; class Actinomycetes; order Actinomycetales; family Dermatophilaceae; genus Janibacter; species Janibacter limosus. Next base: position 29,749 of record NZ_BCSS01000010.1, on the reverse strand, counting down.
GGTCGCGCTCAGGTGCGACTTGTCGAAGTACGTGATGACGCCACCGTTGGCACCGCGGCACACGGTCGGCTCGCAAACCAAGTCGTCCAGGTCGAGAGAGGTGATCCGGGGATCGTCCACGGCCTTGACTGCCGCCACGATGGGGTCCTCGACGATCCATTCCTTCCTCGGGGCGGAGCACTTGTCCTGGTCATCGGGGTTCTCGGCCAAGCAGTCGGGGACGTTGACCCCGGGGTAGGACGGGTCCTTGATCGCCAGGACATTGGTGTCCGACTTCGCCCACGTGCGCAGGTACCGCTCGTACCCGGCCCTGCCCTCCGCCGCGCTGGTGCCCCTCGTCGCGCTGTGCAGGGGCAGCCGGTTGGACATGATGACGAGGTCGAACCGGTTGCCGGACGTCTGCTTCTGGGCCCACTGACCGTAGGCGTGGCAGTTGTCCACCTTGGCCTTGGTCTCGTAGGTCTGAGGAGCGTCGATCACGGCACAGGCAGACACCAGGTAGGTGGTGATCGTCCAGCCGTTCTTCTTTGCGAGGATCTCCAGAGCCGGCAGCCAGTGGCCGGCGTGGGAGTTGCCCACCAGGGCGACCTTCTTCGGACCATCGCCGTAGGTGCAGGTCTTGCGACCGGTGAACGGCGAGTTGGTCCAGCACTTGTCGGCGTAGGCGGCGGACCTGTCCTCCTTCGCCAGCTCGGGTGACGGGACGAGCTCCGCCTCCGGCACCGCCGGACACGTCTTCGCACCCTTCGCCAGCGTGCCCGCGCCCAAGCAGGGGTTGCCGCCGCTGGTCGCGGCCTCGAGCTCCTTGGCCGCCTGGTCGGTCCGGTACTGGGCCTCGGCGATCTGGGCACTGCCCAGCACGCTGAGGAGGACCATGCCGACGACGGCGACGCGGTAGCTGTGGCGAAGGGGGGCGCCCGGCTTCGGCTGACGGAAGCGGTCCTCGATGAAGGTCTTGCTCAGCCCGGCGAGGACCAGGGTGACGACGAGGATGGCCGACTTGTCGAGGATGCCGAGGCTGCCGCCACTCACGAAGGGCACGAGGATGATGAGCGGCCAGTGCCACAGGTAGACGGAGTAGGAGACGTCACCGAGCCACTGGACCGGCCGGAACCGGAAGATCGCGAGCGGTGACAGCGGGTGGTCAGAGCCCGCGAGGATGACCGCGGCCGTCCCCATCACGGGCAGCAGCGCCGTGTAGCCGGGGAAGGGGGTCGCCCCCGTGTACGTGAAGCCGGTGATGACGACGGCGGCCAGACCGAGCCAGGCGACGGGCGCGGCTGCGGCCTTGAAGCGGCTCGCGGCGATCGTGCCGAAGGTCGCCACGAGACCGCCGGCGGCCAGCTCCCACATGCGTGTGGGGGTGATGAAGTAGGCGGTCGATGGCGAGCTGGCCGTGGCGTACACCGAGTAGGCGAGGGAGACGACGACCATCGCGAGGATGACGCCACGGGCCAGCGACAGGCCGTTGCGGTGGTAGCGACGAGCGATGAAGAAGGCCGCGAACATCAGGAGCGGCCAGATGAGGTAGAACTGCTCCTCGATCGACAGCGACCAGTAGTGCTGCACGGGGCTGGGCGCGTTGTCCTCGGCGAGGTAGTCGACCGCGGAGGTGGCCAGTCGCCAGTTCTGCACGTAGAGGGCCGAGGCGATGATCTCCTTGGCGGTCCCCATCCACTGCGTGCTCGGGGCGAGCAACCGGGTCCCGACCGCCGTCACCGCGAGGACGGTGAGCGCTGCGGGCAGGAGACGGCGGATGCGGCGGGCCCAGAACTGCCCCAGGTCACGCCCGGTCTGCGGAGGGCGCGACAGCAGGTGCGCCGTGATGAGGAAGCCCGAGATGACGAAGAAGACGTCGACGCCGGCGAAACCACCCGTCAGCGCGGTGGGCCACAGGTGGTAGATGACGACGAGCGAGACCGCGACAGCGCGCAACCCCTGGATGTCCTTGCGAAATCCGCGGGAGGACGAGTCCTTGCGGGTCTCGTGGGTCTTCCGGGGGGTCTGCTCTGTCATCAAGTAGGGCCTTCGGGCGATGTGTGCGCGGACCGGCCACACACACACTCGTGCTCGTCCGGTCGCCTGACGGGAGGAAAGCCTAAGCGCTGAGGCGCCAAGTCGATGGATCGTGCCCGTCAGGCGGTCTTGTCCCGCCGCTGGATGCTCAGCGCTCCATGCACGGTGGAGTACGGCAGCCAGCCTTCGCCGCCCGCCCCGTAGTCGAGCCTCAAGTGCCTGATGACGTTGCGTCCGTTGAGTGCGAGGACGATGTCCAGCTGCTTGTTGCCCTCGGGCACCTCACGATGGGCGTCGTCCTGGGTGATCCGCAGGCGCAGCCCCATCCGGAGCGGGCCGCGGGAGAGGACCTCGACGGGGAGGACCACGGGGGCGCCGTGGTGGCGACGACGCACGACGACGTGGGGCGTCATCACCTCGTGGGCTGGGGGCCCACCGGCCTCGGTCCAGGTGAGGTCACCCTCGATCTCCAGGGTCCCGGAGCCGTGGAGCGTCACCGACGAGGCGACGAAGGCGGCACCCCGGAGGTGCAGCCGCTCCGGCTTGGCCTCGAGGGCACGGGAGATGACGCTCTGCCACTGGTCGACGACCGCGCGCTCGCCGAAGCCCTCGCTCGAGGCCCACGCCTGCTCGCTGAGGAACCTGACCAGCTCCTCGTCGCGGCACAGCTGCACGATGCGGGCGGCGGCCGCCTCCTCATCGCCCTCCGTGACGAGGAAGCCGTTGTGCCCGTCCTGGATGAGCGACCTCGGCCCGTAGCGGATGTCGTAGGCGATCGGGGGGCAGCCGCGCCCGAGGCTCTCCATGAGCACCAACGGCTGTCCCTCCTTGCGACTGGTGAGCATCGAGAAGGTCGCGGACTCGAAGGCGCGGGCCGCGTTGCGGGTGTGCCCGTGCAGGGTGATGTGGTCCTGCAGCTGCAGCTCGTCCACGAGTGACTGGAGGTTGGACATCTCCGGCCCACCGCCGTAGATGTCGAGGTGCACCTCGGGCGCCTGCTCGGCGGCCCGCTGGATGACGCGGATCGCCGACTCGACGTTCTTCAGCCGCGTGAGGGCGCACACCATGGCCCCGGTCGACCGCTTGCGCCCCTCGACGGGCGGCGGTTGCGGCAGTCGCTCGCGGGCGTTGGAGATCGCGACGAGGTTGTCGGCGTCGCCGAAGCGGTCGACGAAATCCGCCTTCTGCCCCTCCGTGAGGAAGACCACGCCGTCCCAGCGGGCCGGGTCGTCGAGGATCGGACGGTGCGGCTTGGCGATCGCCCCGACGAAGGGGTCCGCCGCGGCCACGACGTGGCTGCTGTGGAGCACCTTGAGCTTGACGATGTGGGGTTCCTCGAGCTGCGTGAAGATGCCCGCGGCGAAGTTGCTGTCGACGATCATCGCCGTGGTCGCCGTGCCGGCGAGCTCGCGCAGCCAGTCCCGGTAGAAGTCACCGGCACGCGTCCAGGCGCCCACGACTCGGCCGTCCGGCGCGAGCAGGGAGAGGCGTCGCCTGACGACGTCACCGGCGGTGTCGACGGGCGCCTCGTCGACGAGGAAGGGGGTGGCGTCCGCGCGCAGGTACTCGCGTCGGACGATCTTGTCGACACCGGACTGCGTCCACAGGCGGCAGAAGACGCGCCCGTCGTCGTCCTGCTGCTCCTGCGGGAACGAGCCCTCCGGCGCGCTGGGAGCGAGGAGCGTCGCGCCGCGCACCGTCGACCGGTCACCGAGGAGCGCGGAGCGGTAGTAGTGGTAGATGTTGAGGATCTCCAGGCCCTCGAAGGCGTGGCCCGCCGCCTCCAGTGCGGCCAGGACCTCGCCGTAGCCGGGCTTGGGCTCGAAGGTCAGGATGGGCGCCCGCTGGCCCACGTGGGTCTGGTACATCCGGGCGCGCTGGAGACACATGGACGTCATCCCGCCGAACTCGTCGGCGATGCCCCACGTCACCATGAAGGTGCGCTCGGCCCCTCGTGCGTCGTGCACCGCGCTCATCCCCGCACCTGCGTCAGGCTCAGCTTGCGACTTGCCGTCGGGTAGGGCAACCACTCCTGGCCGGCCGAGCTCCAGCCCAGCCGCGTGGCCACGAGCTCGTCACCGAAGGTCACGTCGAGGAAGCCGTCGACGATGTCCGTCCCGTGGGCGAAGCCGTCGAGCCCTCCCGCCGGGATGGTGCAGGTGACGGACCACTGCCCGGGGCCGTCCGGGGTGATGGTCGCCGGGAAGGACAGGCTCTCGCCGCCGCCTCGGGCGTCGAGACGGACCCTCGCGCTGCTGGGCTCTGCGGCCGCTGACCTGACGACCACGACCACGCCCATCTCGCCGTTGCCGCGCAGACTGATCCGATCGAGAAGAATCTCGCTCACAACACACCCTCAGGACGTCGACCGACTGCGGCCGGATCACGGCCAGCAGAGTGTCCGACGCTATCGCACCGCGCGCGGCCTCAGGCGTCGAAGCGCCGCGAGTTGACGATCATCAGCAGGAAGCCGGCGGCCGTGGCCAGGGCCAGGGGCAGCGAGAGCAGCAGCCACCCCGCGAGGACCGTGCCGTCGTCCACGACACCCGCCTCGGCGAGCACGAGACCGATCGTCGCCGCGAGGAGGGTGATGAGCGAGAACTCGATCGCCACGAAGGCGCGGAAGAAGGGAAAGAACCGCAGGACGCTGCGGATGGACCGCAGTCCCGCGGACCGGGCGGCGGTGCTCTCCTGAGACTCGTCCCCCTTCGGCAAACCGGCGTACAGCCGCGCCACGAGGACCAGGTCGCCGAAGGACTTCTTGAGCAGCACCAGGCAGCCGACGAGCGCGCCGATGGTGGTCCATCCTCCGATCGAGGTGGGTCCGCCGTCGACGTGGACGCCGAGCGCGATGGGCAGCGCCGCCTCGGTGACGTAGTGACCGACCCGGTCGAGGTAGACGCCCATCGGCGACGAGGTCCCCCGCCACCGGGCGACCTCCCCGTCGGAGCAGTCGACGAGGATCTGGAACTGCATGATGAGGGCGCAGGCGAAGACCGCCCACCACGACGGGATCATCAGGACCGCAGCGCCAATGATGCCGATGAGGATCATCAGCCACGTGACGCCGTTGGCGGAGATGCCCGTCGGCAGGATCAGGCGGGTGAAGTGCAGGGACATCCGGCGCAGGTAGAGCGTGCCGGCCCAGTGCTCGGAGTTGCGGCGCCCGACGACCGAGGGCGGCTGCGCCACCGCGCGCAGCTCTTCCAGTGTCGGGCGTGCGCCCCGGGTCTTGTGCTCGCTCACGTGTGTCCTGTGCGTCGTGGTCCGTCTGGTGTGCGTGGGCTGTCACCCAGCCCGATCGCGGCCGCGAACTCCTGGAGCGCGGCGGCGTTGTAGGCGTCGACGTCCAGAGTGCTGAAGTCCGGGCGTCGGGCGACAAGATCCATCATGGCACGGGCGACCGCGGCATCGTCCCTGTCGACGACGACGCCGCACCCGGGGGGCAGCACGCCCTCGACCGAGGAGAAGGCGGTCGTCAGGACCGGGGTGGTCAGGGCGAGCGCCTCGAGGATCACCATGGGCAGGCCTTCGTGCTCGCTCGTCAGGACGAAGCAGTCGGCTGCCGCGATGATGGGGAAGGGGTTGGCCACCTGCCCGGTGAGGTGGACCGAGCCCTCGAGACCCAGCTCGGCCACGAGGGCTCGCAGGTCGGCCTCCAGCGGACCAGAGCCCATGATGATGACGGCGACGTCGTGCCCCGCGGCACGCACGGCCGCGGTGGCGCGCACGAGCCGGGCCTGGTTCTTGGTCGGGGTCAGGCGCCCCGCGGTCACGAAGGTCACCGTCGCCTCGTCCCGAAGCGCGGCCACGACCTCATCGGCCAGCCCGAGGTCGTCGAGGGGCACCCCGGCCAGCGATCGCACGCGCTGCACGTCGATGACATTGCGGGCGCTGCGGAACTGCGCGCTGCCCGCGTGGCCGGCCAGGGACTGCTCGTTGACGCGGGACAGGGAGGGCGACACCGAGACCAGCCGGTCGTACCGGCGGTACAGGCTGAAGACCTGCTCGAGGTGGCGAGCTCGCGCGCTCCCCTGCCCGACGGTGCTGGCGACCTCGGCCGCAAGGTCGTTGTGCAGCCACATCGAGTGGGTGCGCACCTCACCCAGCGCGACCCCCCGCGACATCAGGAGCGCCCAGTACGGCGAGTACCCGCCGAAGTCGATGACGTGGTCGAACCTCGTCTGCCCGAAGCAGCGCACCCACTCCTCCCGCAGGAGGCGCACGAGCGGCCCCACCGGCACGGCCGGGTGGTCGGCGCCGAGCCGCTCGAGCAGGTGTCGCAGACCCAGGACCCGCTGGGAACCGTTGGGCGAACCCACGCGGGGCAGGAGACGTACCCGGTCGTCGACAGCCGCCGCGAAGGCGTCGGGGTCGGCGTCGCGGGCCGGTCCCCACGCGACCGACACGTCGGTCCGGTCCAGGTCGATCTGCCCGAGGAGCGCGATGAGGGAGGAGGTGACGCCGTTGCGCTGGAGGGAGCCGCCGTGGACCAGCAGGCGCGGGACCCGGCGCCCGTCCACCGTCCGCTCCTCCAGCCGGACGCTCCGGCCGACCGACGGCGAGGCTCCGCGCCAGACCACGTCGACCACACGCTGGCTGGCGCCCCCGTCGTCGAAGGGGGCGTACCGCGCGGCCCAGTCGCTACGCACGTCGGCTCGCGACCCTCCGGCGGACACGTCCGCCGCCGTCTCCTGCGCCGTCGTGCAGACCCGGCCGGGCAGGTCCCCCGCGGGCAGGTAGAGCGGCCGGGTCCGCTCGTAGAGCTCGCGATCGGGCACGTGGAAGGTGATCGGCAGCCGTGGGTCGACGAGCGCGTCGAAGAGGACGCTGGAGTAGTCGGTGACCAGGTGGTCGATGACCGCCAGGACGTCGTTGACCGGGAGCTCTGCCGGGACGAGGCGCCCCTCGAGGCCGGGCATGGACCGTGCCTGCCCGTGCACCACGGGGTGGGCCTTGACGAGAACCTGCCACCGGTCGCCCAGGCTCGCCTGCAGGAGACCGACGAGCTCGATCAGGTCCTCGGCGTCGAGGCGAGGATCAGCGAAGGCCTCCCCACGCCACGTCGGCGCGACGAGCACGACGCGACGTCGTGGGTCCACGTCGACGCCAGCGACCCTCAGCCGCTCCCGGATGCTCTCGCGCTCGGCCTCGGTGGTGCCGACCTGCACGTCCGTGCGGGGCATGCCCACCTCGAGCACCGACCCGGTCGCGATGCCCTCGAGCCGGTAGGCCTGCCGGTACATCGTGTCGGTCATGTACGGGCCGGTGGAGAGCAGGTGGTCCGCGGCGAGGAAGTTGCGGATGATGTTGGCCGCGCCGAGCGCGCCCCCCGGGACGTCGTAGCCCATCGCCTTGAGCGGGGTCCCGTGCCAGGTGTTGACGTAGGTCTGTCCCGGCCTCTTGCCGAACTCCGCGGGGAAGGTGGAGTTGTTGACCAGGTAGCCGGCCGTGGCGAGGTGGCGGAAGTACCCGGGGGTGCGGTACCCGACGAGCCGCACCCGCGACTCGTCCAGCCCGAGGGCGGACAGGTGCTCGCGCGCCCGCTGCCGCCTCCCTGCGTCGGCGACGACCCACACGTGTCGCAGGTGGGCGAGGTCCGGCGCCGCTACGAGGTGGCGGAAGATCGCCAGCGGGCTGTCGAGCAGCCCGGCCCCGAAGGTCGCCTCGTAGAGCACCGTGTCGCGCTCGACGGGGCGGGCACGCCAGTGGGCGACCCACTCGGAGCGGGGAAGACTGCGGCCGCGGCGCACCAGCTCCATGGCTCGCTGCACCCTCATCGTGTCCACCTCTCGTCCGCAGTCGCGGCTGGCCAGTCTATGAGCGGCCGGCGCGACGGCCGTCGCGCCACCCCGACTCCGGAGGACGGATCGGTATGATCGCTGCCAGTGCGGGGCACCCCCCGACCGCCCCGTGGACGCGGGGGACGACCAATGACAAGGGATCCACTGTGGCTGACGTCGCCGTCAAGGTTCGGAGCCTGTGACTCAGGCAACCGGGCGCCACCCCGTTCCCGCTGAGCTGTCCACCGACGAGGCCCGGGCGCTGGCGCGCCGCCATGGCCTGCGATCGCTCAACGAGCGACCGCCGCTGCCGCAGTACGTGGCCGACCTGTGGCGCCGCCGCCCCTTCCTGTGGACCCTGTCCTCGGCCGAGTCCTACGCCAAGAACGAGGCCAACCACCTCGGTCAGCTCTGGGCAGTGCTCAACCCGGCGATCCTCATCGGGAGCTACTACCTGATCTTCGGTCTGCTGCTGAGCACCCGGGGCGGCATCGACAACTTCATCGGCTTCCTCAGCATCGGCGTCGTGATGTTCGGCTTCACGTCGGCGGTCGTCACCCGGGGAGCCCGAGCGATCACCGGCCGGATCGGCCTCGTGCGCTCGTTGCACTTCCCCCGGGCCATTCTGCCGATGTCGGTGACCCTCACCGAGTTCCTCGCCTCCGTGCCGGCCTTCGCGCTCCTCTTCGTGCTCATGCTCGCCACCGGCGAGCGACCCGACTGGGAGTGGCTGCTCTTCCCGGTCGCGGTCATCCTCCAGGCCGTCGCCCTGCTCGGCCTGGCCTTCATCGCGGCGCGGCTGGTCAACGCCTCCGAGGACATGGCCAACCTCATCCCGGTCGTCATCCGCCTGCTGCGGTACGTCTCGGGCGTGTTCTTCCCCGTGGCCCACTACGTGGAGTCGGCCCCTCAGCTCGTCCAGGCGGTCCTGACGTTGCAGCCCTTCGCCCTCATGCTCACCGTCGTGCGGCAGTCGCTGCTCAACAGCGAGCCCGTGGTGCTCTCCGACTGGCTCATCATGACCGGCTGGGCCGTCGGGCTCGCCGTCGTGGGTCTGGTCGTCTTCTGGCAGGCGGAGACGAGGTACGGCCGTGGCTGACCCCGCACCCACCGGCGAGGCCGACCCGCGGCACGGCACGCCGACCGTCGTCGTCAACCACGTGAGCGTCACCTACCGGGTCCTCGGCGGAGAGCGCCGCGGCAAGGCCGGCAACCGCGGCGAGCAGCGCTCCCTGCGACAGGTGCTGCGCGGCAGCAAGGGCGAACGGACCCGCGAGATCCAAGCGGTCAAGGACGTCAGCTTCGTCGCCGACCACGGCGAGTCCATCGGCATCATCGGCCACAACGGGTCCGGCAAGTCGACGCTGCTGCGGGCGGTCGCCGGGCTCATCCCCCCGTCCGCCGGCTCCCTGTGGGTCTCCGGCGAACCCTCGCTGCTGGGCGTCAACGCCGTGCTCATCCGCAAGCTCAGCGGTGCCCGCAACATCTACATCGGTGCCCAGGCGCTCGGGCTCAGCAAGGCCGAGATCGACGCCAAGTTCGACGACATCGTCGAGTTCTCCGGGATCGGTGACGCCGTCCACCTGCCGATGAGCACCTACTCCTCCGGCATGGGCGCGCGCCTGCGCTTCGCGATCTCGACGGCGGCGACCCCCGACGTGCTGATGATCGACGAGGCGCTGGCCACCGGTGACGCGGCCTTCCGCAAGAAGAGCGCCGAGCGCATCAAGTCGATCCGCGAGGCCGCCGGCACCGTCTTCCTCGTCTCCCACTCCAACTCCAACATCCGCGACATCTGCGACCGGGTGCTGTGGATGGACCACGGCCAGCTCATCATGGACGGTCCCACCGAGGAGGTTCTGCCCGCCTACGAGGCCACCCTGCCCAAGGCCAAGTCGCGCGGCGCCAAGGAGACCGCCCCCCGCGAGGAGGAGGTGCCCGGCACCGTCCGATGGACGGGTAGGAACCGCACCGACGTCGCCCGGGAGATCACCCGCGACGCCTGGGAGCCCGGGGTCGCCGGGTGCCTCGTCGTGAGCGCCCAAGGGGTCGCGACCGGGCGCATGGTCGCCCCGATCGCGGCTCGCATCGGCTGGCCGCTGCTGTGGGTGCGCCCGGGGGCGCTGCCGGCCGCCACGCGTGACGAGCTGGTGCGGCTGGCTCCCGAGCGGGTCGTCGTCGTCGGCGACTCCGACGAGATCGCCGCCGAGACCCACGGCACCATCGCCAAGATCGCCGTCGGAGCGGTCGAGCGGCTGGTCGAGGACGATCTCGCGCGCACCGCGGCCCGCCTCCTCGAGACCTTCCCCCCTGCGGACACCTCGACGGTCTACCTCACCACCGCCACCAACACCGGGCTCGCGCCGGCGATCTCGCTCGAGGCAGCGGCCAGCGGCCGGGCCGTGGTCGTGTGCGACACGAGCGAGGTGCCCGACGAGCTCTGCGCCGCGCTGTCCTCCGTCGGCCCGCGTCGCCTGGTCTTCGTCGGCTACGAGGAGGACTGGCCCGCCCAGGTCGTCGCGCCCTTGGCGCAGGCCACGGGAGCCGACGTCGAGTTCTTCTCCGACGAGGGCCCGATGGCCGTCGTGGCGGGGCTGTGGGACGAGGTGCCGCCCGGCGGCCGGGCGATCGTCTGCGGCCCGTCGGTCCTCGAGCTGCTCACCGCGGCCGCGGCCTCGGGGCACCACGGGTCGCCCGTGCTGCTCACCACGACCGGCCGCCTGCCGGACGTCGTGCGCGAGTCCCTGGAGCGCCTCGCTCCCTCGCAGATCGTGCTCAGCGGCGTCATGGACGCGCTGCCGCCGGAGCTGCGGCGGACGCTCGGCGAGATCGTCACGCCGAGCGGGACGGCGGCGGACGCCGCCCACCCGTGACCACGGCGGAGGCCTGTGCAGCACTGCCCGGGCCGGATCGTGCGGCGGACAGCCCGCCCCGTGGACCGATGGCGCGGAAGTGGTGCCGCTCATGTACCGTTGGCATCACGAGAAACCACACAGATCCGGGTCCGCTCTGGTAGTTCTGCCATTCCCTCGGGAGCGGCGGAGGATCAGCGCCGACCCGCACTAGCGTATGAGGGGGTCACGCCATGGGGCGCGGCCGAGCGAAAGCAAAGCAGACCAAGGTTGCCCGCGAGCTCAAGTACTACTCGCCGGACACCGATCTGCGGGCGCTTGAGTCGGAACTTCACGGTCAGTCCACCAAGCCGGCGGCACGTGCGACGCACGATGACGCACGCGACGCGGACTCGGACGACTACGACGACTGGTCGCCGCCACAGCGGTGACTGCCTCTCAGATCAATCCTTGACGACGGGCCTCGGCGGCGGCAGCCTCGCGGCGCCGCACGCCGAGGCGTCCGTACGTGTGGGACAGGTGTGACTTCACCGCTGACTGGCTGAGGTAGAGACGCTCTGCGATCTCCTGGTTGCGCAGACCGGCTTCCACGAGTCGCAGCACCTCCACCTCACGAGCCGTCAGCGGTGAGGTCGCACGTCGTACCCGCTGGACAAGGGGCCCGGTCACGGGCTGGTCCGGCTCGGCGACATCACCACGAGCCGCCGCCCGGATCGCTGCGCCGATCTGCACCGGCGTGCTCGAGTCGACCACGCACCCGTGGGCGCCTGCGGCGATGATCTCGTCGGTGGAGTCCACGTCGTCGGCGAGCACGATCCAAGCGGCACCGTCGATCCGCTGCGGGTCCCGCAGCACGTCCATCGGACCGTCACCGGCGTCGAGACCACCCACCAGCACCACCACGTCGACCCCCGGGGTCGACGTGACCTCGGTGAGCGTGGCCGCTGGTGTGGTGACCTCCAGGTCCGGCTCGGCGGCCAGGACCGCGACGAGCGCCTGGCGACGCCGCTCGGCGGCATCGGCCACGAGGACCCGGGTGAGGGGTCTCAGGCGTGCTCCCCGACGACCTGCACGGCCCCGCCGTGCACTCCCTTCGCCCCCTGGACGACCTCGATGCCCGCCTGCGGGCTGGTCGTCGCGGCATCAGAGACCTCACCGAGGACCCACGCGTCGATGCCCGCCGCCTTGGAGCGCGCGATCGCGGCGTCGACGGACTCCTGCGGCAGGGCGGCGACGAAGCCGATGCCCATGTTGAGCGTGCGCTCCAGGTCCGCGCGAGGCACGGCGCCGAGCGTGCCGATCAGGGAAAAGATCGGCGGCGGCGTCCACGTGGCGCGGTCGACCCGAGCCAGTGTGCCCTCCGGCAGCACCCGGGCGAGGTTGGCGGCCAGCCCGCCACCCGTGACGTGGCTGAGCGCGTGCACGTCGACGTCATCGGCGCGCACGAGGTCGAGCAGCGCCTTGGTGTAGATGCGGGTCGGCTCGAGGAGCTCCTCGCCGAGGGTGCGGCCGAGCTCGGCGACCTGCCGGTCGAGCTCCCAGCCCGCCGAGGCGATGACCCGGCGCACGAGGGAGTACCCGTTGGAGTGCAGGCCCGAGGAGGCCAGGGCGAGGACGACATCGCCCGCGGCGACCCGGTCGGGGCCCAGGACGTCGTCGCGCTCGACGACGCCGGTGGCCGCGCCCGCGACGTCGTACTCGTCAGGGTCGAGCAGGCCGGGGTGCTCCGCGGTCTCGCCGCCGACGAGCGCCACACCGGCGAGCTCGCAGCCCTTGGCGATGCCGGCGACGATGGCCGCGATCCGCTCGGGCACGACCTTGCCCGTCGCGATGTAGTCGGTCATGAAGAGCGGCTCGGCTCCGCAGACGACGATGTCGTCGACGACCATGCCGACGAGGTCCTGACCAATGGTGTCGTGGCGGTCGAGGGCCTGGGCGATGGCGACCTTGGTCCCGACCCCGTCCGTGGAGGTCGCGAGGACCGGGTGACGCATGCCCTGCAGCGCGGAGGCGTCAAACATCCCGGCGAAGCCACCGAGGCCACCGAGAACCTCGGGACGCGTCGCGCGGCGGACCGACTCCTTCATCAGGTCGACGGCCTTGTCGCCGGCCTCGACATCGACTCCGGCGTCGGCGTAGGTGATCGGGGTCTGCTGGGTCACGGTCGGCGTACCGCCTCTTCGGTCGGGGTGAACTCGAGCTCGAGCAGGGACTTGCCGAGGCGGTCCTCGCTCGGCAGCTCCATCGGGTAGACACCGGAGAAGCATGCGGTGCACAGCTCGTCACGGGACTGGTCGGTCGCGGCGATCATGCCGTCCTCGCTGATGTAGCCGAGGGAGTCCGCGCCCAGGGAGTTGCAGATCTCGTCGACTCCGAGTCCGGTCGCGATGAGCTCCGCCCGGGTGGCGAAGTCGATGCCGAAGAAGCAGGGCCACTTGATCGGCGGGGAGGAGATGCGCACGTGCACCTCGGCCGCCCCGGCCTCGCGCAGCATGCGCACGACAGCCCGCTGGGTGTTGCCGCGCACGATGGAGTCGTCGACGATGATCAGGCGCTTGCCCTTGATCACGTGGTGCAGGGGGTTGAGCTTGAGCCGGATGCCGAGCTGGCGGATGGTCTGGCTCGGCTGGATGAAGGTGCGCCCGACATAGGCATTCTTGACCAGACCCTGGCCGAACGGGATGCCCGACTCCTGCGCATAACCGATCGCCGCGGGGGTCCCGGACTCCGGGGTCGCGATGACGAGGTCGGCCTCGGCCGGGTGCTCGCGGGCGAGGGTGCGGCCCATCTCGACGCGGGCCTCGTGGACCGTGGTGCCGTTGATCGTCGTGTCGGGCCGGGCGAGGTAGACGTACTCGAAGACGCAGCCCTTGCGGGCCGGCTCCGCGAACTGCTGGGTCCGCAGACCGTCCTCGTCGATCGTGACGAGCTCGCCGGGCTCGATCTCACGCACGAAGGAGGCGCCGACGATGTCCAGGGCCGCGGTCTCGGAGGCCACGACCCAGCCACGCTCGAGCCGGCCGATGACCAGAGGGCGCAGGCCCTGGGGGTCACGCGCGGCGTAGAGGGTCTCTTCGTCCATGAAGACGAAGCAGAAGGCGCCCCGCAGCTTGGGCAGCAGGTCCATCGCGGCGTCCTCGAGCGACGTGTCCTCGTCATGCGCGAGGAGCGCGGTGACCAAGGCGGTGTCGGAGGTGTTGCCACGGCGCAGCTCGCCATCGGTGATCCGGCGGATCTTGCCGTCGTCACCGGGGATCTCGTCGCCGTGGCTCTCGACGAGCTCGCGCAGCTCGGCGGAGTTGACGAGGTTGCCGTTGTGGGCGAGCGCCACCGTGCCGGTCGCGTGCCCGCCGAGGGTCGGCTGCGCATTTTCCCAGGTCGACCCACCGGTCGTGGAGTAGCGGCAGTGGCCGACGGCGATGTGCCCACGCAGGGTGGACAGGCTCCGCTCGTCGAAGACCTGGGAGACGAGCCCCATGTCCTTGTAGACGAGGATCTGCCGACCGTTGGATGTCGCGATGCCCGCCGACTCCTGGCCACGGTGCTGCAGCGCGTACAGCCCGTAGTAGGTCAGCTTGGCGACATCCTCACCGGGCGCCCAGACGCCGAAGACGCCGCAGGCGTCTTGAGGTCCCTTTTCGCCCGGCAGCAGGTCATGGGACAGATTTCCGTCTCCGCGTGGCACGAGGACAAGTGTCCCACAGCGCCGGGAGCCCTCCTACTTGCGGTAGGTGAGCAGCGCGACGACGACGGCGCCGACGAGCGCGCCGACCGCCAGGCCGAGCACGCTCATGTAGCCGAGGGCCGCGCCGGGGTCGTAGGTGATGTCGAAGCCCTCGTTGCGGTTGGGCCCGATCCACGAGATGACACCGAAGACGATGAAGCCGATGATCGCCCCGGTCGCGACGAAGGCGAGGGGCTTGGGATTGCTCCGAGGACGCTTGGTACTCACTCCCCCATCGTAGGTTGGGGCGATGAGCAGCCAACGCCCGCATGCCGACGTCCCGGGAATGAAGCTCCCCCCAGCCCGCACGCCCGACCCTGCACGCGCTCCATCCCTGCGCTGGGGGCTGCTGGGCGCCGGGTGGATCGCCTCCGAGATGGCCTTCTCCCTGCGGGACACGAGCCAGCAGGTGGTGGCCGTCGGCTCGCGCGACCTGCGCCGCGCGCAGGACTTCGTCGCCGACCATGCCCCGGGTGCCCGTGCCCTCGGCGACTACGCGAGCCTCGTCGCCGACCCGCAGGTCGACGTCGTCTACGTCGCGACCCCCCACAGCGAGCACCTCGAGCACGCGTTGCTCGCCATCAGGGCCGGCAAGCACGTCCTCGTCGAGAAGGCGATGGCCCCGACCGGTGACGCGGCCGCGCAGATCGTCGCCGCGGCCCGGGCGGCCGGTGTCTTCTGCATGGAGGCGATGTGGACCCGGTTCCTCCCGCACATGGACGTCCTGCGCCAGGTCCTCGACTCGGGGATCCTCGGCGAGGTGAGCACCGTGCTCGCCGACCACTCGATCCCGCTGTGGCCGGACGGGCCCGAGCGGTTGGCCAGCCCGGACCTGGCGGGGGGCGCGATGCTCGATCTGGGCATCTACCCCTTGTCCTTCGCCTCGCTGGCGCTCGGTGGCATCTCCTCCGCGGTGGGACTGGGGTCGCTCACCGACCGCGGGGTGGACCGCCGGCTGGCCTTCGTCGTGCAGGGACCCAGCGGCGCGGTCGGGTCGCTGGCCACGGACATGTCCGTCTCGTCTCCCACGACGGCCTCGATCAACGGCACCTGGGCCCGCCTGGAGCTGGACACGATGTTCTACCAGCCGACGACGATGCGGCTGGTCGGCAAGGACGGGGTCGTGCTCGACGAGATGGTCGGCGACCCGATCGAGCAGCACCGCGGCCTGCGCCACGAGGCGACCGAGGTCGCGCTGCGGGTCACGGCCGGCGAGACGGAGTCCCCGGTCATGCCCCTGGACGAGTCCGTGCGGATCCTCGCGGTCGCCGAGGAGTTGCTCAGCTCCCTTCGGTGAGGGGCAGGTGAGCCGACAGGTCGGTGCGCTGACCGCTGACCCGGACCCGCCCGGCGGCCACGCCGTCGGCCCACGTGAGGTCGCCGACCGCCAGCTCCAGCCAGGTCTGCGGGTCGGTCTCGACGACTGCGGGTGGGGTCCCGCGGGTGTGGATCGGGCCCTCCACGCACTGCGCTGCGGCGAAGGGAGGGACCCGCACCTCCACGCTGCGCCCGGGTGCCGCGTCCGCGAGCTCGGCGATGGTGTGCCGGACCGCGGTCGCCAGGGTCGGGCGGGGCACGCTCGACCGGTCCTCCTCGGAGGCCCAGGCGCGCAGCGCAGCCCATCCTTCGTCCACGGGGATCCGACGTCGTCCAGCCACGGCCCCATCCTCCCACCGGCGACCGTTCACCTGATGGCCACATCCGTGACCTCGCTCAGCCCACATCCGTCCCCTGAGTACGGCAGAGTCATCTCGGTATGCCCGTGTCGGGCACGTCACTGCTGTGTTCTGGGAGGAACCCCGTCATGTCCCTCGCGAAGAAGGGCGCCTCGCTGCTCGTCGCCACCGGTGCGGTCACCGCACTCGTCGCCACGGCCGGCGCCGCTCACGCTGCCGACCCCGTCGACCCGGGTGGCATCGACCCGGCGCTGACCACGGTCAACCTGCTCAACATCAACGACTTCCACGGTCGGATCGACACGGACGGGACCGGCGCGTCCGGCAAGGCCCTGGCGTGCACCGTCGTCACGACCAGGGCCGCACTGGGCGAGGACTCCACCGCGTTGCTGTCCGCTGGCGACAACATCGGGGCCTCCCCCTTCACCTCCGCGTCGCAGGAGGACCTGCCGACGATCACCTTCCTCAACGCGCTCGGGCTCAAGGCCAGCGCGGTCGGCAACCACGAGTTCGACCGCGGGTTCTCCGACCTGACCGGTCGGGTCGACCAGGCGGCCGACTACGAGCAGCTCGGTGCCAATGTCTACGAGCGAGGCACGAGCAACCCGGCCCTGTCGGAGTACGAGATCGTCGAGGTGGACGGCATCAAGGTCGGCGTCGTCGGCGCGATCACGCAGCAGACCCCGTCGCTCGTCACCCCGACCGGCGTGGCCGGCCTCGACTTCGGCGACCCTGTCGCGGCCGTCAACCGCGTGGCCGCGCAGCTCAAGGACGGCGATGCGACCAACGGTGAGGCCGATGTCGTCGTCGCCGAGTACCACGAGGGTGCGACCGAGGGTGACTCCCTGAGCACCTTCGACGACCAGGTCCGGGCCGGAGGCGCCTTCGCTGCGATCGCCAACGACACGGGTGCCGAGGTCGACGCGATCTTCACCGGCCACACCCACAAGGGCTACGCCTGGGACGCCCCGGCGCCCGACGGTGACGGCACCCGCCCGATCATCCAGTCCAACTCCTACGGCGACACCCTCGGCCAGCTCCAGCTGGGTATCGACCCCGCGACGGGTGAGGTCGTGGAGTACTCGGCCACCAACATCGCGGTCGAGGACGCCACCGACGAGTGCGCGGCCAATCCGGTCTACACGACGGCTGCCGGCATCGTCGACGACGCCGTGGCCGAGGGCAACGAGCTCGGCAAGCAGGTCATCGGCGAGGTCACCGACAACATCACGACCGCGCACAAGGACGGCGAGCGTGACGACCGGCTGCGCGAGTCCACCCTGGGCAACCTGACGGCCGACATCTGGCTCGATGCCCTCAACCAGCCCGGCCGCAGCGGCGCTGACATCGGCATCATGAACTCCGGTGGGCTGCGTGACGAGCTGCTGTACGAGCCCACGGGCTCCGAGGAGCCGGGCGAGGTGACCTATGCCGAGGCCGCTGCCATCAACCCCTTCGCCAACACGATGATGACGGTCGACCTCACGGGCACCCAGTTCGTCACCCTGCTGGAGCAGCAGTGGCAGCCGGAGGGCAGCTCGCGGCCCTTCCTCAAGCTCGGCCTGTCCGACAACGTCTCCTACACCTACGACCCCGACGCGGCGCTGGGCGAGCGGGTCACCGCCGTGAGCGTCGACGACGCGCCCATCGACGCGGACGGCACGTACACGGTGGCCTCCGGGTCCTTCCTCATCGGCGGCGGCGACAACTTCGCTGTCCTCGCCGAGGGCACCAATGCGACGGACACCGGGCTCATCGACACGGACGCCTTCGTCAACTACTTCTCGCGGCACGACTCGGTCAGCCCGGACTTCCGCAAGCAGGCCATCGCGGTGACCGACGCCCCGAGCGAGATCACGACCGGTGACGAGGTCTCCTTCACCGCCTCTGACCTCGATCTGACGTCGCTGGGGTCGCCGACCAACACGCAGGTCGAGGTCTTCGTCGGTGACACCTCGGTCGGTACCTTCGCGGTCACCCCGGACTCCATCGACGGCACGCCGACCCGCAAGGGCAGCGCGGACATCACCTTCACCGCTCCGGACGGCCTGACGGAGGGCGCCTCGTCGATCCGCCTCGTGGCCTCCCCCAGCGACTCGGAGGCCTCCTTCCCCGTGAGCGTCGTCGCCGGCCCGGGCTCGGGCGACGACGACCAGGACGGTGGCGACCAGGACGGTGATGACCAGGGTTCCGACACCCCGCACGGCCCAGTCATCGAGACCGACATCGTCGACTGAGGCTGCCGGGCCGCTGCACACCCCCCACGCCCACCTGAACCCGATTCAGGTGGGCGTGTCGTGCTGTGTACTGGCGAGTACCCAGCACGACGCGCCCAGCAGACTGCTCAGGGTGGGCGCGCGTGTGTGAAGGTGTCGCCATGACAGAGGTGGAGTTCGTGCCCGACGAGCACGGTGGCGTGACCGTCATGCGCGATGGGCACCCGCAGAGCCACGTCGACATCGACGATCCCGACCACCTCGTCTTCGAGTATGTGCAGCACATGGCGGCCGTGCTCGACACAGTCTTCCCCGGCCCCGATCCGATCGGCGTGACGCACGTCGGTGGGGCGGGGCTCTCCCTGCCACGCTGGGTGCAGGCCACCCGCCCCGGCTCGCCCCAGATCGTCCTCGAGCCCGACGAGGTGCTGACCGCCGCAGTCCGCAAGGAGCTCCCACTCCCCCGCGGCCACCGCATCCGAGTGCGCCCGCAGCTCGGCCGACCCGGTGTCGAGGCCCTCAAGGACGCCTCCGCGCATGCGGTCGTCGTCGACGCCTTCGACGAAGGGAGGGTCCCCGCCGATCTGCAGACCACCGAGTTCTTCGGTCATGTCGCTCGCGTACTGCGCCCTGACGGCGTGCTCGTCATGAACTCCCCAGACGAGCCGGGCTGGCGGCACCTCTCTGACGTCCACGCCGGGTTGAGCGCAGCCTTCGGGCCCGCTGCGAGCGTGGCCCTGATCGCGATGCGCGACGTACTCAAGGGGCGGCGTTACGGCAATGCGGTGCTCGTCGCGGCCCATCGCCCACTCGATCTCGACGAGGTCCGGAGGCAGGTTGCGCGCTGGCCCTTCCCCTCAGGCGTGCTGGCGGGCCCGGCCCTAGCCAAGCGGACGACCGCGGGTCGGCCGCTCACGGATGGCGAGTCCCGCCCTTCGCCCGCGGCTCCCGAGCCCGGTCAGTGGCGCGTGCGCTGACCGAGCGGTCAGGCGTGAGCGCTCAGGCGCGCGATGACCGACGGCAGGTCGGCCATGTCGTCGATGACGGCGCTGGCCTCGTCCAGCCAGCCCGTCGGGGTCATGTCGCTGCGGTAGCCCACGACCGGCATGTCTGCCGCCACTGCTGCCTCGATCCCGGCCCGGCTGTCTTCAACGACGATGCAGCGCTGCGGGTCGAAGCCCATCTCGCGGGCCGCGAGGAGGAAGACATCGGGCGCCGGCTTGCCGTGCTCGACCTGCTCGGCGCTGAAGCGCGCCTCGTCGGGGAAGAGCGGCTCCAGCCCCGTGCGAGCGAGCTTGCTCCCGATGGCAGCCATGAGCGAGCCCGAGGCGACGCAGACCTCGTGCCCGAGGTCCCGGACCGCCTCGACGGCCTCGCCGGCACCGGCGATCGGCTCGAGCTCATCCTGACTGCGGTGGAACTCAGCCCGCCAGGCCCGCTCCCACTCGGGATCGGGCACGGCGCCGGTGAGCTCGGCGAGGGTGACCCGGTTGTCCTTGTAGGCCTTGCCGACGAAGGTCTCGACCGCGTCGGCCTCGGTGAAGTCGACCCCGGCATCACGCATCATCCCGGTCCAGGTCCGCACGTTGAGCCGCTCGCTGTCGACGAGCACGCCGTCGCAGTCGAAGATGACCAGCCAGTCGGGAGCCATGTCAGCCGAAGTACCGCTGCATCGTCCCGGTGTGGGCCGTGCGCATCTCCTCGATCGACAGCTCGAAGACGTCCTTGACCTTGAGCCGATCACCGTCGGTGCTGCCGAGACGGGCGATCGGGACACCGTGGGCCTCGGCGATGCCGACGACGGTGGCCAGGTCGGCCTCGGAGCGCACGGTGACCAGGGCGCGCGCGGCGGACTCGGAGTACAGCGCGGTGAAGGCGTCAACGCCATCGCGGTCCAGGACCGGCGACAGGTCGAGCGATGCCCCGATGCCGCCAGTCATCGCCGACTCCGCCAACGTGACCGCCAGGCCGCCATCGGACAGGTCGTGCGAGCTGGACAGCACGCCACGACGGACCGCGTCGACGAAGAAGTCGGCGAGCGCCTTCTCTGCGGTGAGGTCGACCGTGGGCGGCAGTCCACCGAGGTGGCCGTGCAGCGCGTGCGCCCACTCACCGCCGTCGAGCTCGTCGCGGGTCTCGCCGAGGAGGAGGACGATCTCCCCCTTCGTCTCGAAGCCGGAGGACACGACCGTCGCGACATCGTCGATGACGCCGAGCACGCCGACGACGGGCGTCGGGTGGATCGCCGTCTCACCGGTCTGGTTGTAGAAGGAGACATTGCCGCCGGTCACCGGGATGCCCAGCTCGAGGCAGGCATCGAAGAGCCCGCCGATGGCCTGCTGGAACTGCCACATGACGGCCGGGTCCTCGGGCGAACCGAAGTTGAGGCAGTCGGTGACGGCCAGGGGCAGAGCGCCGGTGGTCGCGACATTGCGGTAGGACTCGGCCAGCGCCAGCTGCGCACCGGCGTAGGGGTCGAGCCGACCGAAACGGCCGTTGCAGTCGGTCGAGAGCGCGACGCCGAGGCCACTCTCCTCGTCGACGCGCACGACACCGGAGTCGTGCGGCATCGCGCGCTTGGTGTTGCCCAGGACATAGCGGTCGTACTGGTCGGTGACCCAGGACTTGTCGCAGATGTTGGGCGAGGCGAGCAGCGCCAGCAGGTCGGCGCCCAGGTCCGCGGGGCGGGGGAGGGAGGAGCTCGAGTCCGCCTGCACCGCGTCGATCCACTCCGGGCGGGCGATCGGACGGTCGTAGACCGGGCCGTCGTGGGCCACGGAGCGCGGCGGCACGTCGACGATGGTCTGACCGTGCCAGGTGACGACGAGACGGTCACCCTCGGTGACCTCACCGAGGACGGCGGCCTCGACATCCCAACGGCCGGTGATCTCGAGGAAGGCGTCGAGCTTGTCGGGCGCGACGACGGCCATCATCCGCTCCTGCGACTCCGACATCAGGATCTCCTCGGGGGAGAGCGTGGAGTCGCGCAGCGGGACGCGGTCGAGCTCGATGCTCATGCCGCCGTCACCGGCGGAGGCGAGCTCGGAGGTGGCGCAGGACAGGCCCGCGCCCCCGAGGTCCTGGATGCCCTCGACGACGCCTGCGGCGTAGAGGTCGAGGCAGCACTCGATGAGCACCTTCTCCGCGAAGGGGTCGCCGACCTGGACGGCGGGCCGCTTGGCGGGGCCGCCCTCGTCGAAGGTCTCGGACGCAAGGATCGAGACGCCACCGATGCCGTCGCCTCCGGTCTTGGCGCCGAAGAGCACGATCTTGTTGCCCGCGCCCGTGGCATTGGCCAGGTGCAGGTCCTCGTGGCGAAGGGAGCCGACGCACAGGGCGTTGACGAGCGGGTTGCCCTGGTAGCAGTCGTCGAAGACGATCTCGCCGCCGATGTTGGGCAGGCCGAGGGAGTTGCCGTAGCCGCCGATGCCCTTGACGACGCCGGGCAGGACCCGAGTGGTGTCGGGGTGGTCGATGGCGCCGAAGCGCAGGGGGTCCATGACGGCAATCGGGCGGGCGCCCATCGCCATGATGTCGCGGACGATGCCGCCGATGCCGGTGGCCGCGCCCTGGTAGGGCTCGACATAGCTCGGGTGGTTGTGGGACTCGACCTTGAAGGTCACCGCCCAGCCCTGGCCGATGTCGATGACGCCCGCGTTTTCGCCGATGCCGGCGAGGGTCTTGCCCAGCGGCGTCTCAGAGGGCAGGTCACCGAAGCGCTTCAGGTGCACCTTGGAGGACTTGTAGCTGCAGTGCTCGGACCACATGACCGAGTACATGGCCAGCTCGGCGCTCGTGGGGCGACGCTCGAGGATGGAGACGATGCGCTCGTACTCGTCCTGCTTGAGCCCGAGGTCGGCCCACGGCTGCTCGACGTCGGGGGTCTGGCTGGCCTGGTCGACCGTGTCGAGGGCGCTCATGCGGACACCACCTGCTGGAGGACGGACGTGAAGAAGGTGCGACCGTCCAGGCTCGGGCCGAAGCCCTCCTCGACGGCGTGCTCGGGGTGCGGCATGAGCCCGACGACATTGCCGCGCTCGTTGGTGATGCCGGCGATCCCCCGGGAGGAGCCGTTGGGGTTGTCCCCGACATAGCGGAAGGCGACCTGTCCCTCCCCTTCGAGCCGGTCGAGGGTGGCCTCGTCGGCGACGAACTGGCCGTCCTGGTTCTTCAGCACGATGCTGATCTCCTGGTCGACCTCGAAGCCGTTGGTCCAGGCGCTGCTCGCGTTCTCGACCCGCAGGACCTGGTCACGGCAAAGGAACTTGCGGTGGTCGTTCTGGATCATCGACCCGGGCAGCAGGTGCGACTCGGTGAGGATCTGGAAGCCGTTGCAGATGCCGAGGACCGGCATGCCGCCCTTCGCGGCCGTGATGACCTCGGTCATGACCGGGGCGAAACGGGCGATGGCTCCGGCGCGCAGGTAGTCGCCGTAGGAGAAGCCGCCGGGGATGACGACCGCGTCGACGCCGAGCAGGTCGGCGTCGCCGTGCCACAGCTCGACGGCCTCGCCGCCGGCGATGCGCACGGCGCGGCGGGCGTCGGAGTCGTCGAGGCTGCCGGGGAAGGTGACGACGCCGATCTTCACGCGCCCGCCCCGGTGATCGGCGCCTGCTCCGGCTCGTCGCTCGTCAGCTCGTGGACGTTGACGACGTCCTCGATGACGGGGTTGGACAGGAGCGTCTCGGCGGCCTCGCGGGCCTTGGCGAGGTGCTCGTCGGTGACCTCACCGTCGACGGAGAGGACGAAGCGCTTGCCCTGCCGCACATCGGTGAACTGGTCCAGGCCCAGCCGGGGCAGTGCCCCGCGGACGGCCTGACCCTGGGGGTCGAGGATCTCGGGCTTGAGCATGACGTCGACGACGATGCGTCCCACGGGGAATCTCCTGGTGCGAAGGGGGTGCGTCCGCGGCGAGTCTAGTTGGGCAGGATGGACCCATGAGCAGCAGCCGGTACTCCGACCTCGTGCGACTCCTCCTGCGTCACGGCCGGGGTGACCTGCTCGCCGGAGCGCAGCAGGACGACCTCGGCGCCGACGAGGACCTGCCGGACGGGGCGACGAAGGGGGCGGAGGCCTTCGCCGCGGACCTCGAGGCGATGGGGCCCACGTACATCAAGCTCGGCCAGCTGCTCTCCACGCGCTTCGACCTGCTGCCGCCGGCCTACACCCAGGCCCTGACCCGGCTGCAGGACTCGGTGAAGCCCTTCCCCTTCGAGCAGGTCCGCGAGATCGTCGAGGAGGAGCTCGGGGCGCGGATCAAGGACCTCTTCGCGTTCTTCGACGAGGAGCCGCTCGCGGCGGCCTCGCTCGGCCAGGTCCACCAGGCGACGACCCGCTCCGGGAGGGACGTCGTCGTCAAGGTGCAGCGTCCCGACGTGCGCGAGACGGTCCGTGGCGACATGGACGCCCTGGACACCGTCACCGGCCTGGCGGACAAGCACACCAGCATCGGTCGCTCCTACGGTCTCAACCAGCTGCTGCGCCAGTTCCGCCGATCGCTCGTCGACGAGCTCGACTACCGCCGCGAGGCGCGCAACCTGCTGCGCTTCATCGAGCTGACCGCCGAGCACGACCGGCTCGTCGTGCCGGAGCCGGTGATGCAGCTGACGACGACCCGGGTGCTGACGATGGAGCACATCGAGGGCCGCAAGGTCACCGACCTCGGGCCCCTGGCGCTCATCGACCTCGACGCCCGCCCGCTCGTGGAGCAGCTCTTCCACTGCTATCTGCGGATGATCCTCGACGACGGGGTCCTCCACGCCGACCCGCACCCGGGCAACCTGCTCGTCACCGACGACGGGCGCCTGGCCCTGCTGGACCTCGGGATGGTCGCGACGGTGCCCCAGCGGGTGCAGACGCACGTCACCAAGCTCCTGCTCGCGATCAACGATGGTGAGGGCGAGGAGGCCGCAGCAGTCCTGGCGGACATGGGCCACCCTCTCGAGGACCACGACGCCGCGGCCTTCCGCGACGACGTGGCGCACCTCGTGAGCGAGGCGGTGGCCAGCGGCTCCGACCTGCAGGCCGGCCGACTGCTCGTCGAGCTGTCGCGCCTCTCGGGGGTCCACGGCCTGCGACCACCGGCGGAGATGGCGATGATCGGCAAGGCGCTGCTCAACCTCGACCAGACGACCATCCACCTCGACCCGGACTTCTCCCCCGCGGACGCGATCCGGGACAACGTGTCCGACATCTTCGCCTCGTCGCTCAAGGTCTCGCCCGGAGGGCTGCTCACGGCAGCCATCGAGACCAAGGAGTTCACCGCGCAGCTGCCCAAGCGGGCCAACCGGATCCTGGACACCCTCGCCCGCGGCGAGATGCGGGTGCGGGTCGACGCCATCGACGAGCAGCGGCTGCACCTCGTGCTCCAGCGGGTCGCCAACCGGCTGACCCTCGGCCTGATCATCGCGGCGACGATCATCGGAGCGGCGATGATGATGCGCGTCGAGACCGACGCGCGCATCCTCGGTTTCCCGGCGATCGCGATGGTCTTCTTCACCGTCGCCGTGCTGGCGGCCGTCGCGCTCGCGGTGCACATCGTGCTCACCGACCGGGAGATCGCGCGCAACCACCCTTCGCGTGAGGAGGACTAGCCCGAGCGGCGCACCATCAGCTGAAGCGCTCCCGCAGCTCGCGCTTGAGGATCTTGCCGCTCGGGTTCTTGGGCAGCTCGGTGAGGATCTCGATCCGCTTGGGCCGCTTGTAGGGGGCGAGCAGGCCGGCGCAGTGCTCCTGGACTGACTCGGCGGTCAGGGCGGACCCCTCCTTGGCCACGACCGTCGCGGTGACGGCCTCGATCCACTTGGGGTCGGCCAGCGCGAAGACGGCGACCTCGGCCACGTCGGGGTGGGTGTAGATCGCCTCCTCGACCTCGCGGGAGGCGACATTCTCACCACCGGTCTTGATCATGTCCTTCTTGCGGTCGACGATCGTGATCCGACCGTCATCGTCCGCGACGGCCAGGTCACCGGAGTGGAACCAACCGCCGGCGAAGGCCTCCGCGGTCTTGTCCTCGTTGCGCCAGTAGCCGGCTGCGATCTGCGGGCTGCGGTGCACGACCTCGCCGACCTCACCCATCGGCACCTCGTTGCCGTCGTCGTCGACGAGCCGAGTCTCGACATTGAGCACCGGCCGGCCGGCCGAGCCGGCGTGGCTCAGCTGCTCGTGCGGCGGCAGGATCGTCGCGACGGGAGCGAGCTCGGTCTGGCCGTAGAAGTTCCACAGGCTGAGCTCCGGCAGCCGCTGCAGGATCTCCTTGAGCACCTCGACCGGCATCGCGGCGGCGCCGTAGTAGCCCTTGCGCAGCGAGGACAGATCGGTGGAGTCGAAGTCCGCGTGGCGCAGCAGCCCGATCCACACGGTCGGCGGCGCGAAGTACTTGGTGATCCCGTGCTCGGCGATCGCCCGCAGCACCGCGCCCGGCTCCGGCGCGGGCAGGATGATGCTCGTCGCGCCCAGCATGATGTCCGGTCCGAGGAAGCAGTCCAGCTGCGCGCAGTGGTAGAGCGGCAGGGTGTGCAGGTCGATGTCGTCACCGGTCATCCCGCCGTCGATGATCGCGCTCAGGTACTCGGCCTGCAGGGCACGGGAGGTGAGCAGCGCTCCCTTGGGCCGTGACTCGGTGCCCGAGGTGTACATGAGGCGGATCGGGTCGTCGTCCGCGACGAGCGGCGGCGTCCAGCCCGAGGCGTCGGTCCCCACCAGATCGGCGAAGGGGGTCCACCCCGCGGCCTCTCCCCCGGAGACGATCCGCGTGGTCACCTCCTGCCCACTGCTCTCGATCCCGGACTCGACGGTCGCGACGAACTCGGGCTGGGCGATGAAGGCGACCGGCTCGGCGTCGCCGAGGATCCAGCCGACCTCGTCGGCGGTGAGCATGAAATTGATCGGGACGAGGATCGCGCCCAGACGCGCCGCGCCCCAGGCGATCGCGGCGAAGTCGGCGCTGTTGCGGCTGAGCAGGGCGACCCGGTCCCCCTTCGCCACGCCGTGGTCGGCCAGACCGGCCGCCACCGACGAGACGATCGCGTCGAGCTCACGGAAGCTCCAGCGGGTCTCCCCGTCGATGATCGCGGTCTTGTCGTGGAAGCGGGCAGCGCTGCGGCGCAGCACCTCTCCCAGTCCGTTGGCGCGGGCGGTGTCCATCTCGGTCGTCGTCGACATGACCGCAGTCTGCCCCGAGTGAGGTGCGGACCGAAGGATCAGCGGCCGGCCGATCGGGCCGACGGGGTCAGCTCGCCTGCCACTCCCCGGCGAAGGGGGTCACCGAGCCGGACCACGGCTTGGTGGTGTCGCGCCAGCTCACGAGGGCCGGGTCCTCCTGGACCTCGTAGCCGGGGGCGTGGTTCCACTCGGCGTCGAGGACCGTGTGGTGCTGCCCGACGTGGAGGTTGACCGCCTCACGGAAGGTCATGCCGTAGTCCGTGACCAGCGGCAGGATGTGGCCGGTGAGGTTGTCACGGCGAGCGGCCTCGAGGTCGACGACCATGACATTGGTGTCGAAGGTCTCCCACTGCCCGGAGTGCTCGCGGTGCGCGGCGATGAGGAAGTCGAGGGCCTTGTGGTTGTCGTCGCCCTGACGGCTGGAGACGCGGTGGATGAGCTCCAAGCCGTTCTGGCGACCCCGGTGACGCTCGGCAGCCGCCGCCACGAAGGTGCCGTCCGCGGGCGTCACGTCGGCCAGCGTGGCCAGGTCCTGCCGCACGAGCGCTGCCGCGGGAAGGAAGACCACCCGCTGCGCCTGCGGCAGCGCGGCCGACGCAAGGGCGAGGGTCAGCTCGTGCCGGGTGGCCGGCGTGGCGCCGCCCAGCTCGCGGAGCGTGGCCTCGTCGGGGCGCAGCCAGCGCACCGTGAGGGGCAGGTCCTCGGCGAGGAGCTTTTCCTGCTCGGCGCTGCTCGAGTGGGCGTCGACCGCCCAGACCCGCACGGGCGCCGAGGTGTGGGCGTCGATCGACCGGAGGAGTCGCGGCAGGTGCTTCAGCTCACCCCGCCGGACGTCGACGACGACGTCGATGGCGTCACCGTCCGTGGCTGCGGCGCCGAGGCCCGACGCGGCGACGAGGGAGTCGACCTCAGCGGTCTCGAGCACGCGCAGGTGCTTGGACCCGAGGAACTCGTCAGCCTCGGCCATCGCCGGGGCGGTGACCTCGCGCCAGGTCGCATAGACCTCGTCCTCACTGGCACCGGAGGCGATCGTCTGCAGCACGACCGCGACCTTGTCGAGGATCCCCTGACGGATCCGCTCGAAGTCCTCGTCGGTGGTGTCGATCAGGCCACCGAAGCGGGTGTCGGACCGGTTCTTGGGCAGGAAGGTGACCTTGGAGCCGACCGAGCGCGACGGAAGGTTGCAGTGCAGGCGGGAGGTGATGACCTTGTCGTACTCGAGGTGGTAGTGGGAGACCCAGTCGCGGGCGAGCCGCAGGTTCTCGACGAAGGAGAGGTCCCGGATCCCGGTCTGGACCTGGGTGCGTGAGACCCCCGGGCCGGTCTGCGGGGAGTCGACGTAGATGGTGGCGTCTCGCGTGTCCTCGCCGTCACGGCGGAAGACCGTGTCGACGGTGGTCGTCATGCAGCCGGAGAAGAAGGCGGGGACGCCCACGGCGCGCAGCAGGGCGACGCTCTGCCAGTCCCGGCAGCCGATCGGGGCGTACTTGCGCAGGTAGTCGACGACCTCGGGCGTCAGCATCTCCGGGAAGCGGACGTAGACCGACAGGATGATCGGCCGCACGTTGTCGTGGAAGGGGATGGCGAAGCCCTGACCGAACATGTGGTGCATGAACCAGCCGAAGGTCACCGCGTAGGTCTGCTCGGGGATCGCCTGGAAGGGGTTGCCGTCACGGTTGAGCTCGAAGAGGTTGAGCGTGGCGGACGGGCCGTCGACGAGACGCTCGGTCTTGGTCGTGGACCGCAGCTCGCCGGCGAACTCGACGATGTCCTCGTTGCCCACGAAGCGGAAGTTCTGCTGGCGCACGATGTGGCCCATGGAGGCGACCGTCTGGATGTAGTCACCGATGTTGCGCGAGACGACATCGGGCTGGTCGTAGCCGATGACCCCGTAGTTGATGGCGCCGGGCACCTGCGGGATCTCGGCTCGCTTGGAGCCCTCCGGGAGCCAGGTCGCGAGGCGGGCGAGCTCCTTGCGCACGCTCGTGCTCGTCGCGGCGTCGGGCAGCTCCTGGGCGGTCGTGATCAGCAGGCGGGACTGGTCGTGCAGCCCACGAACGAGCGCCTTCTGGGCGACGCGCAGCAGCGCCAGGCCACTCCAGGAGCGGTACCGGCCGGACTCGATGTCCGCGTCGAGGATCGGGGCGGCGTCGTCACCGAGGGCACCGAAGGCCGCAGCGTAGAGCTCGTTGGCCACGGACTGCGAGGCGGGCGTGCCGGCGATCTCCGACATGACCGACCAGGCCTTGACCGGACCCGAGCTGTTGAGCAGGGCCACCCCGAGGACCGCGCAGCCCAGACCGCGGGTCGCTGCCTGCTCGTGAAGGGCGTGACCGAAGGCGACGGCCTTGTCCCGCTCGCCCTGCTTGACCAGCGCACGGACCTCGTCCAGCGCGGAGACCTCGAGGGAGACGCCGCGCGCCACCCGGTCGGCGTTGACGGTGCGGGAGCGCGCCTTGCGCGCGGCCTCGACCTTGAGCTTGACGGCCGCCTTGGTCGGCGGCACGTCGCCCGTGCCGTTGCCCGGCGAGTCCGCCTCGGGGAACTCGCGCTCGAGGGCGCGGTACCCGCTGACGAAGGGCTTGGGGTCGGGCACCGAGACGTCGGCCTCACGCACGTCGGCCAGCCGGGCGATGGTGGGCATGGCCCGTCCCGCTGCAGGCCGCAGCACCTTCTTCAGGCCCCTCTTCAGGGGCGGAAGCAGCGGATCAATGGACCGGCGGGTGGAACTCATGTTTATGACTACGCCTTCGCTGGGTGCTGGTGTCCTCGACTCGCGAGTGTATCGGCCACCCCCCGCCCGACCCTCTGCACCGAGTCGTCCGGGCGTGCCTCAGGCGCGGGGTGCTGGGGAGAAGGACTGGCCCGTCAGCCGCTCGTAGGCCTCGATGTACTTCGCGCGGGTCTGCGCGACGACGTCCTCAGGCAGCGAAGGGGGCGCCTCGCCCGAGCTCTTGTCCCAGCCGGAGGCCGGTGACGTCAACCAGTCGCGGACGTACTGCTTGTCATAGCTGGGCTGCTGGCGTCCCGGCTCCCAGGACTCGGCCGGCCAAAAACGTGAGGAGTCCGGCGTGAGGACCTCGTCCGCGAGGACGATCTCGCAGTCGGCCCCACGGTCGCGGATGGCGGCCCGCTCGTCCTCCCCTTCGGCCAGGGTCAGGCCATGCAGGCCGAACTCGACCTTGGTGTCCGCGAGGATGATCCCGCGCTCAGTGGCGATCTCGTTGCCGCGCTGCAGGATCCGGACGGTGAGGTCGCGAGCCCGCTCGGCGAGCGCCTGCCCGACCTCGTCGACGACCCCGGCGAAGGGGATCGGCTC